>CAMTJU010000036.1 GCA_947073045.1 uncultured Clostridia bacterium | reverse complement strand
GCTCAAATCGTGGCTGATAAATGTATGCTGTCCCTGCCAGCTGCCGGTTATCGGAAAAATCAGACTTTCAAAGCTGGTACGAACACGCAGGTTTTTGCGTGCCTCTGGCCCCAGCTGCTGGCCGGGCTGTACCAGCAGACGGTCGCCGCCACGATTAACGATTACGGCTTCCATAGCGATGTCATGGTCGATATCAATTAAACAGATTTTTTGCTGAATTGATAAAGCGTTAGAAGTTACGCCTGGCTCATAATTGTAGATTTCTAAGAGCAGTGGTTTTTCCTTTGGCGGACTGGTTAACGTGGCCAGAGCCAGCGGTTTATGCTCATTGCTGGAAATTAAAAAGCGACTTTCCATAATTAAACCTCCCTATTTTATTCAACCGCAGCCGGAGCCTGGTTTTCGGCGGCGGTTTCTGTCTGGGCTGCTTTGCTGGCGGCCATGGCAGCTTCTCGCTCGCGGCGTGCCTTGTCCGGGTCGTTGGGGTCAAAATTCAAAAAAAATATTTTCAAATTAAATATAAATTGCAAAATTAACATAATATGGTCGAAAAATGTATTTTTTTTCTTTTATTATCATTGCCTGAATTATCTTTAATATTTACTTTTTTTACTATTTTTCTATTTTTAGAGTCTTGATAAATTTCATTAAATATTTTATCAACATTTTTAGTTAAAGCTAAATTGGTTTCTAACATTGTTACTGTTGAGAAAGCCCAACATTCATTTGTTATTCCTTGATGTTTTACTTGTACCTTAATATCCTTATTTAAGTTATAAGACGGAACATTATACGTCGCTGCCTTTGTCATTGCAGAATATAGTTTTTCTGAAATTTTTCTAGTAAGAATTTGCATTCTATAACTTATTTCTTTTTGACTATATTCTTCTAGAACATTATCTTGCACAATTGTAGTATACATCTTTGGCATTAAAGTATTCGCTTTTTCTTCTTCACTTAATTTTTGCCATTCAATAAAATCTTGTGTGTGCAAAGTTTGTAATTCTTCATTTGTATTTGCAAAACTAAATGAATTCATAAACATAACACCAGCTAATACAGTTCCAATTCCAAGTATTTTGACTGTTTGTTTATTAAATTTGAACTTTTTCATCAATTACTCACTTTCTTTTCCATATAAGTATTTCATAATATCATAGTTTAATTATAACATTAAGTATTTTTGCTTTCAAGCCTACTCCTATTAAGTTTTCATTACATTTGTTGTTACTAAAATGTAATAAAATTTTTATGTGCTTGATATTTATATTTCCATAATTTGCGTTATAATATTATTATACAAAAGAATTTAAGGAGTTTTTATGAGCATAAATTCAACATTAAGAAGAGAAGGAATTGAAATCATCAATCCTTTAAGTACACTTGAAATAAATAAAATAGCATCAAAAATTGCAGAGAAATTATGCTCTACATTCCCTGAGCATAACTTAAATCAAAGCGATTTATTTATTTCTATATCAAGATTAAATATGTACATAGCAAAAATGCCAAATGATATGGCTGTTGCAAAATATTTTTATAAAAATAATTCAATATATTTTAGTGAAAACATGGATTTCGATGACTTAAATACATTAGCAGTTCATGAATGTATTCACTTTTTGCAAGCAGTAAAAGACAAACGTGGCAAAGTTACAAAATTAGGATTATATAATCTTCAAGGAAAAACATCTGGTATGGCCTTAAATGAAGCTGCTGTTCAATATATGGCTTCCAAAGCCAATCAAAACGAAACAGATAATGTTAGATATTATAATATGAATTTAACAACAGAAAGTCCAGATTATTACCCATTGGAAACTGCAATAATAAGACAACTTGCTTATTTTACTGGTACATATCCACTATTTCATAGTGTTTTATATAGTAATGATGTTTTTAAAAACACTTTTATCGCAAAATCTAATGCAAAAGCTTACAATATAATCGAATCCAATTTAGACTTACTTATGCATTATCAAGAAGAACTTGTTATTTCAATGAATAATTTAGATTATTGTTCAGAAAATGATGCTTCACTTAATAAAATAAAAAACTTATCTAATAGAATAGAAGCTTTAAAATCAATAATCTTAAAACTTACTTTGGAAATACAAAATACCATTATAGATAATTGTTTCAATAAGGAATTTCAATATATAAAAGACCAAGACAGCTTAAACGCTTTCCAATCTCATCTATATAACTTTAAAGACCTTCTTATTGACACAGAAGGATATAACTTTTACAATGAATTTTATCGTAATATGATGAACAAACTTGAAGAAAAGCGTGAATTGGTTAAAAAATATGGTGTACTTACATTTTTTGAGGAATCAAATAAGGATTTAGCGCTTTTCGAAAATCCCACCTACGGTATTGAATTCTTTAAAAAACTCTTTAATAAACTCAAACTATTATTTGAAGAAAAAATACGAGTAAAGAATATAGACTAAAACCTCCTAAAATTTAGGAGGTTTTTTACAGTTCTTATTTATTCA
>CAMTJU010000035.1 GCA_947073045.1 uncultured Clostridia bacterium | reverse complement strand
GAAATCTCTCATTTTTTGTTTTTTGTTTTTTTTTTTTAAATTGAATGCCGCGCAAAACAAAAAATGGAAAACAGTTAGAATTTGAATGCCTATCTGGTCGTATTTCAAATTAAACAGGAATAATGTTTTGCTCACATGTATTTTATATTCATTAAAATAATTAGCTCTTAATTGATAAAATTCGAAGATAACTATATTTATTAATTGCTTATGTAATAATGTTGCCGCGCCAATCAAAAAATGGAAAACGCCAAGCAAAAAATGGAGAACGCCAAGCAAATTATTGAATAGGCCATTGAAAAAGTTTATCGCCCTATTGAAAAAGTGAAGAAAAGGAAGAATTTGTTATATTTTTGAAGTAAAAGAAGTAGTATCAATGTTTTTACATCTTTTTGCATTTAAAATTGATTTTTATTATAAATTTACAAAAAGTATCATACGACTTTCAAAAAACAATTTTTTTTTTTAATTATTTTAAATTGATTTTAATAAAAATAATAATATGACATATAAAATACAATTAACATTATTAATCGTTTTTACTCATATCAATTTAGCATTTCTTTATCACTTTTCAATGTTATTTTATTAATCGGTGTTCAGCATTTTTAAGTTTACTACAATTAACACTGGCATAAAATAAAATAAATTGTAATTATATTGCTGAAACTAATAATATTAATGAATTTTATTTGAAATAATGCTAATGGATATTATTGAAATTGATGTTGATAATTTTTTTTAAAACAAATATAAATGAATTTTATTTTGAAATAGTATCATTGAATTTTATTAAAATAAATATGAATGAATTTTATTTTGAAATAATGCTATTGAATTTTATTGAAACTAGTATTAATAAATTTCATTTCAATAATACAATTGAATTTAAATTATCGTATTTGTCTAACGATAATATTAATGGTCATTGTTACTAAAATATTGTGGTTCTCTTTCAATTATTCTATCTATAGTTACTTTTGTCAATTGATCTAAGTTTACTTTAAAATCATCTTCAGATATGTGTCCTGACATAATTGGTTCTCCTTTTCAACAATGTTTCATTCTTAATTTCCATTCATAATATAATGAATGTGTTATTTCAACTGTAAATGATTCATTTGATATATTTTCCCAATTATTCATAATTTCATTTTTAACTTCTACTTCACCAGTTTCTCCTTTTGTTAATATATTATTAAATTTAATAAAACCAAAATATCCTTCGGCTACACCATTAAGTGCTGGGCTATAAGAAACAGTTGGAATTAAAGCTATTTTTAAATCTTCAATTGTTTCTTCTACTGTATGAGTACAATGAATTGGACAATTGTCCTCAAAAAATATAATTTCGGTATCTTTGTTACAAATATATCTTCTTATAAAACCAACAGCGCTTTTCAAAAAATCAGAATAGTTATTACTGTTTACAGACTTACTATAAAATTTATAAAGAACACCAAAACCAGGCAAAACCAAAGCAATTATTGTCATTTTAATTTTATCAAGTGGACAATTAACCAGAGGAGTAAGTCCACAATAAGCTCTACCATATTTTCTTCCGATTTGTTGCGTAACCGCTGCCTCATCAATAAAGCCAATCAACACATTATCATTGCTAATCATATTGTTTATAAACTGGCACCATGCAACTCTATATATTCTTAATCCAACACTATTTCTATTAGGAGGTGCGAATGAACAATTTTTTACAGTAAAATCAAGACTTTTTAAATATCTTTGAACAGTTCTTGTATGAATATGATTTTTTTTTCATAGTTTGGTCCAAATGAAGAGTTCATGTAGTTTGCAAAACATTTAGCAGACATAGTAGGAAAATCAAGTACCAATGCAATTAAGCATCGAATACTGTCATCTGAGATTTTTTGTACACTGTCGCGACTGCCTCCCCAATTACTTTCAGACTCTTGTTCTAACAGTATTTTTTGTTTTTCATAATCCATTTTTATAAATTCGTCTATTTTATTCCTCAAATATTTTGGTCTATAAACTGGTTCGTGTTCTTTCATTTTTTTAATTCGTTTATATAGTTTAACGTTTTCGGACATCGAACCAAGCTTATTATTTTTTTCTACATAGTTAGTAATAAATTTATTTATATCATCAATGTTTTTTTCATCTTCTATGAACTTTTTATAAAAATCTCGTAAAATTTGTCTTCTTAATTCCGACTTTTTAATTGTAGTGTTTTTAGCATTTGTTTTTTTTCAGCAGCCCTAGAACGAATTTCATCTAAAAGTAGATCAGCATTCAGTAAATCAACCCTCTCTCTCCAATCATAAAAATCAATTATTGTTTGATTATCATCATCGTCGAAACAATCACACTCATCATTTTTTTCGTGCCAATCTTGATATTTTCTGCTTTCTTGTATAATATGTATAAGCTCTGTTAAAAAATTAAAACCAAATGAATCAGTATCACTACCATTATTTTCACCAATTTCATTAGTTTTTTCTTGGACATCATTATCTTTTTGATCTTTATTTTCTTCTTCACTTACTTTAATTTTTTCTTCTTT
>CAMTJU010000034.1 GCA_947073045.1 uncultured Clostridia bacterium | reverse complement strand
ATACCATGTTTTGGGATTAGTGATAATGTTTATAGCTCATTGGTTCAACGATACAGCAACCCATCAAGTCCTTTAACATTTCCAACGCAAACCTTATCAGTTTATACTACAACAAACGCATTAAAAAATATTAACGATAAAACAACATGTACAATTACACCTAGATTTGTTGATAGTATATTCTGCTTGTTTCCATTACATAATAGGCATAAAACCGTGTTTAAAAATCCATTGTTTGATTCATTTTATATTAGCGCAGGTGGATATGGAAATATACCAGCACGACCATTTGGAACAAATGAACAGTATCCAGAATTTTTAGAATACTGCCAGAATGCTATGAATATGAACGGTGAGCAATCAGGCTTTAATAAGGAGGTTGTAGCATCATTAACAAATAAAATTGTATATAATGCAACATTAGGCAATTATCCAGATGATAGATCAAGCTTCTTTATTGGTTTGCCAACTGAAACAGATAACACATATCAACAAGGTTTAACAAGTTTGAGTCCAATTAACTTTGAAATCAATGTGTCGCAGAAAACAGGTGAAAATACATTTGCTGATGAAGTTGATACACCGCCTCTATTATGCTTATTGTATGATGGCTCTATTAGTATATTAGTTCAACCGAACGGTATGCCGCCACTTGTTCGCATCGGGAATTACGATATAACAAGTCCAGAATAAATATAAATTTATTAAAGCAAATTATATAATTATTTTTGTTTAATTTATAGATAAATGAACAAATACAAAAATCCTAATAGTAATATTGTTGGTTCAACTGGTCAAATGTACAACGAGGCCACAAAAACAGAAAAACAAATTAATTATAATCATTATGGTATATTTGCAAATGATAATACTTATGCCGTTACGTTCAATCCTTACATTAATCGGCCACCAACGAAGCAAATGACACATTACCCTATTAAACCACCTCCAACAAATCAACACATAACAAGAACTTATAACGAACCACCTGTAAGCTTAACTGATGGCAAAACATATTTAAACAATGCATCTTCTAATGCACCACCTATTCTACCACCATTTCTAAACAAACCTGAAGACTTGGCAACTATTCAAGGTCTCGCTGATGAGAAAAATAAAGGCAATGTTGTTTATGGACCAACGCATACAATTAATCAAAAGAACATAGTTTATTAAAACTTTTTATTTTTATTCAAATTATGATCAAGAAAAGAAGTTTAAACACAGGTGTTAATGCTAACGTTTCATTAGAACCATCAGCAGCTTCACAATCAACATCAAACATTAATAACAACATTATAATTAATAAACGAGATGATGGTAAAGAAGATATTGTTATAACTCGCGATATTGAACTAGATGATAAACAATTAGAGGCTACAGATAAAGATGTGAGAACTGTTATATTGGAAGCATATGCGCAAATATTATTAGACCAAGACAAAGCGTTATTGAGTAATTTAATTTTTAAAAATAATATTATTGTGCCTGTAAGCTCTTTGCAAAATATAATTAAAGCAGCTATCAAAGTTGAATCTGTTGAAATATATTTAGATGAAGATGTTAAATGCTGTGCATCTAAAGCTAATCCAATTAGAAAAATTGAAGCCATTAAAATAATTAATGAAAATGGCGAAATAGTAATAGATTTTAAGCAAGTTTATAATAAAGGGTTTAACGAACTTGTTAATGTTTATCACCTTTGCTTAAAATATGCTGTTAATTGTTAATTTGTTTTAGGTTTATTACTCATGTTTTTATTTTTATTACTTAGGGTCAATGACCCAGGGCTTGAAGAGCCTTTGGGCAATGATTGGATATATATGTTCTTATTATATAAATCATTTCATTCACATTGCCGACAAAGTATTCATTACCAATAAATGCTGAACCGTCTTTCGTAGTAGCTCTTTCATAAATTTCTTCAAATATGGTAATTAATTCTTTTTCAACATATACTGAATCATTTACTGCTTTAACTAAATATACTTCGCTATCTTTTGGATAAGAATTCATTCTAGTAGCTATTTTATTTGTTCGACCTAGTTTATATACAGGCTGATTAGAGTATGCAAATTCTCTTTCACGAATTAAATAAATGTATTCCACTAACATTTATCAAGTTATTAAATTAAACTCGTTTTAAATTTTTTATTTTTTTATCGTCTCATAAATGACAGCTGAAAACTCTACTGAAACTAATAACTTCTATTCCACAACTAAGTTTATTAACTTCATTAACGATAAATATAAAGATAATAAATTTATTAGAGCAGTTTGTTATTTCGAAGGTGATGCAGCATTTAAAAACAAATTTAATAAAGTATGCTCAAAACCTTTATTTATAACATTAGAAGCATCTAATAAACGTAGTAATATTTATCTCAATTACAATAAAATTAATAGTTTATTTGGTGATTCTATAATCATTACGTTTAATAATAAATTTGAACTAAACAGTAAAACATCATTAAATAAAATGTATCTACTCGTAATTGAATTTGAGCAGAAAACTTATTTAGACACACAATACTATCCATCGCACGTTGTAGAATGCGAAAACCAACATAATATAGACCATATAAGAGACCAATTCAAAGTTGAATTTGATAACAGTGATTTAAGAGATGATATATTTTAAAAAAAATATTGTTAAAACTATTTTAATTTAATTTTTTTTATCAATTAATAAATGAGTGAAAACAATACGCTAAATCTTACTGAATTTAAACCAACACCTATTATTAAAAAATTGTCTAAATCAAAATCAAGCGATAATTTAAAATCAATTGTTGAAACAACAACAGCAAAAGAATCCATTCCTAAAAAGACTAATCGCGGTCGAAAAAGCAAATATATAACTGATGAGGAACGTAAAGAAGCCAGAAGACAACAACAGAGAGAATATAGATTAAGAAAAAAACAAGAATTAGAATCATTACGTAAATATGCTGAAGAACATTTACGTTATGATAAT
>CAMTJU010000033.1 GCA_947073045.1 uncultured Clostridia bacterium | reverse complement strand
CTTCCATTGGAAATCGCAATCAGTAAACTTGAAAAGGGCTTTTTGTTGATTTGAAACGATGTCAATTCCATTTCCTTTCTCTGAAAGGCATTCAAAAAACTTACAACCAGTAACTACAATAGATTTAGAAGTAGCGCCATTAACTACAAGGTAAAGAGAACCGCCAACATCATGCGTACTACTCAATTTAAAATCGCAATTAATGATCTTGAGTGCCGTTCCTTCTGCAGTAGAAGCATCAGATGAAATGTATTCATAATAAATATCGCCTCCTGAGCCATCATCAGTATTATATCGTGAATTATTGGCTACGTTTGCTCTAAAATTGCAGTTGTTGATTTCAATTGGTTTAGAAAATTCTTTAGAAGCTGATAGATAAATTGCACCACCATAACAAGTAGTTAAACCTTCTTCAAATGAGCAATCGGCAACTTTGAAAATAAACTCATTATTGTTTGTGCCTTCTAAGAGTGTTTGTGGTGAATATTTGAAGTAAATTGAACCTCCGTATTCAAGATCTTCATCACCAGCGTCAGCATGAACATTTTTGAATTGGCAGTTACTGATTAAAATTGGTTTTGCTGGTTCTTCATTTGTAATGAGCATTGAAATTGCAGCGCCATTTGAATTGGTTCCAACATTATTAAATGAGCAATTGTCCATGAATATTAAATATTCTGACTCTTTTGGATCTTCTAAAAGAACGTTTGATGAAGTTGCTGATAATGATTCATATCTTATGAATCCGTTAACTCCACTGTGTTCATTAACTTGGCAGTGTTGTATTTCAAAGCAAGCTTTGTTTGCTTTGATTGTAATACCTCCTTGGCAATAACTAAAAGTGCAGTTTTTGATCTCGAACTTTCTGGAGGTTTCTACCGACTCGATGTAAACAAGTTGGCTTTGATGATATGTGCATTCTTTGAAATTGCAACCAATCATTTTCATTGGTTCTTTAAGGTCGGTCAAGTCTTTACCCGTTACAACTTTAATGATAAATTCGCCTGTATCTGTCACATCTTTAGGTGTGATTGTTGTAAATGTGCTGTAAAAAATGGCTAAAAGTGTGTTCTTGGCATCAAAACCAGGAGATTCAATAAAGTCGTTGCCACATGTGTAAGTGTAAATTTGGGAATTGGCATAATCGCCTGGGTCATCTGGGCATTTTTCATCTTCTTCATCGCCTCCGTCACCGCCTCCATCGCCGCCTCCATCACCACCGCCATCACCGCCACTTGGTCCACTGCTAGGAGTTAACTCTTGAATTTGTAGAGCGTCTGCGTTACTTGATTTAATATATTCTGTGGGAATTACTTGATTTGCATAGTTATAATTAAAGGTCCATGGAATGTTGTCAGCTTTTGTATCACTATCAAAGATTTTTCCTTCAAAGTATTCATTTAAAATGAATTTATTATCTGTAAATTCAACAATTGAGTTGCTATAATAAGTAAATTTAAAGAAAGGTGCAGATAAAAATTGTGAATTATATGTATTTTCCTTTATGACTAATCCTTCTGAATATGTATAGCCATTTGGATTGTATTCATAAATAATAAAAGGATTCAGAGGAAATACTGATAGAAAAGTACACTTTTGAATTAATCCTTTCGGAGCATTGTACCTTATCGAAGAATCTCTGTTGTTATCAAATGTACAACCATATATATAAGCGTCGTATTGAATATTACTTGTTGGAGCAAAAGTAATGCATGTTTTTGAAATCTCTTTAAATATACATTTAAACAGGTATAAACGAGAATTACCAGATAAAAAAATGTAGCCTTTAAATGTTGCATCACATGCCATAGAATTACTTTCTTGTTGTGTAATTTCTGAAGTGGGATCTAATTCTGAAAAGCCTTCTGGTTTTTGACATTGTTCTTCCTTTGGTAAGAGACCTTGGGGTGCTTTTGATCGAGAAATAGCTTTACTTTCTTTGGATAAAGCAAAAGTAAGGAGTTCAAAGAAAACCAAAGATAACATTTTGTATTCAAAAAGAAGTATGATTCAATTTTCAATTTTATATTCAATATTTTGTGAAAAAATAAAATTACGATGTATTTAAAAAGTTATTAGCAAAATTTTAAATAATAGAGTACTTCTAAAAACCTTATATTTCTCTCAATATAACCTTATACTAATTGATAAGATTTTCAAAAAATTGAGAAAAAATATTCAAAATTTTTGATAATGATTGAAATTTTCTATACAAAATATAATGAAAAATTGAATAAATGCCGATATTTTTGAAAGAAAATTGAATAAAAAAAGAGCGTTTACTAAAGAGTAGGTCAGCAAAATCACCTCGATAAAAAAAGCTATTTTTAATATAATATTGACTTATTATCAGATATTAATATTTAAAATATTGAATAATTTTTAAATAATCTTAAGCATTTGATAAAAATAAAAATGTTGATGAGATACGTAAACATTTTAGAAATTGAGAGTTTTGATAAAATTCAATTTTTAATAACAAATTTTTTTTAATGAATATCTTCTGATTGGGATTATTATTGTAAATAGTTTGACAATATACAAAAATAAAATTAAAAAATAATTTTAAAAATATCTATATTTTTTAATAATTTGAAATATCATATTGAATTACAAATGACAGATGTAAGAAGGCATCATAACTATAAATGATATATTAATTGGTGCAAATTATTTTATATAGTAATTACTAAATGATTTTTATAAATATTTGATTTTGATAAAGAAAAATGTAATTTTTAAATTAAATTAACTTTTTAAAGGGGTGCGAGAGCAAGACAGTTTGATATAAATGTTAAATATTAATATATGCATATCTTTAATGAATGAAATATAATTATTTTTATTTTTGCTAATTTTTTTTCGGTATTAGTAAAAATATTGTTAAAATATTATTATTCATTTTTCAATGCGATATGTTCAAATAAAGATTCAATTTTATTTTAGTTTTAAATCTTTTCTATCTTCATATTTTTAATAATTAATTATTATATTAATATTATAATAATATATATATAATTAATATTTAATATAAATATTATTTATATATTATTTTTTATTAATTCTAAGTAGAAAAAATCATTTAATTAAAAAATCAAATTTTTTTGAGAGAAATTGATAAAGACAATATTGAATTCCTGATCGTTTAAAAAAATGCAAATAAAATTGAGAGAAATTGATAAAGACAATATTGAAATCTTGATCGTTCTAAAAATGCAAATAAAATTGAGAGAAATTGATAAAGACAATATTGAAATCCTGATCGTTGTTAAATTG
>CAMTJU010000032.1 GCA_947073045.1 uncultured Clostridia bacterium | reverse complement strand
ATAGAAAATTGTAATTTCTCTGAATTTTCACAACCAATTCGTTATGAACCTAATTATGAAGCTACCGCTGATGCAAACTCACCATCATTTAAGATTACAAAATGTAAATTTAATCAGAGAATTGATAATACTCATTCACTTCTTTACTTTGTTCCTAAAACATCTTCTAATTTTATTTTCGAATCAAATGATATCGTTTTTACAAATAATGATTCAACATATGTAATTGACAGTGACAGTTTTACAACACTCGTCGGCCAATGGACCTTTCAAGGAAATACGCTTATAAATGCAAACCGCCAAAGAATTAAGACAGAAAATGCCATACTTATTCCAGCAGAATGCGAACACTTTGGCTTAAAGTGTCCATCGATATGTAAACCTGACGAACGTTGTGAAATATTAAACGAAGTTGAAAATGATAAAACGATATATGAAACCGAAAGTCTTAATATTGAAAAATCTACTTTCACTGGATTGAAATTTGAAAACGTTAATGGAGGTGCAATCTCTTTGAAAAACTGGGGATTGACAGTCAAAGAATCAAAGTTCGATGGATGTGAAGCACAAACAGAAGGAAAAGCAGGCGGTGGCATTTATATTTATGTTGAAGAGCCAATGATTTATCCAATCACTATTGAAACAACAGATTTCCAAAATTGTAAAGCAACTTATGGTGGTGGTATTTACGCCTATTGCAGTCTTGAAGATAAAATAGTTACGATCAAATCTTGCCATTTCACTTCAAATGAAGCAAGTAAAACAGCACCAACCACTGGTGATACGAATCTTTTCGGCGGTTCTGCCATCTTTTTATCTGCTAAAAAGAGCATCGTTATTAAGAGCAAATTTAAGTCAAATATTGGCGCAGGCATGAAATTGTATAATCCATTCATAGATGCTACCTCAAAGATATTAAATAGTCAATCTTCAATTTCTGTTTCTGATTGTGAGTTCGAAGTAAATGAAAAGTCTACAAGCTCTCTATTTTACGCACGCGGAATTAATAATGATATTCCAACAAAAGTTGAGAATTGCATATTCACTGGAAAGCTTTCTAAAGACGCTCATTACATCGACGGAACTACTTTCAATGGAAAAAAGAAAAATTCTCCTAAACTTGTTGTTCATTCTTGCAAGTTTTCTGATGAATTACAAAACGCTCTCAATGTCAACGTTGCGACTTTCGACATGAAATCTCTTCAATTTGAATCAAAAAATGTTGAAAAATCAAGCTCAAAGTTGAAAATTCCATTTTTGCCTCTATTAGCAGTAATTGGTACAGTGGCTGTTGCAGCAATAGTTGGTGTTGCTATTACTCTTTTCAAGAAAAATGATGTTTCTCAAGAGGAAGAAGAATTAAATGAAGCTTGAAAAACATCAGATTAATTTAATAAAAAAAAAAATTAATATGTTTTTATAATTTGAATTAGTTTTTACAATCAAGTTTTTTCCTATTAACATGAAATAGTTTTCATTAATAATTAGTATAAAGTTTAATTTATTTTTCAATGATTGAAATCTCTTGTGGTGTAGCGGTTATCATATGGGACAAAGGTAGACAAGCGAATTAATTTTCTATAAAACACAACAATATTATAATATATTGTTTATAATAATGTAATTAATATATTAACTTGATAAAAATTATTTTTGAGCATACAATTTAGAGATAAATGCAAATTTTGATATTTCCTTTGAATTTTTACTTTAAAAAATACGTTTTTTGCAATGATTTTCAAATGAAAGCTAATTATATATATGAATTTTGTTTAAATGTTTTATGTTATATATTAATTTAAAATATGATTTAATAAAAACTTTTTTTTCTTTATTTGGATTGAATAATATAAAATTCAATATACTCATAGAAAAAGTTAGTAAATTGAGAGTTTTACATCATTCTTGATTCTATGCTTTAATTTGCTTGAAACTTTTCAGTTTCCTTTATTTTTAGGAAACATGCTTAATTAATGATTATGATAGTTTTTTATAGAGAAATGAAGAATTTGAAATTGAGGGCTAAACGATCAAATCTAATATATGATTATCTTAATAAAAAATTGAATATTTTAGATTATAAATATTTTTTAAAAATATGTATTAATTATAAAATATAAATATATAAAATAACTATATTAAAAAACTAAAATTATTGAAATAAACATGAATTACAAAAAATACGTTTTTTATCAACTTTTGCGCTTTACAACATTTTTATTTAATTCTAGGTTAACAGTAAATTTGTTAATTTTTCAAATAAGAATCATCTCAATTTTTTTGTGAGTAAAAAAAAATCGGTTAACAAAATTGAAAAATAAATCTTAACTTGTAATAAGAATAACGAGTTGTAATAAGGACCATTCAATTTTTTTTATTTGGCAAAAATTTCAATGGATAATGTAATAAGAATTGAATGCTATGTAATAAGAAATACTGAATTTTTTTGGTATCATTCAAAATATTGAATATTTTTGCTTTAAGGTTTGAATACTTTGCTTTAAGATTTCAATGCTTTCACTTATAATTGAGATAATTTTATTTTTAAAAAAATTCAATAAAAAAATCATTTATTTCATTCTAATTATGCGTTTGAATCAATATTTTTAGATATTATTATTATATAATTCATTATATATATATATTTATTTGTAATTAATAATAAACATCAATTATTTACTATATTTTCATATTATGTAAAATCGTATTTTGCATATAAAAATAAAATAATCTAAATTTATGTTATATTAAAATTATTATATGCATATAATTATTAGTGAATATTAAGAATTAGTCAAGATATTTATATATTAATAAAAAAATTATTCAACGAATATAAAAATATAAATATATCATAATTAAAGCCATAAACTATTAATATTTTTATAAAATAATATACATAAAATAATAAAAAATACATCCAAGCTATCTAAAAGAATAAATAAACTTAAAAAAATAATTTCATTTTTTGACGGTTTCCAACTTTTTGAATTATTGTAATAACAATTGAGAAGGCATGTAATAAGAGAAAACTTTCATATTTATTCTTACAAATAATATTTTAAAAAGTGTAAATATATATAATAATATATGTATCATAATATTAGCAAAATATTATTTATAATCTAAGATACATATATTTTTTTGTTTTTTATTAAGGTAACAGGTTCGAATGAGACCTATTCAATTTTTTTTTATCACAAATTCTTATTACATTTTTTTTTTTGAAATTGTAATTAGCTCGAGGTGTAAATAAAAATAACTTATATAATCTTTTAATATAAAACTACAAGAAATTTTGAACGATTTTGGTCAAATATCTTTTTCATCTAAAGAAATATCCGACTTTTAAAAAAAAGATAATAATAATGATTTAAAATGATATAAAAATAAGAT
This sequence comes from uncultured Clostridia bacterium, assembly GCA_947073045.1. GTDB lineage: Bacteria > Bacillota > Clostridia > Lachnospirales > CAMVHY01 > CAMTJU01. The sequence goes on along the minus strand of CAMTJU010000032.1, from coordinate 269 downwards.
CAATTTTTTATTTCTTTTTTTAAAAAAATGTAAATAAAAAGCCCCAAAAAATGGGGCATCTAAAATGAACAATGGAGTAAATTTATTTATTATACAGGGTTTTATAAGCCCTGTATTTTAGTGTTTTACGGAACATTTAACCGTTTAAGCGGCCTGGCACGCACTAAAAGAGCTATCCGAAGGTTTTAAAACTTGCCTCGACGTTTGTTTTAATTACCTTTTGCACACTCTCGATTTCGGTTTCAAGCGCCTTATGCTCAGTTTCAAGC
>CAMTJU010000031.1 GCA_947073045.1 uncultured Clostridia bacterium | reverse complement strand
ACAAAGTTTTTTATGAAACGGATTCAAAGAGATGCTTATGCTTACTTTTATTTTTCTAAAGAAAAGTAACAAATTTTTATATAGTACTTCTATATTGTAATTATAAGTTTTGACTGTGCATAAATTTAAATATAAAAAACATCGGGAGGAATTTTCTTTTGATATATACATTTAAATTACGTAAACTCTATTTGCTTTTATTAGCAATGTTGATTTTATCTATTCCATTTATTTTTCATTATAAAAATAATTTTATAAGCGTTAACTCTAACAATGATAAAAATTATATTAAGTGGGTGGATTTTAATGTTACATATCCTGCATTGGAAAAAACGTTGAATTTGGACATAAACTCCAAACAAAAATATAATTGGATTGAAATTTTATCATGCCTTGCTGTAAAATATGGAGGTGACTTTAAAAAGTACAAAGAAAAAGATGTAGACGACTTAATAAAAAAAATTGATGACGGTCAAAACATTAGCACTCTTACCAATCAAAAATATTATAGTTATTACTTCGAGGCATATTCTGCAGTTTTAAATGAATTTATCGGACAATATAAAATTAAAACTGAGACTGGAGATTGGAAAGAATATTATGGATTGAAGGTTTTTTCTCCGATTGCCAAAGGTTATGCATATTATGATTTCGATGATTTTGGAACAGAACGTTCTTATGGCTACAAACGCAAACATCTTGGACATGATTTAATGGCTCTAACAGGTACTCCCGTTATTGCAGTTGAATCAGGAATTGTCGAAGAACTCGGTTGGAATAAGTATGGAGGTTGGCGAATAGGAATAAGAAGTTTTGATAAAAAACGTTATTATTACTATGCGCATCTTCGCAAAAATTATCCATATGTTAAAACTTTGAAAAAAGGAAACAAAGTAACTGCTGGTGATGTAATAGGTTATGTTGGGCGAACAGGCTACAGTTCAAATGAAAATGTGAACAATATCGAGCAAAGTCATTTGCATTTGGGATTGCAATTAATTTTTGACGAATCGCAAAAAGATGGCACAAATCAGATTTGGATAAATTTGTGGAACATAACACAATTACTTGAAAAATATCGCAGCGCAGTTGAAAGAATTGCAGATTCTAAAGAATTCAAACGCAGTATAGATTTTGAGGATATCCCCAATTTTGTTCAAGATGAGTAAGCAAAAATAAATTACAAAAGAGGTCCATTATGCAAAATAATATTTCAATAAAAATAATTACTCGCAGTGCAATTTCTATTGCTTTAGGATTTTTATTATCAATGATAAAATTGTTTAATTTACCTTTTGGCGGCTCAGCTACTCTTTGTAGTATGTTATTTATTGCACTACCTGGTTATATGTTTGGATGTGAAATTGGAATTATTGCGGGCATCATAAGCGGCATAATCAATTTTATTTTTGCACCTGTATTTTTGCATCCCATTCAATTTTTTTTGGATTACATATTGGCTTTTGCATCCTTAGGCTTTGCTGGAATTTTTAATGGTCAAAAAAATTCTCTCTTGAAAGGTTATATCTTTTGTGTATTTTTGAGATTTATATGTGCATTTATTTCAGGTATTGTTTTTTTCAAAACCTATGCGCCTGAAAACTTACCTGTTATTTTATACTCTTTTATATACAATTTTTCATATATAGCAGTTGAAGCTTGCATTAGCATAATTTTAATTTACATCCCAGTATTTAAAAATGTGATAGAATATCTAAGGTGAATAAAAAATGAAACAATGGATTATGAATAAAAATGATGCAGATTTAAAATTGATGTCTAAAGTTTTAAAAATAGATATTCAAATTGCTAACATCTTAGCTAATCGGAATATCCGTACAAAAAATACTGCCATTAAATTTTTAAACCCTAATCTTAAATTTCTCTACGATACAACTTTAATGAAGGATATTGATAAAGCTTTAGAAATTTTATCATGCGCATTGAAGACAAAAAAGAAAATTGTTATTTATGGAGATTATGATGTTGACGGTGTAATGAGCACCGTTATTTTATTTAAAACTTTGTCTAAACTCGGTTTCAATGTTGATTTTTATTTGCCACTTCGAACTGATGAAGGATTTGGTTTAAATATCAATGCCATAAATAAAATTCACGATAGCGGTGCAAAAATAATTTTGACTTGTGACAACGGCATTGCTGCTATAGATGAGATTGCGTATGCAAAAAAACTTGGTATGCAAATAATTATTATCGATCACCACGAGCCTAACAATGAAAATGGAATTGATATTTTGCCAAATGCTGACGCCATAATCGATAACAAACAAAAGGAATGTCCATATCCTTTTAAATTTTTATGTGCGGCTGCAATGGCTTACAAATTTTCAAAATTACTGCTTGAAAAAAATTGCGAAAATGATTCATCGCCAAACTATTTGCAATCAAATTATTTATTTTTAAATGATTTATTAACGTTTGCTGCAATTGCAACTTTGTGTGATATAGTTCCGCTTGTTGATGAAAACAGAATTATTGCTAAATGCGGTATCGATTTGATTAATAATAACGAAATTTCAAATATTGGCCTTATTTGTTTGCTCAAACAAAATAAAATTTACGATAAGAAAATAAATTCAACTGACGTGGGTTTTATAATCGGTCCGTGCATAAATGCATGCGGAAGACTTAAATCAGCTAAACTTGCAGCAAAACTTTTTCTATCCGATAACGTTGAAGAGGCAGAAGAATTGGCATTTGAAATTTGCCAACTGAATGAGCAGAGAAAAATTCTAACACGTATAGCATGTGAGGAAACAATATTAAAATTGCAAGATTACGATTTAGTTAAAAATCCTGTTATTGTTTATTATAATAATGAAGTTGACGAAAGTATTGCAGGGATAATTGCAGGAAGAATTAAAGAATATTTTTATCATCCTGTCATCTTTTTTACGGACAGTAATAATATTATAAAAGGCTCGGCTCGCTCAATCGAAAGTTATAATATTTTTAATGAGTTACAAAAATGCAGTGATTTATTTATAAAATTTGGTGGACATCCAATGGCAGCAGGAATTTCTATGGACAAAACAAATTTGAATTTATTAACTCAGCGCTTAAATAAAAACTGTCAACTTAGCATTGATGATTTTACCGCAAAAATAAAAATTGATGCAAATCTTTGTATTGACAAAATAAATTATGAATTTGTAGAAAAATTAATGGCGTTGGGACCGTTTGGTCACATGAATTATGAACCAATTTTTATTTCCAAAAATGTACGTGTAGAAAAAATAAATGTTATCGAAAACAAAAATACAATTATTTTCTCACTTAAACAAAATCAAAAATCTATTAAATCTATTTGTTTTGGATTGTTAGATAATTTCAAAGAACAACTGTCAAATTTTTATGATAACTATGAATCGGTTAAAATTTTAAATGGATTTATTAATGACATTGATTTGTATTTGGACATTGTTTACAGTATAGAAATTAATGAATTCAATAATAATTGCTCTGTGCAATTAAGACTAAAAGATTTTATAATAAATGAAGGAGAATAATTATGAATTTAAAAGATGCGATAAGGCAAGTAAATAATTTCCCAAAGGAAGGTATATTATTTTACGACATCACTACGCTATTAAAATCGGCCGATTATTTAAATTTGGCTATAGATAAAATGGCTGAAAAAATTCAAAATATTGATTTTGATTTGGTAGTATGTCCTGAGTCACGTGGCTTTATTTTTGGTATGCCACTCGCATACAAATTAAAAAAAGGATTTGTTCCTGCAAGAAAACCCGGAAAATTGCCTTATAAAAAAGTAAGTAAAACTTATGATTTGGAGTATGGTTCAAATTCTATAGAACTTCACGCAGATGCAATAAAACCTAATCAAAAGGTTATAATAGTGGATGATTTATTAGCAACAGGCGGTACATGCAAAACTTTAGCCGAACTTATAGAAGACATGGGAGGAAAAGTTGCTGGAATAGAATTTTTGATAGAATTGAAAAATTTAGGCGGCAGAAATTTCTTAAGTAATTATAAAAATGTTTTATCAGTAATTGAATATTAAAAAAGAAATTTTGAACTTATCTTAAAAAAAATTCACATAAGAATCTTTTTTAAATCTGCTTCATGAAAAACTTTAATA
>CAMTJU010000030.1 GCA_947073045.1 uncultured Clostridia bacterium | reverse complement strand
TGCGGACAATGAATAATCGGAATAGGTTCTCCCCAATATCTCTGACGCGAAAAAATCCAATCACGCAATTTATAATTGACCGTACGTTTGCCAATACCCATATCTTCAATTTTTTGAGCAATTTTTTCTTTTACCTCGCCGCTATCCATACCGTCAAACTCTCCAGAATTAATCATTATATTATCTTCGATAAAACACACAAATCAAAATTACTTATTTTATTTCCAAAAATCATCCTAACATAACATTACACACTTCAAATTTTAAGAAAAAACATTTTATCTTGTTCACAAAAAAGTTTTACAAGATTTTTCATCTCTTTTCAAAATTTTTTAGCGCTTTCTTGTAATAAAGCTTCGCAAATAACTTCAAAAAAAATCAGGCTCTCGCCTGATTTTTTGTATTTATTAATCTTAAATTGAAAATTCACAAGGTTTTAAAATCCTCTATCTCCCATCCACTACTGGTATAGGCATTGCACTTTCTTCATTTGTCTGTTGTTGATCCTCCGCTTGACTTATTGCGTGATTTTGGAAAAGTTGAAAACCTATCGGATTTTCCCTTCCTAATCTTCGAGCAACATCTAGCGCTTTATTAGAATGATTCTGAATTATAGCTTCAGCTATTGCTTTAGCTAAAATTTTATTAGGAGCATCTATCTTAGCTTTATTATCAACTATTGCTTGTGCCATTTCTTTAATTGCTTCTCCAGATTTTTCAATCGCAATTTCGTCTTTGCATGCATTAACGAGATCTTGAGGAATGTCTCGCAATATCTTGTTTTTAATAGAATTAACTTCATTATCATTATTATCATTAATACTAATTAAATTTTTTACTATATTCTTAACAGCTTGAGATTCAATATTTTGTTTTATATAAAAAAACCACATATTTCTATAATCTATTTGTTTAACTATATTAATTGTATTAGACATTTCACATTCTTTAGTTAAATTCTGCATTAAATCATAATTTCTACTTATAACATCAAAAGTATTCTTTACTCCATATACAATACTAGCTGTTTGTATATCTTTACAACCTTCTTCACTCTCAAACCAATCAGCTTTTTTCTCTTCTTCTTTGTAAACTTTACTTTTTAAAAATTCACTTAATACAGACACTCCCTTTTCTTCATTAATAATTTCTTTATAATCTTCAAATTTAATTTTAAACAATTTGGACATTATATCTTTATTTATAAAATCATTTACTTTATATTCATAACCCGTCATTTCATCAAATTTACCACTAAATAACATATAAGGTTTACTATTTATAATTTCGACAAAATCATCAATATGTTGCCCAATTGATAAATCTCCAGAATTGTAATCAAAAACACTATAAACACACTCTGACATATTATTCGTAATAAAATCACATACAAAATTCAATTTATTATCTTCAATATCACCAGTATATTTTTTTATCAATTGTGGTTCATTTTTTATTTCGTTTATCTTTATAAACAATGCATTTACTACCTTAAATATATCTGTAATTTCAATATTAAACTTTTCTTTAATATTAGGTAGACAATTTATAAAATCAAAAAATTTTCTAACTTGATCTTTTGGTACTTCAGTTAAATTTGTTCCATCAGCATTGAAATAGTCAACAATCTCATTTATGTTTAATAAATTATCATTAATCAATTCACGTGCATATTCCAAGTCTTTTGTAGTAACTTTACTTGGATCTTTCAAACCAGCTTTAAGTAATTTATAAATTGTTTTTGTATTTTCAGGTGAATTTACATGCCTGATTAGTGAATAAGAAAATCTTTCTTGTCGTAAAAACTCAAGAAATTCATTGTAATCTTTAGTTCCTTCATTAAATGCTTCTTTAATTATATTAATGCGACATTCTTTAAATTTTCCCTCAAATATATTTGATTGTTCCTTATTTTCTTTGAAACTATTTTCAAGAAATTTTCTTGATGAATCGTAAGCAATATCATTAGGTAATTTAACAAAGATTTCAGCAGCTATATTTGGATATAAACAAGTCACACTAGATGATAATAATTTTAAATCAACATAGCGGTTTACTTCTTTTAATAATGTTTTTTCAGGATTTTTAAAAAAATTAAATGTCAACTTTGCTTTATCAATAATCAACTTATACGATAAATAAAATAGACACCATACTTGTGAAATCATATCTCCTTCTGTACCTGCATACCGTCTAATATCATTATTAAAGACTTCTTTTATTGCAAACCCGACAGCAGCCACTGCATCGCCTGAAAGTAGTCTACCATTATCTAATTTTATTCCTTTTTCTAATATTTTTTTTTCTAATTCTTCTTGACCTTCTCGCAAAACTTTTGATAAGTTTACCCTTTGATTTATTAATTCTTTTGTGTTTTTTAATTCAATATCTTCACAAATTGCTACTATATTATAATGCATATAATTTAAAAATTCCATCATTAACTGGCGTGCAAACATTTTTTTCTGACTTTCATTTAGTCCATTTTCATTATTCAATTCATTTTTACTTATAAAATTATCAATTTCAAAAAAAGGTAGTATCATTTGAGCATACCAAGCTTCCACCAATTCAACAAAATCTGTATCTAAATAACATGAAATATTTTCTGCTGTAATTTCATCTATACAAACTTCTCTAAAAATCGGGTTTTGCATAGCTTCTATGAATTTTGTTCTTTCATTTTCAGGTCGTGAATTAATAATCTCTTTTTGCTCCGGTTTAAAAATAGCCAACTTATTCTGACAATCTTCTTCTAATGTTTCAAATCGTTTATTTAATTGTTCTGTTCCATATAAAAAGTAATTTCTATTTTTATATACATAATCAATAATTTTTTTCTTTTCCTCATTATTCATACCAAATTTTTTAACCAAATCACTTGAAGGTTTTAAAAAAAATGGTCCCATACTTCTAACTACATTGCGACGATTTAAAATATTAGCTCTATAGTACATAAGTGCTGCTAATTCAAGCTGATCGCTATCAATATTTTCATTTTCTGCTATTTTCCTCAAATCACTTATATCTGACACCGACTCTTTAATTTCTGGATTCCTGCGAATTACCATCAAAATCTTATATTTTGCTTTCCAAGACAAATTTTTATTACAAAAAACCTTAGGGTGATTTTCAATTCCCCATACCCAAATTCCAAATTCATTAATATTACTAATAACACATTCAAAAAATTCTATATTACTAAATAATTTATTTTTAAAACGTTCATCTATAGTTTTAACATTTTCTATGAACTTTTTTACTAAATTGGGGGCACATTTCGTGTCAATCAAAAATAAAATTTGCTTAAGTTTAAAATGATAATAAGTTTCATCTTCAGCACTAACATCAGCTTTTTGTAAATTTAGTTTAAGTTCACTAATTTGATCTTCAATAATTATCTTTAATTGCTTGTTTTCAACTAATTCATTATAATTTCCTGCAAATATACTTTCCACACTGAGTTCTGATTTTAAATCATTTTCACAAACAAAAGGAGCAATATTTTTGAAAAGTTTCTTCTTATCTTCATTTTCAATGATTAATGCAAAAATCTCGTATTTTTTTCCCCAAGATAAATTATCATTATAAAAAATTTCAGACAGATTTTCAATTCCCCATAACAAATTTTCGAATTTATCGATATTATTTATAACACAATTCCAAAATTTCGTATCATTAATTAATTTGTTTCTAAAATAATTACCTAGTGCTATAAACTTTCCTATGAACTCATTTGCAAAATCTCTTTTTTTCGTATCAATCAAAAACAATGTTTGTCTAATTTCCAATGTAAGCGCATAATTAACACCTTCTAATTCTTGCAAATTTATTCCAATGTAATTAATTTGGTCTTCAATCAGAGCATTTAAATATTTCATAGGTACATTTTTATCATTAAGCTTTGGCCTTAAATCTCTTTCAAGTACAAAACAATCTCTTAAGATTAATGCTTTCTTATTAATTAATAAAATTTTATTATATACTTCTTTTGATACTTTTTCATCATTTTCTTTTATAATTTTTTCTGTTTCAGCAATTAAATCACATACTTTACTTAAATCTAATGAATCAAATTTTATTTCATCCAAATTTTCAATTTTCTCTTTACCTTGCATAATACTATGAATCAAATCATTATAAGGATTAATTATTGACAAATTGATTCGTTCGTTTATGTTATTATATGTTTCAACATCTTTTATAATATTTTCATTATAATCCAAATTATCAACTGAATAATCTGTTTTTAATTTTTCTACAAAAGGACTAGTACCTGTTAAAAACAATGGTCTCAAATTTTGATGGGCATAATTTCCATTTTCCCCATTAATGAATATTGGCATAATGATTTTTTGCTTAGTATATGAATAAAATTTCATATTTTTATTTATTACATCTATAAGTTCATCAAAAACATCCATAACAGATTCTTTATCTGAGTTATCTGTAGAAATCCCTGTGCTATCATAATTTTCAATTTTCTTTTTTATTAATTCATTTAAATTAATAATTTGTTCTGTATTCTTCATTTTAGCATAAATTGAAACCAAAACACCAAAAAGTACAGTATAATCATCTATTTTTTTTTGAAGATCATGCACTTCTTGTAGAAAACTTAAGTATTCTTGATCAATTGCACTACCACTAACAAAAGCACTAGAAAATCGCCGCCGATTTTCTACATTAATACAATCTTTTTTATCTCTATTATAACCAACAATATCAAGCACAATATTCATCATATCTACCAATTTTTCTTTTGCTTTTTCTGTATTCTCTGCAATTAAATCTTGTCTCTCAGCTGATTCTTCCATCTAAAATCACCCACCTTACCCTATTATACTATACAATCATTATAACAAATTATTTTTAACATTGCAACACAAATAAAAAACACTTT
>CAMTJU010000029.1 GCA_947073045.1 uncultured Clostridia bacterium | reverse complement strand
TCACAAAGAGTAAGTTTTAAAGATGTTTTGCAAAGTCATTGGGCATACAAATATATTATGAATGCTGTGAATGGTGAAAATTAGTTTCTTGTTACTTTCTTGAAAGAAAGTAACAAAAGAACTTTTAAATAAAAAATCTCAAGCAAATGCTTGAGATTTTTTTTGTTTAAGTTTTTCATGAAGCGGTACTGAATGAGACGCTTATGTGAAGTTTTTTTAAAAAAGTTCGGTTTTTTCTTTTAATGAGTTGGTATTACATAAAGTAATACACATAAATAATGGGTTATGCTACCGGCAAGAACAAAAAAATGCCAGATTGTATGCATGTATTTGTGTTTTGTAGCAATATAAAAAATTATGCCGAGTGTGTAGAAAATTCCTCCTGTTACTAATAACCATAATCCAACAGGATTTAAAACGTGAACAATAGGTCTTATTGCAAAAACAATTGACCAACCCATTAAAAGATAAAGAAGCAGTGAGAGTTTGTGGAACTTTTTTATATTTATTGAGTTTAGAACGGTACCTATTATAGTTATTGCAAGATTGAATGCAAATAAACTCCAGCCGATTTTTCCATTTAGCGTTACCAAACAAAATGGTGCATATGTTCCGCTAATTAGGAAAAAAATTGAGCAATGGTCGAAGGTTCTCAAAACTTTCTTTGCTTTTATATTTGTAATAGCGTGATAAAGTGTTGACATTGAGTATAAAATTATCAGCGAAGCGCCAAAAATTGCTCCGCTGACAATACTATATATATTACCGTTTATTACGGCTTGCAAAATTAAAAAAACAAGCCCGACGATAGAAGCTATTGCACCTATTCCATGAGTTATTGCATTTGCAATTTCTTCACCCAAGCTTTGATTATTAAAATTATCGACATCAGTCATTATTATTATCCTCCGAGATTTTTATACCTAATTCATCAAGCTGTTCTTTATAAACCAGGCTTGGAGCATTTGTTAAAGGACACGAAGCATCTTTAACTTTTGGAAATGCAATCACGTCGCGAATATAATCGTCTCCCAGAAGCAACATAACTAATCTGTCAAATCCATAAGCTAAGCCTCCGTGAGGCGGAACACCATATTTAAAAGCTTCAAGCAAAAATCCAAAACGTTCGTTGATATCATTTTCGCTAAGGCTCAATAGATCAAAAATTTTTTTCTGAAGATCCTGTTGATATATACGAAGGCTGCCGCCGCCCAATTCAAATCCATTTAAAACTATATCATAAGCTTTTGCACGAACTTTGTCAGGTTGTGAATCCAAAAGGTAAACATCTTCGTCCATAGGAGCAGTAAATGGATGATGCATAGCAAAATATCTGTTATCTTCGGCCGACCATTCAAACATAGGAAATTCAGTCACCCACAAGAATTTATATAAATTTGAATCAATGAGGTTAAATTTTTTAGCGATGTGGCAGCGTAAATTTCCGAGTGCATCGAAAACAATTTTATTTGATTCATCTGCGCATATAAAAATAAAATCGTTGGGTTCAGCATGCATGCGCAAAGCAATTTCATTTAATTGTTCTTCATCTAAAAACTTAGTTAAAGAAGTTTTGAAAGACCCGTCCGAATTAATTGCGATAGTTATTAATGATTTAGCCTTATAGTTTTTTGCAAACTCAATTAAAGAATCGATTTGGCGACGCGAGAAATTTATATTTTTAACATTAATAGCGCGCACACTTCCGCCATTTTTAATAGCGTTATTAAAAATTTCGAATGAAGAATCTTTGATAATGTCACTGATATTTTTTAATTCCATTTCAAAACGCAAATCAGGTTTGTCTGAACCGAATCTTTCCATTGCTTGCTTGTATGTTAAGCGCATAAAAGGCGTTTCAATTTCCATGTTTAATATATCTTTGAAAACCTTTTTCAATAAACTTTCATTAATGGAGATTATATCGTCAATGTCCATAAAAGAAAGTTCCATATCGACTTGAGTAAATTCAGGTTGGCGATCAGCTCTTAGGTCTTCATCTCTAAAGCATTTTACGATTTGGTAATAGCGGTCGAACCCTGAAACCATTAATAATTGTTTAAACAATTGCGGAGATTGGGGCAGGGCATAAAATTCTCCAGGATGTATACGACTAGGAACAAGATAATCTCTTGCACCTTCGGGAGTTGATTTAGTAAGTACAGGCGTTTCAATTTCCAAGAATCCATTTTCATTCAAGAATTCACGAATTGATTGAGCTGTTTTGTGACGCAATATCAAATTTTTCTGTAATTTAGGTCGTCTTAAATCCAAATATCTGTATTTAAGACGCAAGTCTTCTTTCACTCCTTCGTCTAGAATTTGAAAAGGTGGAACCTGAGCTTGAGACAATATTTTTAAATCTTCAGCCTGTATTTCTATTTTTCCTGTTATCATTTCAGGATTAATATTTGCGTCAGTTCTTGCAATAACTTTTCCGGTTGCTTCGATTACAAATTCTGAATGGATATTTTGAGCCAATTCAAATAAATTTTCATTGTTTTGGTTTATAACGATTTGGACAAGCCCAGTGTGATCGCGCAATGATATAAAAATCAATTGACCAAGATTTCTGCGTTTATGTACCCAACCTTTAACTGTTACAACTTGTCCTAAATATTTTTCTGTTACATCAGCGCACATATTTGTTCGTTTCATTTTTGTTTTTCCTCCAATGCCAAAAATTTATCAATGTTTTCAATTTCAATTTGAGTTTCCACGCGTGTATTCATATTTTTTATTTTAATAGAATCAGAATTTAATTCGTTTTCACCAATTACAATAAGATAATTTGCATTCAACTTTGCTGCAGTTTTTATTTGTGATTTTATGCTTCTATCAATTGTATTATATTCGACGGCAAAATTTTTTTTGCGCAAGTTATTAGCTATTATTTGCGATTTGTTTAGTGTTTTTAAACCAATTGATGCAATAAATAAATCCAATTTTTTTTTGCAGTTAGCAAATAAATTTTGAGCTTGCAATATAGAAATGAGTCTCTCGAAGCCAAAAGCAAATCCAACAGCACAAATTTTTGGACCACCGAGCTCAAGTACTAAGTTATCATAGCGACCACCACCACAAATTGCAATATTGTCATGTATGAATTCAAAGACAGTTTTTGTGTAATAATCGAGGCCGCGTACAATTTTATCATCGATTTGAAATGGAACGCCAAGGTCATTAAGGAGAGTTTGGACGTTATTGAAATGATTTTTGCAATCATCGCATAGAGTTTCTAAAATTGATGGACTGACGGATAAAATTTTTTTGCAGGATTTATTTTTGCAATCGAGAATACGCAATGGATTTGAATCGAATCGTTTTTTGCAATCAAGGCATAAATTTTGAATATTGTCTGCCAAAAATTTTTTGAGCAATGAATTATAATTTTGGCGGCATTTTTCACAGCCAATAGAATTTAATTTTAAGTTGACATTTTTTATACCGAGTGAGGTTAATATTTCATATGCAAGAGAAATTAATTCAGCATCACAATTTGAAGATTCAAGTCCAAAAAATTCACATCCGCATTGATAAAATTCACGATATCGTCCAGCTTGCGGGCGCTCGTATCTAAATGCAGGAGTGAAATAAAATAATTTGGGATTTGCCAAAAACAAATTGTTTTGGATTGCGCTGCGTACAATCGGAGCTGTGCCTTCAGGTTTTAAAGTTAAACTTCGTCCTGATTTATCCAAAAATGTATACATTTCTTTTTTTGCAATATCGGAATTTTCTCCAACACTTCGATTGAATAAATCTGTACTTTCAAAAATTGGCGTGCGGATTTCATCAAAGTTAAATCGATAAAAAATATCCCGGATTTTGTTTTCAACCTCGTTCCACAGATATAATTCATCAGCAAAAATATCTTTAGTACCGCGTGGAGCTTGCAACATTTTTATCATACCTTTCTTTAATTACTATACCTATTTATGATAAACTCTTTTGTGAGATTTGTAAAATGAAATCGCAAATAAAATAAGGTGAAAATAAATGTTAGAAAGTTTATTTATAAAAAATATTGCTCTTATAGATGAGGTACATATAAATTTTAAATCTGGTTTAAATATTTTAACTGGTGAGACTGGCGCTGGTAAATCTATGATTATAAGTGCAATAAATTTTCTGCGCGGTAGAAAAATTGATAAAATGAATATTCGTAAGAATTGTGATATGGCATTGATAGAAGGTACTTTTTCTATATGTGATGAAATTATTTTAAAATCTTTAAATGATTTAGGAATTGATGTTTACGAAGATAATTTAATTATAATCTCTCGTAAATATAATCTGGGAAAAGTTGTTAATCGTGTAAACGGAAGAAATGTAACGGTTGGGATGCTGCGTGAGATTTCAGATTATCTTTTAGAATTTCACGGACAAAATGAAAATCAAAAGCTTTTGGATTCAAAATCTCATCTCGAAATTTTGGATCGGTTTTGCATGAAAAAAATTTTGCCTGTCAAAGAAAAATTAAATATGAAATTGAAAGAGCTTCGTGAATCTGAAAAAATTGTTGATAAATTAACGGGGCAAACAGATTTGGATAATAAAATTATGATGCTTGAATTTCAGATAAAAGAAATTAGTAATGCAAATTTAATTTTAGGTGAAGAAGAAAATTTACAAGCGCGATATAAAATGCTTTCCAATGCTAAAAATTTATGTGAGAAAATGTCTCATGCAATGAATTTAATTTATAATGCAGAAAATTGTTCAGCGATGGATATGATTTCGCATGCAAATCAATTATTAAATGAAATCAAAAATGAGGATGAATCACAGAAAAATATTTGTGATGTAATTGAATCTGTCGCTATAAATCTTGATGATGTTAAAAATGATTTCGCTAATGCCTTGTCTAATTATGAAGAAATCTTGAACAATGGTATGCAAGAAATGCGTGAGATTGAAAAGCGCTTGGATTTTTTATATGAATTAAAAACTAAATATAAACGAAGTGTTGATGAAATTATAGAGTATCTCAGCGTTTTAAATAATCAATATGAAAATTTGACTGGCTCAAGTGAAAAAATTAAAGAGCTTGAAGATAGAGTTGCGAAATTAAAAGAAGAAGTTCTTTTTTTATGCGAGCAACTAAGTGAGATTAGAAAGGATTATTCCAAAATAATTTGTAGTCAGATAGAAAAAAATTTATTTGATTTAGGAATGATAGATGCAAAGATACAAATTAATTTTGAGAAAAAGTCAAGTTTTAATGAGAATGGTTTTGACGATATACAATTTTTAATTTCGACGAATAAAGGTGAAGATTTAAAGCCGCTTGCAAAATTTGCTTCGGGTGGTGAAATGTCGAGGATAATGCTTGCAATAAAAGCAGTATTTGCTAGATTCGATAATGTTCCTACTTTAATATTTGATGAGATAGACTCAGGAGTTAGTGGCAGAATTGCTCAAATGGTTGGAGAAAAGTTGAATTTTATTGCTAGAGAACATCAAATTATTTGCATAACGCATTTGGTACAAATAGCGGCAATGGCAGACGTACATTTTCTAATAAAAAAAATTTCCGATGCAAATTATGTGCATACGGAAATTTATGATTTAAATGATAAACAAATAATAAATGAGCTTGCGCGCCTTTTATCCGGTAAAAATATTACCGATGCAACATTAAAAACGGCCAAGGAAATTAAAAAATTTGCATTAAAATCAAAATAAGCATTTAAAATTTAATTTATTAATCATTTTTTATTTGTCGGCCCTCGTGGTTTATTTTGTAGTTGTCTTTATAAATTAATTGCGAAATTGGAACAAGTTCATAACCTTTTTGCTTTAATCCTTTTATTATTTGATCTAGAACTTGCGGGGTGTATTTTGCATCGTTATGAAATAAGATTATTGAACCGGAGCCAAGCTTTTTGTGATTTAAAACATGATTAAGTTCGTGATCTGCACCCAATTCTTTCCAGTCTA
>CAMTJU010000028.1 GCA_947073045.1 uncultured Clostridia bacterium | reverse complement strand
ACCGGATTATTGGCTTAAAGCTGTTGATGTTGTGAAATATTTGGACGCGTTTATTATTAATGTGGCTAAAAAAATTAATTAATTTGCTGAAAAAACAAAAAAAACATCCACGGATAAATCCATGGATATTTTTTTAGCAAAATTATTTTACACTAATAAATTTTATTGAGTTTTTTTATGTTGATGATAATTCTTTACCAAAATATTTAAATGTCACACATTTTAATGCAATGAATAATGGAATGAACATTACTCCTGCCTTCAAAAAATATGTACCACCACCTGAAGGTGGTGTACTCAACAATAATTGCTTTAGATTAGGTGGAAAATAATAGCCAATCAGCAGTTCTATAAATATAAAAGATAAATTAAGAAAGTGAACTTGCAACGACTTCTTTTTATCTTTTATCTTATGAGTAAAATACGTAACACCAACACTTCCACAAAAAGCGAGTAATATAGAAATTTGTGTATTATACATACCATATGAAGAACAAAATTCAATTATACCGGCATATAAAAGTAAATAAAACCAAAATAAGTACTTATTTATTGCTATCGATTTTTTTTAGTTTGAAGAACATAATTGTTCCCATCTTTATAGCTATTAAACATTATACTCACCCATCTTATATTAATAAATATAATCATGTACTATTTGAAAGTGTATAGGATCTACATCAATATACCAACCCCAACCCTTAGCTGCAGCCATTACAATTTCGCCGCAAATTTGAAATGGATTAGCAACTCCAAGACAAGCAATAATAGTTGTAATAACAACACCAATAGGACCACCTAATGCAGCTTCTATTGCTTCAAATGCAGCAATTAACGCTTCCGGACCTGCTGAAGCAGCCGCAAGCAACCAAATATTTATATCACCTGGTTCAAAACAAAGTTTCCAATCTTCAATATATATATTTGCAGATCTTTGACTTTCAGCGTCTTCATCTATTTCCTTCATTTTATACAACATTTCAACATCATACATATTTAAATTATACTTTTCCACCAATTCTTCAATTGATATTTTTAATGTTAAACGTCCATCCTTAAGAGTAAATTCACCAAACATTAATTGAAGTTTTTCCATAAATTCTTTTTGTTCCGGAGTAATTGTATTAATATGCAAATCGTTATTTTGATAGGATACAGTTTCATTGCTTAAATTCATTACTGCATCAACTTCATTTGCAAAAACCAACCCACCTCCCTGCATTGACATAATTGTTGCTAAAGCATAACTTACAATTTTCTTACCATAACTGAAAAAATTTGTCAAACATAAAAAATCAATTCAAAAAACATCATCTATGAGATAGTGAGATTTTCAAATCATGATTTAAGTAGATTATAAAAAGTGGAATGTTTTACCCCAGTCAACGCCATGGCTTTTTTTGCAGTAATATTTCCAGTTTTCCACTGGCTTATAATTTCATTCCAATTATTCGGTTTTTGAGCTTTAGGTCTACCTAAATGAACACCTTTAATTCTAGCAGCTTCAATGCCTTCAGCTTGCCTTTGTCTGATATAAGCCCTCTCTTGCTGTGCAATAGTACCTAAAACCTCAATCAAAATATTATTAACCATCTCAAAAACCCATGCTTGATTTTTTTTAAAATCCAACATAGTTGTTGGTAGGTCAATAACTTTTAAACGTATGCCTTTGTTCTTAAAAAACTCTAATTCGTTTTTAATATCAATTTTGTTACGACTTAATCTATCAAGAGATTTAATAATCAGAGTATCGCCACGTCGTAACAAAACCTCTTTTAACGACTTATAGCCTTTCCGCTCAAGATCTTTACCACTTTCTTTGTCTATTATAATATTTCTTTCGTTAATACCTTGTTTTTTTAAAGCTATTAATTGCCTGTCTAGATTTTGCTCCTTTGTACTCACTCTTGCGTAACCAAATACTTTATTGTCCATAATCAATAACCTCTTTGTTTTGATTGTAATAACATTATTAGTATAGCAAAAGTGTACATAAAAAACAAACTTTTTTTATAGACGTCCATTATTAATTTTTATGGTTTTATATACATTAAAAACGCTGTTTTTTCGTGGTTCGGTTTTATAACTAAAAAAGTATACTTTTATAAATTATTAACTCATTAATTTCTACTAACTTTATTATGATTTTAAAAAAACTTTGTTTAATTCGTATAATTGTAAAAATCTCAAGCATCGCTTGAGATTTTTTATGTATTTTGCCCTTTTTTTAATATTCGATTAAATATTCCATTAAACATTCCACTTCTTTTTTTAGTTTTTTCTTCCGAATTTATTTCAATTTCATTGTTGCTTAACCTTGAAACCATATCTCCGCCATGTAATTTTTGTGCAGTATAAGCAATTTCTGCTAATTTATCTGCAAGTTCACGACTATGTTCTCTTTCTTTACTTAATTCTTTTGCCAAATTTTCATTCTGTTGATTAATTATTTTTAATTGCATTGTTAAAATATCAATTATTTCATCAGTTGATTTTTTATTTGCATTTTCTTTATGATTGTTTACGTCAATTGATGTATTGTTTGCATTTATTTTAAAAAAGCTATTTTTAATTAATTCAATTCCATCTGTATTCACATATAAGGTGTTTCCTATTTTTTTAGTTGAATCTTTTAATTTTGTAGATAATGGTTCTTTTTTTATTTTTTGCCAAACTGCTTGTTTACTTACTCCAATTTCCATAGCTATTTGTGATATTGTCTTATCCATCAAAAATCACTCCCATATAAATCATGATTTACAGTAGATTTATAATAATTATCTATAGTAGCTGTAGAATTATATAATACCGTGAGCAAGTATGCTCGTATATTAGTTATCTGGGTTGTGTTTTTATTTAGACAATCACAAATATATTCAATGTGTTCATTAGTTATTTTTAAAAATCTGCTTTTAACAATTTCACTTGGTATATTTTCACCATTTATTCTAACAGTTGTTTTTTGTGTACAGACGGTATCAGTCATTATTTTTATTATTTCATCCACAATTTTGTTATCTATGTAATGCATATTTTTGAGATTTTTATAATCAATGTTTTTTTTAATCAGTTTTTCATATTCAATACTATCAATCATATCTTTTGATTGTTTATTTTTTGTTGTATGTTGATTGATTGAATTCTCAGGATCACTAAAATCATGATGATTAAAATCATTATTATTATATTGCGATTTTCGCAATTCAAGAATTGCGATAGGCTTGCAAAATTTTTTACATAAATTATTGTTGGTTTACCTTACCCTTGTCTTTTTTTCTATGAGACCGAGTTTGTCTAATTCGCCCATTGCTTTAACAGCTTTACCTTCCGCACAGTCTAAAGTATCCATAACTTCATTTATCGTAAAGTATATATAAGCTCTATTTTTTTCATCAATCCATTTATTTTTTACTGATAAACTATTTCTATTTAATAATATTCCGTATAATATTTTTGCAGTATCAGAGAGGGGACGAAAGCTTTCATAAATAAAGAGTGCTTTTGGAATTTGATAGAATGCAAATTGTTCGCCTTGAGCACCATAAAAATAATCTAGGTTTAATTTGGACATTTTTTATACACCTCATTTTATTGATGCTCAATTATTTTATTTAATTGCGACAATCTTTTTTTACCAATAATTTTTTTTATGGATGGATTGTAATCGTTATCAGAAAATAATTTTTCTGGATAATTTTTTTTGTACCAAATGATTATATTCTTAAAATCTTTGTTACTTAAGAGTCTATTGTTGTAGTCATCTGTAATACGTATTAGTTCTTTAGCTAATTTTACAACTGTGTTAGGATATTTCAAAAAGTTATATTCTTTCATTTTTCTACCCCTATTTTTTTTTTTTATTCTAACATATTTTAACTATAATTTTAAAATAAATTTGCGTTATGTTAGTTAAAACATTATAATAAAATTATAATACATAAGGAGATTTAACATGTCAATAAAATATTTACCACCAAAATCAGATTTGATATTTAAGAAAATTTTTGGTGATACAAAAAACATAGAAATATTAACGGCGTTCTTGAAATCAACATTGGATATAGACCCCAATGAATACCAAGAAATCACATTAACTGATACACATTTACAACAAGACAACATAGATGATAAGATGGGAATTTTGGATGTAAAAGTTCAGACAAAAAGTGGTAACATAATAGATATTGAAATACAACTTGCGAATATACCGCATATGAGGGAAAGATTAGTCTTTTATTTGTCAAAAATGATAAATGAACAAATCGGTAATGGTGATAAATATAATTCAATAAAACGGAGCATAATTATAGCTATTACTGACTATAAATTGATAAATGAAAGCGATAAATATCACAATGTTTATACTATGTGCGATAAAGACGGAAATGAGTTTACGAATTTGATAGAGATAAACACTTTAGAATTACCTAAATTACCTCAAGATGATGATAAAAGTGATTTGTGGAATTGGATGAAATTTTTAAAATCTGAAAAAGAGGAGGAGTTTGAAATGGTTGAGACAAAAAGTAAGGAGCTAAAGAAAGCGGTTTGTGTTTTAAGGGAATTAAGTCAGGATGAAGAAACAAAATTAATATTCGAAGCACAGGAAAAAGCACGTATGGATTATGAGGATAGGATGGAAGGTGCTTTTAGTAAAGGCAAAATCGAAGGTGAAACTGAAGAAAAAATAAAAGGTGTCGTAATGTTGGTATCAAAATATAAAATTCCTTTAGATTCTGCCATGTCTGACTTTGATTTGAGTGAAAGCTATAAAGAACAAATTATAGATGAATTAAAAAAGCGCAATATAAAATATAGCGAATAAAACAAAACATCTTAGATTTTTCTAAGATGTTTTTACATAAAAAACAAATTTACATTATTGAATATGTGGAGATTGCTTTGTTTTATAACCTCGTTTAATAACGAGGTTTTTTTATGCCAATTTTGTTTTTGTACCGGATAAATCCGATAATTTTTCCGCTTGTTTTTTTTCTGCAATTAATTCACGGCGATATTCTTCTACTTCATCTTCAATATCTTCATCCGTCCAGTCTTTTACTTGTTTTTCTTCGCGTGGTCGTGCGTCTATTGACTCAGCTGAAATGGATATATTTGCTATCGAATTAATTGCAGACAATTTATTTTGGAAATGTTGCAGTAGTTTTCCGCGTACATTAGCGTCTAAATCGAAATATGCTTTTAATATTTCAATTTCTACGTATGTTGCACCATGTTGTTTTACGTATTCTTCTAAATCAAATACAGGTTCTGACGTAAACATTTTTCCTTCACCATTGCGCAACCAATGTTCAGAAATATTAAATGTTTTGCAGATATTATTTATAACAGAACTAGATGGATTTCTGCGTCCTGTTTCATATCCAGTTAGTGAATTTTGCGTTGTTCCAATTTGTTTAGAAAAGTTCTGTTGCGTAAGGTCAAGTGTCTTACGTATTTTTTTTATGCGTTCTCCTAAAGTCAAAATATACACCCCCTTTTATAATAAATTTTATCTTAAAAATACGGCAGAGTCAATAAAAAACGGCACAATCGTTATTTTATACTTGACAAATATTATTATGCTGTTTTATAATAACAACATAGCGATATTAATGAGGGTGGTGTATGATGATGAAAGAATCTAAAACTTTAATAACGTGTAAAAATAAAAGCAATTTGGAAGAAATATTAGCATTTCTAAATACACTGGATGAAAACAGTAAGTATGCACTACTGAATTTTTTTCAAGGTGCAAAATTTATGAAAAATCTTATAACCAAAAAGGAGCAATAAAAATGTACGACAAAAAACAATTAAAAGATGCCTGTGTTTTATTCAACAGTGGTATATTAAAAATTCAAGATGCAAATAGTTTTGCATTAAAAAATTATGTATTATGTTGCAATAGTGGAATATTAACAAATATTAAAAAGGAAAATGAAAAAGAATGAAGCAATATATTTACACGTTTATTACGGCATTGTTATTAATATCTGCGATAATATTTTGTCCAACA
>CAMTJU010000027.1 GCA_947073045.1 uncultured Clostridia bacterium | reverse complement strand
ATGTGTTATGCGCGCCGCCAGCGTTTATCCTGAGCCAGGATCAAACTCTCATTTAAAAGTTTTCTCACTTGCATTTTTTCATTAATTTTCTATGGATTACTTCGCAGACTTTCTCTCAACAATTATTCAGTTTTCAATCTTCACTTTAGTCTTCATTTGACCAACTTTTTTATTCTATCATATCTCTACACCTTTTGTCAAGTCTTTCTTGGGAAAAAATTTTTGTTATCAATAAATTTTGCTTAGGCGCTTTAAAAATTTATGATTTTTGTCAAAAACATCAACTGTTATCAAATAATTTGCTTTTTTGCTCTCGGCTATATCTTTAAATAAATTCGGATTGTCGCAAGAAATTTCTGTTTTTATTGGCAAATATGTCTCATCTGTGAAATTAATCTCATCACAAGAATTTTGGTCAATTTCAAAATTATTACCTATTTCATTGAGCCTCACAACAAAATTAAATTTGTCCGTGTAAAAATAATCATTGCCCAATAACAAAATGTTTGATATTGAATCATTTTTATCTATTTGTGCCTCTGCTGCATTCAACAAATTTTCCGATGCTACATTCGCATAATAATTTTCTTTTGCAAATCTGTAATTTTGAATTGCAACACTAAACCCACTCATAAAACATAATCCGAAAATACTTATCAAACTCATGCTAATAATAACTTCTATGTATGAATAACCTTTAGAAGACATAAATTTTCCCTCCAAATTATTTATGTTATAATGAAACTTAAAATCTAATTTAGAAAAGGTGGCACTATGAAACTAATTAAAGACAAGTCTTTTTACTTATCATTAATTGCATTGGTAGTTCCTATGGCTTTCCAAGATTTATTAAAGCATGGTCTAAATCTTGTTGATAATGTAATGGTTGGAATGCTTTCAGAAGTTGAGTTATCATCAGTAAATCTGGCTAATCAGCCTTTTTTTTTGTTTTCCATGATGATTTTCGGTTTGGTAAGCGGCGGAACTGTACTCATCTCTCAATATTACGGCAAAAATGATTTTAATGCAATCAACAAAATTATTTCAATTACATTTGCAATCGCTTTGTCTTTTACATTCGTATTCGCATTCACAATTTTACTTTTCCCACGATTTATTATGCAGATATTTACAAATGAAGAAGATGTGATATTTTACGGCATAAAATATCTAAGAATAGTTGGCTGGACTTATTTATTATTTGGAATAAGCAATACTTTTGTCTTAATTTTACGAAGCATTCGCCTCATACAGGTTACATTAATCATAAATACAATTGCCTTTTGCCTGAATGTAATTTTGGACTGGACTCTTATATTCGGCAATTTGGGATTACCGCGTTTAGGAATTGAAGGTGCAGCACTTGCTACACTAATTGCAAGAATTTTCGAAACCAGTGCAATAATTTTTTATATTAATCATTGTGATAAAAGAATAAAAATCAGAATCAAAAATTTATTTCATTTAGATAAAATTTTATTCAAAGACTTTATACATTACGGATTCCCCGTTTTTATAAATGAATTTATTTGGGGCGTGGGCATAGTTATTTTTTCCGTAGTTCTGGGGCGTTTGGGAACCTTAGCAATTGCAGCTTCGAGTATAACATCTTCAGTTGAACAATTTGTTTCTGTTTTTCTATACAGCACTGCAAATGCTACCTGCATTATTGTTGGAAATGCAGTTGGCGCAAACAAAAAAGATTATGCAAAACAATGCGCTAATACTTTGTTGATTTTGTCAATAATTTTGGGATTTGTAATGGGAATAACATTGTTCTTGCTGCGTAGCCCCATCATTAGTCTTTATAATATCGAATCAGCTACAAAAAATTTAGCTATGCAATTTATGAGCATAGCTTCCATCCTAATTCTTATAGATTCCATAGGTCTTGTTTCTATCGTAGGCATTTTGCGTGGAGGCGGCGATACAAAATTTGCAATGTACGTAGATGTTTTGTCATTATGGCTTGTTTCCATTCCACTTGGAATAATTTTCGCATTTATCTTGCATCTTCCACTCGTAATTGTTTTTGTAGCCTTGCGCCTGGACGTAATCGTAAAAGCAATATTTTGCTTATTTAGATTACGAAATGACAAGTGGATAACAAATGTTACACGATAAGTCCTCAAAATTATTTTCGTACGTAAAATTTTCATCATTCGCACATAGAAATGTTTTATCAGTATTAATTCACAAAACAAAATTACTTGTTTTATTATAAAAAACTGTCCTATCGCTACACACTTCAAATTTTACCAAAAAATATTTTATCTTGCTCACAAAAAAGTTTTACAAGATTTTTCATCTTTTCTCACAATTTTTTAGTGCTTTCTTGTAAGAATGCTTCGCAAAAGACTTAAAAAAAATCAGGCTTTCGCCTGATTTTTGTATTTATTAATTTCTTGTTGAAATTTACAATGTTCTAAAATCATCTACCTTCTGGTACATGTTGTGAATTATTTTTATTATATTGTACCATATCTAATGGATGCTGCTGTTTATCAACTAATCGAGCTACTTCAGAATTTTCCATAAGCGCTTTTCTTATTAAATTTGACTCATCTAAACTTTGAGCAACTACTACAGCTTTATTAGAATGATTTTGAATTATTGCATCAGCTATTACTTTAGCTAAAATTTTATTAGGAGCATCTATCTTAGCTTTATTATCAACTATTGCTTGTGCCATTTCTTTAATTGCTTCTCCAGATTTTTCAATCGCAATTTCGTCTTTGCATGTATTAACGAGATCTTGAGGAATGTTTTTCAATACATAACTTTTAATCTCTTTAGCTTTTTCATCTGAAATCACATCAATTTCTAACAATTTTTTTGTAATTTGTTTAGCCTCAGGTGATTTTATATTTTGGTTTATATAAAAAGCCAAATTATTACCGCCACTTAAATTAGATAACTCTTCTCTAAAATTTTCAATTTCATGCAAATTGCAAATTATATCATAATCATGTGAAATACTACTAAAAACTGCTTTAGGTGTCGCTAAACTCATAATTGCCTGAGTATATTTGACACGATCAGCTTCAGGAATATCTAGATTATTATCATAAAATTCTTTCAACTTGCTTCCTGCAGCTTCTCTTGTAGAAATATCTTCTGAAATATAAGCAAAATGTTTATTAAAAACTTCGTTAAAAATATTTTTGTCTAATTCTCCAGTATCAATATAAACTGGCAACATTTGCGAAGATTGTTCTGTAAATAAGCCTAAATAAAAATTATTGCAGATATCAATTAATGCATCTGTTAAGTTAACATTTTTTAAGCTATATTGTCTATTACCACTATCTTTTCCATATTT
Organism: uncultured Clostridia bacterium; assembly: GCA_947073045.1. GTDB lineage: Bacteria > Bacillota > Clostridia > Lachnospirales > CAMVHY01 > CAMTJU01. Next base: position 2,988 of record CAMTJU010000027.1, on the reverse strand, counting down.
ACTGCTATTCGAGCAAATAAATTTTATATTTTCTACCATGCAATTCGTTAAATTATTAACAGCAAAACTCAATTTGTCATCTTGTACTTCATCAATAAATTTTTTTACCACTTTAGGATCTTTTTTTATTTCATCTATCTTGTTAAACAATACTTTTGTTATTTTAAGTCTATCTATAAACTCAAATGAATTTAATTCTGGCGAATTTAAAAAATCAAAAAATTCTATGACTTGATCTTTTGGTACTTCAACTAAATTTGTTCCACCAGCATTGAAATAGTTAACAACTTCACTTATGTTTAATAAATTATCATTAATTAATTCACGTGTATATTCCAAGTCTCTTGTAGTAACTTTACTTGGATTTTGCAAACCAGCTTTAAGTAATCCATAAATTGTTTTTGTATTTTCAGGAGAATTTACGTGCCTGATCAGTGAATGAACATAATTAGGATTTTTCAAATATTCCTCAAATTTTTTATAATCTTCACTATGGTCAAGAAAAACAGAAATAATAATTTCATGGCGTTTTTGTATTACTTCTTTTTTAAAAGTTTTATACGCCTCAGGATTTTTTTTCATAGCATTAATTACTATATCTATATATTCATTCTCAGCTGATAAATTTACAAAACAATTTGCAACTTCTATTGGATGATACTTTAAACAAAATAATAAATTATTTGAATATATTCGTTTAATACCATCATTAAACTTTTTAGGTTTACTTAAAATATCATGATAAGTTACTATATTTCCATTTATAGCAGCAATAGCCTGGCAAATATTATTTATAGCAGTTTTTTCGTCATCACTAGCAAACGGTAAATAATTATTTGATGAAACTACTTCTGCTTGTGCTTCACCTCCCTCAATCTGACTACCTCTATTTTTGTAATATTCTCTTAATTTTGGAAGGTTACCTTTCAAAATTTTGCTTAAACCAATACCGCGTTGTTTATAATCAAAAATTTCTGGATATGGTTGATTCATTTTGCTTGACAAATTATAAACATTCAAAATTATATCTCTTAAGTAATTTTTTTTATCTGTTTCTCGTATTCCTTTATAAAAATTTTTCCCAAAATCAAATTCATCCAAAATAACAATAACAGAATCAAACCAAGTATCGTCCACATATTTTTGATAATCATCTAAAAAACATGAAAGATTTTCTGCTACAGTTTCATCCACACAAATTTCTCGAAATCTTGGATCTTTCATCGCTTCTCTAAATTTCGCTCTTTCTTCTTCAGGCCGCGAATTAATAATTTCTTTTTGCTCTCGCGTTAAAAATCCCCATTTGTCTTGACAAACTTTATATAAGTTTGTCCTTAATTCATATAAGTTATCCATTAATTCATTGACCCTTAATGCATTTGAATTCATATTTAAATATTTTGCTCTATGTCTGTAAAAATAATTAACAATTTTTTTCGTTTCTTCCACATTCAAATCAAATTTTTTTACAACACCATACAATTCTGCTAATAATTGTTGAGTTAGCTGTCCAACTATTCTATTACAATTGAAAAAGTTCGCTCTATCCCAAATCATAACCACCAAATTCGAATATTCAGCTGGCAATTCACTTATCTTTTGAGATACTACTGGTTTTCCATAAATATTATAACTTTCTTTTGGAGAATTTCGTTGACTATCAAAAATTTTAATTTTAGTATCATAATTTACTGTATCATTGAAAAATATTTTAGGCTGATTCACAAATCCCCACATCAAACTTTCAATTTTATCAGGATTTTCATTAATAAATCTATGCAAATTTTTATTATTAATAAATTTATTTATAAAGTCTCTATCTGGATTATTAAGTTTGCTTAAAACATTACCTTGTAACTCATCACTACATCTCGAATTAATCAAAAACAAAGTTCGTTTAAATGGAGCATTTTGATCAACATTTCCAACTTTTATGACAATATTAGAGATTTGATTTTCAACTGATTCATTAATAACCGCAAACGCATTATTTACAACAGTATCTATATCGTTGAATTTTTCTTTTAAATCTCTTTCAAGCACAATACAATCTCTCAAAGTTGATATACGCTTACTGATTAATGACATTTTGTCAAATATTTCTTCGTCTACTTTATTTTCTTTTTTAATTTCTCCTGCATCATTAATCAACGTATTTAATATTGATAAATTAAACTGTGGCTTGCAATTCATATATTTTTGTGCAATAAACTCTTCTCCATCATTTTTTTGAATTATTTTCCCATTACTATCATGAAACAAACTATTATAACGTTCAATTACATTATTAACTATTTTAGCTACCTCATTATATCTTTCATTTGCCGCCACATATTCTGCATTATACTCATTTTCATCAGGATAATCTAAATTAATTTTTTTTATTTCAACAGTATCACCATTTAATATTGCCCTTAAATTTTTCATAGCCCAGTTTTCTTTACTAAGAATAAACGTTGGCATAGTACTTTCATGCATATTATCCGTATATAATTCTACATCCATTTTTCTATCAAACATTTCATTTTTAATAATATTTTCTGTTTCTTTCTTATAATCAAAATTTTCTATACTAGAATCTTTACGCAAACTTTCAAAATTGTAATTTTCGATTTCATTTTCTATCAATTTATTTAAATCAATATCTTGTTCTGTATTTTCTATTTTACCATAAACTGAAAGCAGAACATAAAAAAAGCTTTTATAAGCTTCTTCGTTAGATTTAAATCCTTTTATTAATTCTTCATTTATCATTCCATTATCATCTACTGCATCTGAAAATCCTTTGGCACTCCAATAAGACATCCTAACAAGAGCGCTATATATCATATCTACTAATTTTTCTTTTGCTTTTCCTGTATCCCCTGCAATTAAATCTTGTCTCTCATTTGATTTTTCCATATCAAATCACCCCACCTTACCCTATTATACTATACAATCATTATAACAAATTATTTTTAACATTGCAACACAAATAAAAAACACTTT
>CAMTJU010000026.1 GCA_947073045.1 uncultured Clostridia bacterium | reverse complement strand
GTCCCTCCAATGATAATTGACCAATAATAATTAAACGATTCATTATCACTCTACACCTCTAAAACTCTAATAACAAACAATAAAATTATACCATCTGTACTAAAAAAATCAAGTTATTTTTATTGTGCCCATTTTGTTAAAAATAAAACCTAAACTTTTTTGTAAAAAAACTAACATAAGTGTCTCCTTTTGAGAGACTTTATGAAAAACTTTATAAAAAAAATCTTAAGCAATACTTAAGATTTTTTATTTGGTTTCTTTTCATAAAGCGGCTCTGACAGAGACGCTTATGCTTTACTTTTTCTTCCCAAAGAAAAAGTAAGTTATAACTCAAACGCATTAACAATATGATTTATTTTAAAACTATCTGTCAAAATTATTTCGATAACATCAAATCGAAAATTTGTATTTACAATATTATTTTGAGAAATAAAATCCAGCGCCGCATTTTTTATTTTCAACTGCTTTTGGTAATTTACAGACTCCGATGGATTTCCACACGAAAAATTTTTGCGCGTCTTAACTTCAATAAATATTATATTTGATGTATCGCGCGCAATTATATCTATTTCTCCAAACCGACTATAAAAGTTTTGTTTGAGAATAACGAATCCATTCTCTAATAAATATTTTGCTGCAATGCTTTCGCCGATATTGCCTAATTTTTTTTTATGCATTACTTTCACCTAAAAAAAATCTGAGTTTAAAACTCAGATTATGAATTTACTTTTCGCATGTTTTTTATAGGAATATTGGCATAAAGCGTTGGAACACTTTCATTATTATCACCGGAAGGCGTTTGAGAAATTTGGATATCTAATTCCTCTTTGTCTATTTCCATATATTTTGCAATAACTTGAATAATATCGTTCTTCATCATTTCTAAAATTTTTGTAGAACAATTAGCTCGGTCGTGAATGAGAACTAATTTTAATCTGTCTTTGGCAACATCTTTAGACGGAGGCTTTCTAAAAAAACTAAAAAAATCCATATCCACAACCTCCTTTATGCACCTATACGAAACATTTTTTTGAGTTTCGAAATAAATTTGTTTTCCTCATCAAAATCTATAATCGGAATATCTTCGCCCATTATTCTATGCACAATATTATTGAAAGCTTGTCCAGCTCGCGAATTTAAATTCGTTATAGCTGGCTCACCTTTATTTGTAGAAATTACGATTGCTTCATCATCTGGCACTACTCCCAAAATATCTATAGCAAGGATTTCTTTTACATCATCTATCGTCATCATATCGCCACGCTTTACCATATCCAATCTCAATCGATTTAATATAAGCATAGGATTATTTAATTCATTTGCCTCGAGCAATCCAATAATTCTGTCGGCATCACGAACTGCAGAAACTTCTGGCGTTGTAACAACAATAGCTCTGTCAGCTCCAGCAATCGCATTTTTAAAACCTTGCTCAATACCTGCGGGACAATCAATGACCACATAATCAAATTTTTCTTTTAAAGTTTCACATAATTTTTGCATTTGCTCAGGGCTTACCGCATCTTTATCTTTAGTCTGAGCTGCCGGCAAAAGACATAGATTTGGATATTTTTTATCCTTAATAAGTGCTTGTTTATATCTACAATTTCCTTCAACTACATCAACTAAATCATAAACTATACGATTTTCCAATCCCATTACAACATCCAAATTACGAAGCCCGATATCAGCATCAATCAAAACAACTTTCTTTCCAGCTAAAGCTAAACCTGTTCCGATATTTGCAGAGTTAGTAGTTTTACCAACGCCGCCCTTACCGGAAGTTATAACAATTACTTCTCCCATCAATTTTCCTCCTAAAAAAATATGTACAAAAAAATAATACCACATTGAAAAATAATTTTCACTAAAAATTTTTAGCAACTCTCGATAAAAAATAATTAATTGCATCAAAAAAATTCTTATTCTGCACATATATTTAGTTGCCTTCATTAAAAAACTTGCAAAAGAAATTTATAAAAAAACTCAAGCATTGCTTGAGATTTTTTATTTGCTTTTTTTCATAAAACGCCTCAAAATGAGACGCTTATGTTTACTTTTATTTTTTTAAAAAATTAAAGTTCAAACATTAATATGCAACAATAATTCCGCCTCGATTTGCATACATAGTACAAAGACCAGTTGCTTCCATAATTATAATATCTTTGAATTTAACTTTCTTCATTATATTTTCTTTAAACGCCAATGCTTTTTCTATGCATTTGACATGAGTAATACCAAGAATTTTTTCTTCGGGTTCTTTAACACTTTTAGCAATAATATTAATCAATTTTTCAGCAGCTTTTTCGTAACCCCGCGCTTTATCCGATAAAGCAACTTCTCCATTTTTCCCTTTACAGATTGGTTTTATTGAAAAAAATGAAGCAAGTCCTGCAATATACGGATTAATTCTGCCGTTTTTAACAAAGTTGTCAAATTTTTCGAGTATGAAAAACGTATTCATTCCTTTTATAAATTCGTTTACAGCTTCAATAATTTTTTCTTTGGCAGTATTTAATTTTGCAAGCTCACTTATTTTTAACGCAATTAATGTTTCGCCAACCGACGCACTCAAGCTATCAAAAACATGAATAAATTTTTCGCCAATCTCATCAATATGCAATTGCTTAGCCATTAATGCACTGTTATACGAGCCACTTAATTTAGAAGATAGCGTCACAGCAAAAATATCTTCCTCACATTTATACGCATTTAAATATAATTCTGGGGAAGGCGCAGATGATTTACAAGCATTTTGAGATTTTTCCATATCGCATAAAAAATTTTCCCTATCCAAATTTTCATCATCCACATAATTTTTATTATCGACATTCAAATTTAGTGGCACTGAAATTATATTGTGCTCTCGTTTCATTTCATCTGTTAAATCGCAACCACTATCTACAATTATTTTTATCATTATTTTTCTCCTCTTTATTCATTGTTAATTAATTATATCAGAAAGACGCTCAATTTTATCACAAATAATTTTTGGAATTTCATTTTCGCGTGCATTTACTCGCCCCGTAATTAAATAAACTGATTCAAAATATAATTGCTCCGAATATTTTTCGTATACCGTTGGGAAAAGCAAAACTTCAACGTCTCCATATAAATCTTCTATTTTCATAAACATCATTGTTTTCATAGACTTTGTTATTTTTATTTTTTTATCCGTAATTATACCGCCAATAGTAACAATTGTACCATCAGCAACTTCATTATTTAAAAGTTTTAAACTGTCGGTAGTTGTGTGTTCTTTTAATTGTGATTCTAATGCTTCAAGCGGGTGACCACTAATATAAATTCCTAAAACATCTTTCTCGAATGCCAATAAATCTTTTTTATCAAATTCATCAATATCCGGCAATTCATCAATTTCTTCAATATTTTCATCCATCATATCGAACATAGAAACCTGACCTGTCATAGTATTTCTTTTATTATGGCTGACACCGCTTAAAATTTGCTGATAAACCTGCATATATTGTGAACGTTTTGCGCCAAGTGAGTCAAACATCCCGCATTTAATCATATTTTCTACATTACGCTTATTTAAATCATTACCGTCGAGTCGTTTAGCAAATTCCGAAAGACTTTTAAATGGTCCATTTTTATCTCGCTCTTTAATAATTCTTTCCACAATATTTTTGCCAATACTTTTCACTGCTGAGAGTCCAAATCGAATATTATTACCAGAGACAGAAAAATTACTTCGACTTTCATTTATATCAGGCGGCAATAATTTTATATTCATTGCTTTGCATTCCGTAATATATTCAACAACTTTATTATTGAAATCGCCAACGGAAGTTAAAAGTGCAGCCATAAATTCTGTTGGATAATAACATTTCAAAAATGCAGTCTGAAATCCTATGATTGCGTAACAAACAGCATGAGATTTATTAAATGCATACTTGGCAAAATCAATCATCTCATCAAAAATTTTATTAGCGATTTCTTCCGGTACTCCATTTTTTATACAGCCTGGTATTTCATTTTCTATACCGTATATAAAATTGTGGCGTTCTTTTTCCATTACGTCTGTTTTTTTCTTTGCCATAGCCCTGCGCACTAAATCACTTCGTCCAAAACTATATCCAGCAAGTTCACGAACTATCTGCATAACTTGCTCCTGATATACAATGCAACCATAAGTATCTTTTAAAATTGGTTCAAGCTTTTCGTGCAGGTAGCTTATTTTAGATTTATTATTTTTGCCCGCTATATATTTATCTATAAAATCCATTGGTCCCGGTCTATATAAAGATATTCCTGCTACTATATCATCTATGCGTTGCGGCTTTAGCTCTTTTATAAATTGCTTCATGCCACTACTTTCAAGCTGGAAAATTCCTTCCGTCTTGCCGCTTGAAATTAAATCATATACATTTTTGTCTTCCAAATCTATTTTGTTTATGTCAATCTCAATATTTTTATTACGTTTGATTTCGTTTATCGTGTTTTGAATTACAGTCAACGTTCGAAGCCCCAAAAAATCCATCTTTAATAATCCTAAATCCGCTATCGTATTCATAGTAAATTGTGTAGAAATCGTACCGTCGTTTTGTTTATTGAGCGGTACATATTCCGTAACGGGTTCATCGCATATTAAAACGCCCGCGGCATGTGTTGAAGCATGACGCGGTAACCCTTCTAATTTCATAGACATATCAATTAATTTTTTTATTGTTGGATCCGAATCGTAAAGATTCATTAATTCTTGATTAGCTTCCATAGCTTTTTTAATGGTAATCCCAATTTCGATGGGAATCATTTTAGCAGTGCGATCAGCTATTGCATAAGGGATATCCATAACGCGAGCAACATCACGAATTACAGCACGCGCTGCCATTGTACCAAATGTAATAATTTGCGAAACATGATCCTCACCATATTTTTTTATAACATAATCAATAACTTCCTGACGGCGCTCGTAGCAAAAATCCACATCTATATCTGGCATAGAAATTCTTTCAGGATTGAGGAATCTTTCAAACAACAAATTATATTTTATCGGATCAACATTTGTTATACCAAGGCAATAAGAAACAATACTGCCGGCGGCCGAACCTCTCCCCGGTCCAACGGAAATATTGTTTTTCCGTGCAAAGTTTATGAAATCCCAGACAATAAGAAAATAATCGGCAAATCCCATTTTATTAATTGTCTCGAGTTCATAATCTAAACGATTTTTTATATCATCAGTTAAATTCGGATAACGCAGTGGCAAATTTTTTTCGCACAATGATTTCATATATTCAAAAGCTGTCACGTTTTCCAATTTGTATTTTGGCAATTTGTATTTATTAAATTCAATTTGCACATTGCAACGCTGTGCAATTTTATTTGTATTTTCAATAGTTTCAGGGACATATGAAAACAATTCAATCATTTCTTCCTGCGATTTTAAATACAATTGGTCGGTGCCATAACGCATTCGGTTTTCATCACTTACTTTTTTACCAGTTTGAATACACAACAAAATATCGTGTGCTTCACAATCATCTTTGTAGATATAATGCACATCGTTTGTACAAACTAAAGGAATATTCGTTTCGCGCGCAATTTTAATTATTTGTTGATTAAGAAATTTTTGATCTGGCAGATTATGTTCTTGTATTTCCAAATAAAAATTATCTTGCCCAAAAATATTGTTTAATTTAATTGCCCATTCACGGCCTTTTGCATATGACACATTTAAAATATTTTTAGCAACAGGCCCTGCCATACACGCACTAAGAGAAATTAATCCTTCATGATATTTTTCTAAAAGCTCTAAATCGATTCTTGGACGATAATAAAAACCTTCAAGTGAAGCAAATGACATTAGCTTTATTAAATTATGCCAGCCAGTATTGTTTTGGGCAAGCAATATTAAATGATAATAAAAATTGTCTTTTGACTGTGATTTATCAAATCTGGAACCAGATGCAAGATATGCTTCGCAGCCTAAAATTGGTTTAATATCATTTTTTAATGCTTCCTGATAAAAATTAATTGTACCGTACATAACGCCATGGTCAGTAATGGCTAAGCTTTTCATATTTAACTGTTTTGCACGTTCAATTAAATTTTTGATTTTTGCTGCACCATCTAACAAACTATATTCCGTATGTACATGCAAATGTGTAAACTCATTCATTCTTATCACCCAACAATTTTACTAAAATGTCACCGTATAAATCATTAACATTTTTACGCCAATTTTTGCAAATAATTTTTGCTTCCTCACGCGATACTACTGATAATGTAAGTTCCATAAGAGTCGTTTCATCCTCATATATTCCACATTTTATTGTATATTCATTATTATTTTTCTCATAAAAATAATTTGCCGTAACTTCGTAATCCTTTTTAATATTTTTTTTATTGAGCTCAACAAATTTTTTTATTTTATTTTTCACTTGCGATGGAATTCTCTTTTTAAAGAAATCCAAAGCCGTTAGTCCCTGATCAGTTACATTATAATATGTAGTATTATTTTCAATAGATTTTTCAAGATACTCAACATTAACCATATCCGCTAAAAATTGTTGCAGTGAAAAATAGTTAATATAATTTTCTTCAAGTGCAAACTGAGAAATTTGACTTTGTGTCAACGGTATTTCCATTTTATCTATTAGGTACAAAAGCAGCAATTTATTTTCAGCTTGGTTAAAATTTAACTTCATATCATTCATATTATTTTTCAAAGTTATCACCTTTGCTTTTTGTCTAATTATATCAAATATTTGATCAAAAAAAAATTAAAAACCTAAATGTTTCTACCAAAAATAAAAAACAATAAGAGCTCCAAAAATTAATCAAAAAAATTTACCAAAGATTACAATGCATATAAAAATGAATTTTGGAAATAACAATGTATGTAGAAAATAAAAAAGTGTTGTAAAAAAAATTATAATGATATAGAATAAATGTAACAAAAA
>CAMTJU010000025.1 GCA_947073045.1 uncultured Clostridia bacterium | reverse complement strand
TACTTGGTGAAAGAAAAATTACGCTGCCGAGTGCATCACCTTCTGTTATTATTGGCATGATCAATTCGTAATTATATATTCTTTCATTTTCATTTTCTAATATTGGGACGAATTTAGAATCTTGGCGCTGTGCATTAATAGTATTTCTATCATTGATGGCTTTTTCGAGTTCAACTGAAATTTGTTTTTCAAAGAAGTCTTTTTTAGGTGCACCAGATATAGCTATTATTTGCTCTTTGTCTGAAATGCAAATAATGTGGCTGCTAGTTTGAGCTAAACTTTCAGCATATTTTTTAGCAAATGTGCCAAGTTCACCAATAGGTGAATATTTTTTTAAAATTATGGTTCCATCTCTTTCAGTAAAAATTTCTAATGGATCGCCTTCACGGATTCTTAAAGTACGTCGTATTTCTTTAGGTATAACAATTCTTCCTAAATCGTCAATGCGTCTTACAATTCCAGTAGCTTTCAAAAATAATTCCTCCTTGTTAAATTTAATATATATAAAAAAAACCTGTAATAATTCAAAAATTATTCCAGGTTATTATTTAGCAAATACGTATTTTTTATGCAAAAAAGGAAGAAAAAAATTAATTACGGACATATTTTTTTATTAACTCGATAATTTTTTTATTTCCACTTTCAAAATTTTTCTTGCTCATATTTTTTATATAAACATCTTTATCTTTCATAAGTTGATTTATATTTTCCAAAAGTGATTCTGAATTTAGATCTTCTTCATATAAAACTTTGCTAAAGCCTTGTTTTTGAAATGAGTTCGCATTTAAAATTTGATCACCTCGACTAGATTTTTTAGATAGCGGAATTAAAAGATTTGGTTTTTTAAGGGCGAGAAATTCAAAAATAGAATTTGAGCCAGCACGAGAAACAATTATATTTGCAACGGCAAAAAAATTTGGTAAGTCATCTGTTATGTATTCAAATTGAAAATAATTTTTGTTTTTAATATTTGGATTGAGATTGCCTTTTCCGCAAATATGTATTATTTGAAAATCATTAAGCCTGTCTAGAATTTTTCTTACGCTTTCATTTATTTTAATACTTCCTTGACTGCCGCCTATAACTAAAATAATAGGTTTCGAATTGAGAGATAACATTTTTCGAACAATGTCTGCATTGCCAGTTAACAATTCATCTCTTATTGGCGAACCAGTTACAACAGATTTTTTAATGTTTTTTGCAGCTTCAGGAAATGATGTACATATTACTGATGCAAATGGAATTGAAATTTTGTTTGCAAGACCTGGCGTTATGTCTGATTCGTGTATCACAACTGGAATTTTATTCATCCATGCAGCAATTACAACGGGGACTGTTACGAATCCACCCTTTGAAAAAACAATATTGGGTTTGAGATTTTTCATTAATTTGTTTGCTTGCAGAATTCCTTTTAGAATATTTGCGACATCGGTAAAATTTTTCATGTCGAAATATCGACGAAGTTTTCCACTTGATATTCCGTGATATGGAATATTTTTTTCTTCAACCATTTTTTTTTCCATTCCATTTTTACTACCGATGTATTCAATTTCAAAACCTTCAGATTTTAAATATGGAATCATTGCAAAATTAGGTGTAACATGTCCAGCAGTTCCGCCGCCTGTTAAAATTATTTTCAAAATGCATCAACCTCCGCAAATAAATAAAATTATATCACAGCCAAAAATCTTCCCCGAATAAAAAATGACTCACGCGTAAATAATTTATATTCAAAAGATATGTGAATAAATTAGTATAATAGCTATGAAAAAATTTGGCGTACTATTTTTTTGTAAATTGCTTGACATCATTTCTTTTTTATGCTATACTTACAAAGTTGAGTTACGGGATTGCCCAGATAGCTCAGTTGGTAGAGCAAAGGACTGAAAATCCTTGTGTCGGCGGTTCAATTCCGTCTCTGGGCAGTGTTGCGGATGTAGTTTAGTGGTAAAACTCCAGCCTTCCAAGCTGGCTATGTGGGTTCGATTCCCATCATCCGCTCTTTGCATAAGTGGCTCAGTGGTAGAGCATCGCCTTGCCAAGGCGAGGGTCGCGGGTTCGAATCCCGTCTTGTGCTTAATATTTTTATTCTACATTATCAAGAAAACCACAATAATAATTGTGGTTTTTCTTTTTTTAATTAGAATTAACAAATCAGAACATGTATAATAATTTCAATCAACCAATTTTTTTTGGAGGAGTCGTATGTTTTCATTTGATGAAGTTGTGGGCAATCAATCAATTGTGTCAAATTTGAAGTTGTCTGTGCAAAAAAACAGAATTTTTCACAGCTACATTTTTTATGCACAAGAAGGCAGTCAAAAATTATTTATTGCTAAATGTTTTGCAAAACTTATTCAATGTGAAAATAAAAATTCTTGTGGCAAATGTTATTCATGCAAATCTTTTGACTTCGACAATAATCCTGATGTTATTTATGTTTTGCCATCAAAAACTAAAAATTTAGGTGTTGACGATATACGTGAACAAGTTAAATCGCAAGTGGATATTAAGCCGTATGCATGCAAATACAAAATATTTATTATTGAACATGCTGATAAAATGACTCCTCAAGCACAAAATGCTTTATTAAAAATATTGGAGGAGCCACCGGAATTTATTATATTTATTTTATTGGGGGAGAACATTAATAATTTTTTGCCTACAATAATTTCACGCTGCTCAATAATTAAAATTGCTCCGGTTGCAATAAATTTAATTCAATCAAATTTGCAAAAACAAAATATAGATGAGAAACATGCTGAAATTTATGCGCTATATTCACAAGGAAATATTGGGCGTGCTTTGAAATTTGCAAGTGATGAAAATTTTAATAAGATAAGAAATAATGTATTGGATATAATAAAAAAGTTACAAGATTCAGATGTAGCCCAAGCACTTAGTTTTGTGAGTGAATTTGAAAAGTTCAAGGACGATTTTCAACTTGTTTTAGATATTATTTATTTGTGGTATGCAGATTTAATTGTTTATAGTGCAACGGGTGATACTTCATTTATTTATAATGCAGACATGAAAGATGAAATAATTAAACAAGCAATGAATTATGACGATTTATATGGTAAAATAAAAGCAGTGGAGCAAGCAAAAAAATATTTGCACTATAACACAAATTTTAAAATGACGTTAAATGTTATGTTGTTGGAGATGTGTGGCAGGTAATGAGAAAAATTATTAGTGTTAGGTTTGATAATTTAAGACAAGTTTATTGTTATGATTCAAATGGTTTGAGAATATATAAAAATAATTGTGTAATTGCAAGGCATGAAGGAAATTTAGATTATGGAATTGTTGTAAATGTAATGGAGTCTAAAAAGAGTATTGATTTACCTAAAATTATTCGACTTGCAAGTTATTCCGATAGAAAAAAATATGAATCCAACAAGCGCTTTGAAAGTTACGCAATTAAAGTTTGTAAAAATACAATCAGAAAATATGACCTTAAGATGAAATTGATTAATGCAAAATTGAATTTCGATGGTACAAAAATCGTTTTTTATTTTGTATCTGAAAAACGTGTGGATTTTCGTGAACTTGTTAGAGATTTAGCGCGCTTATTTAAAATTAAAATTGAAATGAAACAATTAGGAGTGCGCGACGAAGCTAAAAATATTCCATCTATGGGTATTTGCGGAAGACCTTTGTGCTGTAACAAATTTATTAAACAATTTGATACTGTTTCAATTAAAATGGCTAAAGACCAAGGAATTTCTTTAAGCCCTATGAAAATTTCAGGTAACTGCGGTAGATTGTTGTGTTGTCTTAAATATGAAGAAAATATATACGAAGAACTTAATAAAAATATTCCGCCTGTTAATTCTATTGTTAAAACTCCAGATGGGGAAGCCAAGGTTATAATTACAAATGTTTTATTGCAGAGTGTTAAAGTTATTTTTATTGGCGAAACTCCTGCCGATACTATGATTAAAGTTTATCCGCTTGACAAAGTTACAATTTTAAATAAACCTAATTAATATTGATTGGGCTGATTATTTTTTATGGATAAAAAAATATTTTTAGGTGAGAACGAAAGAATTGATGACTTGAATTTTGATGGATATAAAATTATACAGAATTCACAAAAATTTTGCTTTGGCGTGGATTCTGTTTTGTTGTGTAATTTTGCACGTATTAAAAAAAATGATTATGTTATAGATTTTGGATGTGGCAGTGGCGTTATTTGTATCTTGCTTGCTACAAAAACTTCTCTTAAAAAGATTGTTGGCTTAGAAATCCAAAAAGATATGGTGGATTTGGCACGCAAAAATGTTTTAATTAATTCTTTGGAATCTAAAATTGAAATTGTTCATGGCGATATAAAAAATATTTGCGTGGGTAATGAAAAATTTGATGTGGTTGTCACAAATCCTCCGTATATGAGTGGCGGCATCATTAATAAAAATCAATCAAAAGCTATTGCGCGCCATGAGATTTTTTGCAATCTTGAAGATGTTATTTATAGTGCGAGCAAAATTTTGAAAAACAGTGGCAGATTTTTTATGATTCATCGTTCTCAAAGATTAGCTGACATTTTTTATTTAATGAGAAAACATAATCTTGAACCAAAAATTTTGCAAATGGTTCATTCATTTATTAATTGCCCAGCGCAAATGGTTTTAATTGAGGGGATAAAAAATTCGAAAAGTATGTTGAAAGTTATGCCGCCTTTGATTATTTATGATGAAAATGGAAATTACACAAATCAAATAAATAAAATATATGGTGTTGATAAAAATAAGTTAAAATAAATAAATTTGGTGCGAAAATAGTTTGTAACACAATAAAGCTCTCAATAATAATTGAGAGCTTTTTTGTTTTGTCATGTAAAAATAAAGGTTGTATTGTGATAAAATAGATTAGGATATTTTAAAAGGCAGGATGATGAACTTATGCAAAAAAAATTTTCACAGACAGATAAAATTGTGATAAGTGCTATATTTTTAGCAATGGCATTAATTATAGGACGTTTTAGAATTGTAGTACCTTATGCTGGAGTTCCGTTTTTGAAAATAACTTTTAGTGGACCGTTATATAAATTTATAGCAATAATTTTTGGTCCAGTTTATGGTGGGATAATACCGGCGTTGGCTGACTTTATTGGAGCAACGATAGATCCTATTGGAAACTATATATGGATGTTTACAGCTGTAGCATTTATAAAAGGTTTTTTGATAGGATTGATATGGAAATGTACAGAAAAGTTTAGAAATAACGATAATAAGCTATGGTTTTACATCGCGCTTATAATTTCAGTTTCAATTCCTGATTTTATTTCGAGCGTATTAAACACTTTTATTATGAAATTATATTTGCTATTGCCAGAAAAATCTTTTTTCATTATTTTAATTTCAAGGTTATGCAAAGAATTTTTCATGACTATTTTTAATATCATTATTCTTGCTATAATAATTAATGTTTATGAAAAAATAATTGTGCGTGGAGGAAGTCAATGAATTTTAAAAATGAATTATTGAAGATTTTATCGGATATAACAAATTTAGGACAAGAAAATTTTTTATTGGAAATACCGCCCGAAAATGTTAATGCTGATTTTGCTCTTCCATGTTTTAAATTGGCAAAGATTTTTAAAAAAGCTCCGAATTTAATAGCTTTGCAAATAGCTCAAAAAATTAGTGATGTTGAATTTATTGCTCAGGTCAATGTTGAAGGTGCTTACATAAATTTTGTTTTGAATAAAGAAATATTTGCGCGCGAAATTATTTCTCAAGTTCTTGAAAAAAAAGATGATTTTTTTAAATCTGATATTGGCAATGGGAAAAATATTGTTTTGGATTATT
This sequence comes from uncultured Clostridia bacterium, assembly GCA_947073045.1. Lineage (GTDB taxonomy): Bacteria > Bacillota > Clostridia > Lachnospirales > CAMVHY01 > CAMTJU01. The sequence continues at coordinate 1,603 of CAMTJU010000025.1, read as the reverse complement.
CTTCCCCTAATATTGCTAAACCGTTTCATGTTGGACATTTGCGTTCAACTGTTATTGGCAATGCCCTGTATAATATTTTTTCTTGCCTTGGTTATAAATGCGTGAGTGTAAATCATTTGGGAGATTGGGGAACGCAATTTGGTAAATTGATTACAGCTTATAAAAATTGGGGAAACGAAAGCGACGTTAAAAATAAAGAAATAAAAGAATTAATGAAACTATATGTAAAATTTCACGATGAGGTACAAAAAAATCCGGCATTGAACGATGTGGCCAGAAGCTGGTTTGTAAAAATGCAAGATGGTGATGAGCAAGCTTTAAAGCTTTGGAAATGGTTTAATGATATCAGCATGGAAGAATTTCAAAAAGTTTATGATCGACTTGGTATTAAGTTTGATTATTATACCGGTGAAAGTTTTTATAATGACAAAATGCAGGCGGTTGTAGACGAATTAAAAGAAAAAGATTTGTTGGTTGAAAGCGACGGAGCAATGATTGTTGATTTGGAAAATTACAAAATGCCGCCGTGTTTGATTTTGCGTCGCGACGGTGGAACTTTGTATCCAACTCGTGATATAGCTGCTGCAATATATCGCAAAGAAAAATTTGATTTCGACAAGTGTATTTACGTTACGGCTCTCGATCAAAAATTACACTTTGAACAATGGTTTAAGGTTGTTGAATTGATGGGTTATGATTGGGCAAAAAACTTGGTCCATGTTCCATTTGGATTAGTAAGTCTGGATTCAGGGAAATTGTCGACGAGAAGTGGTCATGTTGTATTGATGGAAGATTTATTAGATGAGGCAGTTGCTAAAACTAAACAAATTATAAATGAAAAAAATTTTGAGCTTGAAAACAAAGACGAGATTGCAAACATAGTCGGTATAGGCGCGGTTGTATTTAATGATTTATATAACAGCCGCATAAAAGATGTAACTTTTTCGTGGGATAAAATATTAAATTTTGATGGAGAAACTGGTCCATATATTCAATATACATATGTAAGAACTTGTAGCGTTTTGAAAAAAGCAGGCAAGACTAATAAAAATGAAATTAATTATGAAATTTTAACTGATGAAGCATCCATGAATATAATCAAGTTAATAAATTTATTTGCAGAAAAAATAATTGATGCTGCTGAAAAATTTGAACCATACATTGTCTCAAGGCATTTAATGAATATTGCTCATGCATTTAATAAATTTTATCATGATAATTATATTTTGAATGCGCCAGAGCAAGTCAAAAATGCTAGGTTAAATCTGACATTGTGCGTGAATTTAGTTTTGAAATTTGGTCTAGAGTTGATAGGTTTGAAAGTTACAGATGTTATGTGATTGTTTGATGAATAATAGAAAAAGAAAAGTAAATTTTCAAGTTCAAAATCTAAGCTTTTTTGAAAAAAAGCTTAACCAAAAAAACTAATAAAAAATCATGCGTATGCATGATTTTTTTTTATAAATTTCTTTCATTAAACGGATTTTAAGGAGCTGCTTATGTGAACTTTTTTCAAAAAAGTTTGGTTTTTATTTTGTTATAACTTTTTTGTTTTCATTCAATAAGTTTGGGGGAAAATTTTTTTCAGTTAGCACTTGACAAA
>CAMTJU010000024.1 GCA_947073045.1 uncultured Clostridia bacterium | reverse complement strand
ATATGGCGATGGAACGTTCAAGCCAAACAATAACATTACGCGCGCAGAATCAGTTACGATGATATCGAAAGTTTTTGATAGGTCGCAAGACTTTTCACAAAGATTAAGTTTTAAAGATGTTTTGCAGAGCCATTGGGCATACAAATATATCATGAATGCTGTAAATGGCGAGAATTAGATTCTTATTACTTTCTTGAAAGAAAGTAATCAAAGAACTTTTAAATAAAAAATCTCAAGCACTTGCTTGAGATTTTTTTGTAAGTCTATGGTTAAGCTTTTTCAAACAGCTTATATTTTAATTCAAAATCTTTTTTTCTTAACTCTTATATCGTTACTGTTCCTGTAATTTGAACCGTTGCGAATGAGTTAGCTGGAACGGTTATTGCTGTACCTGAGGAATTAGGAAGCGTTAGCGTATTTGTTGCAGTATCTAGATTATATTCACTTGGTTGATATATCATAGTATTTCCACCCAAAGTTACTGAAATTTGATTAATCGTAAAATTTTGTGGCAATTTATCCGTTAACACAACATTATTTGCTTGCTGATTACCTGTATTATTTATTGTAAATGTGTAAGTTAATGAATCGCCCGAGGTAATTGTATCTTTATCGGATTGTTTAGAAATAAATAGCTGTGCGTAATTTGTAACATTAACTGTAGCACTCACACTTGGATCAACAGTTACTGCTGGGCCCGTAGTTGATCCTCCATTTGCTGTTATTGTTGCAGTATTTGTAATGGAGCTAACATCAGAAGACAGCTCACGATTTACATTTGCATTATATACAAGAATTGCAACATCCCCAGATGAAAATGGCGATGGAACTTGAAAAGTCATTAAATTATCAGCATTAGTAGTTGGCGTTATAACAGTTGGATTGTTATTTACATAAAGAATTGCATTAGAAAAAGTTAATGGCTTGGACGTAGTAGTTGAACCTAAATTATCTGTTATTTGTAAATTATATAAATCGCCGCGGCCATTGTTTTCTAATCTTATTGCATAAGTAATATTATCGCCGGGTTTGAAATTGCTACTTAGCGCAGTTTTTGTAGCAATCATGCTGTATTCATCTAACAAAGTTGTTGCTACACTATTAGATTCAGCAGATTCACTAGATGCTGCACCGGTGTAATCATAAGTAATATTAGCTTGATTATTTAAAATTGTAGGCATAAAATCTCTCCTTTCAAAATTAGCTATAGGTCGACCTGTAATATTTTATGCGGACAACTTTATTTTGTTACGTTTTAAAATCTACTTGTAACTAAAATTAATATCAGCGCCAATATTTATCCAGCCATTCAAAATTTTTTGCATTGAAGTTTTTAAATCATGACGAAAGGCAGTATTTTCTGCCAACAAATTTATTTTTATATTTTCATCGCCAATAGAAATATTTGCTGTGCCAATAACATCATTTTTATTTATAGGAGCTTCCATAACTTTGGGAGCTTCTATTTTTACATCAATATCTTTTTCTTGCTTAATATTTACCGGCAAAACTAAATCCTTTTCGTACACAAGAGGTATATTTGTAGTTTTTGAGTGGTTTACCTGCAAATAATCTGCCGTTAATCCTTTCGTTATTATTTGTTTGTATTTGTAGTTTTCAAATCCATAATTTAATATTTGTTTTGTGTCACTCCATTTACCTTCTTTGCCTTTATTTCCCCAGCCACTGCCAAGTACTACAGAAATTAATTGCATATCATTTTGCTTTGCTGCGCCTACAAAACAATGACCTGCCTTACCCGTAAAACCTGTCTTAACTCCGTTTGCTCCGTTAAATTCACGAAGTAAACGATTTTTATTGTTTACACTATAAGTTTTTTTATCAGAGCTAAATGTAGCGCTAGGCGTATTTATCAACGAAATAAATTTGGGATTATTGAAAGCATAGCGTGCTATAAGTGCCATATCGTATGCAGTTGAATGATGGTCGCCTTTATCAAGTCCGTTTGGCGTTTCAAACACAGTATCATTTGCTCCGATATTTTTTGCCTTTTCGTTCATCATCTTGCAAAATCCATCTACACTTTTCCCAATATGTTCTGCAATAACGACGGCAGCGTCATTAGATGATTCAAGCATTAAAGCATACATTAAGTATTGTAATTTAATTTTTTCACCAGGCGATAGATTAAGTTTGACCTGTGGTACGGACGATACAGATTTTGAAACAGTTACAATGTCGTCCATATTTGCATTTTCCAAAGCCAATATTGCCGTCATAATTTTAGTTGTACTTGCCATAGCTAATTTTTTATGGCAATTTTTTTCCCACAGAACACGCCCTGTTTTTGCATCCATTAAAATTGCACCAAGAGCACCAATTTTAGATTTATCAAGTTCCTGTGCACATACATTTGTATTAAAAATAAAAAGTGCAATCAAAAAACAAACCAATTTTTTCATAGCATAAAAAAATCCGCTACAAATTATTTTGTAACGGATATCCTCCTTTTTATTAAATATTAAATTCTCTTGACTGCGAGTTTAATTTCTTCATCGTTTATGTTCCATTGTTTTATATAGCCTTCAGGATTACCGTTAATAATTTTTTCAGCTAATGTTTCTTTTTTCAGTATATCCTGATTGCGCAAAAATATTCCTGCTATTTTTTCATTACCCATATGATAAATAACAATACGGTCTGTTACTTCAAACTTTGCTTCTTTACGCATTGTCTGAATTTTACTGATTAACTCGCGTACAAATCCTTCTTCTATTAATTCATCAGTTAAATTTGTATCGAGAATGACAGTTATATTTTTATTAGATTTTGCAACAAAACCCGATTTGTTTTCAGTTTCAATCAAAATATCTTCCATCAATAATTCTATATTTTCGCCATCAAAATTTAAATTTATTGGTCCTTTTTCTAATTGTTCAATAAATTCATAACCTGTTTGACCCAGCAAATAATTTTTTATTTGAGGAATATATTTGCCACATTTTTTACCCAACGTACGCAAATTTGGTTTTAAATGATAATTAACAAATTTTTTTTCATCGCTGATAAACTCAATCTGTTTTATATTTAATTCGTCAGTAATTATTTGTGCATAATTATCAGCCAGCTTTTCGGATTTGACATAAATTTTGGAGATAGGCTGACGATTTTTTATATTAACCATATTTCTAGCAACGCGTCCAAGCTCTACTATTTTTAATATTAAATTCATATTATCTTCAAGATTTTTATCAATAAGATTTTTATTTACGAGCGGGAAATCTTCCAGATGCACACTTTCTTTATCCGTCAGATTTTTAAATATCTCTTCAGACATAAATGGAATAAACGGCGCAGTTAATTTCGAAAGTGTTACAAGAACTTCATACAGTGTTTTATATGCATCAATCTTATCTTGGTCCATATTACCAGTCCAAAATCTTTCACGATTCCTTCTTACATACCAATTACTCAATTCATCTACAAAAATATTTATAGCACGAGCAGCTTCTGTTATTTTATATTCATCTAATGAAGTTTCAACAAATTCAATTAATGAATTTAAGCGCGACATTATCCATTTATCCATTATGTTTTCTAATTTCAATTCGTATTCATTCGGATTAAAATTATCAATATTAGCATAGAGAATAAAAAATGAATACGTGTTCCAAAAAGTATTTATAAATTTACGTTGAATTTCCTTGAGCGATTCAATATCAAAACGATTTGGAAGATACAGAGCGCTGTTTGAATAAAAATACCAGCGTATAACATCTGAACCATAATTATCAAGTACATCCCACGGACTTACAACATTTCCTTTATGTTTACTCATTTTTTTCCCAAATTTATCTTGAACATGGCCCAAAACAACCACATTTTTATAAGGCGTCTCATTAAATAAAAGAGTAGAAATTGCAATTAATGTATAGAACCAACCGCGAGTTTGATCAACAGCTTCCGAAATAAAATCGGCCGGGAAGTTTTTTTCAAACACTTCAGCATTTTCAAATGGATAATGCCACTGAGCAAATGGCATTGAGCCAGAATCAAACCAACAATCTATAACTTCGGGAACACGTTTCATTTTCCTCATGCATTTTGGACAATTCAACAATATTTCATCAACAAAAGGTTTGTGCAATTCTATATCATCCGGGCAATTATCTGACATTTTTTTTAATTCGTCAATACTGCCGATGACATGTTCATATCCACATTCGCATTGCCAAATTGGAAGTGGAGTCCCCCAATATCTTTCGCGACTAAATCCCCAATCTATAACATTCTCTAAGAAATTACCAAAACGTCCTTGTTTAATGCTTTGCGGTATCCAGTTGACTTTGTTATTGTTATTAACCAAATTATCGCGAACTTGCGTCATTTTGATAAACCAAGAATTTCGTGCGTAATATAAAAGAGGAGTATCACAGCGCCAACAATATGGATAACTGTGTTCGTAATCGAGACTAGCAAATAATTTATTGGAGTTTGTAAGCTTTTCTATAATAATTTTATCGGCATCTTTAACAAAAATTCCACTTAAATCATTCATATTTTCCTTGAAACAACCTTTTTCATCCACTGGCTGTAAAAATGGCAAATCATTTTTCATTCCAACTTGTGCATCCTCTTCACCAAAAGCTGGTGCACAATGTACAATGCCAGTACCATCAGTAAGGGTTACATAATCATCACAAACAATATAATAAGCTTTTTTATCAACTTTTACGTAATCAAACAGTGGAACATATTCAATACCTTCAAGATTTTTCCCAGTTGTTTCATCCAAAATTTTATATTCATCAGAAAATATTTTATCTAAAAGAGCGCTACACACGATAAAGACTTCATCTTTACAATTTACTCGTACATATTTTTCATTTGGATTTACAACAAGTGCAACATTTGCTGGTAATGTCCAGGGAGTGGTTGTCCAAGCAAGAAAATATTCATTTGGTTTATTTTTAATCTGAAACTTGGCAATAACAGATTTTTCTTTTACATCTTTATAGCCTTGAGCAACTTCATGACTTGAAAGAGCCGTTCCACATCTTGGGCAATACGGCACAACTTTATAACCATTGTAAATCAAATTCTTGTCCCAAATTTTTTTAATTGCCCACCAAACTGATTCAATATAATTATTTTCGTATGTAACATAAGGATTTTGCATATCGGCCCAAAACCCAATACGTTTACTCATTTTCTCCCATTCATTCTTGTACGTCCAAACACTTTCTTTACACTTGGCAATAAATTTTTCAATACCGTAAGATTCAATTTGCTTTTTGCCATCAAGCCCTAAATATTTTTCAACTTCTAATTCTACAGGTAAACCATGCGTATCCCAACCGGCTTTCCTTAAAACTTTATACCCTTTCATTGTTTTATAACGCGGAATCAAATCTTTAATTGCGCGAGTTAAAATATGACCTATGTGAGGTTTGCCATTAGCCGTTGGCGGCCCATCAAAGAAAGTAAAATTTGGAGCATCTTTGCGCTTATCAATACTTTTTTGAAAAATATTATTGTCCTGCCAAAATTTTTCCGTCTTAATTTCATTGTCAATAAAATTGAAATTGGGCTCTATTTTCTTAAACATAATCTAAAACCTCCAAGAAATAATCAAATTTAAAAAGCTTCATTAATTATATCACAGTTTATTTTCAAAATTACTGTTTATTAAATCCATGTGTATGAAAAATATTCGTTAGAGTAAAAAAGTTATACTTTATATTTAAAAATTTGAGGCATAAAAAAATTGTCCATGAATCGATTTATTGAAATTTTATCTTTTTCATTTTAGTTGACTATTTCATGTTTGCACATTATTTTTTCAAAAAAACATTCTATGATATAATAAAATTATGAATTAAATTTATAAAGCAACGAGGTGAAAATAAAATGCAAACGCCAACTGAACAAATTAATACAAATTGGATAAAAATGCGAGATATTATTAGATTTACAGAATATATGCTCTCATTTATCTCTTTTCTATCTGGTATTTTACCCAAATCTGAACATTTGCATTATGGATTAACGTTAGATTTATATGAATATCTTCGTTCACATGTTTATTCATCTTGTAATGAACCTTTTGATCAGAAAAACTTAAAAAATTATTTTATAAATAACTATAAGCAAATTTTAAATTACCTAAATATTTATAGTGATAATTTTAAAAATGATTTAAAGCAATATCATCTTGACAATTTAATTGATTATGATAAAATAAAAGAAGAAACTACCAAAGAGCAAAAAGAAAAAATTTTGGAATTGATGTTTTTTTATTTGTGGGAAAAATTAGAATTTTTCAAAATTAATGCTGAAAAATTTATAAAATATCTGCTTCATGTTGATTTTTTTTCTGATCAGGGTTCTACATTCATTAACTTACACATAGAAAATAACTGGAAGTTATATATGGCTGATCTTGGTAGAGAATACAGTACAAAATTTGGTTATGATAAGGATGAACTTTTTAACACTACAAGAATATACAGCTGCTATATGACAGCTATGTATTTCTATCCTGAATATTTTACAAGCCAGATTGCACCTGATAAAGATAAAATAATGTTTTGTCTTACAATGGACAGCATTTTTGATGAGAAACAGTTAGATATTATTCGTCCACTTATAAATATAAATGTAGAAAGTAATGAATACAACAATTTACCTGAGAATGTACAAAATATAATTAAACAATTAGAAAGTGAGAAGCTTAGAAATGATTTAATCAATTATTGGAATTCACTTGAAGATGTAAATCCAAATCAGGCAAAAACAACAAAAGACGGCAAAACTATAATGAACGCTTCAGTATTTTCGTTTAATGTACACAGTGAAAATTCAAATGATATTCAGAGTAATCTTAAAGCAAATATACAAAGTGGAAAAAATGAATATGAGAATTATAAATTTGAAAAACAAATTTTTGTTTTTAATGGACAAAATCAAGAATTATATGAATATATCGAAGCACTAAAGAAAAAGATAAATTCCTTAAATTTATTAGAACTTCAAAATAGCGGCATAAACATAATCGATGAAATAACTACAGAAGCCAAAGAATCTTTTAAAAATGAATTTCAACAATTATCAGAAGAATTTAACAATGACAACGACAATAACCCTGAATCTCATCGGAGAAAATTATCTGATTATGAAGAAAAGTATATACCATTTGAAAATTGGTATGATGAACACAAAATTGAAAAAATCCGTACAATCACAAAAGGTGAAATTATCAATTTTTTAGAAAAACCAGAAAACGGACAAATGTTTTTTTTACAAAAATTATTTATAAATAAATTAAAATTTTCTTTTAATGTCGATAATGATAGAATTTTTTTTTGCAGCGCAATAAAAATATCTATTTCAAATTTATATAAAAATAATGATTTTAATAACCTTATTGAATCAGTTATACCATATTTTATTGATTCTAAGCTTCTATCTGCCACAGAAAAAGATGAAATATTAAAAGGTTTGCCTCCAGAATTACAATTTTCTCTAATTACAAAATATTTATATAATCCAAATTCAGAAGCTTCAAAAATATTACTTGGAGCTCGCTTACGTGATGGAGAACTTAATGAATATTTTAATGCTAATAATCATTTTTATGAAATTTGCTTCGAAGTAACAAAACAATTCGTTATGAATTTAAATTCTAATAAAGAAATAGAACGTGAAACATTGTGTAATATTTTTAATAATTATAGTCATTTACATAGTCTTAACCGTTTGAATCACGGTACAAAAGAGAAATTACTTGAAAAATTATCTCTAGAAAAACAAATTTGTGCATTAACAAACGGGGTTTATTTTGATTATACAGAACCAAAAAACAACTATATAAAAAAAGTATGTAATAATGAATTTCCTAATTGTCAACATCCTGAAATATTAATATCAGCAACAGTTAAAAAGTTACATGAAAAATATCCAGAAAAAAAACAAAATAGAATAGCATTTAAAATTATATTTGAAGATGAAAAATTTGAACAAGAGAATAAAAAAGAATTCGTTCAACAATATTTTTCAAATCCAGAAGAAATAGAAAAATTCGTTAAAGACAATAGCTTTATAAAAAAAGTTTCTAGAGGTCAATTTCCTTTTGATAAAGGCACAGCGATGTTAATTTTATATAAATTTTATTATTTATATAAAGAAAATTCAAACAAAGCTACATTTATAAAATTAAAAATAACTAAAAATAAAAAAACGCAAGAAGCAGTTAAAAAATTTTTGTTGACAACAGATATTATAGAAATAATCGAGACTTGCAATGCAATTTCAAATTTAAGCCTATCACAAGAAGATAAAAATTTACGTATACAAAAATTCATATTTAATATATCTGAAACCATTTACCATAACATTAATGTACCTATAAATATTCAACAGCAAGAAACAAGATAACAAAAACCCAAAAAAGTCCAAACTTATGTTTGGACTTTTTTTGTATAAATTAAGGAAAAAAAGAATAAAAAGTGGAGATGGCGAGA
>CAMTJU010000023.1 GCA_947073045.1 uncultured Clostridia bacterium | reverse complement strand
TACAACCTAATGCAAAATAATTAAATGCTCTATCTAACAAATATGGGTATCGTAAAGTTACTAATGACTACTTTGTCAAATTGATTGATTCTAGTAAACGATCAATAATAAATCGGATAAATACTTTAATCAAAAACAATTACATAAAAACTGAAATCATAAAATCACCAAATTCAAAACAAATACTTGAAATAAGAATTTTTATAACATCAGAAATACCTAGTGAAAAAATCCAGATAGATAATATTACAAGTTTTAATACTACAAGTTTTAATAATGTCGTCGGGAAACCCGACTATATTTCAAAACAAAACTTTGAAATAATAGAAAAAATAATAATACATTTAAACAATATTTTAGGAACAAACTATAAGTTAATCTCAAAAGAAACCACCAAATTAATAAATGAAAAATTAAACGAAGGATTTACACTTGAAAATTTTATCAAAGTGATAGATAAAAAACATAATCAATGACGTGAAACAGAAATGGCAAAATATCTTCGTCCTAAAACGCTTTTTGGTGATAATTTTGAATTATATTTAAATGAAATTATTGTACATAAAAAAAGCGAAAGAAATAAATTCGCAAATTTTAAACAACGTGAATGGGATTTTGAAAAAATAGAAAAATTGGCGTTGGAAGACTAATGATGGGATGTGAATATTAAATTTATGAGTGAAAAATTAAAAGATAAATATATAACTATTAAAGAACTTGCAAAGGAAGTAAATATAACAACACAAGCTATTTACCAAAGAATTGACAAGGATTAAAAAAATATTTACAAGTGATTGATGGCAAAAAAAAATGATTAATAAAAAAGCAATTAAAGAGGTTTTTAATAAAAACATCGTTGAAGAAAACAAAAATAATTGCAAAGAAGTTGATAAGAATTGCACAAGTGAATTGCAAAGCAATTTGCAAGTAAAAACATCTGATTTGCAAGTACTATTAGAAACACTCTCTAAGCAACTTGAAGAAAAAGATAAACAAATAAAGAATTTACATGCTGAATTAAACTTGCAAAATAAACATGCAAAACAACAGTCTGATAGATTAGTAGGGTTGATTGAACAAGTAAATGAATTGCAAAGAAACAATCAAGTATTGCTTGCACAAAAGGATATTAAAAATAAAGAAATAGAGGAACAAAAAGAAAATAAAGGAATGTTTAAATGGTTCTTTAAAAAGAACAATAATTAGTGGCACAATAAATATATAATAGGTAAGGAGATTTTATTGTAGAAATTCGATTGAAGATATTGCAAAAAAGCCTAAGAAAGAAAAGAAGTAAAAAGTTTGATAGGACAAATACATAATTTCATAACCTAAAATAAAGGGAGATGAAGTTAATGAAAAATAAGGAATACAAAATAATTTTGATGAATACACAAGAAGAAATGGAAGGAATACGTAAACTAATTACAGAATTCAAAACAGAATTAAGAATAGAAATGATAAAACGGCTTCCAGAAAAATATCAAGAAATTGTATACGAGAAAGTATTAGAAGTTTTAAGAAAAGAAGCAGAGGATGAGATTTAAAAAGAATAGAAAATTAGCTTGCAATTAAAAATTTTATTTTTTAGCAAAAATAAAGGGTTATAGGAGGCTTCTAATTTGCAAATAGCGATTTATTCACGCAAATCAAAATTAAGTGAGCTAGGTGATTCCGTTGAAAATCAAATCAATCTTTGCAGACAATACATAAAATTAAATTACAAGAGCGATGAAAATATATTGATATATGAAGATGACGGATTTAGTGGTAAAGATACTGAACGCCCAATGTTCAAAAAACTGATGAACGACATAAAACAAAAGAAAATAAAAATACTAGTCTGTTACAAAATCGACCGTATAAGCCGAAATGTAGCAGACTTTTCTAATACCATAAAATTTTTGGAGCAATATAATGTTGATTTTGTATCGATAACAGAAAAATTCGATACATCAACACCAATGGGGCGTGCGATGATTCATATTTCAAGTGTATTTGCACAACTTGAGCGCGAAACAATTGCACAACGTATATGAGATAATTTACTTGAGATGGCAAAATTAGGCCGTTATTTAGGAGCAAAGGCACCCATTGGATATAAGAAAAAGAAAAAATATTATATAAGCAAGACTGGCAACAAAAAAACTTACAACGTGTTGGAACCTGATAAAACATTTGCCCCGCAAGTCAAAGATATATTTGAGCGATATAAATCATGGCAGAGTATAAACAAATTAATGCGATATTATATTCAAAATGGAATAAAATCCAATACCAGCAAAGATTATACATGTATAGCATTGCGCAGAATATTAACAAACCCAGTCTATTGCCAAGCTAATGAGAAAGCTTATGAATATTTTAAAAATCTTGGCTGCATAATAACTGATAAACGTGAAAATTTCACCGGTGAATTTGGAATATCTGCGTTTAGACGCTCACGCACAAACAAATGGATAATTAGCATTGGCGAACATAAACCAATCATCAGTGCAAAAGATTTCATTTTTGTACAAGACATAATTTATAAGCGCTCGGAAAATAAAATTCGCAAAACAAATGGAACAGTAGCTTTATTAAGCGGTATCTTGCGCTGTAAAAATTGCGGTGCATATATGCGTCCGTATTCTAAATCCGGAAGTAGATTTTATTACGTATGCGAGATGAAAGAAAATTCTCGAAAATGCAAATGCGATACCAAAAATATACGCGGGGATTTATTCGATCAACAAATTTTAGATTACGTAATAAAAATAACTGACAGTAAAAAAAACGAATTTAGAAGTTTTAATAAAAAGAAAAACCACATAACAAAAAAACAAATTGATATTTCAGAAAAAATAAAAGTATTAGAAAATCAAATTAATGAAAATGAAAATTCCATTTCTAACTTAATAAAAAAAATTGCCTCATCAAACAATGAGACAATAGAAAAATATATCGAGCAAAAAATAGAAGAACTCGATAGACAAATAAAGAGCTTTCAAGCTCAAATAGAAAGCTTCAAAAATCAAAACGATAACTTCACAAAAGAAAAATTAAATATAGAAATAGTATCTGCAAGCATAATAAAATTAAAAAATAAAACTATAGACACGATTACAAAACGAAATTTATTAAAAAACATAATAAAAGAGTTAGGATGGGATGGCTCTTCTTTTTTTATTTCCTTGTTTAACCATTTATAAACTTTATCTGTAGAAGAAGTTTATAAATGGTTATATTAATCTCCTTTTTCGGAAAAGCGTTCCCACTGTATAACATTTAAATAAAATGCATATTCTTATATATAATTACCGGATTTATACTTATCTGACAATTCTTCAAACAGGAATTTATCTTCGTGTATAGATTAAATCTATCATACCATTATATGACTGTGTATTAAGTAATCTTAACTGAATCTCTTGTTTTGCATTTTCAAAAAGCCGAATACCAGCACCTAAAAGTGTTGGAATTACAGTAATATAATAGCAATCAATTAAATTCTCATTTACTAACTGTTGGATAAGATTGGCTCCACCGCATATCCATATATCTTTTCCACTTTTTTCTTTTAGGCTTTTTGCCAAATAAGCAGGATTTATATTTACAAATCGAATTTTTTCAGAGGAAGCTTGCTCATTATGTGTAATAACATAAGTCGTAAAATTTTTATATAACCACTCTTTAGGTGAAAGTTCAGTAACAATTTGATGATAAGTATTCCACCCCATTAAAATTGTATCAATACTTTTTACAAATTCAGAATAGACGTCAATATTCTCATTATCGTTGCCTTGGCCTTTCAACCAATCGACACTACCCTTAGTATCCGCAATATATCCATCAAGGCTCATTGCAATAAATAAACTAATTTTTCTCATGTTTCTTTATCTCCTTGAATTTTGATTTATATACTTGATTATAAAATATGTGCCTAATACCAGCAATGTATATTTATAAGCTCACTTTCTATAGGTACACAGTTCCGATATTAATTTATAAAAAACCTGGCTCATATTCAATTAAAAATACCTCTCCAAAAACGGAGAGGTATTTTTATATTTTAACTAATTTTTTTAACTACGCATCATTTTTATAAATTAAGTGACTGTGCAATCTCTTTCAGGGTTTTTGCTGAATTTTGAAGTTGCTCTATTTCAACATCGTTTAGCGAAATTGGTACATGCGTTTCTATTCCTTGCACACCTACAATTGCAGGCATACTGAGAGTAATATCTGTAATACCATATTGGCCATGAATCATAGACGATACAGGCAAAATAGATTTCTCATCTCTTACAATACATTCGCAAATACGCTTTACTGCCATAGCAATTCCATAATAGGTAGCATGCTTTTTTGCAATAATTTCATAAGCACTGTTTTTTACATTCTCTGCAATTTCTTTCATAGCTGCCTCATGCTCAAAATACCCACGCATTTCACAAAAATCATGAAGCGCAATACCAGATATATTTGCGCTGCTCCATACTGGTACTTCACTGTCACCATGTTCCCCAATTATAAAAGAATGTATACTTCTACTGTCAACGCCAAGATGTTCACTAAGTGCATATTTTAATCTGGCTGTATCAAGTACCGTACCTGAGCCAATAACACGATGTTCTGACATACCACTGAGTTTTAATGCCGCATACGTCAAAATATCAACAGGATTAGAAACAACAAGTAGAATGCCCTGATAATTACGTTTTGCAATTTCCGGCAAAATAGACTTATATATTTCCACATTCTTTTTTACAAGATCAAGACGTGTTTCTTCTGGCTTTTGATTTGCCCCAGCAGTAATAATAATGAGCGCTGCATCGGCAATATCATCGTAATCACCGGCATATATCTTCATTTGACCGGAAAACGGTATCCCATGTACAATATCCTTCGCCTCACCATACGCCTTATTCCAGTCTGCATCAAGTAAGACCATTTCTGAGAACAGCCTACTTTGCATCAAAGTAAATGCAGTTGCAGACCCAACAAATCCACAACCAATAATAACAGCTTTTCTTGGATTTAACATATATAAAGCCCCCTTCTTACCGTTTCATTCACATGTAATTGCAGATACAGGGCAAGAATCCACTGCATTTTGCACTGCAGCTTTATTATCTTGTGTAACTTCTCCGTAGCTTTCCGCCTTACCGTCATCGTTCATTTGAAATACATCGCCTGCAATTTCGACACATAAACCGCAACCAATGCAAAGGTTTTGATCGACACATGCTTTCATATATAATCCCTCCAATTACCTATTAAAAAACAACTACAAGCAGCATTTTAAATTGCTCTGCGCCATAAACGGCATGTGGATGTTTTGCCGGCATTATAATTGATTCACTCTCATGCAACGCATATTTAATACCGTCAATCGTAATCTGTGCAGTACCATCCAATATTGTAACAAAAGCATCCCCATTTGATTCATGAGTACTGATTTCTTCGCCTTTATCGAAAGAAAATAAAGTAATACTCACATGCTCATTTTGTGCTAGTGTTTTACTGACAATCTGATGTTCTTGATATGCAACCTGATTTTTTAAAACAAGTATCTCTGATTTACTTATATTTTTTATTTTATCCATAAAAATTCATCTCCTTTTCGAAAATTATAATATACACATTGACAAAGCAAGTTGTCAGCTTATCAACAAAAAGATATAAGTAATTATATCAAGGCTGATAATTTACCTCAATTTAAATTAATATATAATTTGTTTTGGCCAATATGCGAATAAATCAATGTTTCAATTCAACTATCATATGCATTTGTTGCACAATTCAAATGTACTGAAACGAAAATATCAGAGGTAAAATTATTTGTTTTTTGCACTTTCATTTAACTCTACAAAAACATCTGTAGGTATCTGAAAGTTACGTGATTTTAAAATTTTATTTAGTTTCAATATTATTTTTAGAGCAATATCTTTTTCAAAAATATTGCCGTTTGTAGCACCTGAATCTTTTTCACCATGCCCAGCGTCTATAAATATTTTTGGCATTTTTCATTTTTCCATTCGCTTAATTTTATTTTCTAAATCAAAAATAGTTTCATTGGAACTTCACAGTAAAAAAGTATCTTATAACATAATTAATGTTTAAGATACTTTTTAAATATTTATTTATAAATGAAAAAATGTAATAGATGTAAAAAAATATTGTATAAGTTTACAAAAATTAAAAACTGACACTGTCGAATATAAATAATTGAAATTTGATATAATGGATTTTTATAATATTTAACTTTAAAAGAAAAGGGATAGGTATGTTAAAAATAGGAGCACATTTATCAGTCGGCAAAGGTTTTGAAAACTTGATCCAAACAGCAATAAATATTGATAGCAACGTGTTTCAATTCTTTAGTAGAAATCCGCGTGGCAGTAAAATAAAAGAGTTTGATGAAAATGATATAGCTCTTTTTCAAAAATTGCGTTTGGAAAACAAATTTGGTCCATTACTTGCACATGCACCATATACTATAAATCTTGCTGGTAGCAAAGATTATGTTTATGATTTTGCAAAGCAAACACTAAAAGAAGACATTACCAGTATGGATTCTATTGGCATTGAATATTTTAATATTCATCCAGGAAGTCATGTTGGAAGTGGAATAGAAGTTGGTATAAAAAAAATTATAGATGCATTAAATTATGCGATGTATAGCAGCGAAAAAATTATCGTATTGCTGGAAACAATGTCAGGCAAAGGTAGTGAAATAGGATTTAAATTTGAACAGTTGAAAAATATTATGGATGGCGCTGAGCAAGAAGAAAAAATTGGAGTATGCATGGATCTTTGCCATGTATTTTCTGCCGGTTATGACATAGTAAATAATTTTGATGGAGTTTTAGAAGAGTTTGATAAAATTATTGGAATCAAGAAACTCAAAGCAATTCATTTGAATGATAGTATGTATCCTTTTAATTCACATAAAGATCGTCATGCTCCAATTGGTCAGGGTTATATAGGTCTAAAGGCAATCTTAGATATTATGTCTAATCGTTACATATCGCATTTACCATTTTATTTAGAAACACCATTTGATGACGAAGGACACAAAAATGAGATAAGCATGCTAAAAAACATGCTGTATAATAAAATATAAAATATTATAATTTTATATTAGATAAAAAATAAAAAGAACACAGCAAATACCGTGTTCTTAAATCACTTATATTTTATTTTTTTTTCGTAATCTTTTACAAACTTGAGACTCCGATTAAATGAAATATTACTAATAAATAATATTCTAATAAGATTTTTATTGATATGATACCTATAAAACAGACAGAAGAAATATAAAAATCTGTTACTTTGGAAGTATCATACTATATCAGGTTCGGGTGGCTATTTTTTTATGATAATAAGAATGAAAAATATTAGTATTAAATAACAAATAATAAAATTTTTCATCCATTCTTATCTCCTCTCATCTTCGTGAGGATTGACAATCACCTACCGCTTGTAACTATGTCCTTATTTTGATAATAACAGATTCTAAGCTTTTTTAGAAAAATAGCTTAACCAATAAAGAAAATTTAAATATTATTTTTTATGAAAAATATGAAATAATTTTTGTATAAATTTGTTTGTTTACTTAGTAATTAAGAATTTTTCGAAAAAATGTTAAAACGCACTTGACTTATTACATAAAAAACATTATACTTTATAATATAAATATAACAATGTTTATATTTTAAATTTGTATTTTAAAATTGAGAGGTGATTTTTATGCCAAACGGACAATATGAATTTGTGCATAATAATTATGATAATGAAACACGATTAAAATTTGAAGCATTGAAAGTTTCTGTATCTAGTACATTAACAGAATTTTTATCAAATGTTAACATTCAACCTGGTAGAACCTCTAAAAAAATGTCTAAAAATCTAAATACCTTTATTAAAGTTGTTAAAGATGCACCAGATTTAAATACATTTAAAGATTACATACGTGACATTAAAATTCTTCTGGATAACTTTGGAATTAATAAAACTAATAAAAGTTTTCAAAAAGGTATGAAGTTTCTTCATAATTATATTGATTTTACAAGACTATCAGATACTGTAGGGGCAGATACAATGATTGGTAAAGCTATTTCTACTGGTGCAAAGGTCGTGCAGGGAGCAATTGGAATTTATAATAATTATTTAGAGAAGGCAAAAGCCGAAATTGACCAAGCTTTTCAAGAGGTAGAGGAACTACAAAAAGATCTGTATAATTATTCACAAAATAAAACAAAAGAAAAAAATAAAAATACTGTAATTAAACATTCGACTTTAAGTTTTGATGACAAAAACGCAAATTTATTATTAGATAAAGAATTAGCTAAATTAGATGAATTGAGTGAATTAAGTGTTGAACCAGATGTTGTAATAGATTATATAGCAGATGAGAGAAAGCTTGAAAATTCACAAACAGCTAAGACGAATGATGAATTTGCACCACATCCGCCAGCTGTTAAAAGATCTCCACTAAATTCGCCACGTACAATAAGTGAACCAACTCAGCCAAATGTTAACGGTTCACCACGTAGAAAAACACCCAAAACACCACCTACCTCTAATAGAGGTGTATCACTTTCAGATAATGAGCAATCAGATAAAAGACCTCTTGCAAAGGTTAATAAGCAAGCAAATGAAAAGGTTAATGAGCAAACAAATGAAAAACCTCTTACAAAAGTTAATGAGCAAGCAAATGAAAAACCTCTTACAAAGACAATGCCTAGACCAGCGGATCTTCCTAAAGTGAATAAACAAAGACCACTGCCTACAAAAAAAACAAATCTAAACTTAAAATGATAAAACTTTATAAAAAAATCATGCGAAAGCATGATTTTTTATTTTAAAGTTCTTCAACAAGCTTTCTTTCAAGAAAGCTTGTATTTTTTAATATATTTTTCTATTATTTTTTTACTGACTTTCTCGTAATACGGTAAAATATCCCCGAAAAAGTTACTAAATATATCAATCATTTTAGTATTGCCAAAAATCAAATTATTAGTACCCCCTCCAAAAATTTCATCAATCTTGTCTTCAAAATAATCGATTATTTCGCAAACTAAACCTAATTTTCATTTTGCATCTTCATCTTTTATATGTAATTCTTTTTGTTTAAATTCTTCCTTCTTGAAATCTATTTCCTACATAAGCGTGAAAAATTTATTTACCGTAACAATATCATTTAGATTGAATGTAAAATACCCCTCTCATTCTTGTTATAATCAACAATTTTAATAATATTACCCCAACGATCTTAAGCTTTAGTAAAAGTTATGGTTGATAAAGCTTTGTAATCATTAACAGTGCCGTGAATTTTCTTATTGGAAAAATGTAATATTTATTGAAAAATCAACGTATGCAGAGCTGTCAATACTGCTTGTTGTAATCGTATAGTTTTTGTGTACTTCTGCTTCATATTTGCTGTTTTCCAAGACAAACGCATGAATTTGCATAACCTCGTAAATAGAAAATTCGTAAGGCTTGCTTTGATTTGTTCCCATAATTTAAAAACCAATTTACTGCTGTCAGTAATTGTATAAAACTCAAATTCTTGTGATAGTTTTAGCTTGTTGACATTAGACAGAAACAAACTGAAGGTATTGCCACTGCTAAAATTAAAAACCTTCATTTAGAAAGACTAAAGTTCAAAAATCACCTATGAGATGAAATAATAGACCAGTGGAAAACTGAGCAGATAACTACCACAAAAATCATAGAATTGACTGGTACAAAGCATAACATTTTATAAACAATTAAACTATGAGATAAAAAACACGCAAGGCGGATTGTATGAGTGTACTGGTAGAACACGTTTTTTGGAAAGATAATTTTATAATGATAAATTGAAACACAATTAATTTTTTGCAAAATTACTTAATGTATTGCAAAAACATTTTAAAATTTTAAGTAAGAGCAAATTGATATGAAAACAATATCTAAAATCTCAAAAGAGCTGGGAATTTCTGTGCAAGAAGTACATAAAAGAATAAAAAGAATGCTTGCAAACCCAGATTATAAGAAAGAATTACCAGCATTCATTCAAAAAGATATGAAGGTGAAAATGTATTTAGATAAAAAAAGAGAATTTACTTTAAAATCAATGCATCAACCAGATTCGACAACAACTTCAACTAATACTTTAAACTCGGAAACAGATTTGAATAAACAATTTAAACTAAACGAAAACATAGATAATACAATAAACTATAACGATGAAAATTTAGAATACAGTCAACTAAATGATTATTTTGATAAATTGGTTTCAACTACAAACTTAAACCATAACAATTGTTTTTCGAAGTATAAAGTTGAAGAAATTGATTATAGTATAAATGATGGAGAAAAATCGGTTGATAAAAAAACAAATTGTGTTTCATATAACCAGCATAATAGTAGAATTTTAACTGGTTTAAGCAATATGGTTTATATAATTGAAGATAAACAGTTTTTTTAGTTTAAAATAGAGAATAGAAGAGCAAAAAAAGAAATAAAAAGGTTAAATGAAGAACTAAATAAAAAGCGTAATTATTCAAGATAGCAATCAAACAGAATATTAGCTTTAGCAGAGCAAATGACTAAATTAACATGTTTGAATTACGCGCCATTTACTTTAATTTTCAATTTGAATAAACTGCTTGATTTACACCCATTATTATCGGCTAAAAATTTTGAAATAAAAAACTAAGCTTCTTAAAAAAGTTTACTATAAACGTCTCCTTCGGAGCTGCTTCATGAAAACTTTAACAAAAAAATCTTAAGCGATTATGAACTGACCCCAAAAAGTTAGACAAAGTTATATAAAAAAAATCTATTAAGCAACCGAAAGAGCTTACAGACTGTGAATAGCAGGAGGCAAGCCCTTAAGTTTTGTCTTAATACAAAGGTTATTATAGTAATCAAGATATTTTATTAATTCTTACTTAAAATGTTCCATGGATTCAAACTTTTGTAAGTAGAATAGCTCACTTTTCAGCAAGTCAAAAAAGTTTCTATCACAGCATTGTCCAGCAGTTGCCTTTGCAGCTCATACTCTGTTGAATACATTTCTTATTTAGCATCCGTCGATATTGTTTATGCTGGTATTGCCAGTCTTGGTCGGAATGAAAAATGATGTTAGTATCATCTGGAACTGTTGCAAATGCTTTATCTAACATGGATATTACCATATTCAATACAGGACACTCTGAAATAGCATAGCTTATCACTGCTATGAAAATCAATGATATATAACAGATATAACTTTTATCCAAACAAACTGAACTCTGTTACATCGGTGACCCACTTTTGTTTTGGCTTTTATGTTTTGAAATCCCGATTCGGGAGATTTAGAGCAATTTTCCCCACCTTACCTTTGTAAGAATGGTATTTTTTCATCCTGACATGACACATAATGACTAATTGATTCATGAATCTTTGGATAGTTTTATAATTTAGATAAATATTTCGGTTATACAGCTCGGCTATAATTCTACGGTAACCATACCGTCCTTTATTTTCGTGATAGATTGTTGTGATCTATTCCTTGGCTAATTCATACTTGTCTGGCTTATTCATCTGTTTTAAATGATAGCAAAAGGTTACACGAGATAATTGAACGATTGAGAAAAATATTTTCAGTACATGTTTTCGCCTTAGTTTTTGAACTACCTGCGTTTTTTGCGCTGGCGTCGCTCATCTTCCAAAACCAAGGCTTGCAAATTTTTTAGATAGTCATTTTCTGCTTTTAATCTCTGCACTTGCGCCAATAGATCTTCTACTTCTTTTGGAAATTCTCGTGGATAACCTGTGCTAGCTCATCCACGCTGCTTTATTGTCAAACATTCTATTACTTGTGTCAGATATATCTTCTCTCACTTCTGGATACTCCCATATGCTATACCATATGTTCTGCTTCATAGTATGACATGCTTTCTTCCAATACCATTTTATCACCATTTCTTTATATTCTACCATGTATCTCTTATTTCGTTTTTTTGACATAATTTAACACCCCATTTGTTTTTTAGTATACCATACTGTCTAACAAATGGAGTGCTGTTCAAAATGTTTGAGATTTTTATTTTTGTTTCTTTTTATGAAGCAACTCAAAATGAGATT
>CAMTJU010000022.1 GCA_947073045.1 uncultured Clostridia bacterium | reverse complement strand
CCAATAAAGCAATTAGCAACAAATAATATGATAGATGGATATGGCGATGGAACATTTAAGTCAAATCAAAATATTACGCGAGCAGAATCAGTTGCTATAATAGCAAAAGTTTTTGATAGAACACAAATTTATGCTCAAAGAGTAAGTTTTAAAGATGTTTTGCAAAGTCATTGGGCATACAAATATATCATGAATGCTGTGAATGGCGAGAACTAGTTTCTTGTTACTTTCTTGAAAGAAAGTAACCAAAGAACTTTTAAATAAAAAATCTCAAGCAAATGCTTGAGATTTTTTTTAAAAGTTTTTTCATGAAGTGATTTCGAAGTAGGTGATTATGGTAAGCTTTTTTTTCAAAAAAGCTTATCTTTATTTTTTGAGCCAATATTTTCCATTTTATTTTTTAATGTGCAGATATTTTCTTAAAAAAGTTATAACGGCAAAAGATATTTTCTGCTAAAATAAATCTGAGGTGATTGAAAATGAAAAATGAAAACCAGTCTGAAAAAAATATTGCTGTTGCATTCATACTTAATTTTTCTTTCTCCATTTTTGAATTAATAGGAGGCATTTGGACAAACAGTGTCTCTATTATTTCTGACTCAATTCATGATTTTGGAGATTGTTTGTCGATTGCAATTTCTTGGTTGCTTGAAAAAAAGTCGGGGCAAAAACCTGATAAGTTTTATACTTATGGCTATCAAAGATTTTCTGTACTTGGTGCAATGATAAATTCTTTCGTGCTTTTTGCCGGCGCATTAATAATGCTTATTGGTGCCATAACAAGAATTTTAAACCCAGCGCCTGTAAATTACGACGGTGTTTTATTTTTAGCTGTTATCGGTTTATTTGTTAATGGCTATGGCGCATATAAAACCATTAGTGGTGAAAAAATAAGTGAAAAAGCTGTAGGCCTACATCTTTTAGAAGACGTATTGGGCTGGATTGCAGTTTTATTTGCAGCGATAGTAATGAAAATATTTGATTGCCCAATCATTGATCCAATACTTTCAATTTGCATAACACTTTTCATTTTGTATAACGTAATCAAAAATGTAAAAAAAATCTTCGAGATATTTTTAGACAAATCAAATCCTAACATAGATATTGAAAAATTGAAAAATAAATTAATCAAACTAGAAAAAATTTTAGATGTGCATCACTTACATTCTTGGACTGACGGTATAAATAATTTCTTTACGCTCCACGCAATAATAAATGATTTATCAAATAAAAACGATATTATACAGATTAAAAAAAATATACGTGGCAAATTAGCAGATGAAAAAATAAATCATGTCACAATTGAAATAGAATTTGAAAGTGAAAACTGCAACGAACATGAATGCTCTAACATAAAAAATGAAAACATTTCGCACTCACATCATCATTAATTTTTATTTTTGATAAAAAAAATTTATTATGTTTGTAACTAATACATACTAAGTGTTAAAATAATCATTGAAAAAAAATTATAGGAGTGATTTATGTGGAAAAAGTTGATGTTGCAAAATATATTGATCACACATGTTTAAAGCCCGATGCAACCCAAAAAGATATTATAAATCTTTGCGACGAGGCAATGGAATTTAAATTTAAATCAGTTTGTATAAATCCATGTCATGTTGAATTAGCTAAAAAATGTTTAGAAGACTCTGATGTTTTAGTTTGCAGTGTAATTGGTTTCCCACTTGGTGCAAATACTACCAATGTTAAAGTTTTTGAAGCAAAAGAAGCAGTTGAAAACGGTGCCGATGAAATTGATATGGTTATGAATATTGGTGCTGCAAAAGAAGGCAATTGGATTCTTGTTAAAAGAGACATTGCTGCTGTAGTAAAATCTGTGGCTGGTCGCGCTATTGTTAAAGTTATTATTGAAACTTGTTTGTTGACAGATGATGAAAAAATTAAAGCATGCAACTGCGCCGTTGAGGCTGGCGCTAATTTTGTTAAAACTTCAACTGGTTTTAGCAATGGCGGTGCTAATTCATTTGATATTGAATTAATGAGAAAAACTGTAGGAAATAAATGTGGCGTGAAAGCTTCAGGTGGTATTAAACATCTTGAAGAAGCAATTTTAATGATAAATTCAGGTGCAAATCGTTTAGGGACAAGCAATGGCGCAAGAATAATGCGTACAAAAAAGTTAGATGTTTAAATTTGTTTTGCATTTGCGATAAACTAAAAACATTGCACAAGATGCAATGTTTTTTTTACGTCACGAAAAATTCATATAAAATTCACACAAAAACTATTTTTTTTAATCCGTATTTGGATTATATTTAAATTATAAGATAATTATAAAAAATTGCTCAAAAGGAGATGATCACTATGGAAAATATAAAAATAAAATCAATTAATATTAACAATACAGAAAGTGTATCATCTTTGAATGAAATAGCTAAGCAAGTTAACATGCAAAACATGAATGCATATGTAAGACAGATACATAATATTCAAAATAAAGCTGAGCTAACTAATGCTTTTATTTTTTGGTCAAACTTTTATTTATCTTGTGGAATAACTGAAGTAAATCTTATTTTGGGTTTTATTTTGCAGCAAATGACTGCAGAAAAACAAAGAGAATGTTTTGAATCATTATCTGAAAATCAAAAATTATTTTTACTTGAGAATGGTATAAAATTTAATGAAGGTTATTCTTTTGAAGACGCTTGTAAAAGTACCGATGCATATAAAAATTTCGTATTTCAAATAGAAAATAATGTTGCTGGAATGAATGATCCCAAAGTGCAAAGAAAAATATGGTCGCATTTGCCTTTGGGCGCGAGAATCGCAACTTTACCTTTGTTAAAAGAAAAAGGAAATGCACCATCATCAGGATGTGAGCTTGCAAAGGGATTTTTTGCAATTACTGGGCTTGGTTTGTTGACAGCAGCATGCTTCGTTTCAGATTTATTTGTGTCTTGTGTATCAGGGCCTGCCACATCATTTATAAAAAATATTATAAATGCAATGCCTGCAGTTGCTTCTGAAATTATTGTTGGATTTACTGCTTCAGCTATATTCTACAAACTTGAAGAAGGTGGATTATCGGGTCTTACAAATCAGCAATTTACCACAAATCATAAAGCTTGTAAATTAAGCAAAAATCAAAAAGGAATTGAATTAGAAAATTCAAATGAAAATGCACAACAAAATGAAGTAGAAAATGAAAATACACACTTATTGGCAGAAAATGATCAGCAACCTTTAACACAAACAATAGATTACAATTTTATAGAAGATTCATTAATTCAATTTGAGAATACAAAAAATCTTGTATTACCTGATGATACTAGTACAGCTTGGCTGCAATTCCAAAAATTATCTAATAAAAAAAATAAAAATGATGATAACAATAAAGTTAATATTTTCGAACTTATGAAAAACAATGACAATAATTTTGATAAGGATAACTATAACAAATTCTATAATAGCGTTTCTTTTAATGCTTTGTTAGATGAAGCAAGGCGCATAAGCGGTACAAATAATATTCAAGATACATTATGTTGTACATTTGTATTTTTGATAAATTATGTGCATGGTTCAAGCAATTTCAATGATATAAATGAAATATTGTGTGGATTACTTGAATTGATGAATGAAGAAAACCAAGCAAAATATTTTTTGAATTTGAGCGAGGATATGCAAATAATATTGCTTAATTTAGGAGCAAATTTATATCCAGAAACTTTGCGACAAGCAAGTGAAAAATCATTAATCGCAATACAATTTGCAAATCGTATTAAAGTTGAAAATATGCAAGATGATCCAAAAAGGCAATTGGAAGCATGGAACAAACTTTCACTTGGCGAAAGGATACTTACGTATACTGCATTAAGTGAAAACGCAAAACCTAAAGTTTCTTTGTGCGGTATGCAATCAAGACGATTTGCTACTAAAGCTTTAGCGGCAGTTTGTTTCTGTTCTGGTATTCTTACAGCTGTTTTGGTTCCAGTTATTCCTATATCTGCCGCAATAACAGGATTATTATTTTCAGTACTTTTTTCAAGTTTAGAACTTTTAAATATTGTAGTTATAGAACCACGTGTTGAAAAATATTGCCAGAACTATACAATAACCAATAAATTTAATACTGCAAAACAAAAGGCAGAAAACCAAATTACTGATAAATCACTTACTTCAAATTTAATGCCCATTTTGGTTCAATAAATTTTTAAATACTAATATTATAATCTCGCATCCAACGGGATAATTGAAAAAAATAACCCATAAGCTGTGGACCGGACATGAGTTGTCCGTACCACGGCTTTTTTGTTTGCACAAGTTCGAATAATTTTTCTTTGTTGATGATATCTAAAAGCGGACTATCTTTTAGTTCATCCTCAAGCATTTTGCAAACTAGTTTTGTATATTCGGGATGATAAGTTTTTGGATATGGACTTTTTTTTCTCTGCAAAATTTCCTCTGATAAAACATTCTTCATTGCTAGGCGCAGTATTCCTTTTTCACGATTGTTATAAAATTTCATTGACCATGGTATGTTGTAAACATATTGAATAAGTTCGTGATCGCAAAATGGCACGCGCACCTCCAATCCATTTGCCATAGACATTCTGTCTTTGCGCTCTAATAAATTTCCCATAAAATATGTTACGTTTAAATAAAACATATCTCGAATATATTTTTCATCTTGATCGTTTAGAGGAAAGTGTGGAGATTTTTTTAGTGCCTCCAAATATTTTTGATGTGAGTAACTTTCTAAATCCAAATCTATTTTCAAAATTGATTGGCGTATAGACAAATCACGGGTCCATGGAAATCCATCAGTTTTTAAATCCTCGCGGTAAAACCATGGATAACCACCAAAGATTTCATCGGCACACTCACCAGAAAGTGCAACCGTTACATATTTTTTTATTTGCTGACAAAACAAAAGCATTGATGAATCTATATCGGCCATGCCTGGCAAATCTCGTATTTGCATAGATTTTTCAAGTGCGTACGCAGTATCTAGTGAATCTAAAATAATTTCGTGATGATTTGATTTTATAAATTCCTGCATTTTCTTTACCCATTCATCATCACTATCCGGTTGAAAAATTGATTTGGAAAAATATTTTTCATTGTCTTTGAAAGACAATGAGAACGTATCCAGATTTTCAATTTCTTTTGCCGCAATTGCACTTATTATACTCGAATCCAATCCGCCCGATAAAAATGTACCGATTGGTACGTCTGATATTAGTTGCTTTTTGATTGCGCATCTCAGTAAATAATAAACATGCTCGGCTGTTTCATTTAAATTTTCTGTGTGCGGCTCGTATTTTAATTCGAAATAACTTTCTTTTTTCAAAATACTGTCCTTAAATTCTAAAATGTGTGCAGGCTCGAGTTCATCAATATCGTTGAAAATTCCATTGCCGAAAGTTCTTGCCGGACCAATTGCTAATATTTCGCACAAACCAACTTTATCAATTTTTGTAGAAATACCCGGGAATTCCAGCAAACTTTTTATTTCCGATGCAAACACAAAATTATTTTCGTCATAGTGATAAAACAAGGGTTTAACACCAAATCTATCTCGGGCAATAAATATTTTGTTTTGACTTTCGTCAAAAATAGCAAATGCAAATATTCCGTTTAAATATTTCGGGCATTCATTTTCCCATTGCACATAGCTTTTTAATACAACTTCCGTATCACTGTCAGTTTCAAAAATTTCTCCAAGCTCTATAAGTTTTTTTCGTACTTCATCAGTGTTATAAATTTCACCATTGTAGACAATGACAAAATCTTTGTTTTGTCTGTAAATCATGGGTTGTATTCCACCTTCCGGGTCTACTACAATTAAGCGCCTGTGTCCAAATTTCACGCCTTTATTTATATAAATGCCTTCGGAATCCGGGCCTCTATGTTTTATTTTGTCCATCATTCTATATAAAACTTCATTGCCGATTTTATTCTTACTGCTAAATCCGACTATTCCACACATTTTATTTTTGCCTCCTCGTATTTATAAAATTAGTATATGTATAAAATCAGAAAAATTTAATGTGAAAACACTTGCGTTGAAAACGGTTATGTGTTAAAATAATTCTTGCACTAAATACACACATAGTTTTTTTAACTATGGAGGAGAATATGGAGGAAATAAAATGAGTAATATTGTAACAATGAAGCAATTACTGGAGGCAGGCGTACATTTTGGTCATCAGACTCGTCGCTGGAATCCGAAAATGGCAAAATATATTTTTGTTGAGCGCAATGATATTTATATAATTGATTTGCAAAAAACATTAAGAAAGTTTGAATATGCTTATAAAGCTGTAAGCGAAGTAGCTAAAAATGGTGGCAAAATTCTTTTTGTAGGTACAAAAAAGCAAGCTCAAGCTGTTATAAAAGAAGAAGCTATGCGTTGCGGTATGTATTATGTAAATGAAAGATGGCTTGGCGGTATGCTTACCAACTTTAAAACAATTAAAACTCGTGTTGCCAGATTAAAAGAATTAGAACAAATGGAGCAAGACGGTACACTTGATTTGCTTCCAAAAAAAGAAGTTGCATTACTTATGAATGAAAAAAATAAACTTGAAAAAAATATCGGCGGTATAAAAGATATGGAAAAACTGCCGGATATAATTTTTATTGTAGATTCAAAAAAAGAAGAAATCGCAATAAGAGAAGCAAGAAGTCTTAATATTCCTATTGTCGCTATTGTAGATACAAATTGCGATCCGGATGAAGTAGATTATGTTATACCTGGAAACGACGATGCTATACGCGCCATTAAATTAATAGCATCTAAGTTAGCTGATGCTGTAATTGAAGCTAATCAAGGCGCTGAATTTGTAGAAAATAATGAACCGGCAGATGTTACAGAAGAAGAATTTATGAAATCTAATTAATGTTTTTGAAGGAGAGATATTTATGGCAGTAACAGCAGCTATGATAAAAGAATTAAGAAATATTACTGGTGCAGGAATGTCGGCTTGTAAAGAAGTATTAGTTGAAGCTGATGGCAATATGGAAATGGCAGAAAAACTTTTGCGTGAAAAAGGTCTTTTGGCTGCAGCTAAAAAGGCCGGTAGAATTGCATCGGAAGGCTTAGTTGATATTTTTATTGCTGACGATTCAAAACGTGGAGCAATTGTTGAAGTTAACAGTGAAACTGATTTTGTTGCTAAAAACGATAAATTTAAAATTTATGTGCGTGAAGTTGCAACTTTTGCTTGTAATTCAAATGCTAAAACTTTGGATGAATTTTTGGATGAAAAATGGAACAATAGCAATTTGACAGTAAAAGAAGAATTGAGTCAAAAAATTGCTGTTATCGGTGAAAATTTAAATATACGCCGCTTCGAAAGATTTGAAACAACAGGTTGCTTGATTTCATATATACATGCAGGTGGAAAAGTTGGTGTTATGTTGGAATTGTCTTGCCAAAAAAATCCAAAGATTGAGGAATTAGGCAAAAATATTTGTATGCAAATTGCCGCTATGAACCCAAAATTTATTTCGCGCAGTGATGTTTCGCAAGAATTTATTGACAAAGAAAAAGAAATATTAACTCAACAAGCTATGAACGAAGGAAAACCCGCAAATATTGCTGAAAAAATGGTTGCCGGCAGATTAAACAAGGAATTAAAAGAATTTTGCTTGCTAGAGCAAGAATATGTTAAAGATAATAATCTGAGTATAAAACAATATATCGAGAATGTTGAAAAGGAAATTGGTCAGGAAATTTCAGTTTTGCGTTTTGTAAGATTTGAAACAGGCGAAGGATTAGAAAAAAAAGATGAAAACTTTGCACAAGAAGTAAGTAAAGCTATGAAAAATTAAAATTTGTCCCCTATTTATTAAGCGAAATTGTTAATGAATGGGGGGATTTTTTGCAATTTTTTTCAAAGATAACTTTGTTTAAAAAATGTCTTGAAAATCAAATACAACAAAAATAATTTTGCGTATTATCTTTATTTCTGATAAACTTATATGCGTGAAATTATTTTTTTTGTGGAGGAAATCATGAATATTTTAAATAAATTGTTTGGCAGCTACAGTCAAAAGGAAATTAAACGTATCACTCCTATTGCCCATATGGTCGAAAGTTTTGATGAACAAATGCAAAAATTATCTGATGATGAATTGAAAAATAAAACTGTTGAATTCAAAAATATGCTCGCTAATGGAAAAACTTTGGATGATATTTTACCTGAGGCTTTTGCCGTTGTAAGAGAAGCTTCATCACGTGTCTTGCAAATGAAGCATTTTCACGTGCAAATTATTGGTGGTATCGTTTTGCATCAGGGACGTATTGCAGAAATGAAAACAGGTGAAGGAAAGACTTTGGTTGCTACACTTCCAGCTTACCTTAACGCTCTCGAAGGCAAAGGCGTTCATATCGTAACTGTTAATGACTATTTGGCAAAACGTGACGCACAGTGGATGGGCAAAATTCATGAATTTTTAGGATTAACTGTTGGTGTAATTTTAAACGGCATGAATAATGTAGAGCGCCAACAAGCTTATAATTGCGACATTACTTATGCAACTAATAATGAATTAGGATTTGATTATCTTCGTGATAACATGGTTATTTATAAAGAACAGATGGTGCAACGTGGATTGCATTACGCAATTATAGATGAGGTCGATTCAGTTTTAATAGATGAAGCGCGTACTCCATTAATTATTTCGGGAAGCGGCACAAAATCTACACAATTATATAATGTTGCAGATTCATTTGCTAAAACTCTAACAAAGGGTCGTATATTAAATGAAGATGAAGCACTCAATCCGATTACAAAAACTGAATTGATAGAAGAAGGAGATTTTGTAGTTGATGAAAAAGCTAAAACTGTTACGCTCACTCAAGAAGGACTTAAAAAGGCAGAAAAATTTTTCCGTGTAGACAATTTATCTGACCCTGACAATCTTGAATTGCAACACCATATTAATAATGCATTAAAAGCAAATTATAATATGGCATCAGACAAGGATTATGTAGTCAATGACAATGAAATAATAATTGTAGATGAATTTACGGGAAGGTTAATGCCTGGACGTAGGTATTCTGACGGATTACATCAAGCAATTGAGGCTAAAGAAGGTGTAAAAGTAAATCGTGAGAGCAAAACTTTAGCTACAATTACTTTTCAAAATTTCTTTAATAAATATACAAAAAAAGCTGGAATGACAGGAACGGCTATTACGGAAGAAAATGAATTTCGTCAAATTTATGGCTTAGATGTTGTAGAAATCAATCCGAACAAACCTGTAATTCGTATTGACCATCCAGATGCTGTCTATAAAACAGAAGCTGCAAAATTTAGAGCAGTCGTTAAAGAAATTAAAGAATCGCATGAAAAAGGTCAACCTGTTTTGGTCGGCACGATTACTATTGATAAATCTGAGAAATTAAGTGAAATGTTAAAGCGCCAAGGAATTGCTCACCAAGTTTTAAATGCAAAATATCACGCCAAAGAAGCCGAAATAATTGCAAATGCAGGAATGAAAAATGCTGTTACGATTGCAACAAATATGGCAGGACGCGGTACAGATATAAAATTAGAAGACGGCGTACAAGAACTAGGCGGATTAAAAATTATAGGAACTGAGCGTCATGAATCACGTCGTATAGATAATCAATTGCGTGGACGTGCGGGACGTCAGGGTGACCCTGGTGAATCCAGATTTTATATTTCGCTTGAAGATGATTTAATGAGATTGTTTGGCTCGGAAAGAATGATGAAAATTGTAGAGACATTAGGGCTTGGAGATAATGAGGCAATCGAACACAAAATACTTTCAAAAGCTATCGAGAATGCGCAGAAAAAAGTTGAGAGTAACAATTTTGGTATAAGAAAACATCTTTTGGAATACGACCAAGTTATGAATGAACAGCGCGAAATTATTTATGCCGAGCGTATGAAAGTTTTAATGGGCGAAAGTTTAAAAGATAGTATCATTAATATGATAAAAGAAGTTATAGAGCGCAGCGTTAATTTATATACAGGTGAATCAGATTTACCGGAAGAGTGGGATATAAATAATCTGAACGAATTTTTGAAACCAATCTTTCATAAAATTGCTGTTATTATCAGTGACGAAGACAAAGAAAATTTAAAATGGCAGGATTTAATTGATAAATTGTTCAATGAGGCAAAAGAAATTTATCAGGCAAAAGAAAATGAATTTGGGTCAGAGCAAATGCGTGAAATCGAACGAATTATAACATTGCGAATGGTTGATCAGCATTGGATGGATCATATTGATAATATGGATCAAATGCGTCAAGGAATTTCACTGCGCGCTTATGCACAACGTGATCCATTAGTTGAATATAAATTTTTAAGCTACGACATGTTTGAAGAGATGAGCAATAATATTCAACTTGATACAGTACGTGGATTGTTTAACGTTAGGATTGAGACACCGCCTGAGCGTGAGCAAGTTGCGAAAGAAACTTCTACAAATGCCGAACCTTCAGAAAAAGTACCCGTGCAGCGCAAACAAGCCAAAATTGGAAGAAATGACCCATGTCCATGTGGCAGTGGTAAAAAATATAAACAATGCTGTGGGAAAAATGTTTGATTTTTTTAGAGGTGATAATTTTGTTCGAACTTGATGAATTATGTATGCAAGTTAATGAATACAAAAAAAAATTAGATGATCTGAGGCGATCTCTTTGACTTTGACACTCTTAAATTAAAATTGAAGCAAATCGACGATGAATTATGCAGGCCAAATATTTGGTCAGATCTTGCAAAATCGCAAGAGCTTACAAAACAAAAAAAACAACTCGAAATTAAAATCTCTAATTTCGAGTCTTTATTTGCTCAGTACGAAGATATTATGATTTTAATTGAGCTTGCAAATGATGAAAATGACTCAAGTTTACTTTCGCAACTTAATACTGAAAAAAATAATTTTATTGCAAAATTTAATTCATTTCGTATTTCAACTCTTTTAAATGAAAAATATGACTCAAATGATGCAATTGTTAGTCTGCATGCTGGAGCAGGTGGTACGGAATCTTGTGATTGGGTAAATATGCTTTTGCGCATGTATAACAAATGGGCTGACAAACACAACTTCTCTTTCTCTATTATTGACTATTTGCCTGGAGAAGACGCTGGTGTTAAATCTGTGACATTTGAAGTTAAAGGCGAAAATGCATATGGATATTTAAAAAGTGAGCGCGGAGTCCACAGGCTTATTAGAATATCGCCGTTTGACTCATCCGGTCGCAGGCACACATCTTTTGCATCATGCGATGTAATACCAAAAATAAATGATGATGTGCAAATAAAAATTCCAGATGATGAAGTACGTATTGATACTTATCGATCAAGCGGTGCGGGCGGTCAGCATGTTAATACAACAGATTCCGCAATCAGAATAACTCATATTCCAACGGGAATAGTTGTACAGTGTCAAAATGAGCGATCGCAGCGTCAAAATCGTGAAGTTGCAATGGATATGCTCAAATCAAAATTGTTAGCATTAAAAATTGATGAACAGAAAGAAAAAATGGAAGGCATACGCGGCCAACAAAAAGAAATTGCGTGGGGCAGTCAAATTCGTACGTACGTTTTCCATCCATATAATATGGTTAAGGATCACAGAACAAATGCTGAGACAGGAAATATACAAGCTGTAATGGACGGCGATATAGATATTTTTATTAATGAGTATTTATCGAGAAAGTAATTTTTAATTTTCAAATTGGTTCTATAAAAAAACGCATACATAAATTTGTATGCGTTTACTTTTTTTATTTTTAATTCTTATTGCATATATTTATCGATTAAATTCCATATAATATCTTTTTCGAGATTTTTCTTCCAGCCCGATACTCCAGCCAAATTATATTTTTGGGCCAGCTTTAATTTTTCCTCAATAGATTTTTCATCTTCGAGCCATGTTTTATACGTAACAGTCTCGCTGTTTTCAATCGTGTCGTATTCACCATAAAAACATTTTTCAAAATCAAGCCACTTAAATTTTACATTATTGCTATTAAAAATTTCTAAAGCTTTGTCCATTGAATAATTTTTTAATGAAAATCCATCCCCACTCTCTCTCCATACGCGAACATAAAATGGCATACCTAATATAATTTTTTCCTGCGATACTTCTTTTAAAGTATTTTTAATGCCGTTGGCGACAAATTCATACGAGGCAACTGTTCCAGGCATTTCAGAATTTTTAGTGTGTTCATCGTATGCCATAACGCAAATATAATCTGCAATTTTGCCAACTTCTGCTCTGTTATAATACATAGACCATGAAGTTGGAACAAACATATCTACTGATAATACGGCATTTTGTTTTTTCATAAGTGGAGCAAGTTCACGCAAAAACTGAATATAATATTTCGCATCATCTTTTGATACAGCTTCAAAATCTATATTTATTCCATCAAGATTGTAAAGCGAGATATATGCAAGAAGTTGTTTTATAACGTGCTCACGCTTATTTGTGTCACAAAGAACAGCATGATTTACTTTGTAATTAAAATTGTCACTCAAAAGCGCCCATACTTGACAATTATTTTTGTGTGCATTCTCAACGTAATTTAAATCTGCAAGGTTTACAATATCGCCATTTAATTTTTCAGTGTCAAATGAAAACCAAGTAGGCGATATAACATTTAATGTATTTGGAATTTGCTTTAGAGTTGCCTGATAATTTGCAGATACATTTGTAACTTGTTCCCACACCATTTTTATTTTCCCATTTATTTTAGATACATTCTTTTTCTTTGTAGATGGAATTTGGATGGCAGGAATCTTTTTTGCATCAATTATGTTTTTAGTCGGTACATAACCTATTAATCCACTTTGTGAACGAATTTTTGTATACTTATCTTTTGTACTAAATATATAAACTGTTTCATCTTTATTGAGCTTGCCGGCAATAGGACTCTTTTTGTCTGGCTCGTATCTCAAATTTATATTGCGTTTGATTTTTCCGCTTGTATGAGATTTGCTATTTAAATTGATTAACACAATTTTAGTATTTTCATTGTAAGTTACATCAATTTGGTAAATAGATTTTAAAAAATCAGCCGGCATATATGCTTGCTCATTGATTTTATATATTGGCAAATCGAGCTTCATTGGTTCATCGTTTATGTAATAATTTAAATCATACGTTTGCATGCGTACGACATTATTTGTTGTAGTAATAGTAAGTTTATTTTGGTCCTTATCCCAAAAAATATAATTATCTATGTAATCATGCACAAGATCGACCGGTAAATAAATTTGATTATTTTGAATCATTGGCGCATTTTCAAAATAATATTCATCTTCGATTGCGGCAACAATATTGTTTTTATAAGAATAGTAATTATAAAAATTAATATGGGTAAAGCTTGGAAGAATTTTATTTATCAATGGTACACATAATATAAATACAAGAAAAAATATTATCCACTTTATTTTTGAATTCATTTTAGCTACCTCGTTTTATAATATCTATTATTATATCATAATAAACAAATTTTCTCAGATTTAAACATTATATTTAAATGATAATAAAAAATCCAGGAGGAATTTTTTTATGAATATAAATTGTACTAGTAACTGCATTTATCAAGTAGATGGTAAATGTATGTTAAATGAGATGGTGTGGCAGGAAAATTTTTCATACGAAACTGATTGCCCGTATTACACACAAAAAGATTTTTGAGCATAAAACGCTGCTCTCCAAAATAAAATTATAAAAAAGATAGGAGAGTGAAGCATGAGTAATATTGTCAATGAAAATCTAGATGATATTCCCGAAAATTTCAAACAATATTCACAGCAAGCAACATTAGAAAATAATAGTTCAACAGCTAAAAAAAATAATGATTCTAGCGAAATACTTCTTCTTTTAATTTTATTCTTGCTTTGTAATAATAGGTAACAAATTTTATTTTTGAATATACAAAAAAAATCTCAAGCATTTGCTTGAGATTTTTTATTAGGTTTCTTTATTGTTTCTTTTCATGAAGCGGCTATAAAATAGACGCTTATGCTTACTTTTTCTTTCAAAAGAAAAAGTAAGAAGGTTTTAGTTCTCACCATTCACAGCATTCATAATATATTTGTATGCCCAATGACTTTGCAAAACATCTTTAAAACTTA
>CAMTJU010000021.1 GCA_947073045.1 uncultured Clostridia bacterium | reverse complement strand
CTCATACTAATAGGTCGAAAGCTTTTTTGAACTTACTCTTTGTTTTCTGTTTTCTGTTTGCTTTTTGAAAGATCAGGTTTATTCCCTGATCTTTTTTTTGTGAGGGAAATAAACTAAAAAAAAGAATCTCAAATTTTTATTTGAGATTCCTTTTTTTATCTGTACTTACATATTTTATTTATCTGTTTTCATGTTCATGTGGGACTTTATTATTTAAATTTGAGGATTGTTGTGAATGTTCATCTAAATTATTTGTTAATCGTTCTTTTATCCATACAGATCTAGTTTTTGCAATTGGTATATTATTTGAATTCAAATCGTCAAGATTGTCAAGTTCTTTTTCGTTAGGATCATCAAAATATACTTTTGTTGGTGCAGGAGTTGTCCAAAATATATGTTCAAGTTTAGACATTGCATTTCCATGATGCAGAAATGCAAGGTCTGTTGGTGGCTCAAATTTATCTAAATTACTTATTTTATTATAGACTATTTTTATAGCCATGTTTATTGCATCATTTAGTACTTTACTATTACGTATACTATGAAAGATGTTTGCTTGATATTTTTCATTTGTTAATACTAAGGCTGCAAGTTCAGTTTTATTCGAAGCAAGGAAAAAGTTAAGGATATTAATAAAAATTTCGGATCTAATAGGTGCACCAGGAATTTTACCAAACATGCTCTTATTTAATTCAGTTTCTATAGCCTGATTTAAAGCGTCTATTTGTTTATGTTGAGGTAAATTATAGAAATTTGGATCAAGTAATAAATTGCCTAAATCTGGATATCTATCAAGGAAATTACTTGGTAAAAATACTGCATAAGAATTAATGGACTTAAGTTCAATTATTTTTTTATCGATATATTTGATTTCCATTTTATTCATCTCCTTAAATATATAAATATAAATAAAATTTTGAATTACAATTTAATTATATATCTAAAATAAGACATTTGTCAAGAATTATATAAAAAAATTATAATAATATTTTTATAATATGAAAACTTAAGATGTTATGTTATACATTAAGGTGTGAGTATTGTTTTTTGTCTTTAGTTTGCATTTTAAAAGATCAGGTATATAGCCTGATCTTCTTTTGTGCATAAATATTACACTGATTACATAGAAAACAATTTAGTTTCTTGCAACGATATTTTTTTGTGAAAAAAGGTTATAATTGTAGCATTTTGTTGCGTTTTTCATTTTACTAGTGATTGCTGAAAAGTAGAATTTTTCAAATTATTATTTTTTTAAATAAGTTGTCGTATGATCTTTTAGATAAAATAATAATTCAATATAGTTTTTGTTATATGGAATAAAAATGTTTTCGTCAATCATAGAGATA
Organism: uncultured Clostridia bacterium; assembly: GCA_947073045.1. Taxonomy (GTDB): domain Bacteria; phylum Bacillota; class Clostridia; order Lachnospirales; family CAMVHY01; genus CAMTJU01. The sequence continues at coordinate 16,009 of CAMTJU010000021.1, read as the reverse complement.
ATTTCATACATACTTGCCCACTTTACTTCTTTAACTTCTTCTTGCTGCAAAGTTAAAGAATTAGTATTAACATCATTATTTATTAAATATACATCATTGAAACTGCCGTAAAAATTTATTGTAAGAGCGGGACGCATGTTGTCAAAATTTAATTTTAATCCTATTTCCTCAAATAATTCACGCTCTGCTGCATCTCGACTTGTTTCACCTGCAATTGATGAACCTCCGACTGTAACATCCCAAAGATTTGGCCACGGATTTTTAAATTGTGAGACGATAGCGGCCTTTTTTAATTTTATTTCCGCGGATTGTTGTTTCGCCAGTTTTTATTCTATTTATGTCATATAGATCTTGTATTTCCATTTTATTCTCCTTAGTTTTATTAAAATATTTTTGATATAATGTATTGTTTTGGGAATTTTTATAATAAAATTACCTATATCTACAATTTGTTATAAACTTCATCAGAAACAGGTTCAAGCCATTCATTTGAAGTATTATCGCCGGGGCATTCTATTGCCAAATGACTAAACCAATTGTGAGATTTTGCACCATGCCAATGTTTTACACCGACTGGAATTGTTACTACATCTCCAGGTTTTAAACTTTGTGCAGATTTTCCAGCTTCTTGATACCAACCTTCACCATCTACACATACAAGAATTTGTCCACCGCCTTTAGATGCTTTATGGATGTGCCAATTATTTCGACAGCCTGGCTCGAATGTTACATTTGCAATAAACACAGTTTCAGTGGGATTTGTCAACGGTTTTAAATAACTTTTGCCTGTGAAATATTGTGCATATGCTGTGTTTGGTTCGCCTTGTCCAAAAAATCCACCGTGTTCTTCAATACTTTTATCGTCGTCATATATTTCTTTTGCCATACGAAATGCTGCCCACGCATTTGGCCAGCCTGCATAAAATGCAAGATGAGTCAAAATTTCTGCCATTTGTGTACGCGTGACACCATTGTTTTTTGCAGCAGTTAAGTGATGCGTCAAAGAACTATCAATAATCCCTTTGCTGATAAGAGCTGTGATTGTTACGATGGAGCGTGTCTTTAGCGAAAGTTTGTCTTCACGCGACCACACTTGCCCAAATAATACATCATCATTTAACTGAGCAAATTTAGGTGCAAAATCATTTAGGGTATCTCTACCTGCAGTTTGTTTGATTGCCATAATTATCCCTCCTTAAAGTTACAGCTATTATATCATATTTTTATTAGATGAAAAATTTTAACTTGGTATTTTTCATATAATAAATAGAAATTTGTTATAATAAATTGTATAATAATAATATTGGAGATGGAAAAATGATTACAAAAAGCATTATTTCAGGTGTCGTTTTGCATGCAAGGCCTGCTGGAATTTTAGCTAAAGTAGTGAAAAATTACAAATGCGATATAAAAATAAAATTTAATGGCTTGGATTATAATGCAAAAAATTTATTGGTATTAATGAAATCTTGTATAAAGATTGGTGATTGTATAGAAATAATTTGTAATGGAGAAGATGAATTAGAAGCGATGTCTGTAGTTGAAAAAATTTTGCTAGATGAAAAGGATTAGTGTTATAATTAATTCGAAAATTATTTTAAGGAGGAATTTTTATGCATCAAGAAGAAAGAATTATGGTATTGCAAATGCTTCAAGAAGGAAAAATAAGTGTTGATGATGCAACAAAGTTATTGGAGACATTAGATTCGGGTAAACATCATTGTGATAAAAAATCTCACGATATTGAAGATAAAATTAAAAAATTATCTAAATGCGTTGATAGTATTGCTAAGGATTTAGGTGGTCAAGTTGGAAATGCCTACAAAAATATTGAACCTAAATTTAAAAAATCTATGCAATGCGTATTTCAAAAAACTGCTGATGTTATGCACGATCTTTCTAAAAAATTATCAGATACCTCCGATAAATTAGATGACGATAATTCAAACAATTAAGGAGGAATATAGTAAGTGAAGGATTTTTTCAAATCAGAACGCTTCCGTGATATTTTGGAATGGATAATATACTTAAGTTTTTCAATCCTTTTAGCAGTGTTTATAAATAAATTTATTATATTAAATGCGCATATTCCATCTGGTTCAATGGAGCAAACTATCATGACAGGTGATGATTTATTTGTATACAGATTGCCGTATTTGTTTTCGAATCCTAAACGTTTTGATGTAGTTGTATTTGATTATCCGGATAATGAAAAACTTTTGTATGTGAAAAGAATAATAGCTTTACCGGGCGAAAAGGTTGAAATTAAAAATGGCAAAGTTTATATAAATGATTCAAATGAGCCATTGTACGAAGATTTTGTAAATGGGCAACCTCTTGGGGATTATGGACCGTATTATGTGCCTGATAATTGTTATTTTATGATGGGTGATAACCGAAATAATTCACAAGATTCGAGATTTTGGCATAATAAATTCGTAAGTAAAGACAAAATTGTCGGTAAAGCAATTTTCAGATATTCACCAAGTTTTAAAATTATAAATTGAAAATTATAAATAATATAACAGGACATTATTGTCCTGTTTTTTTGTGGGAATAATTAATTTTTGTGCTAATACTTTATTTTTGCATGAAAATATAAAATGTGGCAATAAAAATAATTTCAAATAATCCTATGTATCCAAAAGCAGGATATATTTTTGAAATAAGTCTGGAAAATTCTATATTGGCAAAAATAATTGCCAGGATTGAAACAAAAATTTTTGGATGGGGTATTTTTTTTTGCTCTAAATTCTCGCACAGTCCAAAAAAATTCCCTATTGCTGTAGAAAATACAGCCAGCATGAATACAATTAAGTATATGTATTTTATAGAGTTTGAAAATTTATTTGCAATTGCTAGCATGGGAATTTGTGTTTGCTTTATTATTTCGTAATTTAAAAATATTGCCAGTGCAATAATTAGTCCAAGAATACTCATAAAAATTCCGCCAAGAACTGCTCCGTATTTTCCATATTTTTTATTGCGCAATGTATTTATTATTGGAACTAGAACGCAAACGCCAGTAATAATATTGTATGCTGGATATAAAAGTGCGCTCTTTATCCAATTTTGATTTTGTACAAAAAAAACTGGCATGCTTTCATGCTTTATTATTGCATATAGTCCTACAAAAATTGTGCCAATAAAAAGAATTGGTGAGATTGCAAAATTTATTTTAGCTATGAAATTTGTCCCCATTGAATAAGAAATTATGCATAACAGCGCCATTATTATTATTCCAAAAATATATGGCATATCAAATTCTTGTTTTAAAGTTGCTCCACTTGCCGATAACATTGTGAAATATAGAATAAATAGAAAGATTTGGTTTATGATTTGTGCTGTGCCTGATGCCTTTCCAAACAATAATTGCATAAATTCTGTAGAGGAATTTATTTTTTTTATGTATGCAATTTCTAAAACAATGTAGCCTACAAAGCTAAAAATAATTCCGGAAAGTAAAATGCCGAAGAATCCTTTTTGCCCGTAGCGTACAAAAAAAGTTGCAATTTCTTGTCCAGACGCAAATCCTGCTCCTAAAATTATTGCTGTATATATCCCGGCTATTTTAAAAATGTCTCGCATATCGAATCGAACCTCTTATGTTACACAAATTTTTTTGTACATAATAAACAATTTATGATAAAATTCTGTTTAAAATGACTGAGGTGATTTTGTTTTGAAAAATGTTCTTGTTACGGGCTCATCGCGCGGAATTGGAAAAAGTATTGCTGAAAAATTTTTGGCATCTGGTTTTAACGTTGCTATTAATTCCAATAAAAGTATTATGGAATTGAATCAGACATTTGAAAATTTTAAAGCTATATCCCCAAATATTATCGCTATTAGTGCTGATGTTTCCGATTATAATCAATGCTTATTTATGTTTGATGAGTTTCAAAAAAAATTTGGCGATGTCGATATTTTAATTAATAATGCTGGAATTTCTTATGTTGGTTTGTTTAATCAAATGCAGCCACAAAACTGGAAACAAGTATTGGATACCAATCTTAATTCTGTTATTAATTGCTCGCATATCGCAATTCAATCTATGATTAAAAGACATTGCGGTATTATTATTAATATTTCATCTGTGTGGGGAAATGTCGGTGCGTCGTGCGAAACTATTTATTCTGCATCAAAGGCTGGCGTGAATATATTTACTAAATCTTTGGCAAAAGAAATTGCACCTTCTAATATTCGCGTTAATGCAATTGCTTGTGGTGCTATCGATACGATTATGAATAATAATTTAAGTGGGCAAGAAAAGGTCAATTTGGCAAATGAGATTCCGCTTGGATACTTTGGGAATTGCAGTGATGTTGCCGATTTGGCATTTTTTTTGTCCCAGAATGATGCAAAATACATCACCGGCCAGATTATAAATTTAGATGGTGGCTGGATTTAATTGCGCAAAATTTCAGAAAAGTATTTGATAAATGATATATGAATGTGTTAGAATAATAATAAATAATAATGTTTTTTAAAAAATAATTTATTTTTAAAAAGAGGTGGTGGAAATGGAATATCCGAATGATGAAACTCCTAAGTTTAATCACCCAGATGAAGGCAAAGAGCTTGTGAAAATACCTTCTTCTGTAATTACTGATTTGTTTGAAAAAGATATACACACTAGGAAGTTGAAAAATGGTTTAAAAATTGGATTTTGCAGTTTTTTTGCTATTGCATTTGCTGCATTAATAAGTGTATTGTGGTTTGTACCAGGAGGTCAAGCAATAGCAGCACCTTTGACATACACTGGTATATCGACATTAATAGCTGCTGAAATAGGAACGACTGCTGTGCTTGGAACAGGAACATTGATATCAATTGCAGCAGCAAGAGGTAATCTTAGACTTAGAGATTTATTTTTTCCATTTGAATTTATTGGAGAAGTGTTGCGTGGTGTGACGGAAATATGTTTAAGTCTTATTTCGCCATTTTTACCAAACAAGTGGTTAGCTAAAGCGTATGAACGTTTGCATAAACCAATTTGCCAAGAAGAAGGTAGAATTACTACTGAAGAGCAAGTGTGTGATGGCAAAAGTTTTGGACGAAAAGTTTTAGCTGTAACAAGAAATATTGGTGTTGGACTGGTTACAGCATTAGCTAATACAGGAATTTTATTAGGTCGTCTTGCAATTAAAATTGCTAAATTAGCGGCTGCAGTATTTATAAAAGCATTTGTAACGAATAAATTTGCAGAAAAGATTGATAATAGTTTCAATAAAGCAGAGAATTCAATGAATAAAGCAACGTGTGCATTAAATGGTTTAACAATGGATAAAAACTCTGCTGTAAAAATTAAAAAAGAAGAGTATTATGATCGAGATGCCTACAATCCATTATTATGTGTAAAAGATGTTAGTTTATGTTATCGTTTACGTGTTGCTCAAGATAAAGCTGATGAGTTAAAAAGAAATATACAACCATCAATAGATTGTTTTCAAGTGTTGCAGCAAAGATAATAGCTGAAAACTAAAAAAATGCAATGAATAAAGTTTTATATGAAAAATGCTCTTGTTTTCAAGAGCATTTTTTGTATCTAAATTTGAAGCGTTATCGATACGATTATGAATAATAATTCAAGTGAGCAAGAAAATACCAATTTGAGCAAGGAGTTCCCTCTTGGAAGTTTTGAAAATTACATTAATGTTGCTGATTTGGCATTTTTTTATCTCATCAAGACAGTGCAAAATACATCACAGGCTAGATTATAAATTTAGATGGTGACTGGATTTAATTGTGCAAAATTCCAGAAAAGTATTTGAAAAATGATGTGTGGGTATGTTAGAATAATTAGGTTGATCAAACAAATTAAAGATATTAAAAAATTTAAAAAAGGGGAAATGTAAATATGGAAAATCTAAAAAAAGAAGAAATTTTTCAATCGCAAGCAGGTGAAACGGTAAATGCTCTAGATTGGAAGTCAAAAATTAAGTTGATGTTATATGGAATGGTTAGTGCTGCAAGTATTGCTGCAGTTGTTTCATTGTTTGTAGTACCTGGCGCACAGGTATTATTGATAGGTCCATTATTAGTTATGGGAGTTCCTAAAATTGCGGCTATAGCAGCAACTGTTGCGCAGTTTGTTGGTATGGCTTTAACATCAGTGGGAATAGCTCGAGGTATAGTAAAATTTACAGATATTGTATTAGGCCCAGTTAGAATGGTTGCAAGTGCAGTTAAATTTGCAGCTGAGGTTGTATTAGGTATTCTTTCACCAATTTTGCCGAATATATGGTTGGCAAAATCATATGCTTTCTTGAATAATTTAATATATAAAATAAATGGGGTAAAAAATTTAGAATGTAAGGCGAAAGAACAAAAAATTGAGAAAAACGAAGAAAAAGAACCATTACTTTATGATGAAAAAACAGAAAATATTCCAGCAAGTACTACATTAAATACAGGTCAAAAAGTATTAAATTTTTTTAAGAATGTAGCTTTTGGTATTTTAACTCCTATAGCTAAAGTTGGTATTTTTGTTGGTAACCTTGTATTTAATTTATTATTAATGCCTATAGATATGTATATAAAGCCATTTATGACAAAATGGTGTGCAAAAAAAGTTAATAAGGGTATAAGTTATGTTAATAGCAAATTTGGAGAAGGTTTGGATGCAATGAGTAATTCACAAATGCATAATCCTGTTATAGGGACACGTTGTAGTGTTTTACAAAATAGAATACCTACAGCAATAGACAAATCTAATGATATTAATCGAGTTGCAGCTTCATTGATTCCAAATTTGGGTGATACAGTAAATAAATAAGCATAAAAAACGCTCTTGTTTTCAAGAGCGTTTTTTTTGTGCAAATTAATTTCGACGATTTTGTGCAATCAAAATATATCTGATTAAGTTAGCTAGTGCTGAAACTGCAGCGGCAACATAAGTTAATGCAGCAGCGCCAAGAACTTTTTTTACTGCGGGAATTTCACTTTCACTTAAAAAATTATTTTCGGATAATAAATTAATAGCGCGCCTTGATGCATTGAATTCAACGGGTAATGTTACTAATTGAAAAATAACGACAATACCGAACAAAATTATTCCAAGCTCGAGTAAGAACAAACTTCTTCCTGCAAACAATAATCCAATAAATATTAATGGGATAGATAATTTAGAGCTAAATGAAACAAGTGGAACGATTGAACTGCGTAGAGTAAGTGGAAAATATTCATTTTGATGTTGTATGGCGTGACCAGTTTCGTGTGCTGCTACTCCTATTGCTGATAAAGATGTACTGTTATAAACATTTTGAGATAAATTCAAGGTTTTGTTTTTTGGATTGTAGTTGTCAGTCAAATTTCCAGGAGTCATTTGTACTGTTACATCGTTTATTCCCGAGAGCATTAATAATTGTTTTGCTACATCAGCTCCAGTATATCCATGTTTGTTTTGTACAGAGCTATATTTTTTAAAATTACTGTTGACTTTATACTCGGCAAACAATGCCAAAATTATTGCCGGGATTAAAATAATTATTGTTGGATCATATCCATAAAGAAACATATTTACCACTCCTTTAATTGAATAAAATATCTGTTGATAATTTATGACCTTTTAGATAATCTGCTGCAGACATAATTTTTCCACCTTGTTTTTGCAATTTTAAAATAGCTAATGCGCCGTCACTTGTTTTTATTGCAAATCCATTTTTGTTCATATCAATAATTTTCCCGCACTCAGCATTTTCGTAGGTTGGATAATTTTCAACCTGATGTATTTTTAATATTTTGTCATTGTAAAGTGTGTAAGCACCAGGTTGGAGTGCCCTTATTAAATTTGCTATTTCAAGTGATGTTTTATGCCAATCAATATGTCCCATGTCTTTTGTAATCATTGGGGCATATGTTGCAAGTGAATTATCCTGTTTTTTGGTCTCTATTGAATCAATATTATTAATTACTTCTGTTAATGCATCAGCGCCTAATTTTGAAAGTTTATTATAAAGTGTTTCGTATGTATCGTCCATAGAAATATTGCATTTTTTTTGGAGAATGATATCACCTGTGTCCATTCCCTTATCCATTTTCATTATTGTTATTCCGGTAACTGTTTCGCCGTTTATTATTGCGTGGTGAATTGGAGCCGCGCCGCGATATTTTGGCAAAAGTGATGCATGTACATTTATAGAACCATACTTCGTCAAATAAAGAATATTTTCGGGGATTATTTTTCCGTATGCAGCAACTATAAAAATATCAGCGTTTAAAGATTTAAGAGTATCGACAAACTCATTGTCTTTTAAAGTTTTTGGTTGTAGAACGGGTATATTTTTTTCAAGTGCAAAAATTTTAACAGGTGAAAATTGTATTTTGTGGCCGCGCCCCTTGGGTTTATCAGTTTGGGTAACGACTGCAATTATTTCATGTTTTTCCTCATACAATTTTTTTAAAACTGTCAATGCGAAATCGGGTGTACCCATAAAAACTATTTTCATATTTTCTCCTTTATTCTTCGTTTTCATACTCGCCACAAACAATTTTATCAGTAAATAAAATACCTTCGAGATGATCAGTTTCGTGAGAAAGTACAGTTGCTAAGCGTTTATCGCCTTCAATAATAAATTCATTGCCATTGCGGTCGAGTCCTTTTACTTTTATAAATTCAGGACGGTCAACCTCACCTCGTATATTTCTAACTGACAGACATCCTTCAGTATTTCTTTGTGTGCCGGATGATTCAATAATTTCTGGATTAATTATTTCAATTAAATTATCGTCATTGTCGATTACTAAAATAACTCTTTTAAGAACGCCGACTTGAGGTGCTGCAATTCCAAGACCATTTCGAGATTCAAGAGTTTCTTTCATATCATCGAGCAAAGTTTTGATACTGTTATTTATATTTTTAACCGGGCGAGAAATTTTACGAAGTATCGGATCATCTTCAGTCCGGATTATTCTTATTGCCATTATACTCACCTCTAATTTCATATTATACCATAAAAATCGGGTTCATCGTCAAAATAAGTTTTATATTAGCCAATTGTTTTTTGACCGAAAGAATATTTGTGCAAAAGAGGACAAATTTTCTAAGGGTTACTTCATCGTGATGCTTAATCAAAATTTTCTGTCGGTAATTATTTTTTATTTTAGAGATGAAAGCGGGGGCTGGCCCGAGTATATGAAATTGATTTTTTTTATCGAGCTGTTTCATAATTTTTTTTAGCAGTGAAATTTTTTCAATCAATAATTTTTCGTCGGGTGAAGTCATCAGTACACAAAAAATATTTGAAAATGGTGGATAATCCATTTGCTGACGGAACAAAATTTCCTGCTCGTAAAAACTTTTGTAATCATTATTTTTTGCGCAGACAATACTATAATGTTCGGGATTATAAGTCTGGATGAAAGATAGGGCATTTGTTTGAGCGCGCCCGGCTCGTCCCGAAACTTGCGTCAATAATTGAAAAGTTAATTCACTGCAGTGAAAGTCACCAGTATTGAGAGAGATATCAGCACTAATTATACCGACAAGAGATACGTTTGGAAAATCCAAACCTTTTGCAATCATTTGCGTTCCGATTAAAATATCAGCTTTTTTCATTGCGAACGTCTTTAAAATTCTATCGTAATCAGATTTTTTTGTAACGGTATCGGAATCCATACGTAAAATATTTTTATCTGGGAAAAGTTTTTTTGTTTCACTCTCAACTTTTTGCGTACCTATCCCGAATGATTTAATATATTTTGAGCCACATGACGGACAAATTTTTGGCACGCTTGCTTTTTCATTGCAATAGTGACAGATTAAATTATTTGTGGTGCTGTGGAAAGTATAACTCACGTCGCACGCACTGCATTTTAAAACTAATCCGCATTTTCTACACGAAACAAAATTTGAATAGCCGCGTCGATTTAAAAATAAAATAATTTGTTCGCCGCGCGCAAGTGCATCCTGCATTGCAAAAAATAATTTGCGGCCAAAAATTTTTGTATTGCCGCTTGCGAGTTCCTCCCGCATATCAATTATTTTTATGTCGGGAATTTTTTTGTTTACGCGCTCGTTCATTTCTACTAAATTAATTTCATTTTGCTGCGCGCGGTAATATGTTTCAATGCTAGGGGTTGCTGAACCTAAAATTAAATTTGCGCCGGTAAGTTCGCAAATCTTTTCTGCAACCTCATGCGTATTATATTTAGGAGAAGTTTCTGATTGATAACTTGTTTCGTGTTCCTCATCCATTATTATTAATCCTAAATTATCGAACGGAGTAAAAATTGCCGAACGTGGCCCGAGCATTATCGAAATTTTATTTTGCATTGCGTTTTGCCATTGGATAAATTTTTCTCGCTCAGTTAATTTGCTGTGCGTAATCCCAATTTTATTTTTAAAACGCGCCGCAAATAATTTTACCATTTGAGTCGTAAGAGCTATTTCGGGTAGAAATACAATTGCTTGTTTGCCGCATTCAATAATTTTTTCCAGCAAATTAAAATATACTTCAGTTTTTCCGCTGCCAGTTACACCATGCAATAAAATTGGTTTTTTATCGCCGATTGAAATTTTTTTATTTATAAAATCTATGGCGTTTCGCTGCTGATGGGTTAAAATTTTTGGAATGATTTTTTCATCGCTATATGAATTATTTAAATCAAAATGTCGCGTTTGAGATTTTTTATTGGGAATCATAAGTTTCAAACAACTTGCAAGCGTACAAAAATATTTTTCGCTCATCCATCGTGCAAGTTGTAAATGATTTGTGCTGATGAAAATGTTTTGTGGGTCTATTTCTAAAATGTTTTTGATTTTATTTTTGTCAATATCAATTTCATTTGTGAAATCAGTAACAATTGCGTCGGTCGGTTTATTATTTTTCCCGAACGGTACAATTATTTTCATTCCTATTTTTATTTTGCCAAGCAAATCCTCGGGAACACAGTAAGAATATTCCCGATCCGTATTTTTATTGCCTGATAAAATTATAACTTTTGCATACATAAATTATTCCTCTTGTTTAGTTTTTGTTGTTAAAGATAAAAAGCTTCTTACTTTTTCTTTGAAAAGAAAAAGTAAGCCAAAAGAAACTATAACAAAAATCAAGCATAGCTTGATTTTTATTTGTAATCACATACTGCTACGCAGTATGTGCATGAGTTCTTTTGTTACTTTCTTTCAAGAAAGTAACATTTTATTATGTTATCATAAATTTAGGGAGTGAAAAAATATGGGAGAAAAATTTGCACCGTGCATATTAAATTGTCCTGCCTATGTTGATATACGCGGATATATTGATTTAATCAAGCAAAAAGATTTTTCGTCCGCATTAAAATTAATAATGAAAAATCTGCCGCTTCCAGGAACAGTTGCAAGAATTTGTCCGCATCCATGCGAAATGAATTGCACGAGGCGTTTTAAAGATGGCGCAGTAAATATTTCGCAGCTTCGAATTTTTTTATCTAGCATCGAAAAAAATTTTATACCGCAAATAAAAAATGATAGCGGGAAAAAAATTGGGATTATAGGTGGCGGGCCGGCCGGAATTTGTAGCGCATATTTTTTAAGACAGATGGGTCATCAAATTTTTATTTATGATGCTATGCCAAAAATGGGTGGAATGCTTAGATACGGTATTCCCGAATATAGACTGCCGAAAAAAATTTTGGATAAGGAAATTGATTTCCTATCGCAAATGCAAATCAATTTGATTAATAATTTCAAAATTGACAGAGAAAAATTTTTGCAGATACAACATGATTTTGATGCTGTAATTATTGCAGTTGGTGCGTGGCACAGTATGAAAATAAATTGCGATGGAAATCAATTTTTTATCGACGGTATAAAGTTTTTGCAAAATATTGCTTTGAATAAAGAAAATATTGTATGTGGAAAAAAAATTGCAGTTGTTGGTGGTGGAAATACTGCAATGGATGTTTGCAGAAGCGCAATAAGACTGAAAGCAGCATCTGTTACAAATATTTATCGGCGGACAAAAAATGAAATGCCGGCACAAACTTGCGAAATTATTGAAGCACAGGAAGAAGGCGTTATTTTTAAAGAACTGCTTTCGCCCGTAAAAATAATTGGTAATGGAAAAAACAAGACACTTATTATGCAAAAATATGAATTGGGGGAAAAAGATTCAGATGGAAGATTTTCGTTTGTTAGTAAAAATGAGTTTGAGCAAGAAGATTTTGATTTAATAATATCAGCGGTAAGTCAAAAAACTGAAGCTGATTTTTTTAGTGGCAAATTAAATTCAGATTCGACAATTAAAATAAATAATTGTTTCCAGACGGATAATGAAAAAGTTTTTGCTATTGGCGATGCAATTCATACTGGCAAAGATAGAATTGCTGTTGTTGCTATTTCTGATGCAAAAAAGGTTTCCCTTGCTGTCAATAATTTTCTAATGGGTCTATCAGTTGAAAATTTATATGCCGAACCAAAAAAAATAATTTGTCCTAGTGCAAAACAAAAATTTGAATCAACGCGGTTAGAAATGAAAAAAGTAAGTGTATCTGAGCGCAAAAATAATTTTAAAGAAATTATTTTGCCATGGAGTGAGAAAGAATTTTTGAAAGAAGCAATGCGCTGTTTAAATTGCGGGAAGCATAAAAAATGATTTTGATTAGAAAAATATGATGAAAGTGTTGCTGTTAGCAACGCTTTTATTTTGCTTTTATCAAATATAATTTTAAAAAAATTGTAAATCACTTGACTTAATTCTCTTGTTATGCTACACTTAAAGGGTTAATTGAGGCCAGAAAAATTTTTTCTGGGTGTAGCGTAGCTTGGTAGCGCGCTAGAATGGGGTTCTAGAGGTCGCAGGTTCAAATCCTGTCACCCAGACTTTTTATTGTGGGCGCATAGCTCAGTTGGGAGAGCGTCTGCCTTACAAGCAGGATGTCATAGGTTCGAGCCCTATTGTGCCCATATTTTTTTGATTTTTGGCGGAGTAGCTCAGTTGGCTAGAGCATGCGGTTCATACCCGCAGTGTCGGCGGTTCAAATCCGTCCTCCGCTATTTTTTATTTGTCGTTGTAAATGAAAATCTCAATTGTGTTTGAGATTTTTTTTGTTTTTAAATTTACATTCTGTAATTAAAAAGATATCTGCTAAACAGACGCGGGCAGATATTTTTTTTGTAGTGTTTTATTTTGCTTTAAGATATAATTTAGTTTGTAATGAATAATTTCAGGGAGGAAAATTTTTATGGCAAACGTAAAACCTGAGGCAGTAGAAAAAAATATTCAAATGGTTTCACGGCCGTACATAATTTTAATCTTGATATTGTAGATAAAGAATTCATAATTTTTGTAGGACCATCAGGTTGTGGCAAATCAACTACATTGAGAATGATAGCGGGACTCGAAGAAATTTCGTCGGGCAAGCTTTTTATAGATAATAAATTAATGAATAATGTTGCGCCAAAAGATCGTGATATTGCTATGGTATTTCAAAATTATGCACTTTATCCACATATGAGTGTTTTTGATAATATGGCATTTGCCCTGAAGCTTCGCAAATTTTCTAAAGATGAAATTAAAAAACGTGTTACACAAGCTGCACAAATTTTAGGTATTGAACAACTTTTGAACAGAAAGCCAAAAGCTTTATCAGGCGGACAACGTCAAAGAGTTGCAATGGGTAGAGCTATTGTGCGTGAACCAAAAGTATTTTTAATGGATGAACTACTTTCAAATTTGGATGCAAAATTAAGAGTACAGATGCGTTCTGAAATTTCTAAATTACATAAGCGCTTGAAAACAACTTTTATTTATATTTATGTAACGCATGATCAAACTGAAGCAATGACTCTTGGAACTCGAATTGTAGTAATGAAAGATGGTGTCATTCAACAAATTGATACGCCATCTAATCTTTATAATAAACCTAAAAATTTATTTGTAGCTGGTTTTATTGGATCTCCACAAATGAATTTTTTAAATTGCAAAGTGTAGAAAAACGCCAATTCTATATATTTACTTGTCGGTGAATTTAAAATTATGTTGCCTGAAAATAAAGCGAAAGTTTTATTATATAAAGGTTATGTGAGCAAAGAAGTTATTTTGGGAATACGCCCTGAAGATATTCATGATGAGGAAATTTTTATCAATACATCGAAAAATAGTTTGATAAAAGCTCAGTTGGATGCAACAGAAATGTTGGGTGCCGAGATTTATCTTTATCTTAAGTTTGCAAATCAAAACATAATTGCACGCGTTGATTCGCGCTCAAATGTACAAGTTAATGACATTATAACTTTGGGACTTGATACAAATCGTATGCATATTTTTGATAAAGAAAGTGAAAAAGTAATCATAAATTAAATTTAATAATAAGTTAACTAAAAAAAATCATGCCTAGGCATGATTTTTTTTTATGCTAAATTTTTTGTTTTGCTTTTTTTCAAAAAGCAAAAAGGTTTTTTGGTATTGTATTTTGTTATTGCACGATAAAATCTTTGAGTTTTTCTTTTGCATCGTCAAATATTTCATCGTTATGAATATCCATGCGGATATTTTTTGTAAGGTCGAGGCTGAAAATTCCCATGATAGATTTTGCATTTACTGTATATCTGCCGGAAACTAAATCTATTTCGCTATCGAGATTTGATACGATATTCGTAAATTCCTTGATTTTTTCAATTGAGTTGAGTAAAACATTTACACTTTTCATTTTTTACCTACCTCCCATTTTTTTCATCAATAATTCTATCATATTTATTATATAAATATTGCTGCCTTAATCAAAATTTATTATAATAAATTGTAGTTGAATGTGAAGGAGATTTTTTTATGCATTATGATTTTGCAGCCATTGAAAAAAAATGGCGCAGTTTTTGGGAAAATAATAAGCATGTGAAAAATGATAGCAAACCTAAATTTTATTGCTTGGATATGTTTCCATATCCTTCGGCTAGTGGTTTGCATGTTGGACATTGGCGTGGCTATGTTTTAAGTGATGTTTTGTGTCGCTATAAAATGCTGCAGGGTTTCGAAATTTTACATCCTATGGGCTGGGATGCTTTTGGATTGCCTGCTGAAAATTATGCTATTAAAATGAAGACACATCCTTCTATTAGTACAAATGAAAGTATTAATAATGTGCGGCGTCAATTGAAAGAAATTAGTGCGGTTTATGATTGGGATCGCGAAATCAATACGACTGATCCAAATTATTATAAATGGACGCAGTGGATTTTTTTACAGATGTTCAAAAAAGGCTTGGCATACGAAAAAGAAATGCCGCTTAATTGGTGTCCAAATTGCAAGGCTGTTCTTGCTAATGAAGAAGCGACTAATGGTACATGTGACAGATGCGGCAGTCAAGTTACAAAGAAAATGCTTAGACAATGGATGCTCAAAATTACTGATTATGCAGAAAAGTTGCTCGATGATTTAAAATTATTGGATTGGCCAGATAAAGTTAAAAAAATGCAGGCGGATTGGATTGGCAAAAGTTTTGGAGCATCGCTGAATTTTAAAGTTGCCGATAGCGATTTGAAAATTGAAGTTTTTACGACTCGCCCGGATACTTTATACGGTTCAACATTTTTAGTTTTAGCGCCGGAACATAAATTAGTTAAAGAATTGACGATTGAAGAGCAAAAAAATGCTGTTGAGGAATATTTGAAAATTGCTGGTGCAAAGTCGTATGTTGACAGAATGGCTGACAAAGAAAAAACTGGTGTATTTACTGGAAATTTTGCAATTAATCCGTTCACAAATAAAAAAATTCCTGTTTGGATTTCCGATTACGTTTTGGCGGATTACGGAACCGGTGCAATAATGTGTGTACCGGCGCACGATGAACGCGATATGCAGTTTGCACAAAAATTTGATTTGCCTATAATTCCGGTTATCGAAGATAATATAATGATTAATTCCGGAGAGTTTGACGGTATGGATTGTGACGAGGCAAAAGAAAAAATTGCTCGAAAAATTGAAGATATGGGTATTGGCAAACGTACAGTAAATTATAAATTGCGTGATTGGATTTTTTCGCGTCAGAGATATTGGGGAGAACCTATTCCGATTATTCATTGTCCGCA
>CAMTJU010000020.1 GCA_947073045.1 uncultured Clostridia bacterium | reverse complement strand
ATGGTTTGTCATTTAACCACGACCACAGCACACTTCCTTTTTTATCGCTACTATCCTTGCTCGTTGACCAACATACTTTATTTGCATTGTCTGTACCTTTCCAATCCGGATGATACATTCCACAATCCAATATTTTATCAGACATCAACAAGATTCCGTTGCCAGCTACTGGTGCGTTTTGTCGTCCGCCATATCCTGTTTCTGTATCACTTGACGCATATCCGACGTTGAATCTAAAGCCGTTGTTTGTTTCCAATTCAGTTTGATTTATTGATCCACTTCCAATATATTTCGCATTGTTGTTATCCAAAACTCGCCACTTGATTGGATCTTTTGTATTTCCTGTTACGTCGCTTTGTGGATAATTTCCATAATATATATAATTTCCTACCCATGATGGTCCAACATATTCTCCAGTACTATAATCTTTTGTACTTTCCTTTCCTGTTCCATCCTCCGGATTCGAAATTTGTAGAATGTTGTTTTTAATATAAACTGGATCTTCAGCGCGCGCTACATGATCTTGCGTATAAACCATCCCTGATGTTGCTAAAAGCATTGACATTGCTAAACTTATTGATTTTTGAAACTTTTTATTATTCATCATTTTAATTCCTCCTTCGTTTTTTATAACACAAAACTTTGCTACCCTTATACTTTAACTTATTTTTATTTTTGTGTCAAAACAAAATTTGAAAAATTTTTTTTCTTTAGCTTGTAAATGTGACCATGTTTTAAATGACCCTTATAGCTTGCTATGCTTCTTGTTATTTCCAATAAACCAATTTTATATTCATTGTAGTATTTGGTAAATTTCTTTAATCTTCTTTTAAACCTCTTTTTACTGCTTGTTCTTAAACGCCTAATCACTTTTCCTGTATCAGT
Organism: uncultured Clostridia bacterium; assembly: GCA_947073045.1. Classification (GTDB taxonomy): domain Bacteria; phylum Bacillota; class Clostridia; order Lachnospirales; family CAMVHY01; genus CAMTJU01. Next base: position 17,725 of record CAMTJU010000020.1, on the reverse strand, counting down.
TAAATAAAATCTAAAACCTAAATAATCAACTCCATTTTTAACAGGAAAAATTTGTGTTTTTTCATTAAATCCCAATTTTAATTCTTCAGCTAATTTTTTCATTTCTTTTAAACAATATTTCAGATAATCCTTGCTTTCATGGAGTAATATCATGTCATCCATATATCTTGTATAATACTTAATTCTTAATTTTTCCTTAATTAATCTATCAATTTTATCCAAATAAAATAATGCAAACCATTGACTTGTTTGATTACCAATCGGTAAACCTTTTGTACTGCTAACATTATAACTATCAATAATTTTCTTTATTAAAACAAAAACATCTTTATCCTTAATTTTTGCAGATAAAATATCTTTTAAAATTTCCTTATCTATGCTAGCAAAATATTTACGCACATCACATTTAAGTATATAAGCATTTGTTGAACATTTTCTATATAAATCTTGCATAAATCTGTCAATCTTTTTATGGCAAAATGGGTACCTTTCCCAATTCTACAGCGGCATTGTAGCGTACGAGTTAAATCAAATCGAAATGCAAATTTTTGAACAATTAGAAAGTGAAAATGTAATCGAGAAAAAAATTATGAGTTGTGCGATGAAGAAAAAAGATTATCGGAGCGAAAAAAAGAATGAAAACAGCACATAAAGTTTAAAAGAAAAAAAGAATGTTCGAAGGCATGAAAATAACCCGACGCAAAAAAATAAGACGACTGAAATTTAACATTACAATAAAAAAATCCGCCAAGTTTATGGATTGATAACATATATCACATTGTTTTTGTTGACAGCATTGATTGCTAACATAAATTTTCTTGTAATCAATATTTTGTCTCATGGCACGTATTACGGTTTTTAAAATCGTGCTTTATGCAATACTTAAATACATTAATTGACAAGCATTTATTAAATCACGCATGTCGCCATAGACATCCATTAATACATGTGTATGTGCTTATTGCTCTGATTTTTCATATATTCGATAAACTCTTTTATTACATACGTTTCCTAGTACCTTGTTAATTTTCCTTCATTATGAACTTACTGCCACTCAAGATTTTGTTTTTCAGTTAAAATAGCTTCCATTTGTTAAAACAATTTATGTATTTTAGTTTCCATTACAAAATTTGTTCATTCCAAAACATCTGTATTCTTTTCCATGTTCATTATTCATTTAAATAATTTTTTTCATGAAACATATTTTTGCTGACACAATTTTGTACCACCAAATTATTTATACATGTATGCAAGAACACCCATGTCTAAAGACACGGGTGTTCTTGCATACATGTATAAAATCATTGCAAGATGCCATAAACACGATGCTTAGCAATTTTCAAAACAACATGTAAGAAGATATTCGAAGCACGATTTTTGTTTTGAAAAATTATGACGGTGAAAATTTAGGTGAATTTAGACAAAATTTAGCTACGTATGGAGCGGTTAAATTTTTCAGCGATGGCGGTTTAGAAACACTGCATATTGACGTCAATGCGGAAAATTATAAATCTATTGTTGAGCTGATGAAAAAAGAATTAATCGCAAATGCAAAAGCCTACGATGCAGCAGAATTACGCAGTGGCAGCACGCCAAACGAAATGAATATCAAATCAATTTTCAATGATATCAACATGGATGCAAATGCGATGGAAATTGAATTTGAGTCAAGTTTTGAAAATTTGCTATGGTTTGTTAATGCGCATCTTGCAAATACAAATCAGGGTAATTTTGACGGCGTAGACGTTGATATTATTTTCAATAAAGATACGATTGTGAATGAAAGCCAGGTAATTCAGGATATCAAAAATTCTGTAGGCATTATCTCGGATGAGACTTTAGTTGCAAATCATCCGTGGGTTGAAGACACGAAAAAAGAGATTGAATTTTTAAAATCAGAGCAATAAAAAGAAACTGCTGCTTATATCGATATTGAAAGCCTGAAAAATTAGGCGGTGGTTGTGTGAAAAATCGTGAGTATTGGCAAAAACGGTTTGATATTTTGCAAGCCAAACAACTCAATAAAGGCATTGAATATTATCAAAATTTATCCGAGCAATACGACAAAGCTGCGGCAAATGTGCAAAAAGAAATTGAGGCATTTTATCAGAGGTTCGCAAAAAATAATGAGCTGGATTTATTCGAAGCCAAAAAACTTTTGAACACAAGGCAATTAAAAGAATTTCGCTGGAGTGTTGAAGAATACATTGAAAAAGGCAAGATGTTAAATTATTCAAATCAATGGGCAAAAGAGCTTGAAAATGCGTCAATTCGTTATCGTGTGACACGCCTTGAAGCTTTGAAATTACAGATGCAACAGCAGGTTGAAAGTTTGATGGGCAATGAAGTTGATGGGTTAGATAATTTAACGCGTCAAATTTATGAGGATGGATACTATCATACAATTTTTGAGTTGCAAAAAGGCACAGGCGTTGCAAGTTCATTTGCAATTTTGGACGCTGATAAGATTAATAAAATTATTTTAAGACCATGGTCTCAAGATGGCACAAATTTTTCAAAAAGAGTATGGGGACAGCACAGACCTGAATTAGTACAAAAATTGAATACTGATTTTACTCAAGCCCTTATTCGAAACGATGAACCTCAAAAATTGATTAATAAGATTGCAAATGATTTCAATGTTTCAAAATATAAGGCTGGTCGTTTAGTCATGACCGAGTCCGCATTTTTTGCAACTGAAAGTCAAAAGGATGCGTTCAAAGAATTAGGTGTCGAATATTTTAGTATTTCAGCTACGCTTGATAAAACAACATGTACAGATTGCTCATTTCGTGAAGGTGAAAAAATACCAATGAGTTTATATGAGGTCGGTGTTACAGCTCCGCCATTTCATCCTAATTGCCGTTGTGATGTTTTGCCTGAAGATATTGATGGAGATATTGATGGAGATATTAAAAGCTATCGTGCAGCGCGTGATAGGGATGGTAATTATGTTGAAGTGCCAAGCGATATGACTTATCGGCAGTGGAGACAGAAATTTTTGAATAATGAAAACTTGAATAAAAACTTTAATGAGAGTATAATTAAATCAAAGATGAAAAATACTAATGAGATTATTATGAATTTACTTCCTAACTATGAAAATGCTGTTATACCTGAGGAAAAATTAACTAAATATGCACTGAATCCAAATCGAGATGCTGATAAAACAACTGCTTTTGAATTGGCTTTGGGGTATAATCTTTCAAATGTCAATAAACTTATAGCTAATATAAAAAATAATATTTCAAAATATCCTGCAAAATTAAAAGGCGATAAGGGTTATGGAAATATTTATGAAGTAATATTAGAGATAAAAGGTGAAAATGGAAAAACAGCAAAAGTACTTACTGGTTGGATAGATGAGAGGAAAACAGGAAAAATTAGATTAACAACGATACATGTTGATTAGGAGGCGATAAAAATGATTAATATAAGTGAATGCGATAAAGTAAAATTAAAATCAGGTGAATTAGCCAAAATATCGGAAGTTTTAAAAAAAGATAAGGATTATATAGCTGAAATATTTAAGAAAGATGGACATGTAGAAATTGACCAAATAAGCTATGATGACATAGCAAGTGTATTTGTAGAAATTGAAAAACCTTTAGCTATGTAAAATTTAAACTATATTATTAAATCAAAGCACTTTAGTCAAAATCTAAAGTGCTTTTTATGTGCCCTGAACACGGCGTAAAACTGTTTACCATAGCCAAGAAAAAGGCGTAAAAATCGTAATGTGGGTAATAAAATGAAACGAGATTTTTTAAAAAGCTTAAATATTGAAAATGATGTCATTGATAAAATAATGGCTCAATACGGCGCGGACGTAGAGCTATTAAAAGCTAGTAATCTTTCACAAGTGAAAGAAATTCAGGCTTTAGAAAATGACATTAAACAAAGAGATGAGCAGTTAGAAAAATTAAAAAATTCAACAGCAAATATTGATGATTTGAAAGCTCAAATTGAGACACTACAAAACGAAAATAAGACAAACAATGAAAAATATCAAAATGAGCTTAAACAAATCAAAATCAATAATGCAGTTGAAAAAGCGCTTACAAGTGCAAATGCAAGAAACAAAAAAGTAATAATACCTCTTTTATCTGAATTTTTATCAAAAGCAAATTTAGATGAACAAGGTATGGTTATTGGACTTTCAGAGCAAATACAAAAGCTAGTGGAATCCGATGATACAAAATTTTTATTTGGCACAAGCCAATCAACATTAAAAGGCGTGGCACCTGCTCAAAAAAGCGATACACAAACAGGCTTTATTGACCAGGCAGCATTTGATGCCAATAAAAACAATCCTGATTGGATAAACAAAAATTGGGATACGATTTCTGTCGCCCTCAAAGAGGGAACTATTAAAGGCTAGTTTTACTTTTCTTTAGAAAAAGAAAAGTAAACAAAATAAACCAAATAAAAAATCACGCAATGCGTGATTTTTAGTTAATTTCTTTTTTGATTACTTTTTTTCTTTTTTTAAAGAAAAAAGTAATAAATAACTAAAAATAACTGGGGGAATTTAGAATGTCATTAAATAATTTTATTCCACAAGTGTGGAGCGCAAGACTGCTTGAGAATTTAAACAAAAATCATGTATTCGTAGGACTTTGTAATAGAAATTACGAAGGTAAAATCAAAGGTTATGGTGACCAGGTAAAAATAAATTCAATCGGTCGTGTTACAATCGGAGATTATGAAAAAAACACTGATATAAACGCACCAGAAACACTCACGGATGCACAAAGGATTTTGTTAATCAATCAAGGGAAATATTTCAACTTCCAAATCGATGATGTAGATAAAGCACAGCAACAGCCGAAAGTCATGGATGAGGCAATGAAAGAAGCATCATATGCATTGGCAGATGTCTGTGACCAATATATAGCAAGCTTTTATACTGAAGCAGTGGCAGCAAATTGCATTGGCTCAGACACAACACCAACAAGTTTTAGCAATGCAACTGATGCATATAATACACTCGTAAAAGTTGGATTAAAGCTTGATGAAGCTAATGTAACAAAAGCTGGTCGCTGGATAGTTGTGCCTGCGTGGTATCATGCACTTTTATTATTAGATAATCGTTTTGTACAAGCAGGAACAACAACGGCTGATAATGTTTTACGTAATGGTGAAGTAGGACGCGCCGCAGGATTTACAATCTACGTTTCAAACAACGTAGCAGCAACAGGCGAATCAAAAGACACCTTTAAAATCATGGCAGGCTATGAACAAACAATTTCATTTGCTGAACAAATCGTTGAAGTTGAAGCTTACAGACCTGAAAAACGTTTTTCCGATGCTGTAAAAGGCTTGCACGTTTACGGAGCAAAAGTTGTAAGACCGGAAACATTAGCTGTTTTAACTGTTGAGAGACCAAATAGCTTAATTTAGGAGTGAAGCCAATGCTATTCAAAAATTTAGAAACGGGAATGGTGTGGGAAGTTTTAAACTCTGACAAAATTAAAGAGCTCTCGCAAAATGAAAAATATGAGCGTATGAGCGATGAAAAAACAAAGACAATAAAAACACCAACAAAGAAAAAAGAAAGTAAATAGAGGTGATTTTATGCAGTTTGACATTGAATCAGTGATTAAACGGCTGGAATCATTTGGATATATTTTAAAGCCCAACGATGAATATGCGTTGGGTTTTGTTTTAGAAAAAATCAAACTTGATATTTTAAACTTTTGTAATATCCAAGAACTACCTGATGAATTAATTTATGTTGCTATAGACATGGTTTGTGGTGAATTTTTGCTTGAAAAAAAATCAACTGGCAACATAAATTTGAATGATATTGACTTAAATTCTGTGGCAATCAAATCAATTTCAGAGGGCGATACGAGCGTAAGTTATGCCACGGAAAACACACAAGATGCATTACAAAAGCTTGATGGATTAATTCAAAGCTTGCTAGATAACAAAAAATATTTGTACAAATTTCGGAGGCTGGCATGGTAAATTCAATCAAAGATGCAATTGAGAGGTTATATATTGGCAAATGCACAATAACCGAGCATCAACAATTTTTTGATACTGAAACAAAACAAACAAAATTTTGTGATGTTGATATTTTTACAGATATTCCATGCCGTCTGTCTTTTTCGAGTTTACGAGCTGCCAGCGATGAAGTTGTGTCAAGTGTTGCACAGTCAATAAAATTGTTTTTGGCGCCTGATATAAAAATACCAGCAGGTTGTAAAATTACAGTCACTCAAAACAATCGCACAACTTCTTACAAACAAAGCTCAACCCCTGCCGTTCACTCCAACCACCAAGAAATTCAGCTTGAATTATTTCAAAAATGGGCGTGAGATTTGTAAAAAGGAGTAATCAATATGAAAGCAAATTTTTCTCAGCTTATACAGTTTCAAAAACAACTAAAAAAGCTCGATGAAACACTCAAATATGACACATGCAAAAAAGTTGCAAATGGTCTAGCTGCAAAACTGATAAAACTGACAAAAGAAAAAACACCGGTCGGTCAATACAATAAAAAAAGCGGCAAAAAAAGCGGCACATTAAAAAAAGGTTGGAGAGCAAAAGGAATGATTATCCCTAATGGCTATCAGACAACAGTTTTTAATCAAGTCGAATATGCCCCATATGTTGAATATGGGCATCGCATTGTTAAGAATGGTAAAACTGTCGGTTTTGTTTTGGGGCGTTATATACTCACAAAATCGCGCAATGAAGTCGAAAAAATTGCTAATGATTACGCGCAAAATATGGTTTAAAAAGCAATGAAGGAGACATTAGAAAAATGGAAACCCAAATAATCAATGGCATAAGCACAAAACTTTTTGAGACATTTGGACCTGATTATACGATTTATTCAGAAAATGTCGAGCAATTTTTAAAAGAGCCCTGTTTTTATATTGAGCTTATAAGCTCAAACAGAAAGCAGTTTGTCGCTAATCGTTATAAGTCAGATAATTCCTTCGATATCCATTTTTTCACGTCAGAAAATGAGCTCAAAAATGAATTTCGACGCATTGCTGATATTTTGTTTGATGAACTCGAATACATCCAGCTTAACGACGGTGCTTTGTTGCGTGGGATAAATATGCATTATGAAATTGTCGATGACGTATTGCATTTTTTTGTTGATTACAACTTGATATTGCAAAAGAATATTGAACAAAAAGATTTAATGCAAAATTATGAAACAAAAATAAAAACGAAAGGATGATTTAAATGGCATTAGGAGGCGGAGCATGGGCAACGCAAAACAAAAAATTGCCTGGAAGCTATATAAATTTTGTATCCGCAAAGCGCGCTAATAACGCACTCTCAGAGCGCGGATATGCAGCAATGCCTTTAATTTTAGATTGGGGCATTGAAGGAGAGATTTTTAAAGTTACAAACGAAGATTTTCAAAATAAATCACTCGAAATTTTTGGCTATGATTACTCAGATGAAAAATTAAAATGCTTGAGAGATTTATTTTTAAATACCAAAATACTTTATGCTTACAGGCTCGGCACAGGTACAAAAGCAACCTGCAAGTACGCAAGCGCTAAATATTCAGGTGTTCGCGGCAATGATTTAAAAATTGTTGTGACAGAAATAACCGATGGTGAAAATACAACCGGATATAACGTAAAAACATTGCTCAAAACAGCTACGATTGACACTCAGGACATAACAGGCGCAAGTGCAACAACAAATCTTTTGCAAGACAATGATTTTGTTACATGGACAGCAGATGTTGCGTTAGAAGCCGGTACTGTTACATTCACAAACGGTACTAATGCAACAATAGGCACTGAAAATTACAGTGAGTTTTTGAACAAAATTGAGCCGTATTCATTCAACACAATCGGTTGCGCTAATACGACTGAAGCAGTTAAAAAGCTCTTTGTTACATTCACAAAACGCATGCGTGATGATATGGGTGCAAAATTTCAGTGTGTGTTACACAAATACGAAGTGGCAGATTACGAGGGTATTATATCGGTTGAAAATAACACTGACGCAAGTCTTGTGTACTGGGTAACTGGTGCAAGTGCTGGTTGTGAAATCAACAAATCCAACACAAACAAAACTTACAACGGTGAATTTGATGTTGACGTTGATTACACGCAAGCAGAGCTTGAAAATGCAATTGATACCGGTAAATTTATCTTCCATAAAGTCGATGACGATGTTCGAGTTTTAGAGGACATAAACACTTTAACTACCTTTACAGATGAAAAAGGTGATGATTTTAAGTCTAATCAAACAATCAGAGTACTTGACCAGATTGCAAATGATATTGCAGTGATTTTTAACACGCGTTATCTTGGAATTATTCCTAATGACAACAGCGGGCGCATTTCATTATGGAATGATATTGTATCGCATCACCAACAATTACAGACATTGCGCGCAATTGAAAATTTCGAAAGTGCAGATGTTACAATTGCGCCTGGTGCAAATAAAAAATCTGTTGTTGTTTTTGACAAAATTACGCCTACAAATTGCATGGCTCAATTATACATGCAATGCGTGGTAGCTTAAGGGGTGATAAGTATGGCAAATACGATGAATGCAAAAGATTCAATAAGCGGCTCACTTGCAGAATGCTATATAACAATCGACGGCAACCGTTACAATTTCATGCAGCTTTACGAATTTGAAGCTAGTTATGAAATGAATATTGTTGATGTACCCATTTTAGGTCAAATTTCAAAGGGTCATAAAGCCGTTGGTGGTAGTGGTACATGGAGCGGCACAGCACATTTTAATCAATCGCTATTGCGTGAAATTTTGTACCGTTTTAAAAATAGTGGCGAAATGGTGTATTTTGATATTCAAGTAACAAATTCTGACCCAACTGCCACCGTTGGGCGTCAAACAATTATCTTGAAAAATTGCTTGATGGAAGGTGGCATTTTAACCAAATTTAACGCGGATGAAGAAATCTTGAGTGAAGACATTTCAGGTACTTTTGATGATTGGGAAATGCCTGAAAAATTTAGTATGCTTTCAGGTATGAACTGATAAAATCATTCTTCTTTTTTGAAAAAAAGAAGCAAAAAACTTTTAAATAAAAATCTCAAGCGTATTGCTTGAGATTTTTTATTAAAGTTCTTTGATTACTTTCTTTCAAGAAAGTAATAAAAAAAAATAGAGGAGAAAAAACATGGACTTGAAAAATTTTTTAAAACAGAATGCAATACAAAACGAAAATGTGAAATACGTGGCCTCAGAAAGATTTTTGGATGATAAGAAAAAACCGATTGAGTGGGAAATAAAAGCTATAACCTCAAAGGAAGATGAAGAATTAAGACGCACAGCAACACGCAAAAATCCAATCCCTGGCAAGCGCAATCAATTTACACAGGAAATCGATACCAATAAATACATTGGACTTTTGGGTGCTGCATGTACAGTTGTACCAAATTTAAATGATGCTGCATTACAGGATTCTTATGGCACAATGTCCGCAGATGAACTTTTAAAGGCAATGCTTTTGCCTGGTGAATATGCAGATTACTTAGCTAAAATTCAGGAAATCTGTGGCTTTGATAAATCCAATCAAGACTTGGTTGATGAAGCAAAAAACTAATAAATTGGGGTGATGTAGACAGCAATTATGCGTATTACTGCCTGCATAAATTTAAAATATTGCCCTCAAAATTTGTTGAATTAGATAGATACGAAAAAGCTTTTATTATTGCGTGTATTGATATAAAAATTGAAAATGAAAAAAAAGAAGCACAAAAGCTTAAAAAGAAAAACCGGCGGAGGTGAAAAAAAATGGCCGATATTCAAACCAGTATCAAAATAACTGACAAAGCCAGTCCGGTTATTAGCAAGATGAATAAAGTCTTGGATACCGCCGTTGATAACTGCAACAAATTAAACGCTGCAAGTAACAATATGATGGACACGAGCGCTATAAAAAACGCCAATAATGCACTCACTAAAATCACAAAAAACTATGATAACATAGAAAAAAATATAAAAGAAGCTAATATGCAGCAACAAAAATTTTCTGACTCAATTCAGGCGTCTTCAAATTTAGCCTCTAGCCTTTCAACAAAAATCAAAGGTTTTGTTGCAGCATTTGCAGGTATTGCTGCTGTTAAAAAAAGTATAGATTTTATAAAAAATAGCATAAAGGCGGCGCAGATTCAGGCTAATGCAGAATTGCAACTGCAAGTGGTTTTAAAAAATATGGGAGCTGCCGAAGGTGCATTCGATGAAATCAAAAACAAGGCCTCTCAAATTCAAAAGCGTGGTATTTTTGGCGATAAAGCTATGCTTGCCGGTGCCGCTGAATTTGCCACTTACATGAGCGATAAAGATGCCATACAGGTTATGATGGATACGCTGTCAGATTATGCAATTGGTATGTCAAATGGCAATGAAGTTGATGCACACGGCATGGTGGATTATGCAACAAATCTTGGTAAAATTATGACCGGTTCATATGATGCAATGAGTAAAAAAGGATTTAAATTTACCGAGGCGCAAAAAGCCGTTATTTCCGGCACGGCAACCCAATCACAATACATTGAAGTTTTGGGCAAGGATTACGAAAATATGAGCCAAGACATGCAAAAGGCTATTGCAATTAATAAAGTTATTGAAGAATCATGGGCAAATTTATACGGCGTCATGAGTAATACGCCGCGCGGTCAGATTACGCAATTAAAAAATGCATGGGGAGACATGATGGAAACTGTCGGTCAAGAGCTTTCACCCAGCATAACCGATTTCTTCAAGACACTAAAAGATAATTTGCCGCAAATCCAAACAATTGTTATGGGTATTACAGGCGCATTCAAAGTTATTATTGACGTTTTGAATGACATAATGAACGTTGCCGGTAAAGTTGTTAAATATCTACAAGACCATTGGGATGAGATAGGTTTAGCCTTTACGGTTGCCGCAGCAAGTCTTGCAGTTTTTGCATTAGGTTTAAACAGTGTATGGCTCATAGTTATCGCTGCCATTGCTGCATTTAATGGTTTAGTTAAAGTTATTCAAAAAATGACCGGTAAAAGCGTAAGTGGTTTAGGCATTATTTGCGCTGCTATTGCTATGTTTGGAGCGGTTATTTGGGATACAATTGCTTATGTATGGAATTTTATTGCCATTTTTGTTGAATGGCTTGTAAATGCTTTCAAACACCCAATCAGGTCGATAATGATTCTTTTGGCAAATTTACTGGCATATATATACGATGTTTGTGCAGATATTACATCTGGTTTTGACGACACTGCAACTAATATTGCCAACGCAATGATTGATGCTATCAATTTTATCATTAGGGCATGGAATAAAGCAGTTGGTATTTTTGGCTTCAACGACCTTAAAGGTACAGAATTTAATCATATTGAATCTGTTACTACTAGTTTAAGAAATCTTGCACAAGAAAATAGAAATCTTGCAGAAAAATATAAAACTGATGATTATATAAATATTCCTCGAATGACCATTATTGGTCTTGATGACGCATACAACGCCGGTTACAATTGGGGTGCAAATTTAGGCAAAAAATTCAGTGATATTACAACAGATTTTGGCGGTAAATTAGGCACAGAATTTGATAACATTGAAGATAACACGGCTGACACCGCTGCAAATACTGGGGCTTTGAATGATACACTATCTGCAACCGATGAGGATTTACAATACCTGCGTGACTTAGCTGAGCGTGACACAATCAACAAATTTACTACCGCGCAAATCAAAGTCGATATGACAAATAATAATTCGATTGCGTCGAATATGGACATTGATGGAGTTGTAAACGTCTTAACGCAAAAGCTCAATGAGCAACTCGCAACGCAAGTCGAGGGGGTTTATGCCTAATGTATTCATTTTATCTGGATGGTGTTTTATTGCCTATTACACCTGAAAAATTGCAGGTCAGTATTAAAAACAAAAACAGCACAATTGAGCTCATTAACACCTGTGAAGTTAATATTTTAAAACTGCCGGGGCTTTCAGAAATAAGTTTTGAGTTTGTCGTGCCTGTAGCTACTTCATATCCATTTGCACGAGAAGCTCAATCACCAGAATATTATTTACCATTGCTTGAAAATCTCAAAACAAATCTAAAACCATTTCAATTTTCTGTCATACGCCAAGTTTTAAGCGGTAAACAACAATTTTCAACCAACATGAGTGTAACTCTCGAAAGCTACGAAATTTTAGAGGATGCTTCAAACGGTCTTGATATTACTTTCAAAATTGAACTGAAGCAATACAAAGAATACGCAACTCAAAACATTGAGATTAAGCAAAATTCTGATGACAATACAACTGCCACAAAAAAAACTGCTAGAAATTCAGACAAAGAAATACCCAAAACTTACACAGTTCAAAAAGGTGATACCTTATGGAATATTGCCAAAAAATATCTTGGTGATGGTGCCAAATATAAAGAATTAGCAACTTTAAACAACATCACTAACCCAAATTTTCTGACTGTTGGGCAGGTTTTAAAATTATTTTGATTGGGTATACCTGACTTTGTGCTAATCTTTGTTTTATAATGTAATTGGCAACAATAAAAAGGAAAATTCAACGTGAACACCAAAAACCTGCAGCGGGAACTGCAAGTTTTTTAATGGGTTTATTGTCAAGCCACTTGCATGCATAGTGTGATATTATGTCAGCTGCGACAGACAGCATAAAATTGTTTAAATTTTGACATACTTGACTTTGTGCTAATCTATATTTTATAATGTGATTAGCAACAAAACGATACTGTGCAAAGTCAACACCTCCAATCGTTGTCCGACTAGGCTGGTGACAACTAAAATATTTTAACACAAAAGGGTTATAAACCAAGAAAAAAGGCGGTGTTGAACATAAAAAATGAAACTGAAATTTATATTTATAACAACGTCAACAACAAAATTTACGTGCCAATAGTCAAAGATAAAATTACATGGTCAACTGAAAGGAAAGGGATAGCCGGCAAATTAACATTCACGGTCGTAAAGGATAGTATCATTGATTTCAATGAAGGTAGCAAAGTAATTTTTAGATACAATAACCAAAATGTTTTTTGCGGCTATGTATTTTCAAAATCTCGTGACAAAGAGCAACATATTTCAGTTGTGGCATATGACCAGCTGAGATATTTAAAAAATAAACATACTTACGTCTATGAAAATAAGACGGCTGACGAAATCGTTCGCATGATTGCGAGCGATTTTTTATTGCAAGTCGGAGAGTTTGAAAGTACAAATTACAAAATTGCAAGCAAGATTGAAGACAATTCCACACTTTTTGATATAATCCAAAACGCGCTCAACGACACGCTCTTAAACCGCAATCAAATATTTGTACTCTATGACAATTTTGGTTCATTGACACTCAAAAATGCCGCCAATATGCTCATTCCAACTGATTTTATTATTGATTCAAACAGCGCACAAAATTTTGATTACAAAACTGACATTGACAATCAAACTTACAACCGTATCCAACTTTACGCAGATGATACAGAAACAAACAAGCGTGAATTTTACACGGCTCAAGATGCTGAAAATATCAATCGCTGGGGCATTTTGCAATTGACTGAAAAACTTAATGGAAATGAAAACGCAAATGCAAAAGCTGCCGCCATGCTCAGTTTGTACAACAACGTCCAGCGAAATTTGACAATCAATAATGCTTTTGGAGATTTGCGCGCATTTGCCGGTAGCTCCATCTTTGTCGCCTTAAACCTTGGTGATTTAATTTTAAATGACTATATGTTTATCGAAAAAGCAACACATGAATTTTCTAATAATCTCCACACAATGAGCCTAAATTTGCGCAAAAATAGTTTTGTTGTTTGACACTTACTTTTTCTTTAAGAAAAGAAAAAGTAAGCATAAGCTACTCCTTTCGGAGCAGCTTCATGAAAAGAAACTAACTAAAAAAATCATGTATAGCATGATTTTTTTTATTAAAGTTCTTTTGATTCTTTTCTTTCAAGAAAAGAATAAGGAAGAACAAAAGAAGTGATAAAACATAAGCAATTTGTTAGAAACAATCAAAATTGCCGCACTCGATGCCGTAAACACCTCTAAACCGATTGAAATTGTACTTGGTGAAGTCTTAAATATTGAGCCTTTAAAAATCAATTTAGAGCAAAAATTAACGCTTTCTAGTGCATTTTTGATTGTACCGCGTGAATTTACTGATTACAAAATTAAAATTTTGATTGATGAAGAAGAAAAAGAAATTGAAATTAAAAACGCCTTGACAGCTGGCGAAAAATTGGTACCTGCAAAAATTCAAGCTGGTCAGAAATATTTAATTTTATCAAGGCTGGTGAACGTAAATGATACCTAAATCAAATTTTGCAATACAAAATGATTTTGCAGTTTTTGAACAACCCAGTTTCACATTTAAATTAAATTATCAGGATGAGAATTTTAGAGGCTTTGTCAATAATCTCGATGCTGTCAAGCAAGCCGTGTACTTAATTTTGAATACCGAACGCTACGAATATTTGATTTATGACTGGGATTACGGCGTTGAATTTTCAGACTTGATTGGTTGTGAGAAAAATTATGCGGCGGCAGAAATTGAGCGACGTATTACGGAGGCTTTAATACAGGATGAGCGAATTAAAGCAGTCGAAAATTTTGAGTTTGAATTTGGGAAAAAAACCATCACGGTTTATTTTTTGGTCAAAACAAATTTTGGTGATTTTGAAGAACAAAGGCAGGTGAAAATTTAATGTTTGAAAGCTACACGTATGAAAAAATTTTGGATGATATGCTTGCAAAAGTCCCAAATGATTTGGACAAACGTCAAGCCTCAATCATTTATAACGCGCTTGCACCTGCCGCTGTCGAATTACAAAACATGTATATAAACTTGGATGTTGTGTTGAATGAAACTTTTGCAGATACTGCAAACCGTGAAAATCTGATAAAAAGAGCAGCAGAGCGCGGGATTGTACCATATAATGCAACAAATGCAATCGTAAAAGGTGAATTTACTCCAACAACTCTTGAAATTTCGATTGGTGAGCGTTTTTCACTGGGTGAGTTAAATTATGCAGTGACTGAAAAAATTTCAGATGGCATTTATAAATTAGAGTGTGAAGAATTGGGTGCTGATGCCAATTTTCAATTTGGCCAACTAATCCCAATTGACTACATCGAAGGCTTAAAATATGCACAAATCACAGAAATTTTAATCCCCGGACAAGATGAAGAAAGCACGGAAGATTTTCGTGCCCGATATTTCGCCAGCCTCGATAATCAAACATTTGGTGGCAACGTCACGGACTATAAACAAAAGGTAAATGAACTGCCGGGCGTTGGTAGCGTAAAAGTTTATCCAACGTGGGGCGGCGGTGGTACGGTTAAGCTTGTAATTTTGGACTCACAGTTTCAAAAACCTTCAGATGAATTAATTAATAGTGTTCAAACTGCTATTGACCCCGTTCAAAATCAAGGACAAGGGCTTGGTATTGCACCCATTGGACATGTTGTGACAGTCGAGGGTGTTCTAGAAACAGTCCTAAATATTACATCAAAATTCACACTTCAAAGCGGCTTTGTTTAGGCGGATTTCGAATCGAATATAAAAAACACTATTAAAAATTATTTCCATGAGCTAAATCAAACCTGGGCGGATTATGAAAATCTTATTGTACGAATTTCACAGATTGAAACGCGCCTGTTGGACGTTGACGGAATTATCGATATTGCGGATACAAAAATTAATAACGTAGCAGAAAATTTTATCTTAGATTCTGATTCAATTGCAATTTTGGGGCAGGTGACAAATATTGCGTGAAGTTGATATTTTAGATTATCTTCCAAAAGTTGTTGGAAAAACTGCAGAATTTAAAAGTATTGCAACAAGCGAAAATCCACAATTAAATCAATTGTGGGAATCACATCAAAAAATTTTTGACAATCAATTTATAAACTCATTAGATGAAACAGGTTGCAATCGCTGGGAAAAAATCTTAAACATCACGCCAATGGGCACAGATACACTTGATGACAGGCGTTTTAGAATAGCCGCATACATCAACGCAGATATTCCTTATACGTACACACAACTTGAAAATATGATTGAAACTTTATGTGGCAAAAATGGCTATACGATGGAGCTCGAAGCTAATGAATACAAATTAATTGTTCGAATTGCTTTGTCTGTTTCAAAACAATTTTCAGAGGTTGAAAAACTCTTAAAACGCGTTGTTCCTGCAAATATTCTTGTTGATTTGGCTCTTTTATATAATCAGTACAAAATTTTTACAAACAAAACGCACGCCCAAATGTCTGTTTTTTCACATAAACAATTACGTGAGGAGGTATTATAATGGCGGATTATACGCAAAATTATAATTTAAAAAAGCCGGCTCAAACCGACTTTTATAACATTGATGATTTTAATGATAATGCTGATATCATTGACGAAGCTTTGAGTGACAAGCTGAACTCAGATTTTAGCAATGTTTCAGGCGGCGCCGTTCCAATTTCAAACGGTGGCACAGGCGCTACTAGTTATTATGGAGCTAGGGAAAATTTAAGACTTAAAATTGCTAATTGTTCAAAGGTTGATTTGTTAACTTATATTAAAAACTTACCAGCTGATACAACAGGACATTTTATGGCAATAAATTGTACAAATACCCCTAATTCTAATAATACCCCTTGGTGGCTTGTTTCTGTTTTGTATAATGATGGGTCTGAAATTTATGTAACTGCTGCCGCCGATGGCTATTACTTTTTTAATGCTTTTTGGAGTACTCAATGGCAAGGCTGGAAAACTTTTTATTCATCAAGCGATAGTATAAATGCCGATACATTAGACGGTTATCATGCAAATTCATTTTCAAAAACAGGGCAATTACATCAAGCAGGGCAAGGCTTATATAATGGCTATTCATTTCAAAATGATGGTGCATATAATACAGGAATGTTTTCAGAAAGAGATGATGACTTGAAATTTGTTATTGGTAGTAATATATCAATGTATACACATAACGGGCGTTTAGTTTTTTCCAACGGCACAGTTTATGTACAAGATTCTCAACCAAATGCACCTGATGGTTCATTATGGGCGTGGTGATTGTATGTTAAAAAAGAAAATTAATGGCTCATGGCAAAATATTTCTATGCTCAAAAAACGAGTTAATGGGGCGTGGAGTGATTGTTCAACTGTGCAAAAAAAATATGATGGTACATGGTCAATTGTGTGGCAGCGAATTTTTCTTGACTGGAAAATTAAACGCAATAGTTTCAGTTCATACAGTGCTCGTTCTAATTCCAACGGGACTATAAGTATTACTATAAATTCTACAACAAACGGACGCTTTGAAATTACAAGTTTACAAAATATCACAATTGAATCTGGTGAAACATTATATGCAGATTACTCAATATCAACTAGTAGCGGCGGTTTTAGTATGTCATTAGGTACCGATGATTGGTCATGTGCAAGCTCTAGCACTGGATACTATAACGGTACTATTTCTATGACACCAAATTTTGGAGCTGGAACTGCTCCATTAAATTTAGCTTTTGGAATAAGAAATGGTGACAATCCAAGCACAACATTTACTATAAACAAAATTTATTCATCTTCAAATTTAAAAGTTTATTCATGGGGTACAAAAATAATTACTTAGGGAGGCAATAAAATGAGCAATATTAAATTTGCAAATGGAACAATTTTAGAAACAAAATTAATCAACAAAACAAATATTTTTAGCAAGGGTGCAGGCAGAGACGCATTGGAAATTCAT
>CAMTJU010000019.1 GCA_947073045.1 uncultured Clostridia bacterium | reverse complement strand
AAATGCCCCCCCCGAAATGACTAGCAGCATTGACATTGCTAGACTTACTGTTTTTTGAAACATTTTGTTACTCATATACATACCTCCTAAATAAAATACATTTTTTAGTCAAATATCGTCAATATCTGACTAATAACTTTATTGACATTAATTATATTTAAATATAATAGATTTGTCAAGTAAAATTTTTTTATTTAAAGTCAAAAAACAAAATCAGTATTTATTTATGCGCAATTTCTACAAAATTTATACGAAAATTGTTTTTTTGAAGATAAGCTTAAAAAAAACTAGGATAAACAGGTTCCTTTGAAAGTGATTCATAAAAAACTTTAATAAAAAAGTGTGCATATGCACACTTTTTTTTATTGGTTTCTTTTATAAAGCGGCTATAAAATAGACGCTTATGTTTACTTTTCTTTTTTTTAAGAAAAGTAAGTAGCTTTATTTCTAAAAAGTAACAAAATTTTATGCATATAAAATCATTTAATCCAAATAATAATTATAAAAATGAAAGAAGGAATCTAAATGAAAAAATATACAGTAGCAATAATTATATTTCTGTTTGGACTTTTTATTTTCTCCAGTAAACGCATTGATAAAAATACAAATGATAACTTTGTAACGACAATAGCAGATACGCAGGAAAAAGAAAAAATCTCTGAATTCACTACCAAATTTAATAAAAAAAGTTTCGGACGTGCAGAAAATATAAGACTAGCAGCAAAAGCTATTGATGAAAAGGAAATAAAACCGGGTGAAACTTTTTCATATAATAATGTTGTTGGTCCTACAACAAAAGAAAATGGATATAAAATGGCTCAGATTTTTGTAAAAGGCAAAAAGAAAAAAGGATATGGAGGCGGAGTTTGCCAAGTCAGCAGCACTTTATATAATGCAGTTCTTGGAGCAGACCTAGATGTTACGGAACGTCATTCGCATTCCAAAAAAGTTTACTACGTGCAGGAAGATAAGGATGCCGCTACGGCATACGGTGGTATAGATTTTAAATTTGTCAACAACAAAGATTACACAATCAAAATAAACAGTTATATTTATGATGACACAATTACCGTAGCATTATACAAAGCTTAAAAATAGTAAGCATTGAAAAACACAACGGCTTCATTTATAATTCTTGTTATACAAATAAAAAAGGAGACTGAAAATGTATAATGTAACCGAACTCAATAATGGAATTAAAATTGTGACGGAGACAATCCCTTTTGTTCGTTCTATAAGTTTTGGAATTTGGGTTAAAGTTGGCTCGCAAAACGAAAATCAAAAATCAAATGGCATTTCCCATTTCATTGAGCATATGCTCTTTAAAGGCACATCAAAACGAACAGCTAAAGATATAGCTGAACAAATGGATGCAATAGGTGGACAAATGAATGCTTTTACCACTAAACAAATGACATGCTATTACACACGAATATTGGATAATAATTTCGATAAAGCTCTTGAAATTATGGCTGATATGTTTTTGAATTCTACATTTAATGAAAGCGAAATGGAAAAAGAAAAAAAAGTTATTGTAGAAGAAATAAATATGTATGAAGACACGCCCGAGGAACTCGTTTTCGAAATAATGAATGAAAATGTTTGGTCAGGTTCTTCAATTTCTTATCCAATTTTAGGATCAATTGAAAATGTTGAAGGATTTACAAGACAAATCGTAAAATCATACTACAACAATAATTACACACCAAAAAATATTGTAATTGCTGTTGCAGGAAATTTTGAAACATCAAGTATGATATCTAAAATCAAAAAATATTTTGAGTCAATGGAAAATAAAAATTGCCCGCGTACTCCAGAGAATATAAAATATACAAAATGCATAGCCACCAAGCAAAAAAATATTGAACAATTACATGTGTGTTTAGGATTTCCAGGAATAAAAACTTCACTGGAAGAAAATTATTCAATTGCTTTATTAAATACAATTTTAGGTGGAGGAATGAGCTCGCGTCTCTATCAAAAAATTCGTGAAGAAAATGGATTAGCTTATTCTCTTTTTTCATATAATTATGCATACGAAGCGGTCGGACTTTTTACAATCTATGCAGCAATTAATCCGACTAAAGTTGAAAAATGCATCGAAGTTATTGTAAATGAAATACGCAATTTGAAATCTGACCCAATTACAAATCAACAACTCTCAAAAACCAAAGAGCAATTAAAATCAAGTTATTTAATGAGTTTAGAAAATTCATCTAGCAGAATGAACAGTCTCGGAAAATCAATTATATCTTTTAATAAAATTCTCACCCCAGAAGAAATAATTAATAAAATTGATGCAGTTAGTATCGAGCAAATTTATCAATTGATTGATCAAATTTTTGTTCTTGATTCTTTAAGCATAAGTGCTGTTGGTAAAAATGAATATGATTTTGAAAGGATAATTAAAAATGTGTAATAAGTTTTGTATTTGCCAAACTGATGACGCAAAAGATTTGCCAATCCCAAAATATATGACAGAATATGCAGCCGGTATGGATTTATATGCAAATGTGCATGAAACACAAATAATTCCTGTAGGAAAAATAAAATTAATTCCTACAGGAATAAAAATATCTATGCCAGAAAATTTTGAAGCACAAATAAGACCGCGCAGTGGCCTAGCATTAAAATATGGAATAACTCTTTTAAATACACCCGGAACAATTGATTCAGATTATCGTGGTGAAATAAAATTAATTATGATAAATCTAGGAGAAAAAGATTTTGAAATATCGCGTTCCGATCGCGTTGCACAAATGATTATAAATCGAATTGAACAAGTTAAATTTGAAGTTGTTGACTCATTAAAAGAAAGCAAACGCAATGATGGCGGCTTCGGTCACACTGGGATAAAATAATTTTGCAAAAAAAGACATCAACAAAAATGAACAGCACCCCATTTGTTAGTATACTATACTGTCTAACAAATGGGGTGCTGTTTAATAATATTTTGAAATACAGCAGTTATTACAAGCATCATTAAAAGTGTATTTAGAATGTTCCATAAAAATCCTAATTTTAACCTTCAAATCGCGCACAATAAGATTTTGCAATAAATGAACATAATGATAAAAATTATACGTGATAATTTTTAAATTAGCTAACTATTATTTCTTAATCGTAATTGATATGTATAATCCTAACATAAACGTATTCAAAAACACAACTAAATCGAATTTTTTTTGAACAAAATAGTTTGCCATTTCTTTTTATAATCTTTTTTACTTTTTCTCATGAAATTAACAAAAAATATTTATACAATATGTGTGATATAATTTAAAAGTCAAAAATAAAAAAGGGAGCGCGAAATATTATGTTGGATAATTATAAAAAGATATACATGATTGGAATTGGTGGGATAAGTATGAGTGCTATAGCTGAATATTTAGCCTGTAAAAATCATGAAGTATCAGGTTCGGATAGAACAAACTCGAAAATAACTGACCGCCTTGAGAGCAAAAATATTAAAGTTTATATCGGACATGATAGAAAAAATTTAGATGAATCAATTGACTTAGTAGTTTATACAGCTGCAATACATGATGATAATCTTGAAATGATTAGAGCTAAAGAACTTGGGATAGAAATGGTAAATCGTGCAAAATTATTAGGAATGATAATGCAAAATTATAAATACTCAATAGCTATAGCAGGAAGTCATGGCAAAACTTCAGTAACAGCAATGATATCGGAAATATTAATAAAGGCAAAAAAAGACCCTACAATATTTATAGGCGGAATTTTGCCATCTATAAATGAAAATTTTCGCTTAGGTGATTCACAATATTTTGTAATGGAAGCATGTGAATATTGCGATAGTTTTTTGAACTTTTATCCATACATAGGAGTAATAAATAATGTAGATTTGGATCATACGGATTATTTCAAAGATTTGGCACAAATGGAAAAATCATTTGCAAAGTTTGCTCGCAATGTAAAAGACGATGGAATTATAATTACTAATGAAAACTGCATTGAAATATTGCAAGGTCTTGATAAAAAGATAATAACTTTTGGGCAAGAAAATTCAAATTGGCAAGCAATTGATATAACTTATGACGAAAATCAATGTGCCGAATTTTATGCGGTAAATAATGATATAAAGCTTGGTAAAATAAAATTAAATGTTCCAGGATATCATAATGTTTTAAATGCACTAGCAGCAATCAGTGTAGCATTTGAATTGAAAATTGATGAAAGTGATATAAAAAATGCTTTAGAAAATTTTCATGGCGCACAAAGACGATTCGAATTGAAAGGCTTTTTTAACAATGCAAAAGTAATTGATGATTATGCACATCACCCAAATGAAATTAAACATACGATTGCAACAGCAAAAAAAATGCACCATAATAAATTATGGTTCGTGTTTCAACCACATACTTATACGCGTACAAAAAAATTTTTAAATGATTTTGCAAAAGTTTTGTCCGATGTAGAAAATGTAATTTTGGTTGATATATTTGCTGCGCGTGAAAAAAATATTTATGGAACAAGTTCAAAAGATTTAGCAGATGAAATAAATAATCTTGGCGGCAATGCAATTTATCTTAAAACATTTGACGAGGCAGTTGATTATCTCAAAGAAAAAGTTGATAAAGATGATTTGATTTTAACTGTTGGAGCAGGCGATGTTTATAAGATAGGAGAAAAATTATTAAGCTTATAAATTTTTTCTCGTAATATTGATAATCAAACGTAATGTGTTGAACAAAAAATGATTTACTGTTTTTAAGTTCAACACATTTTTTTTGCAAAAATGAAATATTTAATTTATACCATAAAATCTTAAGTTATGCTTGAGATTTTTTTTATAAAGTTTTTTTTGAAAACATTCTTAGAAAATAAATTCTTTCTTGGTTTTCAAAACGATTATTTTTATTTTACTTCCCTTTAAATAAAAGAAAATATGCTTGTAATAAAAGATGGGTATAAGAAATATAAAATATATATAAACAAAAAAAGGGGAAATAGATATGGCAGACACAAATCATACAATAAAGATGGATAATCGCGAAAATATTTTTATAACAGGCGTAAATGACGTAATATCATTTGATGAAGAAACAGTCATTGTTGATACACAAATGGAAATATTAATAATACAAGGCAGAAATTTGCATGTAAACAAATTAAATTTAGATGATGGAGAATTAGCCATAGATGGAGAAATAAATGGATTGCATTATGAAATGCAAGGTGCAATGAATAAAAACAAGTCATCATTTTTTAGCAAAATATTTAAATAACGAGGATGCATTAAATGATATTGTCAATGGTATCGCAGGTAAAATTATTTTTGATGACAATTTTAATTGGTATATCAGCAGGATTTGTCTATGACTTGATAAAGTCAATGCGTAAAATAATTAGGCACAACAATTTTGTTATCCAACTTGAAGATTTTATATATTGGATAACAATATCTGTCGCAATGTTTTTTATAATGCTAAGTAAAAATTCGGGACAGGTACGTGGATTTTGTATTGGCGGCGCACTCTTTGGAATGCTTTTATATTCACTGACATTAAGTAAATTTGTAGTAAATATTTGTGTCAGCACGATAAATTTTATCATGAAGATTATAATAAATACGCTAAGGATAATACTCTATCCAATAAGAATATTGCTAAATATAATAGAAATTCCCTGGAATTTTGTAAAGATACATTTCATAAAGATTGCCAAAACAATAAAAAAATACTTGTATATTTCAAATAGATATGCGAAAATAAAAAGCAAAGGTGCATTAAATAATTTGAAAATAATTTTCAAAAAGATATGATCAAAAACATTGCGGAGGTAAATCATGCAAAAGAAAAAAAAAATCCGGCATAAACTTTATCCAATTTTGTTAATCTGTATGGGAAGCGCGTTTGTATTTTTAAATTATATTCAGTATAAAAATTACCGGAAGCTAAATAATCAGGCTAACCAAATTTTAAATGACATACAAAAAGAAAATGACAAACAAAAGAAATTGCAGTCACAAATAAAATCTTATGATTCTGATGAATACATCGAAAAGACAGCTCGTGAAAAATTAGGTTTTATTAAATCCAATGAAATCATTTTTATTCCTGACGGCGAGGAGCAATAAGATGAATGAGATATATTTGTATGCTCCCGCTAAAATTAATTTAACATTGGATATAATATCAAAACGTCCTGATGGTTATCATAATATTTCTAGTGTTATGCAGACAATTTCTTTGTCTGATAGCATAAAAATTGAAAAAACTAGATTGCCAGGTGTAAAAATTCTTTCAAATATAAATTGGCTGGCTAAAGATGAAAATAATTTGGTTTATAGAATTGCTTCAGATTTAATAAATGAATATAATCTTGATTTTGGCGTTAGAATCAAACTTTTTAAACGTATTCCAATTGGCGCAGGACTTGCTGGTGGAAGCGCAGATTGTGCTGCAACTTTAAAAGGTATGATAGAATTATTTGATTTGCGAATTTCAACATGCAAGGCTTATAAAATATGTGAACGCTATGGAGCAGATGTACCATTTTGTTTTATGGGCGGCACTGCACTTGCAAAAGGTATCGGAAATATTTTGCACAGACTTCCAAATCATCCAAAAACTTATGTTCTACTTGCAAAACCAAAATTTTCACTCTCAACTGAAAAAATATATAAAATGATTAAAGCAAAAGACATGCGCCTGTCAGATCCTAAAAAAATTATTAACGCAATTAAATTTAAAAATCGCAAAGCTATTGCTGCAAACTTCCATAACACATTTGAAAGTATAGTAACTTCTTCACACCCGATTATTGCGCAAATAAAAGAAACAATGATAAAAAATGGCGGACTTGGTGCGTGTATGAGTGGAAGTGGTCCAACAGTCTTTGGATATTACGATAATTTTGAAGATGCAAAAAAAACAGCCAGTTTAATTGAAAATACCTTCCCGCCAACAAAAACATATTTTGCCAAGACACTTTAAAATTTTCAAAACAAGGTGATTAAAATCAAAAAAAATATTTTAGATTTAGTTCCGATAAAAAATGAAAAAAACAGTTGGAGCGTGAACGAAAACAATTTTGTAGTCATTACTATTTTGCGCAACAACATATTAGACAAAATTGTTCGCAAATTTTGCAAAACGCCTGATAAATTTAATATTGAGCTTGATGAATTCGGTAGCTTTGTTTGGGACAAAATTGATGGCAAAAAAAATATATACGAGATTTGTCGAGACATGAAAAACATGTTCAACAATAAAGTTGAACCTGTTTATTCTAGAGTCATTGAATTTATAAAAATACTTCGCAATAATAATTTGATTAAATTATAATTATTAATTGCAACCGCAAAGACATGATTTTACATTCTCGCATTCAATTTTGTTTGCTTTTTGCGACGGAGTATAATAACCTTTTTCATCTGCTATTTTGTATAATTCATATTGAAATTTTTCATCGCCATCACGCATTTGTTGAAAAGTTTTGCGAAGCTCAGGGCTCGAACATTCCGTAATTATTTTTGAATAATCTGCGATACTTGATTTTAATCCTGCTAATACGTCCAACACCATTTCTTTTTCATCCATATTAATTCCTCCTATATCATTGAAATTAAATTATTAGCACTGTCTTGAGCTTTTTCTGCTGCCTGCCCAAACATTTGTTTTATTTGTGAATCACTACATTTATTACTATAATCTTGAAGCTTGTGAGAAGTCATTTGGTGACACGTAACCACTTCTCTTATTGAATTTAACTCACTTAAACTTAAATCTGACATTTTTAATTGCTCCTTTCTTTTTGACTTCAATCATATTATTTACATATATTACTAGATTTATTCAATTAAATTAAAATATGTAAAAAATATTTAGGAGGTGTAACGCTTGGAATATAACGAACAGATTAAAATTAAAAATACTGTTAGACTACGCCAAATGTTAAAAGATTTGCCACAATTTATGTCGGAATTTTACAAAGGTATTAGCGATAGAATTTCTTATCGCACAAGAACAAGTTATGCTAGCGATTTCAAATTGTTTTTTGATTATATTTGCAGCATAAAAAATAAAAAAATGCACGAGTTGTCAATTGATGATTTAGGCAAAATCAGCGTTGAGGATATAGAAGATTTTATGGAATATATTTCGCTTTATGAAAAAAATCGTGATGGAAAAGTAATTTTGTTAAAAAATGATGAAAAGGGCAAGGCACGTAAATTATCTTCATTGCGCACTTTGTTTCATTATTTTTATAAGAAACGTAAAATCAAATCTAATCCAGCTGAACTTGTTGATTTACCAAAATTACATGAAAAAGCTATTGTGCGATTAGAAGTTGATGAAGTTAGTAAATTATTAGATGAAGTTGAAGATGGAAAAAATTTAACCGAGCGCCAAATGAAATTCCATGAAAAAACAAAAGTTCGTGATTTAGCTATTATTACATTATTGCTAGGAACAGGCATGAGAATTTCTGAATGCATCGGCATAAACATAAATGATATAAACTTTAATACCAACAGTATAAAAATTATTCGCAAAGGCGGAAATGAATCCATAATTTATTTTGGAGATGAAGTGCTAAAAGCTTTGTTGAATTATTTGAAACAGCGCGAAAATATTCAGGCAATTGACGGACACGAACATGCATTATTTTTGTCATTGCACAGAAAAAGAATAACGGATCGAGCATTGCAAAATTTAGTTAAAAAGTATGCAAAAATAGTTACGCCGCTTAAAAAAATTTCTCCACATAAACTTCGCAGTACTTACGGAACAAATTTGTATCGTGAAACTGGTGATATATATTTGGTAGCAGATATTTTAGGCCACAAAGACATAAACACAACAAAAAAACATTATGCAAGTATGGATGAAGACAGAAAACGTTTGGCCGCTAAAGTTGTAAAACTGCGTGAAAGTTAGAAAATTTGTTTAGATTTAAAAAATCTTTCACTCAGAAATTTAAAACTAAATAAGCAAATTAAAAGGACTAAATTCTGTTCAATATGGAATTTAGTCCTTATTAGTTTAATAAATTTTTATCCAATTTTTTTGTTTTGCACATTTGCACATTTTATTTATGTTCCTTATTAATCCTGTATTAATACCGCTCTAACATATATTTTGTTATTTCTCTAGTTGCCAATTTTCGTACTTGTGTTTTTTCATATTCTTTATACACACCAAATGTGAACACTGGACTCATATGTTTACATGTTTTACATCTATTCTTTTGCAAGAATAACCGTAAGGCTTCGATATTTGCAAAAATCTTATAAGAAATTCTTCCAGTTTCATTTTTTATCTCATAAATACCACATGATTTTTTCATAGTGTAATCAGCTGTTCGTAAATATAGTTTCGCCATTTCCAATGTTTTAAATGGAAAATTCCACCGCTGTAATCCATGCTTTGGGTCATGCTCAATGCAAATACAGCGACCACAAGTTCCGCATATATATTGCGTGTGTTCTCTCAAACAAACCACGTGATTTATCAATGGAGTTGCCCTGCTTTGATCCGTATAACATTCTGGACACATATTATTTTATCCCCATTTCACATTTTTTTTAATAGCCATTATAATAAAATATTTTCTTGCCTATTTTAAATTTTTAACACTAAAAAATTTAAATGGATAAATACTTATTTATTCATCCAATCTAAAGCCATAAGCAAAGCATTTTTTGAATGAAGCCAGCTCAAACTTCCTTGCAAAAAAACTGTATAAGGCGGTTTGATTGGGGCATCCGCTGTAAACTCAATTGAACTGCCTTGAACAAAAGTTCCCGCCGCCATTATTATATCGCAATCATAGCCTGGCATGGGCCAAGGGTTTGGCAAAACAAAACTATCGACAGGCGAAGATTTTTGTATACCTTCGCAAAATTTTATAAGCTGCTGTTTTGACTTCATGTTCACTGCCTGAACAATATCTGTTCGAAAATCATTGGTTTTAGGAAAAACTTCAAAATTCAAAAGTTTAAAAACTTCAGCTGCAAAAACTGCCGTCTTCATTGCGCAAGAAACAGTTTGCGGTGCAAAAAAAAGTCCTTGTAACAAGGAAGATGATTGTCCAAGCGAAGGACCAACTTCTTTGCCGATACCTGGCGCAGTTAAATGATATGCACTGTTTTGAACATATTCTTTTTTGCCGACAATATATCCGCCGACTTTAGCAAGCCCGCCACCAGGATTTTTTATCAATGACCCAACTGTTAAATCTGCCCCAAAATCCGATGGTTCAAATTCTTCAACAAATTCACCGTAGCAATTGTCGACAAGGCAAATAATATCATTTCGTATATTTTTTATAAACTCAATTAATTTTTTTATTTGTGCAACACAAACTGATTTTCGCAAAGAATATCCACGTGATCTTTGTATAGCAATTATTTTTGTATTGGGTGATATTGAATTTTTAATTGCGTCAAAATCGAAATTGCCATCTTGATTTAAATCAACTTGTTTATATTTTATGCCATGTTCAATTAAAGAGCACGTCGTTTTTTTTATTCCAATCACACTTTTGAGAGTATCGTATGGCTCACCTGTAACATAAATTAATTCGTCGGCATACTTTAAATTGCCAAATAATGCGCAAGATAAAGCATGTGTTCCAGAAACAATTTGAGTACGCACCAAAGCATCTTGAGCATGAAAAATATCGGCATAAATTTTTTCTGTTATATCGCGTCCCTCGTCGTCATATCCATATCCTGTTGAAAAATTAAAATGCATCTGACCCAATTTATTTTTTTGCATTGCATTTAAAACTTTCATCTGATTATATTCAGCAATATAATCAATTTTCTCAAACTCATTAGAAATATTTTTAAGCGCAGTATTTCCAAGGTCTAAGATTTTTTTGCTAACTTTAAAATTTTCCTGCATGAAATCAGAAAATAAGCCGCTAGTCATAATTTTTACACCTCAAATTTTTTTCGATACAATTCAAAAACGTAATCACTAATTTCGTTTCCATTAGCAAAATCATTTTTTTCAATCCAAATTCCATTTGTTTGATGACGAAACCAAGTTAATTGACGTTTGGCATAATGGCGTGTATTTTTTTTAATCAATTTTATTTCTTCATCTAAACTTATTTGTTTTTGCAAATACATAATAATTTCTTTATAGCCAATTGCTTGCATTGAATTCAAATTTTTATCATAGCCCATGTTTAATAACTTTTCTACTTCATCAACTAATCCAACTTCAATCATTTTATCGACACGTTCTTCAATTTTTTCATAAAGAATTTGCCTTGGCAAATTTAAAATTATAAATAATGTATTGTAATTAATTGCATTTTGCTTTTGCAATGAATTGTGGTGGGATATTTTTTGACCGTTTTGATAAAAAAATTCTATTGCTCGCACCATTCGCTTTTTGTCATTTGGATGAATAGATTTTGCAGATTCAAAATCTATCTCAAATAATTTTTCTTGTAATTGCTTATTAGTTAAATTATATAATTCATTTCGCAATGATAAATCTTTGTGCTCATTAAAAAAATCATTATCGTATAAAATCGCATTAATATAAAATCCTGTGCCGCCACACAAAATCGGTACGCTGTTATTTGAATAAATTATATCCAAATATTTTTTTACCTTATCTTGATATTGAGCAACAGAAAAATCTTCATCCGGCTCAACTTCATCAATCATATAATGTTTAATAATTTTTCTTTCTTGGCTGCGAATTTTTGCTGTACCTATGTCCATGTATTTATAAATTTGCATTGAGTCTGCACAAATTATTTGAGAAGCAATTTTTTTTGCCAGTAACAAAGATAAATTTGTCTTTCCACTAGCAGTTGGTCCTGTAATTACAATAAGCGGTTTCATTTTTTTCTCCCAAATAATTTTTCTATTTCTGATTGTTCAATTTGAATTATGGTAGGTCTGCCATGTGGACAATTAAATGGATTTTCTGCATCCATTATACTTTTTATCAATTCTTTAATTTCAGGATAAGATAAATCGTCATGAGCCTTAACTGCTTTTTTGCAAGCTTTCTGCATTATTTGTTGTATTTTATTTTCATCATCCAATTTAAACTCTTTTAATGAATCAATTATATCCATAAAAAATTCTCTGCTTATGTATTTATTTAAATCATGGGGGACTCCTTTTATTATAAACCTTGTTTTTGAAATTTTCTCAATATCAAAACCAAGCTTTTTAATTTGTTCTATGTTATCAAGAAAAATTTTTGCGTCGTATTCATTTAAACTCAAATCAATTGGAATAAGTAATTGCTGTGCAAAAACTTCATCCTTTTCGTATTGATTTTTTAATTTCTCAAATAAAATTCTTTCATGCGCAGCATGTTGATCCAGTATAAAAATTTTTTGATCTTGTTCAATAAGCCAATATGTATTAAAAATACAACCAATTATTTTGTAAGCCACAATTAAATTTTGCTTTCTTTCACCAGTATTTATTATTTCAATTTGCTTTATAACATCTTCACTTTTTTTTGTAGGTTTGTCTATTTTAAATTCTGATTCTTTCTCTTGAAATAAAAAGTTTTTATTTTCGGTTTGCACAATTTGCTTGTCAACGACATTTTCCATATTTATTTTAGGTTTTGCAACCAACAATTCACTTGAGGCATTTTTAAAAGTATCCAATATGCAAGTAAAAATAAAATCATAAACCAAATTTTCATTTGCAAATCTTATTTCCATTTTTGATGGATGTACGTTTACATCAACAAAACCTGGATCAACTAATAAATTTAAAACATACACAGGAAATTGTCCAACCATAATTCTATTTTTGTACGCATTTTCAATTGCAGTTGAGACAATATTGTTTTTAACATATCTTCCATTTATGAAAAAGTTTTGATAAGTACGCAAGCTTCGTGAAAACTCAGGTTTTGCTATAAATCCCGATAATCTAAATTTATCAGTTTGGTTTTCAACTTGCAATACATTTTTTGCAATATCTTTTCCCATTATATACATCAAAGCTGATTTCAAATCGCCATTACCATTTGTAGTAAAAATTATTTTCCCATTGTTAATAAATTTAAATGAAATTTGCGGATTAGACAGTGCAAATCTTTTCATTATGTTTGATATATAATTTGCTTCAATTGACGGTTTTTTTAAAAATTTAAGGCGTGCCGGCGTATTATAAAATATATTTTCAGCAATAATTGTTGTACCCGCATTACAACCAATTTCATTTTGGCTAATAACTTTTCCTCCATGAATTTTAATATTTGTTCCCAGAATATCATTTTGAGTTTTAGTAATCATTTCAACTTGCGATATAGCAGCAATTGTACACAATGCCTCGCCCCGAAACCCTAAAGTCATCAAAGTCTCGAAGTCATCAAAATTATTTAATTTACTTGTAGCATGATTGGTAAAAGCAAGTAAGATTTGATCTTTTGGAATACCAATCCCGTTATCTGTAACCCTTATAAAATTTATACCTCCATTTTTTATTTCAACTGTTATAATTTTTGCGCCTGCATCGATTGAATTTTCGACAAGCTCTTTAACAATTGATATGGGCCGCTCGATAACCTCCCCCGCAGATATTTTATGAATCATTACATCACTTAGTAATTTTATTTGATTAACTCTCATTTCTCTTTCCATAATAATTTATTATATCATTCATTGATTAAATCACAACTAGCATTTGCATAAAAAAAATACTGAAGTCAAAATAAGCTTTCAGTATTTTTTTTGCGTATCATTTTAAATTTGATACATTAAATTAAAACTCAACTTTAGGAGTGCTTCGCTCACTTTCGTCTGTATTGAAATATTTTATTTTTTTAAATCCAAATGTACTTGCAAAAAGATTGTTTGGAAACATCAAAATTGTTTTGTTAAATTTCATAACAGTGTCATTATAAAACTGTCTTGAATATGCAATTTTATCCTCAATTCTTGAAAGTTCTGTCTGAAGATTAGTAAATGCAACATTTGCTTTTAAATCAGGATAATTTTCTGCTACAGCCAATAATCTTGTAAGAGCTGAAGTCATTTGTTTATTTGCCTTCATAATTTCTTCAGGCGATTGAGATTGCAAATAATTATTTCGAGCTCTCGTAACATCATCTAAAGTATTTTTTTCATGAGCTGCAGCTCCTTTTACAGTTTCAACTAAATTCGGAACAAGATCAAATCTTCTTTTTAATTGAACATCAACCTGACTCCACGCATTATCAACTTTATTTTTGCCATCCACCATTTTATTGAAAGAAAAAATCAAATATACGAGCAAAACACAAATTAAAAAAACAAAGTTCATCATATAAATCACTCCTTAATAAATTAAAATGCACCGCCGCCACCTCTTGAACCACTTCCACCAGATGAACCACTGCTAAATCCACCACCGCTTCCTGTAGTTGAAGAATTTTTTGATTGGGCAATGTTTTTTGCAGAAGAAATTGACTGTTGAAATTGGGAATTCAAATTTTCAAAGTGATCAAAATTATCATGTGACGAACAGAAAAATGGAATTAAAACAAGATTATTAGATTCCAAATCATTTTTTGTAAATACCAAAGGCAATTGTTTTATAACTTGTTTTGCAACTCCAAGAGATACTGCATAAACTAAATAATGTTCCCATAAAACTATTGAACCAATTTGTGCATCATTAAGGTTACTAAAATCCTTGAGGAATTTTTTAAATGCGAGCCATTTTTCATATTCCAATTGGGCTTCTTGCGTTCGGCGTTTGTATAATGAAATAATTCCCATAATAATTATACTAATAATAATAACAAACATAAATATTATTACAAAAAATAAATCAGAAGATGATATTAACAAAAAAAATGGCAAAGCTATAACAAGCAAACGAATTATACTCTTTGACAAATTGTTATTTACAGGCTCAAAAAAATTATTTAAAAGTTGGGATGTTGTATTAGCTTCCCTGATCCATTCTTCATATTTTGTATTAAATTGAACTGAATATTTTTTAGAATCTTGTTTTATTTTAGATAAGTAAACACTTTTCCCATCACCAATATCTTCTATTAGCCATTGTATCA
This sequence comes from uncultured Clostridia bacterium, assembly GCA_947073045.1. Lineage (GTDB taxonomy): Bacteria > Bacillota > Clostridia > Lachnospirales > CAMVHY01 > CAMTJU01. The sequence continues at coordinate 4,157 of CAMTJU010000019.1, read as the reverse complement.
ATTTTTTTTCATGCGACTTAAGATCAGTATAATTTTTATTTTCCAACAACGTTATTTTGTAATCAATTTTAGAATTTAAAATTCCAATTTTTTCTTCTTGCTCAATCGATATAAATTTTTTTCGTGCAAGATCTAAAAGAGTTGCCATTATGTCTTTTGAGTCAATATTTCTAAAAAGGTAAGACATTTCTACTGGAGTATATTCAGCAGGAAGTTCCCGATAATAATCACCTTCAAAATGTTTTAAATAATATGTTTTATTTTTTATGTATGTATAAATTATCACACATATATCTGTAATTATGATAACGAATAACAATAAAACCAATATAATTTTTTTTATTTTTTCCATACGGGCAGTAAAAATCATTTCTTTTCGTGCATCTTCACGGATTTTATTTGCATCTATAGCTAATTGTTTTTCTTGCTCCATAATTTGCGAAAGAGTTTTTTCATTTGATATCTCAGTTAGGTTTTTAACATACTCATTTGGAAAAAGAACATTTGCCTCAATAAAATTATTAGCTGGCAAATCATTTATCATCAAAGAAATAGTCCCGTCGTCATTTATTTTACTTTCACCAGTAAGTGGACCATGTGCAAAAATTTTAAGTTCTGAAGATTTAGCTGGATATTCAAATGAAATAAGTGCATTAAAATTTCTTATTGGTTCTTCAAAATTCTCACCGAGCAATTTTCGATTAAATTGCGCCGTATCAACATATTTTTTTGTAACTTTTGTAAGTTTGTACTTAAGCAAGAAAGTTTTGTTCTGATTTTCTGAATGGCTAAAAATTTTAAATTTTGCAATATCATCATCAAATGACAATTGATAAGTGTTTTCTGATTCAAAATCCGAATTTTGAAACAAAACTTCATTTTCATTTTCAATTTTGCTGATGGAATAATCTACAAATTCTCCGCAATCACGATAATCAATATTTAAAAATATGCCGTTATAAATTCCATTGAAATTAAAATTTATTTTCTCTTCGAATGATGCACTGCCATCCTCATTTATTTTAACGTTTACATTGTACTCATCAACACAATAATCTCTGGCATTTACACAAACAGAAAATGTAATAAACAAAGAAAAGAAAATCACAAACGCAATAAATTTCTTTTTCATCACATCACACTCCTTTTTATAATAATAATATTTTGCATTTGAAAGTTCAATATTTTTTAGCTGAGCGAATATATTTTTCTTGATGCTCATAAGTTTTATTAAATAAGTTTTTATTATACGGAGTGATTTCTTTTGAGAATGTATGATATGCGCCAAAAAGAAGTTATCAACATAAAAGATGGAAGGAGATTTGGATTCATTGCCGATATAGAAATTGATGAGAAATGTGGAAAAATAAAAAAAATAATCATACCGGGTTGCGGCAAAATTTTAGGTGTTTTCGGTCGCGAAAAAGAATATTGTATACCTTGGTGCGATATTAAACAAATTGGTGACGATATAATCTTGGTTGATATAGATATAGAAAAAATTTCGGGGGACAACAAATGAAAAAACGAAATACCAAAGCAATTCAAAAAAATGATCTGGCTCAAATTATTTTAAATCAATGCATAATTTGCAGTTTGATTTTATTAGGCACACTGATTTTAAATACTACAGTCTCAATGAAAAATTTTCGCTCGGATTTAAAAATGCAGCTTAGCAAAAATATCTCACTTGAGAAAATAAAATATGAGTCCGTGCGCATTTTCTATTTTTTTGAAGAAAAAATTTCCCTCGAGCAAGATTATTCTATAGACGAAAAAGTACTTGAACAAATTAAAAATGAAGATGAAAAAATTAATGCAGTAAAAAAAAATTCTTCTGCGCCTCTATAATTAATCCGCTTGATGGAATAATTACATCTTCTTTCGGAGAAAGAATAAATCCCATTACAAATAAAAAAGAATTTCATGACGGAATTGATATAGGAGCCAAAGAAGGTACAAAAGTTGTTGCAGTTTTAAATGGAGTTGTAGAAAACATAGGAAAATCTTCTGGCTTTGGAAATTTTATCGTCTATAAAACAGATGAGGGCTATCAAATAACTTGCGCTCATTTGAAAAAAATATTTGTATCTGAAAAATCTCGCATAAAACAAAATCAAGTTATTGCTCTGTGCGGTAAAACTGGTATGGTTACGGGAGCTCATTTGCATTTTTCTATGCGTTTGAAAAATGAATTGATTGATCCAATTAATTTTGTTAATTTGCCTTTTTGTGATGATGTGAAAAAAGAATATTCAATGCGGGGAGTTAGTATCTATTGAAATTTAATTTGTCTTTCTTCCTAATGATAATATTTATGATTTTGTATGGCAGTACTAAAAAATTTTTCTTGATTTACCTTTTTGTTCTCATTCATGAAATGTTTCATGTTGCAGTTGCAAAAGCTTTTGGTATGAAGACAGATAAAATTATTTTGTATGGCCTCGGCGCCAATGCCAGGATTATTAATTTTAACAATGCAAACATGCAAAAAAAATTTTTGATTTTAATGGCAGGACCTCTTTCAAATTTATTTTTGTATCTGATATTTAAATTTTTTTTTGCAAATAAATTTTGTGCCGCCACAAATATTTTTTTGTGCATTTTTAATTTGCTTCCAGTTTATCCGCTCGATGGTGGAAGAATATTTTTGTTGGCTTTGAAAAAAATGTTTGGCCTACAGGCTAACAAATTTTTTATTTGCTTCAATCATTTTTTTATTATCAGTCTTATTTTTCTTGGTATTGTCCAGTTTTTTATTTTTATGCCTAATTTTTCTTTATTCTCTATTGCTTTATATCTTACATATGTGAATAAAAAATCATTTATGGATTTGTTTTGCGATTTATATCTTTATTGATACATTCCATGATATAATGTATACGAAATAATTTTGGAGGTTGTTAGTTGTGTCGAAAAAATTTTTTACATCTGAATCTGTAACCGAGGGGCATCCTGATAAAATTTGCGACAATATTTCTGATTCTGTTTTGGACGCAATTTTAGAAAGGGATAAAAATGCACGTGTTGCTTGCGAAACTATGGTCACTACCGGTTTAGTTTTAGTTACTGGTGAAATTACTACCGATTGCTATGTCGATATAGAAAAAATTGCTCGTGATACTATTAAATCTATTGGCTATGACAAAACAGATATGGGATTTAATTTTGATTCATGCGCCGTTTTGACTTCTTTTAAAAATCAATCATCAGATATAGCTTTGGGTGTTGACAATGAATTTGATATTGGAGCTGGAGATCAAGGCATGATGTTTGGATTTGCCTGCAATCAGACTGAAGATTTTATGCCGCTGCCAATACATTTAGCTCATAAAATTACAAAAAGATTAGCTTACGTTCGCAAAAATAATATTTTAAATTATTTGCGGCCCGACGGAAAAGCCCAAGTTACTATTGAATATGATATGGACAAGCCTATTAGAATTGACAATATAGTAGTATCAGCTCAGCATGATTCTGATAAAAATGACATTGAAAATGATATAATTAAAGAAGTCATTTTAAAATCTGTTGATGAAAAATTAATTGATGCGCAAACTAAATTTTATGTTAATCCTACAGGACGTTTTGTAATTGGCGGTCCGCATGGAGATTCTGGTCTGACAGGCAGAAAAATTATTGTAGATACCTACGGAGGATATGCAAGGCATGGCGGTGGAGCATTTTCTGGCAAGGATGCTACAAAAGTCGATAGATGCGGTGCATATATGGCAAGATATGTTGCTAAAAATATTGTGGCTGCTGATTTAGCCAATAGATGTGAGTTACAAGTTGCATATGCAATTGGAATTAGCAAACCTGTTTCCGTTTTTATTGATACATTTGGAACTGGTAAGATTTCTGATAATAAATTAATTCAGTTAGTTAAAGAAAAATTTGATTTCAGACCTTCTGCCATCATTGAAAGATTTGGCATGAAAAATCCGATATATAAACAAGTTTCAAATTATGGACATTTTGGCAGAAATGATTTAAACTTACCATGGGAAAAACTTGATAGTATAAATTTATTTTAAGTAAAAAATTTGTTTGAATTAAAAAGCTTAAGAAAAAATCTCAGATATGTGAACAGCACCCCATTTGTTAGACAGTATGGTATACTAAAAAACAAATGGGGTGTTAAATTATGTCAAATG
>CAMTJU010000018.1 GCA_947073045.1 uncultured Clostridia bacterium | reverse complement strand
CCAATAAAGCAATTAGCAACAAATAATATGATAGATGGATATGGCGATGGAACATTTAAGTCAAATCAAAATATTACACGAGCAGAATCAGTTGCGATAATAGCAAAAGTTTTTGGTAGGTCGCAAGATTTTTCTCAAAGAGTAAGTTTCAAAGATGTATTACAAAGCCATTGGGCATATAAATATATCATGAATGCTGTGAATGGCGAGAACTAACTTCTTGTTACTTTCTTGAAAGAAAGTAACCAAAGAACTTTTAAATAAAAAAAATCTCAAGTAAACGCTTGAGATTTTTTTTATTGAAGTTCTTTTGTTTCTTTTCTTTCAAGAAAAGAAGACGCTTTTAAACACCAAATTTAAAAATATATTGGCGCCAACCAGTATCCATAATCATTTTTCATAGGCTTTTTGTCTTTGCAGCACTTGAATTGAACAAAGCCAAGTTTTCTTAATACATTTTTGTATTCGGGTTGATATTTGTCGGGCAAACCCAATATGTATTCATCATTCTTATTGTTGTTTCCTAATATTAGATGCTTGTTTTTATAGTATGCAGAAAGTATAAATGGATGATTGGCATACAACCAAAAATCTATTGGCAAATTTATTAATTCTTTTAGCGAAATCCTTACCCATTTTATTTGTTTATTCTGTTTTTCAAAAGGATTCATTTGTATATTATTTTTGAATATGAAATCAAGTGAGGGATTTTTTGGCTTGAGATTTGCAAGTTCTTCTTCACTTATAAATTTATAATTGTTCAGTTCCTCAAGCTCCTTACTTATTTTTTCAGCTATTGCTTTGAAACTATCAATATTGTTATCTAATTTTTTAGTGATTATATTTGGGGGAACTTGAGTATTTTTTTCTTCATTATTGTAATTATTGTTGGAAAAACTGTCTGGATTTTCTGGTTTAGTTTCAGTTGACTTTTCGGATTCATTCGAATTTACAGTTTCATCTTTTTCACTTTTAATATCGTTCTTTTTTGAATCTTGTGTTTTTTCTTCTTCAACCACAAAATTATTGCGCCACTGTATTTTTGAATTTTTATATCCATTCATTGCTACAATTGATTTTTTATTTTTAGGTGTTATTGCCACTACATTTATTTTTTCAATTGCTATATTACTTTGTGCAATATTATCGATATTAAAATTGAAATTCAATTCCGCATATCCGCGATTGTCCGTATTGATATTGCCGATTAAAACATTTTCGCATTTATTATTGTTTGAACTTATTAGATATACATCATATATATCAGGTTTTAGATTTTGCACCCATATATATATTTTACCTTGGTCGGCTTTAGTTTCTATTCTACATCTACCAATTGCTTCTTTCCCATTCATTGTACAATGTGGATCTTCTTGATATAGATTAATGAAATATCGATTGTACTGATTAATCATAATAAATCCTCCTTGTTTGATATGCTTCATTTAAAATATATTCATTTGCAAAACAAAAAATACTAAATAATGTTTTTAGTAAAAAAAATGGTGCAATCTCAAATCTTATGAGATTACACCATTTTTTATTTAGAAAATAAAATTTTATGTTAAATGAAATTAAGCTTGAATAATTTCGATATTAATTCTTTGACCTTTGTGCATTGCTGCAGCTTTCATTATAGTTCTGATTGCTTTTGCAATTCTACCTTGCTTACCAATAACTTTTCCCATATCCTCAGCAGCAACTTTTAATTCTAAAATAGTAGTCTGCTCACCTTTTATTTCATTTACGTAAACACTTTCTACTCGATCAACCAAACTTTTTGCCAATACTTCTAATAATTCTTTCATGATTTAGCCTCCAATTTAATTTAAATTAATTTTAGTAAACAATATTTTTACAGAATCTGTAGGTTGCGCACCTTTACTCAACCAATACTTTGCAGCTTCAGCATCAATATTTATAACTGCTGGATGATTCATTGGATTATAATGCCCAATCTGCGCAATAATTTTTCCATTACGGGGTGACTTCGAATCTGCTACAACTACCCTGTAGGATGGATTTTTTTTAGCCCCTGTTCTGCGTAATCTGATTTTCACTGCCAATTCAACATCACCCCCTTTAAATTAATTAAACAAGTTAAACAAAGATTTTTTATTTGAATTAAACATTTTCATTGTTTTTTTAACATCATTAAATCGTTTAAGCAAAGTATTTACTTGTGATATTGGAAGACCAGCTCCCAAAGCTATACGGCGTTTTCTAGAACCATTAATAATTTCAGGATTAGTTCTCTCACGCGGCGTCATTGATAATATAATTGCTTCGATTTTGGAATACATTTTATCTTCTGATTCCAAATTATTGAGTTTGATACCAGAAAAACCAGGTATCATTTTCATTATATCACTAACCGACCCCAATTTCTTAATATTTTGTAGTTGCTTATAAAAATCATTCAAATCGAAATTATTTTTCAAAATTTTTTTCTGAACTTCCTGCATATCGCCATCAAAACTAGCTTGCGCTTTTTCGATTATAGATAAAACGTCGCCCATGCCCAAAATCCTTGAAGCAATACGGTCAGGGTAAAATTGCTCTAAATCTTCTGGTTTTTCGCCAACTCCAATAAATTTTATAGGTTTTTGAGTAATCGCACGTACAGAAAGCATTGCTCCACCACGGGTATCACTATCAAGTTTAGTCATAATTACTCCGTCAATTCCCAATTGCTCATTAAAACTTTGTGCAATATTGACGGCTTCCTGACCAATCATAGCGTCCAAAACCAATAAAATTTCTTGTGGGCGGACAGAGCTTTTCATTTCTTTTAACTCATTCATTAATACTTCATCGACATTAAGACGACCAGCCGTATCTATTATAGCAATATTGTAGTTGTTTGTCAAGGCATGCGATATTCCCGCCTTTGCAATATCAACAGGCGATATATTTTCACTCATGGCAAATACATCTACAGAATTTTTCTGGCCGAAAACTTGTAATTGTGTAATTGCAGCAGGTCTGTAAGTATCGCATGCAATTAATAAAACTTTTTTACCTTGTTTTTTTAGCATTAGAGCAAGTTTACCTGCAACAGTAGTCTTTCCGGCACCTTGCAATCCAACAAGCATATAAGTAGTTAAATTATTGGAAAAAGTCAGACGCGCCGGCGCATTTCCTAAAATATTTATCATTTCTTCATTTACAATTTTAATAATTTGCTGACCCGGGGTAAGACTTTGCAAGACTTCATTCCCGAGTGCTTTTTCAGATACAGTATTAATAAATTGCTTTACAATTTTAAAATTTACATCGGCATCTAATAAAGCAATTTTAACTTCTTTCATTGCATTTTTGATATCATTTTCAGTTAATTTACCTTTGCGACGAAGATTTTTAAAGATACCTTGAAACTTGTTGGATATATTATCAAATAAAATTTGTATCACTTCCCAAAACAAATTTTCTTTAATGATTTTAAATTAAAATCAAAATTAAGTCAAGCAGTGGCTTCAAGCAAATCTTTAAATGAATTTTGAAATGAGGATATTTTTATGTTTGAATTATTTATTTTATTGCTCACGGATGAGAACAAATTTGAATTATACTGGCCATTAAATATTTTTTTAAAGTCATTGAATGCACAATAAAAAATCATTTCGAGTAAAACAATGTCAATTAATTTCTCACTGTAATACAAATTAAAGTTGTCAATAGCAAAAATATCCGGGCGTTTTATTTTTATATCTGCAATTGAATTTATGCCGCTCAAATCAAAATAAATAGCCTTTGATTTAATCGCATATGCAAAATTGTTTTCAATTCCCGTATTAATAATAATATCGGCATTTGCCATTAATGATTTATTGTAATTTAAAAGCTGAAGATTTAAACCGTTGTCAATAAAAATATCATGTTGTTTTTGCAGATAAAAATCTTTTTGCCCTGTTATAACACTCAAATAATTTACATGTGGATATATTGAATCAATTAAAATTTGTGTAATTGTTTGATTTGCATCGAGGATGAAGACTTCGACTAGTTCCAATTTTTTATTTGTTATTGAGCAAAATTTTTTAATTATCTGCATTGCTAAAAATGCAAATAAAAAGTTGCCATGCGCAACTTTTATTGTGTCATAATTTTCAAATGAATAATTTTTGAGCGCTCGTACAATTTTTACTTGTGGAAATGAAGCAATTGTTTTTCGCACAGATAAATCAATATTTTTAGGCTCGTCTCTTTCTATCGGCAATTTAATTGAAAAACCACCTGCAATATCAAAATCAATGCGTTCAACCAATAGGGGATTAAATTTTTTGATATACCAATCCCAAATAAAATCGGGAGCTTTTTTCAAAATTTTAAAGGCTATAGGAATTTGCTCCTTGTTTTCTACATAATCTAATAACGCAAATTTATCGTCCATAAAAAATCTCCTGCATGTATTTTTTTATAGAAAAATATATGCAGGAAAAATATTCTTTATTTGTATTTACTTAATCATAAAATTTATAATTTGTCTTGCCAAATCTACCGCCTTCACACTTCCTCCAGCATTTTCTAACAATATGCTTATTGCAAAATCATTTTCCTTATTAAAAACTACAAACCATCCATGGTCTTTACCCAAAGGATTTTCTGCACTTCCAGTTTTTCCTGCAAGCTTTATATCTTTCATATAAACTCTTTTAGCCGTACCACTAACAACTACTTCTTCCATTAAGTCTGTTAAAAAATCTGCCTCATCTTTTGTAAGTATCGTAGCAATTTTTTTCGCAGCAATAAATTTATTTCCAATACGCTGAGTGATACTTGGCTGCATAATTGTACCGCCATTTGCTATTGCACTTGTTATCATTGCCATATATAAAGGTGTTACCAAAGTTTTTCCTTGACCTATTGCAGTTTGAATTAGTTCGCTCCTATCTGAATCTTCATTTAATCCTATAGAACAGATATTATGCTCTAACTCAAAATTAAAATTTTTGTCTACACGAAGATTTTTTATTTGCGTCAATAAATTTTTATTGCCTAAAATATCTCCGAGTGTTGCAAAAAATGTGTTGCATGAAACAGTAAATGCATCTTTGATATTTTCTTTACCGTGTACATGCGAATTAAAACAATGAATATTGTCCTTGCCGAAATTTTCTATGCCAGTACATTTATAACTAAATTCACTTAAATTAATATGGCGCATTGCCGCAATTGTTGTAATTATTTTAAAAACAGAGCCTGGAGGATACAGTCCTTGAGTTGCACGATTTAAAAGTGGTGCATTTTTTTTGTCGGCCTTAAATTTTTCAATATCATTGGGATTAAACGAAGGTTTTGAGACCATAGCACAAATTTTCCCGCTTGATGGATGCATTACAATTATACTGCCTTTATTTTTCAATATGGAAAAAATAAATTCCTGAAGATTTTTGTCTACACTAAGATAAACATCTTTGCCATAAAGTTTTTCGCCCAGAAAAATTTCTTTCAGTACGCCAATAAAATCATTATCGCTGTGAGACAATTCAAAATCATATTTTTTTTCTATGCCGGCAGCACCATCATTTTTATAGCCAATAATATGTGCAAAAACTTCAGGATATAAATAATTGCGCTCGCCATTTTCAAAATTATCGGCTAATAAATTTTCATTTACATCAAAAATTTTGCCGCGCTGGGTTAAAACATTTTCATTGCCAATACGTGGATTATATGAATTTGGTAAAATATCTGATTTTAAAAAAACTGTCTTGAACAAAAAAATTATTATCAGTACAAAACACACACTGATAATAAAAAAAATAAATTGCGAGTTCTTTTCATAATCATTTTTCATTGTCTTCACCATCAAATAATTCCGCGCTATAAATTTGTTTGTATCTTTTCATTAAAATAAATACAGAGCATGCCAAAAGCAAAGTATTTACAACAAGCGATGTTCCGCCATAACTTACAAAAGGCAAAACAATTCCAGTCAGTGGTATCAATTTCACACAGCCACCTAAAATTAAAAAAGTTTGAAAACAAATTAAAGACATTGTGCCATTTAAAATAATAGAGCAAAACAAATCTTTACACAAAATTATTATTTTAGTAATAGAAAAGGCAATCAAGATAAAAATAAAAATTATTCCGCATGCAAAAATATTTCCAAATTCTTCGCAAATAGCAGAAAAAATGAAATCACTTTGGGAAACAGGAATGTATTTTACAAACCCCATTGTTAGTCCACTTCCAAATAAATTTCCACTTCCTATAGCAAATAAAGATTGTGCGATTTGATATCCTTCATCGCGAATGTTATCCCAAGGATTAATCCAAGATATGATTCTTACTTTAACATGTGGGAAAATAAAATATCCAATTATAAATCCAATTAAAATTAAAAAGAATGCTGCTATAAATATTTGTTTCCTGCCACTTACAAAATATATTTGGCTGGCATACAAAATAAAAAAAATAAGTGCGCCTCCTAAATCTTTTTGCAGTACTAAAAATAAAATTATTATTCCTGAAAAAAATGTCGGCAAAATAAATGAACGTTTTTCTAATGCATATGCCAAATAGAAAATGTAGATGAATTTTACAATTTCTGATGGTTGAAATTTCATCCCAAATAAATTTAGCCAATTCATTGCGCCATTTATTTGTCCGCCGTATACAAAATTCATTCCCAACAAAAATATACCGCCAATCATATAGAAAATGCTTAGCCACTTGAATTTCAAAGTAAAATCAAAAAATATTGGCAACAATATTAATAATCCCATGCTTAGTATTATCCATAAAAATTGTTTTGCGGCAAGATAAAAATCAATACGCGATAACATTATTAATCCTGTGTCTAACAAAAAAACAACGCAGTTAAAAATTACAATGCCTATATCGGGCATTGTTCTTTTTAAAAAACGCGATACAAGTACAAAAAAAATTAGGCTTAAGAATCCTAAACCTAAACTTTTCAATATGCCAATATCACGAGAAATTATAATAAATGCTAAAGAGTGCATAACAAATATAATTTCGTAATTAAAAAACGGAACTTTTTTTCCCCACTTAATTAAAAACAGATTCGTTAATAAAAAACTTGTTATAACAAATACAAATAAATATTTGCTAAAAAAAATAACATAATCCATAAATTATTCCTTTTTTTTGAATTCGTCTTTTTTAAATTTATAATCGGTTTTGACAAGCTCCGTTCTAAGTTTAGCAATATCTTTTTCAAGTATTTCATTTTTCTTGCGCAATTTAAATAATTCATCGGCAATATTTATGGATAATAATAAAAAATTAGAATTGGAGTTATTGATATTTTTCATATCATTTATTTTGTTGTTTACATAAGCTGCAATTCGCAACATATAATCCGTACTTTCGTCAGATATTAATACTAAAGACTTTCCGCATATATTAACTTCAATTTTATTTTGCATACCCAAAATTATCGCCCCTTTTCTTAAAATTATAAATCCTGCTTTTCAAAAATGAAAGCAGACAAGCAAAAAAATATTAGTGCACCAATTAGCATTCCAATAATTTTATTAGCATTAATAGAATCACCAATTAAAAATTGAAAAACGCTATAAAACGGAATAAATTCCAAAATTTTTGTGGATACAAGCATTTTTTGAGATAATCTGAGCAAACAGTCCGAAAAAAAGTACAAAAAAAACAAACCTGTTATAAAACTTATTGCGCGACTTTTAAAAATCACAGTGAAAAACAAAAAATAATTGCCTATAAACCAAGAATAAATAAAATAAAAAACTAGCATGTAAGCAAAATTATTAAATGGAATTGGCAAATTCTTTGTTGTCATGTAATACGTAATCAAAATAAAATTCATTAATCCAATCGTAATGCTATATAAAGTAAAAAATAAGATTTTAGTTAATAAAATTTGTGTACGCGATTTTGTACTAGTAAAAATAAAAGTACTTGTACCACATCGAAATTCTTCAGGCAATAGCGACGATGCGCAAAACATTAATACAAACTGCATAAATCCATTAAATATCATGTTTATCAAATATACAGGATTTACGGAAACATTTGATTTAGTTAACTGGTCGACACTCATCAAAAAAAATATAAAAAATAAACCAAGGCAAATATAAACACTTTTCTTGCAAAAAAATTTTTTATACTCCAAAAAAGATATTCTAAAAACATCAAACAATTTTATTGCCTCCTGTCAAATCTAAAAATTTATCTTCCAATGATTTTCTTACTTCATACACACTTGTAAAATTAATATCTTTAAGAACAACATCTTTAATAAATGAAGAAAGTTTTTCTTTCGGCAATCGAATTTTTATTATGCCTTCACCCACATCTTCGATTACAATATTTTTAGCTTTGAGCAATGCCAAAAATTCATCTGTCTCATTTGTTTCAAATGCAAAAATAGTATCTTCATATGTTTTTTCTTGCATATCTATAATTTCTATTGCTTTTCCCTTTTTCAAAACAACTGCACGCTGACAAATTTTTTCTATTTCTGATAAAGTATGACTGGATATTAAAATCGAAACTTTATTTTCGAATGCTATCTTTTGCAAATATTTTCTTATTTCATTTATACCATTTGGGTCAAGACCATTCGTCGGTTCATCCAATATCAATATTTTTGGATTATTTAACAGAGCCTGCGCAAATCCCAATCTTTGTTTCATTCCAAGTGAATATGTCTTGACTTTTTTTTTCACTGCATTTGACAATCCCATTAACTCAACAATATCATTTAAATTTTTTTTATTAAGTTTGCCATTGAGCGAGCTAAAAAATTTTAAATTTTGATACCCACTCATGTATGGATAAAATTTAGGCGCTTCAATCATGCATCCAAATAATTTTTCAGCTGGAGCAATTATTTTCCTATCGACATTACAAATAATCTTGCCTTCAAAGTTTCTGGTCAATCCAACGATAATTTTCATAAGTGTAGTTTTACCAGCGCCATTTGGGCCAACCAAACCTAAAATTTCTCCTTCATTGAGGCCAAAAGTTACATTACTAAGAGCAAATTGTTTATCAAATTTTTTGGTTACGGCAGCTATTTTCAAAATTTCAGACATAAATTTTCCTCTCAATCATATAAAATTTTACATTAAACAATTATATCACAAAAAACTTTTTTAAATTCAATTGCTAAATTTTGATACATACATACACAATAAGAATAAAAAAATTTTTCATTGAAGCGTAATTATTGTTTTTTATACGCTTCTATAATTTATAAAGTAGTTTAAAAAACTTTGCCAAGACTCTAACTTTTATCAGTAAAATTAGCGTTATGCCCATTACAAAACTAAAAAAAACAGGTTCAACGATGAAGTGGAACTTGTTTTTTTTATAGTCATTGAATTTATTAAAATACTTTGCAATAATAATATGATTAAATTATTATTGCTTTTGCAAATTTCTATTTCACAAATAAAGTAGAACCATATAAACCATCATCTTCACTGTATCCTTTAACTGTCTTGATTGGTTTAAGAGTTTTTAAATCATATTGACTTATACCTTCTGGACTGGCTAAATATAATCTTTGATTTTTTTCGTCTATAGTCATACCATCATCATAAATTTCATGTTTAAGTGTTTTTATTGTTTGTTCTCCCGTTTTTAGATTATAAAGCGTTAATTTATTTGTTGGTTCATACAAACTTTTATTATGAGTGATATATAGAATATCTCCGCATTTAAAAAATCTTCGTGGCCATTTTTCAATTTTTATATCTTCAAATTCATATGTTTTTGTATTAAATTTTGTCATTGTAGAAGCTGGCCAACATTTTGTTCCATGTTCAAGTTTCTCAAATGTGCAATAGTTCAAAAAATATAAATAGTCACCGATTTTCATACATTCTTCTTGATAATAACCTTTGTCTTTGATATCAAATGTTTTTAAAATTTTTAATTCCTCTGGATCTATGATATAAAGATTTGATTTTTCATTGGTTGCATCTCCACCAAATACATACAAAAGATTATCGTCAGATATATATAAACAATCAACAAAAACATCTGGTACAGACATTTTTTTTATCTGTCCAGTTCTTTTATTACACCTGGATATAGAAGAATCTTTTGCAGTATAAGATGCGAAAACATATTTGTCATTTGCTGTCATTGCTAAATTATAAGCTTGATCAACATAATATTTTTTGATTTTACCATTATTTGTATCCAATTCTATCACATATTTACAACCTATCCAATCGGTGCCACCGGATAGCATAAGTTTTTTTTCATCTAAATCCATAAATTTTTTTCCTAACCTAGCAAAGGAAAGACTTTGTACATAAATTAAATTTAAATCTTCATCAAAATATCTAATTTCAGATTTTAGTTTATTCATACCAGTTTCTATTATAGCCACTGTAAAATCTGGCCTAAAACCTATGTTACTGTGCAATAAACAATATGTTCCAACAATAAAAATGACTGTAAAAAGCGCAAAAAATATTTTTTTTATCATTTTCAATCTTCTCTGCTCCAATATACAGTTAATTTGCTACTTTTTAGTATATCAGCAGGAGATACATAACTTACTGCTCCAGGACATAAATCAATATTTAAGGCTTCAAGATAAGCCCTACAAACTAATTGTGAACAATAATATTTATCTGTTCTTTTTCTATCAAAAAAGTTCCAATTGTAAGGTTTTCCTTTTTGCATATAAGCCCATTCTTGAACCGGCTCTGTTTTATTATATTTTTCAGGACATTTTAATATAAAAACAGTTTTTTTATAATACTTACCAGTTTTTTCATCTTTTCCAAGCCATTCAGTTGAAGTACCTTCATGTACACCATCGGAAGCTCCTGACTCAACAGTACGCCAAGCTTCTCTAACAATACCAGCATGTCCAATGAATGGGATATCAGGCGTACTAGAAGAATCTCTTGTTACCAATGCTTCACCGCCAACGCAATTATCAAAAGAGTATGCATTAAGCATTTTGGGATATGATTTGTTCTTATACATCTTTTCGAACTTATCAAATATTGCTTCTTCTCTTGCCCTTTCGGCTGCCCAATCAAAATTTTTAGGCATTATTGGGCTAAATGCCAAAACAGAAATTGGTGAAAATAAAAATGCAGTTGAAACCATCAGCGCTATAGCTGATTTTATTTTTGCTTTTAAATTAATCATTAGTAAAAACTCCAATTTTTTTTGACTTATCGTCACTTTGATTATAACACATAATTTTTATATGTCAATATGTAGAAAAAAATATTTTTTTGCAGCAAATTTTATGTGACAAAAATAAGATATTTAAAATCAAATTTTGTAACAAATCATATAAATTATTTATAAAACCTGTTCTAATAAATTTAATTTTTGCTGCGTATTAACTCGTACACAGTTTTATAACTTATATTTCGATCTTTGTTGTAGTCTCATACTGCTGCTTTCATCCGGATAATTACTTATAAAAAAACAGCACAAATGCAAAATTTTGTACTGTCAAAATTAAATCAGATGCATTTGAAAAATTATAGCCTTGCAAAAAAATCATGTTCTTTGCTAGCTCCTCCAACAAACAAAATAAACACAAAAAAAAGAATTGAATTCTATTTGGATGCAGAATTCAATCCTTGTTAGTTGTTACACAAATTTTTATTTAATCCATTAAGCTTTTTTAATTTCAACAAAGCGTGGTGATGAAGTTAAGGTTATGCTGAATGAAAATTTACCGAATGGATTTGATTTTGACGTACTTATAACTACATCGTCAATCTTTAGTTTGTAATTTTGATTTTGTTCAAGCTCCAAAGTTATTTGCGTATTTTCAAATCCTTCAGCTTCAAATGAAATTTCATTTTCATTCATACTAAATTTGTGAATAGTACAACCTGGTACAGTTTCTAAAATCATTTTGCCATTTTTCTCAAGTCTAGTAATTTCGTTATGGGTTTTAACTTTGTATTTGTCACCGTTAAAATCAAAATTCTCGAGTTTTTGTTTTTCAGTAACTAAATAATTTCCAAAGCAAAGATAATTATTTTCTACTTTTAATATTTCATTTACAACAGACATATTTTATCCTCCTAAAATTTTATAACACATTTTTTATTTTTTCAAGCGTTAAAGCAAAATCTTCTTCACTAAATTTATTATTTACCCATTTTATTTCCACTGTATCTCCAAAATATCTGGGAATTATGTGCATATGGAAATGATTAACGGTTTGATTGGCACCTTTGTTATTATTTTGCAAAAGATGTATTCCATCGGGTTTCAAACTTTTTTGAATACCATTAGAAATTTTGGATGCAATTTTCAAAATTTTCCCAGCTAAATCATCATCAAGTTCAAAAATATTTTGCACGTGTTTTTTTGGTATTACAAGGGAGTGACCAATATTATTTGGAAACTTATCCAAAATAACTATGCAATCATCATCTTCATAAATTTTATATGCATCAATTTCATTTTTTACTATTTTACAGAAAATGCAATCATCAGACATTATAAATTATCTCCTCGCTAAATTATTTTTTTCATTTCCTCAACAAGATTTTTAAAATATTCCAAAGCACTTCTAATAGGAGCAGGAGTAGTCATATCAACTCCAGCTTCTTTTAATATTTCAATTGAATATTTGCTAGAGCCAGCTTGCAGAAATTTTCGATAATTATTTTCGCCATTTAGTATTTTTTGCGATAATGCAATAGCTGAAGAATATCCCGTTGCGTATTGATATACATAAAATGCATTATAAAAATGTGGAATTCTGGCCCATTCCATATCAGATTTACTGTCGAGTATAACATCTTTCCCGTGATATTTCAAGTTTAAATTTCTATAAGTTTCATTTAATAAATCAACTGTAAGCGGTATGTCTTTTTCGGCTAGTTGATGTGTCTGCATCTCAAATTCTGCAAACATTGTCTGTCTATAGAGTGTACGGCGAAATTGCTCTAAGAAATAATTCATTAAATAAGCTTTGAATTTTTTATCGTCGGTTGTTTTTAATAGATATTGCATTAAAAGTGTTTCGTTTACCGTGGAAGCTATTTCAGCTAAAAATATTGTGTAATCAGCATATAAATAAGGCTGAGTATCCCACGAATAAAAACTGTGCATAGCGTGACCCATTTCATGTGCAAGCGTAAACATATCGTCAACTTTTTTGTCAAAATTCAAAAGTACGAATGGATGGCATCCATAAGCTCCCCATGAATATGCACCGCTACGTTTGCCTTTATTTTCATATACATCAATCCAACCGCTGTTAAAAGCTTCTTCAAGTTTTTCAATATAATCATTACCTAATGGAGCGAGTGCTTTTTTTACAATAGTTTTTGCATCTTCAAAGCTTATTTTTGTATCAACCTGCGGAACAATCGGTACATACATATCATAAATGTGAAGATTTGAAATGCCAAGAGCATTTTTGCGAACGTTCATGTAATCATGCAATACTGGCAAATATTCATTTACAGTATCGGTTAAATTTGAGTAAACATTTTCGGGGATATTGTGAGAAAAAAGAGCTTGTGCGAGTGTAGATTCAAAATTTCTGGTGCGCGAGAAGAACACATCATTTTTAACGGATGCAGAATATATAGCGGCAATAGTATTTTTCTGATTGATATATGCATCATAATAGGTATCGAAAGTTTTTTCGCGCAGATTTCGGTCAAAAGATTCCATCAAAGAAACAAATTTGCCATGAGTAAGTTCAATTTTTTTGCCGTTAGGCATTTTTATTTTCCCAAAATCCATATCTGCATTGCTAAGCATAGAATATATATTATCAGGCGCATTTGCAAGCTGCGTAGCATCGGCCAAAATTTTTTCAATTTCGGGACTCAAAATATGCTTTTTAATGCGCAAGAGATTTTCGATAAAATGCGCATACAAATTATTTTGTTCTACGAATAATTTTAGTTGCTGCTGATCCAAATTCAAAATTTCAGGTTCAATAAACGATGCAGCAGCAGAAATTTTAGTTTGGAGCATATCAGCTTTGTCGGCCATTGCCTGATAGAAATTATTATTAGTATCCTCATGAAGTTTCATGTGTGCATATACATACACACGACCAAATTTTTCATAAACATCATAAGTTTTTTCAAGACATTCTTTTAAAGTTTCGAGATTAGATAATTTGCCCTGAAAAGAATTTATAGATTGGGTTTGATTTTTCAATTCATTATAATTTTTTTGCCAAACCTCGTCAGTTTCAAATAAATCATTTAAGTGCCATTTAAATTTATTATCGATATCATTTCTTAATGCCATAAAAAAAATTCCTCCTTAATATTAATGATTACATTTTAACATTTTATCCTTTTAAGAACAAAGTTAATCGAGCGACAAAATTTCCCTTTTTTCATCTTTTCATGAGAAGTGAAAAACCAGTAAAATTGTGAATTATTATTTGATTGCAAAAATCATTTTTCTTTTAACCAAATTCCATATATAAGGTAATTTTATTTGTTTTCATCAAAAAACTTTACATAATAATATTTATTTAATTTTGGATTATCCTTATTTTTTCTGATAAATTCTAATTGAAATCCAAGTTTTTCATAGAATTTAGGAGCTTGAAATTCGTAGGTACAAAGATTTATGTTATTCAAACCATAATTTTTATAATATTTTTCTACGATTTTAATTAATTGTGTTCCTATGTTTTTTCCTCTATAATTTTCCATTACTATTAAATCATCAATATATATTTCTAAAAAACAAGTAAAACCTGTTATAACTCCAATAATTTCATCATTTTCTTTTGCCACAAAGTAAAATGGCGTGTAGTTACAAGCAACTCTATCTTTAGCTTCATATTTTTCAAATTCTTCTTCAATTATTTGTTTTAATTTTTCATTAGATTCAACTTTTTCAATAATCATATGTTCACCTTATTTTACTTGCAAATTCAAATTTATAGCTATAATTTATTATAGATTTTAATTTAGTACAATCCATTCTTTGTAAAATCTCAAAGATTTATGCAACAATACCTTTCTTAAAAAAATAAAAAAAATGATACAACGAATTGTATCATTATAATTAATCTAGATAATATAAAACAAAGGAGCGTACGCGAAAGGATTCGAACCCTCGACCTTCTGATCCGTAGTCAGACGCTCTATCCAGCTGAGCTACGCGTACACAAATAAAATGGGTGTAATAGGGCTCGAACCTATGACCCTCTGCTTGTAAGGCAGATGCTCTCCCAGCTGAGCTATACACCCGAAGCGACTCAAAAGGGACTTGAACCCTCGACCTCTGGCGTGACAGGCCAGCGCTCTAACCAACTGAGCTATTGAGCCAACTTAACTATTGTATCACAGGGCAAAAGGCATGTCAAGTATAATTTTTTTTATAAAAGACTTATTCAGCAATTTTATTTTTATTACATAAAAAATCCATTGCCAATATGTATCCGTCAAATCCTAAGCCACAAACTTGCCCAATGCAAACCTCTGCTATTACAGATTTAGCGCGAAACTTTTCACGTGCATATATATTTGATAAATGGATTTCGATTGTTGGTAAATTTATTGAAGCAATTGCATCGCGTATTGCATATGAATAATGAGACAAAGCCCCTGCATTTATGATAATTGCGTCAGCTTTTTCGTGCATTGATTGATGCAAAAAATTTATTATCTCACCTTCAATATTTGATTGAAAAAGCGAGACGTCGATATTTTTTTTATCGGCGTATTTTTTTATTTGTCGATGCAAATCCTGATAAGTTTTTTCACCGTAAATATTTTTTTCGCGCATGCCAAGTAAATTTAAATTCGGACCGTTTATTATATTTATTTTCATTGTTTACTCCTTAGCATTGACAATTTTTCTGCAATCTCGTTTAGACTTTTGTCATTGCAATTCAAAACAAAATTGCAACAGTTTAAGTATATCAGATTTCTTTTTGCCAATAAATTTTTTATTTGTGCTGGTTTATTTTGAATAACAGGGCGCTTATAATCCGATGATAGATTTTTTAAAATAGTTTTTTCACTGCAAAATAGATATATAACAGTACCAAGATTTTTTATTATCTTTGCATTATCTTTATAAATTGGAGCACCACCGCCCAATGCAACAATCAAATTTTTATTGATTGGGATTTTTTTTATTGCCTGGCGCTCAAGCTCTCGAAAATATTTCTCGCCGTTATCCGAAAATATTTTTGATATGCTCTTATTCTCGTCATTTTCAATTTGTTTATCCGTGTCGATTAGATTCATTGAAAATTTTTGCGCCAAAATTTTTGCTAAAGATGATTTGCCACAGCCCGGCATCCCTATCAAAATTATATTTTTCATTTGCGTTATTTCCTTTTTATTTATATTTATATTTTTTCTTACTTTCTTGAAAGAAAGTTTACTTCTTTTTTTGAAAAAAAAGAAGCATAAGCGCCTTCTTTGAAGTCGCTTCATAAAAAAACTTTAATAAAAAATCAGGCATGCCTGATTTTTATTTAGTTTCTTTTGGCTTACTTTTTCTTTTTAAAGAAAAAGTAAGAGGCAACATCGAATTTAATTTGACAAATTCACTCATTCGACTTAAAATTTTATCAATAAAGTATTTAAAATTTTAGGAGGCAAAATGAATTTATTAATAAATGATAGCACAGACGGTCTTTTTAATGATAGCTATAGAAAAATTATTTCTGATGTTTTAAATTGCGCACTCGATGTTGAAAATATAAAATGCAATCCTGAAATTAGTGTATCAGTTGTTAAAAATCACGAGATTCAAAATTTGAACAAAAAATTTCGCAATGTTGACTCTCCAACTGATGTCTTGTCTTTCCCGATGATAGATTTTACAAATAAAAATTGTTTGCTCAAAGAAAATGTTTTGCTTGGCGATATCGTAATTTCAATTGAAAAAGCATTTGAGCAAGCAAAAAATTATAACCACAGTATTGAGCGTGAAATTGGATTCTTGACGGCACATGGTATCTTGCATCTTCTCGGTTATGACCATATTGAGCCGGCAGATGAAAAAATTATGTTCGATAAACAAAATATTATTTTATTAAAGGTTGGGCTTGAAAGATGAAAAACCGTAATCTTATTGAAAGTTTGAAAAACATGCTTGATGGCTTCATATATTCATTAAAGCATGAGAGCAATTTGAAAATTCATTTCTTTATTGCTATTGTTGTTTTTGCATTGTGTACATACCTTAATTTGTCTGCTATTGAGTTTTGTATTGTCGTGATTGTTATTGCATTTGTTATTGCAACTGAAATGATTAATACGGCTATTGAGCAAACCATAAATTTATGTTGGGGCAACAAAATTCATCCGATTGCAAAAATTGCAAAAGATATTGCATCACTTTCAGTGTTTGTTGCATCTGTTTGTGCTATAATTATTGGGTATTTAATAGTTTTGCCCAAATTTTTTTAGGAGGAATTTTTATGGACAATAATGAATTAATTAAAATGGCGCATAAAGCAAAAGAATTTGCTTATTCCCCATATTCAAATTTTAAAGTAGGGGCAGCTCTTTTAACTACTAATGGAAAAGTTTTTTTGGGTTGTAATATTGAAAATGGCTCATATGGTGCAACAAATTGTGCTGAACGTACAGCTATCTTTAAAGCCATTAGTGAAGGATATACGAATTTTGAAAAAATAGCTATAGTTTCTAGCAGTGGCGATTTTACAATGCCTTGTGGTATATGCTTGCAGGTAATGTCTGAATTTATGTTAGATAAAGATATTGTTTTATCAAATGACAATGGCGATATAAAAGTTTTGAAAGTAAGAGATTTCTTACCGCATAATTTTTCATTTAAAAAGGAGTAAATATGAATATAGTTGATTGTGAACCAAAAAGTGTTTTCAAACTATTTCGTCAAATTAGTGATATACCGCGTGAGGCGCAAAATGAAACACAAATTTGTAATTTTCTCATTGATTTTGCAATCTCACATGGTTTAGACTATTATCGTGATGATTCCAACAATATAATTATAAGAAAACCGGCTTCGATAGGTTATGAAGATTTCCCAACCGTTATTTTGCAAGCCCATATGGATATGGTATGCGTAAAGCGTGAAGGGTCTAATCATAATTTTTTATCTGATCCGATTGATATAATTGTTGATGGAGATATCATAAAGGCTAAAGATACAACACTCGGTGCCGATAATGGAATTGGATTAGCCGTAGCATTAGCCATAATAGATGAAAACATTCCTTCTCCAAGCCTCGAAATTGTTGTAACAAGTTCGGAGGAAATAGGTTTAGTAGGTGCGCAAGCGCTTGATAAATCTAAAATAAATGGCAGTGTCCTTATTAATCTTGATAATTCAAATTTTGGTGAGTTGTGCGTTGGTAGTGCCGGCCCACTGCGTATGGAATCTTCAATACCAATAGAATTTGAAGATAATAATGGTGATGCGCAATTTCATTTGAAAATAAGTGGATTATTGAGTGGACATTCAGGTGATGTAATAGACCGTGAACGTGCAAATGCTATAATATTACTCGGCAGAATTTTAAATGAGCTCAAAAAAAATTTTGATTTGTTTTTGTTCGATATATCTGGCGGTTCAAAAATGAATTTAATACCTAATATTGCACAGATGGATTTTTCAGTTAAAAAAGAAAATGTTGATAAACTTAATGATTTAATTTTTGAAATGCAAAATTTGTTTTCAAAAGAATTTGCTGCATCGGAAAAAAATATTAATATTTCACTGCAGCCAATTGAAGTTGAAAATAAAAAATGCATAAGTCAAAAAACTTTGGAAAAATTAATTTCTTGCATATTACTTATGCCAAATGGCGTAATAAACATGAGTGTTGATATGAAGGATTTGCCCAATACTTCTAATAATTTGGGTGTATTAGAAATTAATGATAAAAATATTGTGTTTTATTCAATGGTTAGAAGCATGACTTCAAGCAGAAAATATTTTGTTGCTGACAAAATAAAATTATTATTTACAGACGGCAAAGTAAATATATTGACTGATATTCCTGCTTGGGATTATGACCCTGATTCTAAATTAAATGATATACTTGTAAGTATTTATAAAAATCTTTTTGGAGAAACTGCGCAAGTTAAAGCAATTCACGGTGGCTTGGAGTGTAATTGCTTTGCCGGTAGAGTTAAATATTTAGTATCAATTGGCGCCGATATTTTCGCTCTACATACTGTAAATGAATATTGTAGTATAAAATCTGTGCAAAATCTTTGGAAGTTTGTATGCCAGATATTACAAAATGAAAATTTGAAGAATTTGTCTTAAAAAATTCTTGATTTATTCTCAGTTTTAATGTATTATATATGTATAAATACTAAGGTGTGCGACAACCTATTATTTTGAACCTACAAGAGACATAAGGGAATCCTATAATCGTAAAAATAACATCAAGCCATTTTAAAATGGAAGATGAAGTTTTTATTGCGGATACCCACCTAGTGAAAACTAGGTGTCAAAATTTAGGACCGGCATCTTGGTTTTTTTTGAACTTTTTTTCAAAACAGTTAAATTTAAGAAGGTTAAGCATTATAAAATGTACTTCTTTTGTTGGACAAAAATTAAATGTCTAATAAAAGAGGTACATTTTTTATATATTGAGCTGTAAAAATTAGGGCATGTATTTAGCGAATACAGGTTATTTTTATTTGTTGAATAATATTTTTATGTAAAAACAATTTATTTCATATTACTTTTTTTAAAATTTATTTGTCTTGTGATACTTAAAACTGCATTTTTACACAATACACAAATATTTTCTGCAATTTAATTTTTTCTTTCACTTAATTTTTTTATTATATAATCGTAATTATCTGGAACATGCGGGAATTTACACTGGCTACAATCTTTTATTCCATTAACCCATTTGCCACAATCTTTCCTATAATACAAAGGACAATAGCAAAATAGACAATTGATTTCGTCCATATCATGACATGGATAAAATTTACAATCCCTATTCGAAAAAAATTTGTAACTATTTTTCATAACTGTTCTCCTTAAAATTTTTGTTATGTAAAACAATAGTAAATACAAAAATATGTATCAATTAGAAATAGGCTAAATTGATAGTTTTTTTAGCTTAGCTATATTTTTCTAAAATTGTCTTGTTATTACCAACCAATCGGAAAACGATTTGAGGTGTATTGCATTGAGAGAAACCTTATCATTTATATTATCTGTCGTAGCTGGCATAGTATCATACTATATATGCCTTGATAGGTAATCGGTCGACAACAAGCACATTAAAAAAATCTGCAGCTGACACTGCAGATTTTTGTGTATTACATTAAACCTTATTGCTTTTGTTGTTAACCTCATTATAAAATAAAGTTAGCTTAAAGTCAAGTATGTTCATTAAAAAAATTTTTTAAATATTGTTTGATAAAAAAATATGCAAGGTAAAAATTTCTTTTTACTTTTCTTTAGAAAAAGAAAAGTAAAATTTCAGGTTCAAAATCTAAGCTTTTTTGAAAAAAAGCTTAACCATAAACGTCTCATTTTGAGCCGCTTTATGAAAGAAATCAAATAAAAAAATAATGCGTATGCATGATTTTTTTTATAATGTTTTTTATGAAGAGGATTCGAAGAATACGTTTATGTATCTTTTTTCAAGAAAAGAAGAAATATTTTTTAAAAAAAATTTTACCAAAGATTACAATGCATATAAAAATAAATTTGGGAGATAACATATATGTAGAAAATAAAAAAGTGTTGTAAAAAAAAATTATAATGATATAGAATAAATGTAACAA
>CAMTJU010000017.1 GCA_947073045.1 uncultured Clostridia bacterium | reverse complement strand
AATTATGATGCATTGAAAAAATTTAGCGACATAAATCAAACAGATTGGTATTCAACTGCATTGGCATATTTGACAGACCAAGGATTATTAGATGGAGACGGTGGCAAATTTTATCCAAACAGGCAAATAACACGCGCTGAGATGAGCAAGATTTTGTACAATGCATTGTTGAAATACGATAAAAATCAAGACAAAAAATTAGTTTACGGAACGAATTCGTTTAATTTTACAGATATATCAAACAATTGGTCGTTTGAGCCGATAAAACAATTAGCAACAAATAATATGATAGATGGATATGGCGATGGAACATTTAAGTCAAATCAAAACATTACGCGAGCAGAATCAGTTGCGATAATAGCAAAAGTTTTTGGTAGGTCGCAAAACTTTTCTCAAAGAGTAAGTTTTAAGGATGTTTTACAAAATCATTGGGCATACAAATATATTATGAATGCTGTGAATGGTGAGAACTAAAACCTTCTTACTTTTCTTTAGAAAAAGAAAAGTAAACAAAAGAAACCAAATAAAAAATCTCAAGTTTGATTTGACCTCAAAAAGTTAGACAAAGTTATATAAAAAAATATATTAAGTCACCGAAAGGGCTTGCAAACTGTGAATAGCAGGAGGCAAGCCCTTAAGTTTTGCCTTGATACGCCCGGTTATTGTAGTGATCAAAGTATTGCATTGATTTCTGTTTAAAGTGTCCCGTGGTTTCAAACTTTTGCAAATAGAATAGCTCACTTTTCAGCAAGCTAAAAAAATTTTCTATCACTGCATTGTCCAGACAGTTGTCTTTGCGAATCATACTCTGTCGAATACCTTTTTATTGAGCATACGTCGGCATTGTTTATGCTGGTATTACTAGTCTTAGGTCGGAATGAAGAATGATGTTAGTATCGTTTGAAACTGCTGCAAATGCTTTATTTAACATAGATATTACCATGCTCAATACAGGACCCTCTGAAATAGTATAGCTTACTGAGTCTGCTATGCAGATCAATGATAAGCGACAGATATAACTTTTCTCCAAACAGATTGAATTCTGTTACATCGGTGATCCAATTTTGGTTTGTCTTTTCTGTTTTGAAGTCTCGCTTCAGGAGATTTAGAGTAATTTTCCTTACCTTACTTTTGTAAGAATGGTGTTTTTTCATTCTGACACAACATACAAGACCTGATTGATTCATGAGTCTTTGAACAGTTTTATGATTTAGATAAATATTTTGGTTGTGCAGCTAGGCTCTGATTCTATGGTAGCCATACCATTCTTTGTTTTTGTAATAGATTGTTGTAATCTGTACTTGACTAATTTATATTTTGTCTGATTTATTCATCTGTTTTGAGTGATAGTAAAAGGTTGCACGAGCTGCTAATTGAGCAATTAAAAAAGTACTTTCAGTAAATGTTTTTGCCTTAGTTTTTGAACTACCTACGTTTCTTGTGCTGGCGTCGCTCGCCTTTTAAAACCAAGACTTGCAAGTTTTTTAGGTAGTTATTTTCTGCTCTTAAGCACTGTACTTGCGCCAAGAGGTCTTAATCTATTTATTTTGGAAATTCTCGTGGACGACCTCTGCTATCACGTCTACGCCGCTATATTGTCAAACCTTCTATTCCTTGTTTCAGATATATCCTCTCCCACTTCTGGATACTTCCATTTATTACACTATACTTTTGTTCTGCTTCATGGTATGACATGCTTTCTTCCAATACCTGTTTTACCAGCATTTCTTTATATTATATTCTGCTTCTGCCGTTTGTTTACCATTTGACATAATTTAACACCCCATTTGTTTTTTAGTATACCATACTGTCTAACAAATGGGGTGCTGTTCACATATCACTTGTTATTTTTTATTTAAAAGTTCTTTTCCTTACTTTCTTTCAAGAAAGTAAGGAAAAAAGTAAGTATCTTCTTTTAAAAAAAATAACACAAATATCTAAATGGTTTTAAACTCAACAATTTGATTTGGTAAATACAAAATAAAATAAAGTGGTGCAAGATCATCTGTCACTATTTTTATACGCAATAAATTTGAACTGCTGTCGAATTCCATTTTTAAATCTGAAATATTTTGTGCAAGTTCATTATTGAAACTTGTGCCACTGTCAGAAGTTCCGCCAAATTTAATAGTTTTGTCTTTGAAAGCAAAAGTGTGATTAGATTTAAAAATTTTAGTATCATCCAAAATATAAGTATTAATGGATTTAAGCGTAAAATTTTTATCGGTTATTATTTTAATTTTGTCGGCGCGGCGCATCTGTTCACATAAAAAATAATGACCAAGACGAACATTTTCAAGTTTGTCCTGACCATTTGAAATTTTATTATTTACACTTGTAGCATTAAAAATAATTGTAGATACAGACAAAAAAATTAGTGAAAACAAACCCAAACTGAAAACTGCTTCGAGCAAAGCATATCCATTCTTTTTCATCATGAACCATTCTTTATGTATAATTTTTCATCGTCGTTCAAACCGGAATACAAATTTTTCACAGACTCATCACATCCAGTTATATTAACTTTAATGATTTTGTCTTCGAACTGCCAAACAGCAGAGTTTGTTTGCGAAACATATTCCTTTTTCAAATATCCATTATCAAATAAAGTTTTAATAATTTCTGTAGCTGTAGTATTTAAAATATCTCCAGTTTCATTTTCGTATAAATCTTTTGCATCATTAATTACACGAGCTGATTGAATATCAGCTTTTAATCTGGCTTTTGCAGAAGTATTTAGAAAATTTGGGACAGCTATTGCACCTAATATTGTCATTATTGCCAAAACGATTATCAATTCAATTAATGTAAATCCATTCTTCATTTTCATACCTCCAAAATTATTTTTTTATATATTTCACGAAGAGACGTATTGCCCAGCAAAACATTTTTTATTGCATTATCTTTGAGCGTTAAAAAATTCTTTTCTGATAAATAATATTTAATTTCATCGTACGAACTTTTGTTTTCTATAAGCGAGCGTATTTTCTCATCAACCAAAAAATATTCGTACAAAGCAAGCCTTCCTTTATAGCCAATATTATTACAAAATTCACAGCCGCTGCTTTCATAAACAATTGTATTGATAGGCAAAGAAAAAATTTTTGCATCTGCCTCACTTATTTTAATTTCTTTTTTGCAATGTGGACACAATCTTCTAACTAAACGCTGAGAGATTACGCCTTTAACAGCTGACGATATCATAAAATTTTCTATGCCCATATCACGCAATCTCATTATCGAACTTATTGCATCATTTGTATGAAGCGTCGTCAAAACAAGATGACCAGTAATTGCGCTGCGCATGGCAATATTTGCAGTTATCGAATCTCTAATCTCACCAAGCATTATAATATCTGGATCTTGTCTTAAAATTGCACGAAGTGCCATGGGAAAATCGAAATTTATTTTCGGATTAATATTAGTTTGGTTCACGCCGTAAATAATATTTTCAACAGGATCCTCAACAGTTACAATATTAACTTCGTTTGTATTCAAATCTTTGATAAAACTATTTAAAGTGGTAGTTTTGCCACTGCCAGTCGGTCCGGTAATAATTATTGCACCGTATGGATTTTGAAATAATTTTTCGATATAAGGCAAATCTTCTTCAAAAAATCCAAGATTATTTTTATTCAAATCATTATTGTCGACATAAATTAATCTAATGACAGCTTTCTCACCGTTTATAGTTGGCAAAGTACTCACGCGAAAACTAATTTGTTCATTAAATTTGAAGCTACCATCCTGCGGTAAACGTTTTTCTGAAATATCCATCCCAGAAATAATTTTCAATCTTGAGATTAATTGTTCGAGTAAACTTATTTCAAATTTATTGACCGTATGCATACAGCCATCAATTCTAAATCTAATACGAATGATTTTCTCAAATGGTTCAATATGAATATCGCCGGCATTTTTTAAAATTGCGTCGCGTATAATATTATCCAGAATTTCCACAACAGAATTATTTTTGGAATCGGCACTATTATATTCAAAAATATTTTCTTCTATAAAAAATCACCGCCTCTATTTTTACTCGACATATTTCGACAGAAATATTTTAGCAAAAATAAAAGACGGTGTAAATATTTACTTAATTCTATCTATAAAATATTACTCATTGTAAAAGTTGGTTCCATTATTGCTATCATTATTATTCCTAAGACTATGCCAATGAAAATTGTAAGAGCTGGCTCAATTAATTTTTGCACGTCATTTAAATTATTATTGAATTCATTTTCAAAATATCTTTGGCAGTGCGCAAAAACATTTGTTAAATTGCCACTGCTTTCTCCAACGTTTATCATTGCAATTAAAACTTGGCTAAATCTTTTTGAATTGCCTACTGATTTGCTTATGCTTACTCCACTTCGTATTTCATTTATTATTTCATCAAATTCTCTATCTAAAAATTTATTTGCAATAACCCATTTTACATTCTCTATTGCAAAAATTACACTTACTCCAGATTCCAAAAGCATTCCCATTACCTGTGCAAAAACTAAATTTATCCATGGAAAATAAATTTTTTTAATTGGCGCTAATAAAAGCAATCTGCCATAAAAAATTTTACCTTTGTTCGTATTTAAAAATTTTTTCCCAATCAAAAAAATAATTATGAATAACAAAATCAAATATAAAAAGTAATTGCTAACAAAATTACTTATGCCAATTACAATTTTCGTAATCATTGGTAATTGCGCGCCGCTTTCCAAAAACATTTGTGCATAGCTTGGAATAACTAATGTAATTGCCATAATTAAAACTATTAACATCATTATGCAAACAATTAAAGGATAAGTCATGGCTCTTTTTAAATCTGAGATAAATTTGTATTGTGTCTCGTAATAATCTGCAATCTTTTGCATTATTTCATTTAAGGTGCCGCTGTTTTCTCCTGCCTTAATCATATTTATCATAAGAGATGGAAAATAATTATCGTATTTCAAAAGGCAATCGGAAAATGAATTACCTTTCAAAATATTTTTATGTACGTCTTTTAATATTAATTGCATGGATTTATTTTCTTGCTGCATTGATAAAATTTCTATAACTTTACTGATTGAAATACCAGCATCGAGCATAAAGGAAATTTGCCTGCAAAGTACAGACAAATTCTTTTTATTTATCTTTGAATTTTTTAGGTTCATTTCCTATCCCACCAATACGTTTAAAAATAAAGGACTATCCTAGAGAATGGATAGTCCTATCTACGGAGAAAGAGGGATTTGAACCCTCGCACCGATATTCTCGACCTACTCCCTTTCCAGGGGAGCCCCTTCAGCCACTTGGGTATTTCTCCAAAAAAAAACGGAGAGGGTGGGATTCGAACCCACGGCCCCTTGCGGAGTCACCAGTTTTCAAGACTGGCTCCTTAAACCACTCGGACACCTCTCCTCAACGCTTTTTTTATTATATAACAGATAAAGGCAAATGTCAAGCAACGAATTATATGGTTTAAATACTTTAGCGATGTGGAATTAAACTGTTTTTACTATATCAACAAATATAGCCTTAAAAATTAGTAAAATGAACAGAAATATCGTTGAAATTTGATTTTTCAGTAGCCAACTATTTTTCCAACAAACGTTATAATAGCCTCTAAGAAAAATATACCTCTAGCTCCTACTAAAAAACTGATACCTGCAGCCCCTAATAAACTGATAGCTGTATGTTTAGGCGTACTATATAAAATAACCACCGAGCAAATAAATATTAATGTATTAATTATATCTCTAAAATCAAAATAAAAATAACCAATTGAAAAACATTCACACATCATGACTGATAATATTAACATGTCTATGACAAGAGATGTTTTTGTTTTTCCCTCGCAAAACCAACAGATAAAAGCTAATACTGACGACAACAGAGTAAATACATACCATATCATCATATATCTTTGCGGATTAAAACCGGCAAATATAATGGTATATAAATGATAGCTGCTACACATCCCAGCAAAAAACAAAAACACATTCAAGCTTGCCCTTAAAGGTGTATTACTATAAACCGAAATTGTAAGAGCTATTAAAAGCCAAATTGACAATTCAGAAAACACATTTCCTAAATTAAGTATTTTCAATATATGCTGCCACCAAACCGTATCATCGAGGCTCATACAATCCAGCCATTTCGATACGACACCCAACACAATTCCGAATAACAATATCAATATGCTATGTGCTATTTGTACAGATAATTTTGTATCTCTATTTGGCGTTCTTATTTTGTATAACCATGCTCTCATTTATGATAATCCTCCGTTTATTTATTTTTATCTTTATTTAATTTTCATTATGACATAAAACTTCAATTAAATAAATAAATATGAATAATATTTTTTATTTTTACCAACGAACATATTAGTCGCTTAAAAGCTTTAATCTCAAAGTGAAGTTCAAAAATATTTTCCAAAATCTTTATAACTCTTCATCAAAATGCAACTATATTTATTAAAATATAAGGCAAAAAAGAGAGTTCCTGGCCTATATCGTGGGCTAAGAACTCAAATCTACTCGTATAAAGCATATAATCATATGATTGTTTGCAATAAATATCCAAGATTATCCATACTTGTTTTGTTTGACGGTTTATTGTATAATAGACAGAGTGAGCGTTTGTAATAATTAGTGAGTGCTTATGGCGAAACGGATATCGCGCACCCCTCCTAAGGGTGAATTATGGGTTCGATTCCCATTAGGCACATTTATTTTTTTTATTTAGGGAGATGATTTAATGTATTCCAAAGGTGATAAAGTTGTTCATCCAATGTATGGCGCAGGCATTGTTGATGATATTGAAGAAAAATTTGTTGACGGTAAATCGAAACCTTATTATATTTTAAAAATTCCTGTTAACAATTTAAAAGTCAGTATATCAGTAAATAACGCACAAAATTTGCCAATGCGTCAGGTGCACAAAAAAGACAAATTAATGAATATAATTGCAAAGGCTGAATTCAAACCAATGAATCCAACTGAAAATTGGAGTATTAGATACAAAGAGAATTTGACAAAAGTTAAATCTGGAAAAATTGAAGAAGTTGCATCTGTATTTAAATATCTTTCGTCAAAAGAAAGTATAAAAACTCTCTCCAGTACTGAAAAAAAAATGATGAATTCTGCTAAACAAATCATTTTAAGCGAAATAATTTTATCATGTGGTGTACAAAAATCAATTGCCGAAAATATATTAAAAAAATCAATTAACTAATTTTTTTTTATGCAGTCTGCTAAATTTAAAAAATCTTTTAGAGTCAATGCTTCAGCACGGATGTTCTTATCCATATCATTTTGGATTAGGACATCCGTTATTTTTTGTTTTGAAATGCCATAAAAATTCTCTAGGCAATTTACTAATGTCTTGCGGCGTTTTGAAAATGATTTTCTTACGAGTTCAAACAAAAATTTTTCGTCCTCATACTTATCTATATTCTTCATAATGAATTTAATTACAACTGATTCAACATTTGGCTTTGGTACAAAACAATTTGCCGATACATTTGTAATTATATTTAAATCTGAATAATACTGTGACAATATAGAAAGTGAGCCATAAGATTTTGTAGAAGGCTTTGCAAAAATTCGCTGGCCAACTTCTTTTTGAAGCATTACAGTCATTGAATCAAGATTTTTCAATTCCAAACATTTTGTAAGTACAGCACTGGAAATATAATATGGCAAATTAGAGACAATTTTTATGTTAGAGAATGGCCGCAAAAGTTCTGACAAATCTAACTTCAAAACGTCGGCATTTATCAATTCAAAATTTTTACGCATTGCAAATCTTTCCCTCAATACTTTAACTAAATCATTGTCAATCTCAATTGCAATAACTTTTTTAGCGTCAAAAAGAAATTGAGTCAGTGCTCCGAGCCCTGGCCCAATTTCTATAATTACATCATCATTTTTCACATCTACAGCATCTATTATTTTTCTGATAATGTTGTTATCAATGAGGAAATTTTGTCCGTATCTTTTTTTTATATCTAGATTGTAATATTTTATAAAATCAAAGATATTATTTGACATCGAAATACTCTCCGTCTTCCATTGAAATGTGTCCGGATTCATAATTTTTACCGTCCACAGTTAATTCAATTTTGTCTACACCAAAAATATGTCCCAATGTATTTGTAATTGCTTGGAGAGTTAATGATTCACCTTGCGAACCGAGCTTTGTTAAATCTATAAAGCCGCTATTAAAATCTACGGATATTATTTGATTTTGCAAATCATCCCTATTAATCTCAAATTTGTTAATTGTAGCTTCGTTGCTTACTAAACCATTTTCCTTCATGACTTCCAAAATATTTTCACTTAAATTATCGTTTGTATAAAATTTAAGATTAAAGGAATCCGTTGATAAATCTTGCGCATTTTCATCAACTTTATAAATAGTATTCTCTAATTCTAACGGTGCATCATTGATTATTTGCGACAATTGTATAACAATAGGACCATCACTTGACTCTGAAACGCTTTTAACAAACCCAACATCTGGAACATAATAATCTTTTGTAGTCATATCATCAGAAAATTTTGTTGTGACCTCCATTGCATTATCGAAAGAAGCATATGGAGTTTCAACCTTTGCATCCATATCCGTAATTTGTTTTTTTAAATCAGTAGTGTCTGAAAAATTCCAACTGTTGCCAACTTCAAATGGTTCTTGTAATTCAACAAATGTATCAGTATTGCTTGCATTCAACATATTTTCAAGATGGAACATATCAACTGCAACATTTGAATATTTAAGTTGGCCATTTATATTTTCAAATACCTGCATCATGACCATCGTACCCATATCTAGTCTACGCTGCATTTTGTTTTCGTCAGTATACATTGTAAATATTTTCTGGTCAGTAAAATTCGAACCGCTTCCCGTATAAACATAAATTTTATTTTGGTAAAACGGAAAATATGTTGAAATATTTTTTTGTATCTTAGAAGTTTTTTGGCATCCACACAAAATAATAAGTGGCAAAATCAAACACAAAAATTTTTTCATATATAATCCCTCCTGGTTTCGGAAATGATTATAACACATATTATCGTAAAAAAATAAGTTTGTAAAAAAATAATAAGCAAGTTGTTTTAAATTCGTAAAGTAGTTGCGAAACATCTGTTGTTTTTCATTTTACCAAACGAATTTATTTATATGCATTGCATAAAAAAAACCTAAATACCAAATTCGATATTTAGGTTTTTGACGTAAAGTCTTAAAAATATGGAAGTATTTATAAATCAGTCGGAGAGAGGGGGATTCGAACCCCCGGTACATTAAAAAATGCACAATGATTTTCGAGACCATCACCTTCAGCCACTCGGTCACCTCTCCAAATTTTATAAGCTCCTGAGCGGGATTGAACCGCCGACCTCCGCCTTACCAAGGCGGCGCTCTACCACTGAGCCACAAGAGCTAATTATTTATATAATTTAGCTAAAGCAATAAGTTCATCAAAATTATTTTTGCAAGGGAACTTGTGAACAATATCCAATAAATAATTTAATACCAGGCCAATTTTTGCACCGCTAAACCCTAATGCTTTAATATCATTACCGTTTAGCGCCAAATCTTTTAAGAATATGCATTCATTTTTCATATTATCTGCAAGCTTTTTAATATCATTTGCACTATCAATAAGCGACAAATTTTCCTGAACTTCAATCAAAAAACAAAAACGTTCATAACCAATTTTTGAAATAATTTTTTTTATAATGTAGCAATCATTTTCAAATGATACATTGAGATTGTCCAAAATTATTTTTACTGTATCGCAAGTTTTATTATCGAAACGAAAAAATTTCATTAATTTATACGCAAGGTTAGAATTTAATTTATAAAAAGCAGTTGCAAATAAAATATCAGTTTTCTTATTTGAACGCTCCAGTATTTTTTTTATGCAATCAAGATTATCGCATAAATAACGATGCAAGTCAAGACTCACATATTTTAAAATTTTACTATCAATCAATAAATGAAAATTATTAAGATGCGAAGAGGAAAATAATTTTATAAGTTCATCGCGAATTCTTTCAATGCTTACAAATTCAATTAGATGAACATTTTCACAAAGCTTTTTGTATGTTTCATTTTCAATATTAAAATTCAATTGGCATGCAAAACGCAATGCCCTCATCATTCTCAAAGCATCTTCTTTAAAACGCAAATTAGTATCTGCTACGCATCGTATTAATTTATTTTTTATATCATCCCTACCGTCAAACGGGTCTACGTATCCATTTATTTTATTATACGCAATAGCATTAATTGTGAAATCACGACGTGATAAATCTTTTATTAAATCATCAGTAAAAAAAACATTTTGAGGCTTTCGGCAATCTTTATATTCTCCATCAATTCTATAAGTTGTAACCTCAAAATGTTTTTTATTTAAAATAATTGTAACCGTACCGTGAGCAATTCCTGTATCAACAGTTTTTTCGAAAATATTTTTTATTTGCTCAGGTTTTGCATTTGTAGTAATATCCCAATCTTTTGGCAAATTGCCTATTAAATAATCGCGAACGCATCCTCCTACTACATAAGCTTCAAAATTATTTTGATTAAGTAAGTTTAAAATTTTTTCTACTTCACTTGGGATATTAATTTGACTCACCTCTTATGCTCTACCGATATATTCACCTGTTCTAGTATCAATTTTTATTACATCATCTATATTGATAAACAATGGAACATTAATCGAAGCACCCGTTTCAACTATTGCTGGCTTTGTTACATTTGTTGCAGTATCACCCTTGATTCCAGGCTCTGTTTCTGTAATTTTTAATTCAACAATAACTGGTGCCTCAATTCCTAAAATATTTCCGTTATGCGACATGATTTTGACTGGCTCATTTTCTTTTACGAATTTAAGACTTTCGCCTACATCACTTGAATTAATTGAAATTTGTTCATATGTATCATTATCCATAAAATAAAATAATTCGCCATCATTGTAAAGATATTGCATTTCTTTACGATCGATATGAGCCTTGGGAACTTTTTCAGTAGGGCGAAAAGTTTTTTCAACTACACCGCCTGAAGTTATATTTTTTAATTTTGTGCGTACAAATGCAGCACCTTTGCCCGGCTTAACATGTTGAAATTCAATAATTGTATAAAGAGTATTATCAATTTCAACAGTAACACCATTTCTAAATTCACTAGCTGACATCATAAAAGAAGACCTCCAAAAAAATAATTTAATATAATTCTAAACTGATGAGCATATTTTTGCAAGACATTTTTATGAAATAATCTTAATTAATTTTTATAAGTTTGTATTTTCAAATTATACTCGATAATTTTTTTAGCGCCAATTATATTTTTGATAACCCAAATTTTTTATTGCAACTAATTATTTTTACTTGTATAATTTTTAAAAAGGAGGTGTTACTTATGAGATATGTATGTGAAGTTTGTGGATATGTGTACGATGAAGAAGTTGGTATACCAGAAGAAAATATTCCTGCCGGTACAAAATTTGAAGATTTGCCAAGTGATTTTGTTTGTCCGGAATGCGGCGTAGACAAAAATATGTTTGTTGCCGAATAATTTTTTATATAGAAAGGAATTTTTTTATGAATAAAATTAGTGATTCTGTTTATTATGTCGGTGTGTTTAATCCAAATTTACGTGTGTTCGATATTGTAATGAAAACTGATTTTGGTACGTCTTATAATTCTTATATTGTAAAAGCACAAAAAACTGCTTTGATTGAAGCATGCCATGCTTCATTTTTTGATTCATATGTAGAAAATATAAAAAAAGTGTGTGATTTAGATTCAATCGATTATATAATTTTAAATCATACTGAACCGGATCATACAGGTAGTTTGGATGAATTACTAAAATTAATTCCAAATGCAAAAATTGTTTGCTCGAAAGCTGCCTCTATTTATCTTAAAAATATTACTAACAGGGACAACTTGAATTTTGTAATTGCAAAAGATAATGACGAGTTGGATTTGGGCGGCAAGAAATTAAAATTTATCAATGCACCATTTTTGCACTGGCCTGACAGTATGTTTACATACTTGGAAGATGAGGGCGTATTGTTTACATGTGATTTTTTAGGTGCACACTATTGTGAGCCATATGTTTTTGATTATAAAATTAAGTTTGATGACAAATATCAGTTGGCATTAAAAAATTATTATGATGCAATATTTGGTCCATTCAAAAATTATGTTGTTGATGGACTAAATAAAATTTGTGATTTGAAATTTGATTTTGTATGCACAAGTCATGGCCCAGTTTTAACAAAAAATAAATTAGATTATGTAATTGAAAAATACGGATTGTGGTCCTTGCCGCATAAAAATTCTGTAAAAACTATTCCTATTTTCTATTGTTCGGCATATGGCAATACTTTAAAATTGGCTCAAAAAATTAAGGAAGGCATTATTTCGCAAATTAGTGATGCAAACGTTCAGATTTATAATATTATTGACTATGATATGGGATTTTTGCATGCACAGTTAAATCTATCAGATGCATTTTTAATTGGTACGCCTACTATAAATCGTGATGCAGTACCTCCGATTTGGAATCTATTATCAGGTATAGACGCCATTAATAATCAGAAGAAATCCGTCGCTGTATTTGGATCATTTGGTTGGAGCGGTGAAGCTGTCAAATTTATAAATGACAGATTGCGTAATCTAAAATTAAATGTTTTTGGCGATGGCTTTAAAGTTAATTTTGTCCCCAGCGAAAAAGAATTATCCGATGCCTTGCAATTTGGTAGCGAATTTACAAAAGCTATTTAGTTTTTTAACACCTAAGCTTTTTTGAAAAAAGCTTAACCAAAAAAACTCAACAAAAAATCTCAAGCAAAGCTTGAGATTTTTATTTTTGTTTCTTTTCATGAAGCGACTCAAAATGAAACGCTTATGCTTGCTTTTCTTTTTCAAAAGAAAAAGTAAGTTTTCATTCGCACATTTTATACGAAACAGGTTGAAATTTTTCGCTGCTTATTTCATATTCACAATCAATTTCAATCTTGTTGTTACTGTATAAATCAGTAGCACAAGATTTAACTTTGAAAACAAAATCGCCTGTCTGCTCAAAATTTATTTGTACGTTGTAATTTTTGGGTGCATTCTTAATTTCTAAATTTATTGTTGGCATGCTAAGATATTTTTTAATGTTTTCATGAAAAATTTTTGTTTTTGGCCTTTCAGATTCTTCGGCCTGTTTTGTACTTAGCTCCAAAATTTTATTTATCATATCTAAAAATTTATCAGTGCCTGATTGCGCCATGTAATATAAATTATTATTTTCGTCATACTTTTTCTCGCGCGAAATATTTATAATACACAATGTGGAACTTAAAATCAGCGATGCAATCATCAAAATTATAACTACGTAAATATATGCGCTTCCATTTTTGTTTTTCATATTATCCTCGCTCTAAATAATTTTTTTTTACACTCTCAAGTTTGCAAGTGCAAGATAAAAGTATCTGATCCATTAAAGCTAATGCTGCCATTGATTCTATAACAACAACTGCCCGCGGCACAATTAATTTATCATGGCGTCCATTTATTTTTATTTGTACATTTTCATTTGATTTTGTAATTGTCGACTGCAATTTTGAAATTGAGGGTGTAGGTTTTATAGCTGCACGGAAAATAATTTGACCGCCATCTGTAATTCCGCCGACAATTCCGCCAGAATTATTAGATTTTTTTTTGACTACATCGTCAAAATAATATTGGTCATTGTTTTGCGAGCCAAACAGATATGTACAATCAAACCCATTGCCAAATTCTATTCCTTTTACAGCGCCTATTGACATAACAGCTTTTGCAATTTGCGCATCGAGTTTGTCAAAGACAGGCTCACCAATTCCAGCCTTAATATTATTTATTTTGCATTCGACAATTCCGCCGACCGAATCATTTTTTAAGTTATTTTCTAAAAAATCAACTGTTTTTTCAAAGGTAGTGCTATCTGGCATAAACAAAAAATTTTTTTGTGCATCACAATCAATTTTGTTTATGCAGATATTATTTATAGAAAAGGTGTAAGTTTGGATATCGATACCTAATTCGGATAAAAATTTTTTTGCGATACAACCTGCAATTACTCGTGCAACAGTTTCTCTGCCAGAAGCTCGTCCGCCGCCACGATAATCTCTTATCCCAAATTTTTTTTCATACGTATAATCGGCATGACCTGGTCGAAAAACTTCTTTTAATTCATCATAATCACTCGAATTGAAATTTTTATTATCAACACAAATACAAATTGGAGTTCCTAAAGTTTTGTTTTCCATAATCCCTGAAAGTATTTTCAAATTATCAGGTTCAATTCTAGCTGTAGAGAATTTTGAAACAGGTGAGCGTCTCTTTAAATATTCTTCTATCTCCCATTTATAGATTTCTAATCCGGCAGGGCATCCATCAATTACAACGCCCACAGATTCTCCATGACTTTCCCCAAACGTACTTATTTTTAAAATTCTACCCAAAAATGAACCACCCATTATTTTTCATTCCTTTGCGTATTTTTTATTGATGAAACATTTTTCTTAGAGTATAATATATTTTTGAAAGGAGTTGATAGTAAAAATGAAAATAACAAAAGATATGACTATCGGACAAATTTTAAATGAAGATGAAAAAATTGCACCTGTATTGATGCAAGCGGGTATGCATTGTTTAGGCTGTCCTAGTGCACAAGCTGAGACTTTAGAAGAAGCTTGTTCTGTACACAATTTAGATTGTAATGAATTATTAAATCAGCTAAATAAAGCTGTAAATAATGAAGCATAGTCGAATGATTTATTTTATTCGATTATTTTTATTAGGGAGGAATTTTTTATATGCGTAAAACTATTATTGCAGGTAATTGGAAAATGAATAAAAATCCAATTGAGGCTGTGGAGTTTGTAGAATCAATCAAAAATCAAATTGATACTGATAGATATGATGTTGTTTTGTGTGTGCCTGCAATCAATTTAATCCCTGTTTTGGATTGCGTTAAAAATACAAATATTAAAATTGGTGCTCAAAATGTATTTTTTGAGGATGAAGGTGCCTACACAGGTGAAATTTCTGCTAAAATGCTTAAAGAATCAGGTGTCGAATATGTAATTATAGGGCATTCGGAACGTCGTCAATTATTTTGTGAGACAGATGATATGGTAAACAAAAAAGTTATTAAGGCAATTGAATATGGCATAACTCCTATTATTTGTGTTGGCGAGTCATTGCAACAGCGCGAAAATAATGTTACAATTGAATTCATTAGAATGCAGATTAAAAATGCATTGGCAAATGTAAATGAAAATGACACATCGAAAATTGTTATAGCTTATGAACCAATATGGGCAATAGGTACTGGTAAAACAGCAACAACTAATCAAGCTCAAGAAGTTTGCCATGAAATTAGAAATGTTCTTGCACAAATTTATAATCAAAATATTGCCGACAATATTCAAATTCAATATGGAGGCAGCGTTAATTCAAAAAATGCAAGCGAATTATTCAATATGCCTGATATAAATGGAGGACTTGTTGGTGGCGCAAGTTTGAAAAATGATTTTGTTTCTATTGTAAATTACAAATAAGGAGATTTTTTAATGAAACAGTCTGTTTTGTTAATACTTGATGGATTTGGTTTGTCAGATATAAAAGAAGGCAATGCAATAAAATTAGCAAATACGCCTAATCTTGATAATTTGTTTGAAAAATATCCTTGGACTAAGTTAGAAGCAAGCGGATTAGCAGTTGGCCTTCCTGCGGGTCAAATGGGAAATTCTGAAGTTGGTCATTTAAATATTGGAGCAGGACGTGTAGTTTATCAAGACCTTACTCGTATTACTAAATCTATTGCAGATGGTGATTTTTTTGAAAATGCATCCTTGTTAGCTGCAATTGAAAATTGTAAAAAAAATGACTCTGCACTTCATATTTATGGTCTGCTTTCAGACGGCGGCGTACACAGCCACATAGAACATCTTTATGCATTACTTAAATTAGCTAAATTAAATAACATCCAAAAAGTTTTTGTTCATGTATTTTTGGACGGACGCGATGTTGCACCAACTTCAGGAAAAGATTTTATTGTTGCTTTGCAAAACAAAATGAATGAAATTGGTGTTGGGCAGATTGCAACTGTTATAGGCAGATATTACGCAATGGATCGAGATAAACGTTGGGAGCGAACACAAAAAGCATATGATGCAATGGTAAATGGAATTGCAAATAAAGCAAGTGACCCAATAGATTGCATTGAAAAATCATATTCAGATGGTATTACAGATGAATTTTTAGTCCCAACAATTATTACAAAAAACAATGAACCAATTGCTCAAATCAAGGAAAACGATTCTATAATATTTTTTAATTTTCGCCCGGATCGTGCGCGTCAAATCACACGTGCATTTTGTGATCCAAATTTCAATGAATTTGAGCGTAAGTTTTTTAATTTAACATATGTATGTTTTACAAATTATGATCAAACAATTCCAAACAAAATTGTTGCGTACGAGCCGCAGCTTTTAAAAAACACATTGGGAGAATATATATCCTCGCTTGGATTAAAACAACTTCGTATTGCAGAAACTGAAAAATATGCGCACGTTACTTTCTTTTTAAACGGTGGTATTGAAGTTCCAAACAAAAATGAAGACAGAATATTAATACCATCACCGAAAGTTGCAACTTATGATTTGAAACCTGAAATGAGTATTTATGAAGTAACAGAAAAAATGATTGAGAATATGAAAGATTATGATCTTACAATTGTAAATTTTGCAAACTCGGATATGGTTGGGCATACAGGAAATCTGGAAGCAGCAATAAAAGCTGTGGAGGCAGTGGATGATTGCGTAGGCAAAGTTTTTGAATTTATTTTGAAAAATGATATGCAATTATTAATTTGTGCTGACCATGGAAATTCTGACAAAATGATAGATTATGAAACAAAGGAACCGTTTACTGCTCATACCACAAATCCTGTTCCATTTTTGTGTGTAAATTGTAATGTCTCTAAAATAAAAGATAAAGGTGCACTGTGCGATATAGCTCCAACTCTTTTAAAACTTATGAATCTTGAAAAACCAATTGAAATGACAGGCCAATCTTTAATATAATTAAAGACGTAATATAATTTTTTATTTTTATTTTTAATTTAAATTAAGGGGGATTTTATAATGAAAGGTATTATGGAAATAGTTGATGTATATGCAAGAGAAATTTTGGACTCACGTGCAAATCCTACGGTTGAAGTTGAAGTAACTGTTGTTGATTTTAAGGGTAATCCATTTGTAGGTCGTGCAAGTGTTCCATCAGGTGCTTCAACTGGTCAATTTGAAGCTGTTGAATTACGTGACGGTTCTCAAAGATATATGGGTAATGGTGTTGAAACTGCCGTTAATAATGTAAATGAAATTATTGCGCCAGAATTAATTGGTATGAATGCACTTGATCAAGTTGCTGTAGATACTTTAATGATAGAGTTAGATGGAACTCCAAATAAGGCTAAACTTGGTGCAAATGCAATTTTAGG
This sequence comes from uncultured Clostridia bacterium, assembly GCA_947073045.1. GTDB lineage: Bacteria > Bacillota > Clostridia > Lachnospirales > CAMVHY01 > CAMTJU01. The sequence continues at coordinate 8,097 of CAMTJU010000017.1, read as the reverse complement.
TGTGTCTATGGCAGTTGCAAAAGCTGCTGCAAATTCTTTATCACTTCCACTTTATCAATATCTTGGCGGATTTAATTCAAAAGTTATGCCTGTTCCAATGATGAATATTTTAAATGGTGGAAAGCACGCTGATAATACTGTTGATCTACAGGAATTTATGATAATGCCAGTTGGTGCTGAAAGTTTCAAGGAAGCTTTGAGAATGTGCAGCGAGGTTTATCATAATTTAAAAAAAGTTTTAAAAGCAAGAGGATTGTCAACAGCAGTTGGAGACGAGGGTGGATTTGCGCCTGATTTGGATAGTGCACAGGAAGTTATTGAAGTTATTATTGAAGCAATAAAAATTGCAAATTATGAACCGGGCAAGGATATAAAAATTGCTATGGATGCCGCATCAAGTGAATTATATAATGCCGAGGATGGAAAATATTATTTCCCGGGCGAAAGCAAAATGAAAGGCCAAAATATTGTCAGAACTTCTGAAGAAATGGTTGAATACTATGCAAACTTAGTTGAAAAATATCCTATTATTTCTCTTGAAGATGGTTTGGCTGAAGAAGATTGGGCAGGTTGGAAGCTTTTGACGGAGAAACTTGGTAATAAAATTCAACTTGTAGGCGATGACTTGTTTGTAACAAATACTGAACGTCTGCAAAAAGGTATTGATTTGGGTGTTGCAAACTCAATCTTAATAAAAGTAAATCAAATTGGTACATTAACTGAAACTTTTAATGCTATCGAGCTTGCAAATCGCCATGGAATGACGGCTGTAGTTTCTCATCGCTCAGGTGAAACGGAAGATTGTACAATTGCCGACATAGTTGTAGCGGCAAATGCCGGTCAAATAAAAACAGGAGCACCTGCTCGTTCAGATCGTGTTGCTAAATACAATCAGTTACTTCGTATTGAAGATGAGTTAGCTGGATTTTCAGAATACCTTAAAGAGGCTGCCTTCTTTAATTTAAATAATTAAAAATAACTTTTTTAAATAAATAACATAAAATCAAAGGACAGATTGAAAAATCTGCCCTTTATTTTGTGCAAAAAAGCAGGTGATAATTTGATTGAGGCAGTTCATGTAAATGGTTATATAGATGAAAATTGCTATTTTTATATTGATGAGAAAACAAAACACGGATTCTTAATTGATCCAGGCAGTGAAGCGCAAAAAATTCTCAGTATTATCAATCAAAATGATTGGATAATAGAAAAAATTTTGCTTACGCACGGACATTTTGATCATATTGGGGCCGTCAATAAAATTAGAAATGAGCTTTCGTGTCAGATTTGTGCACATAAAAATTGCGATATGTATCTTAGTGACCCAAAGATGAACCTATCGAGATTTTATGGCGAAGATATTATAATTTCGAATGTAGAAAATCATTTGTCAAACGCAGATAAAATAGTGCTCAAATCTAATGCAAATTGTTTTTTAAAAGTGATTTATACTCCCGGGCATACCCCTGATTCGATAACTTTCTATAATCCAAATGAAAACATAGCATTTGTTGGCGATACCATATTTAAGGCAAGTATTGGTACTTGTCAATTTCCAGGCGGCAATGAAAATCAAATTTGGAATAGTATAATTAATCGGATTTTTACTTTGCCCGATAATACAATTTTGTATCCCGGACACTCAGATAAAACAACAGTTTTTTCAGAAAAAATTAGATATCAATCAATGAATAAATTTTCATAAAAAGAAATTACTTGTTTTTAAAAAATTGAATCCAATACAAAGAATAATACCAATAAGAGTAGGAAGAATGAAAGCAAGCAGGGTTAGTTTTAAACTGCCTGTTTCTTTTTTTATTGTCAACAATGTTGTAGAGCATGGAAAGTGATACAAATAAAAAATGATTGTGCAGATAATTGTTGTTGCATTCCAGCCATTTATCTTTAAAATTTGGTTGATGTTATTAAAATTTTCAATTGGTATAAGTGATAAATTATTTGTATAAGACATAATGATTAGCGGGAATACAATTTCGTTTGCTGGCATTCCCAATAAAAATGCAGCAAGAATTGTCCCATCAAGTCCCATTATTTTTCCAAATGGATCTAAAAATTTCGTAATGATGTTAAATATAGAAACTTGGTGAATGTTTAAATTTGCGAAGAGCCAGATTAAAATTCCAGCCGGTATAGCTACAATTATTGCCCGCCACAAAACAAATAACGTTTTATCAAAAATACTTCGAACTATTGTGTGAAAAAATTTTGGTTTGCGATATGGCGCAAGTTCTAAAATAAAAAATGACGGTCTGCCCTTGAAGATTGTTACAGATAAAATTTTTGATACAAGGAGCGTCATTATCACGCAAGATATAATTGCTAGCGAGATTATTAAAGCTATTTTGAGCGAGACAAACTTTCCGCAAACAAGCATTGATGCTAAAATAATTAATCCGGGGAAACGTCCGTTGCATGGTACAAAATTATTAGTAAGTATAGCAATGAGCTTGTCGCGTTTTGAATCAATTATCCTGCACGATACGACCCCTGCCGCATTACATCCAAATCCCATACACATTGTTAAAGATTGTTTTCCGTTTGAACCAAATTTTTTGAATATGCTATCAAGATTAAAAGCAATGCGCGGTAAAAGTCCAAAGTCTTCTAAAAGTGTAAAGAGTGGGAAAAATATTGCCATTGGAGGAAGCATTACAGATATTACCCACACGAGTGTGCGATACATTCCATCAATGAATATGCCACGCAAAAAATCTGAAGCGTTGCAAAAATCAAATATTTTTCTAAGTATTATTTCTAATTTTGAAAAGAAGAATGTAAGCAGGTCGGAAAAATAATTTGCGCCAAATATCGTTATCCAAAAAACTATCAGCAACATTAAAAACATTATTGGCAGTGCAAAAAATTTGCTTGTGAGAATATTATCGAGCATGATATTTGATTTGTCTGCAAAATTTTTTTTAATGCATCTTTTTTCAATTGTATCTGCTATCTCTAACAATTTATCAGTTTGCTCTGGCAAGTTTAATTTCTTATTTGCCTCGTAATCCTTTTGGCATGTCTTGTAAATTTCATAGCGCAATATATTTATTCCGGTATTGTTGCGCGCACTAGTCTCAACTATCGGCACATTTAGGATTTTTTTCATTAAGGCTTTGTTTATTATAATATTGTTTTGTTTTGCCTCATCTGCAAAATTTAGAACTAGTATTATGTTTTTTTTATGGCGCATAATTTGCAGTGCTAACAAAAGATTTCTACCTATACGGCTTTCATCTAAAATTATTATTATTGCATCAAGCTTGCTTTTTAAAATGCATTCACACGCAATTTCTTCGTCCTTTGATTTTGCATTTAAAGAATATGTACCTGGAAGATCTATTACATTAAATATGTATTCATCAATTTTAAAACTACCTTGCGCCATCATTACTGTCTTGCCACTCCAGTTTCCTGTGTGTTGATGTAAATTCGTTAGCGCATTGAAAATTGTACTTTTGCCTACGTTCGGATTGCCTATAAGAGCAATATCAAATTTCTTCATTTTTGCATATACTCCTCAACTATTATTTTTTCTGCATCTTCTTTACGTAGTCCTATTATTGTGTTCTTTATTTTAAAAGCAAATGATGTATTGAATTTATACAAAAATTTTATGCTCGCTCCCTCTATAAATCCTAGTTCTTTTAGCCGCTCGCGCATATTTGCCTCGATTTTTATTTTTGTTATTTGCATATTGATATTTTTTTTGCATTGTGTTAATCTCATAAATATCACCAATTTTAGTTTATGAAATATTAGTGATAAAGATACTTCGTTGATAGGAAGAGTTAGGATGATAAATTACAGCTTGCGCGGCGCAACTTGCATCAAAAAAAATGACGAAAAACAAATTGAATTTGCAACGCAAGAATTATTATTAGAAATGATGACGCGAAATAGTATCAATAAAGATGACATAACTCAAATAATATTTTCGGCGACTCGCGATATTACAAAAATTTATCCTGCAGCTTGCGCACGTAAATTGGGTATAACAAATGCAAGTTTGATGTGCCTGCAAGAAATGTATGTTGAAAACAGTCTTCCTTTATGCATTAGGGTTTTAATGAACTTTAACGGTAAAGAAAATATGAAAATTTCAAATGTTTACCTTCACGAGGCAAAAAAATTGCGTCCGGATTTACAAGATTAAAAAATGGAAAGGATTTTATCATGAAAGTAGCAATAGATGGTCCAAGTGGCGTTGGTAAGTCAACACTGGCAAAAGCAATTGCAAATGAATTTAATTTAATTTATTTAGATACAGGCGCAATGTATAGAATGATTGGTCTATATTTTTTGGAAAATAATTTGGACTATGAATGCAAAGAGGAAGTTATAAAAAATTTGCGTAATATTCATATTGATTTAGTAATAGATAATGGAATAAAATTATTATTAAACGGACGCGATGTCGAAAGTTTGATACGTACACATGAAGTTGCAGGTATTAGTTCAATACTGGCGCAACAAAAGGAAGTACGAGAAAAACTGACCGCATTGCAAAAGGATATAGCAAGTAAGTATAATGTAGTAATGGATGGACGCGATATCGCTTCAAACATAATACCGGATGCAGATGTAAAATTATATTTGGAAGCAGACGCGATTGTGCGCACAAAAAGAAGAATGAAAGAATTAGAAATACCGAGTAAGGAATTTGATTTTATTTACAATAAAATATTAGAGCGTGACAAACAAGATTTAAATCGAGAATTTGATCCGCTTTGCATAGTCCAAGATGCTATTGTGGTTAATACCGACAATATGAATTTTGAACAAGTCAAGCAGAAAGTTTTTGAGATTATAAAATCTAAGATAGCGGGGTAATATTTTGTTTAGTATTATTGCAGCAGTTGATGAAAATTTTGCAATTGGTTATAAAAATAATTTGCTTTGTAGGATTTCAGATGATATGAAACGTTTCAAGTCATTGACAATGGGTAAAAAAGTTTTGGTCGGCCGAAAAACTTTTGAATCTATTAAAAATGGATTGCCAGGCAGAAAAATGATTGTTGTAACAAATAATAAAAATTATAAGAAAGAAATTACTGATGATATTGAGATTTGCTATGACTTAAAAAAAATTTTAATGGATAATAAAGATACGTCTGAAGAAATATTTATTATAGGCGGAGCTCAGATTTATTCTTTTTCGCTTGCATATGCAAAAAGAATTTATTTGACGCACATAAAAAATAAATTTTTGGCCGATACTTATTTTCCAAAAATAAATGAATCAGATTGGCAAATCGAAAGATTACCAATTTTTTTTGATGCAAAAAACAATGTTAGTTTTCAATATGAAGATTATAAAAGAATTAACTAACGATAAATATTTGTGTTTTTTGAGATAAAGTTTGGCTTTAATATAAAAAATTTATAAGGCAGTCCTAATGCGGCTGCTTACTAACATCAAAGGTTAATATTTTTATGATATTAGCTTTTTTATTTGTCCTTTTTTTATAAAATTAATATTAAAGTTTAGATAAAATCAAAAATATCAATTAAATCTCCAAAAATTAATCGAAAAATTTTTACCAAAGATTAGAATGCATATAAAAAGAAATTTGGGAAATAACAATGTATGTAGAAAATAAAAAAGTGTTGCAAAAGAAATTATAAAGAAATAGAATAAATGTAACAAAAATTTTTCTTGATTTTTGTTGCAAAATGTTTTATTTTATTAAGAGAGTAAAAGAAACCAGAAAAAATCTGGTAAAAAAATTTAGGAGGAATGTATATGAGTAATAATATGCTTCAAAAAGTAACAAGTTTAGCAATGTCAATGCTTTTAGCAGTATCAGGGATGATTTATACGCAAAATCATGTAGCGCGCGCTGAAGATCCAATTTACGTAAAAAACAACATTTTACAAATTTCGAATCCGGAAGATGGAACAGGGAAAGAATCATCAGGTTATCCTGATTTTACTGGTCAATCATGGGTAGGAAATTATATTTACTATGGAAATTATCAACAAAGTGATGTAACAGGAAATACAAAAGATCCAATTAAGTGGCGTATATTGGATAACAACAATGCGAAATATATTGGAAGCGGGCAAATAAACCAAACTGAATTGGAAACAAACAATGGATTTAGTTTTAACGTTGGATGTCCGTCAAACAGGACGGAAACAGGATATGGTGGTCGCCAAAACGCACCAGTAGGCAGCAATGGAATCTTGATGATGTCAGATAAGCTGTTGGACCATGGCCTTTATCATCCAGATTATTCGGGTGATGCAGCAGAAAATGGAGTAAGTTGGTCAACAAGCAAAGATAGTAATGATAAAAAGGGAAGTGTGCTGTGGTCGTGGTTAAATGACAAGCCATCAAGCGATGTATATAATAATCAAGAATTTAAGAATTATGATTATTACAAAGATGGTGGATCATTTATAAACAAGGCATTTACAGAGACAGAAAAAGAAGGTATAATGGACACAATGGTATACGCAGAAGATTTATTGAGAAATAGAAATGGTGCAACGAGCTATTCAGGCTCACCAGTAACAACAATAAGTCAGGATAAATTGTTTATTCCGTCGTATAATGAGATGTTAAATACAAAATACGGATTTGCAGGAACTTCTAGTAGTTCAAACACAAGATTATTAGAAAATACAGAGTATGCAACACAAAAAAATGGTTCGAATGCTTTCTGGCTGCGTTCTCGTGGCACCCTTTTCCATGTACTCGCGGCATATGTTTTTTATGATGGTGAACCTCGTGATGAAGGCTACAGTGCAAAACGTATAGACCTTGCCTGTGCGCCAATCTTTAACCTAAATCAGGAAGCTGTAATTTTTGCATCATCAGCAAATGAAACAACAGGAGACAGAGGTTTTAAAGGAAAGAATGCAAATTCTATGCCACAAAGTTTTGAATTGCCAACAGGCTATGATAACGAATATAAGCTTACGATGAAAGGTGAACATGATGGATTTAGTGTTACAAGTAATCCAAATAGTTTGACAAGATTGCCGGGCAGCGAAATAGAAATAAAATATAGTGGAGCAAAATCTGGTGTCAATGAATATGTGTCAATGATATTGACACAAGAAAAAGAAATTGATAGTAATTTAAAATGCGACGAAGTGAAATATTATGGAAAACTTGTCAAAGTTGATAGCGACAGTTTTAAAAGCGGAGTAGCAAAGATAAAACTACCGAATGATATTGAAATGGAAAAAAAGTATAAGCTCAAAATTTTTGCCGAGCAATGCAATGGCGACAAAAAGACGGATTGGGCGAGTGAGACACAGAATATAGATTTGACAATAGGAGAGCCAAAATTAGATGTAAAAGACTTCGAAGTTTCGCCGATAGCGCACAGAGTTGGCTATGAGCAAGATGTAAATGTGACATTAAAAGGTCAAGACTTTAATATTGCAAACAAGCTAGTTGTTGAATTTGTTGATGAAGATGGTACGCAAGTATTGGCACATAATGAAGGAATAGAGCTGAATGATACTGAAAAGGCAACAATATTTAGTACGAATGAAATTTCAACTTTGCCGACAGGACATTACGAAATCAAAGCAGTTTTTTATGATAATGATAATGTAGTAGGTGAAGTTTCTTGTAAAGATATATATCACGTGGTTGGAGGGCAAACTATAAGCGACATAGAGCACGATCCGTCATTTTTGCAATTGCCATTTGATTCAGCAACAATCAAAGTAAAATTCAAGTTGAACGGACTCGAAGAAGGCGATACAATCGTAAGTGGTGCAGCGATATTTGTCAATCCTGCAGGCGACGAAATAACATCGTCACAGGTGATTGTACCGAATGGTTTTCAGCCAGATGAATGTTTGGTAAATGACTTGGTGTTGCCGAGATTAGAATCAGGAACATATAAAATAAAAGGAATCATGAACTTCAATCATCACGGTATTATAAGTCAGAGCGATGAGGTAGAAAAAGATTTTGAGATTCTACCAGAAGTTACACCAGAACCGACGCCTACACCTAGCCCAACTTCAACACCCACACCAACGCCGACGCCATCACCTAGTCCAAACCCAACTCCAGTGACACCAACGTCAACATCAGTGCCAAATCCAGG
>CAMTJU010000016.1:0-25000 GCA_947073045.1 uncultured Clostridia bacterium | reverse complement strand
TACGCGTCTGCTCTCAAATTTTAAATTTATTTTATCGTCAATATTTTCTTTGTCATCGAAAATTTTGTCTTCCAAGCTTACTTCATTTCCTTCTTGGTCTATACCAATTGGATCTTGCAAAGATACATCATTTGAATATTTTTTGCTTGAGCGTATGTGCATAAGTATTTCATTTTCGATACAACGCACTGCATACGTTGCAAGCCGTACACCTTTATCGCTCTTGTACGTATTTATTGCTTTAATTAAACCTATAGTACCTATAGAAATTAAATCCTCACTGTCTTTATTGTTATATTTTTTAGCAATATGTGCAACAAGGCGCAAATTTCTCTCAATCAAAATATTTTTTGCTTCAATGCTACCATTTTTATATTCCATAAAATATTTTTGTTCTTCTTGAATAGATAAAGGTTTTGGAAAAGTAGTATTGCTTACGTACGAGAACATGAAAATAAAATTCAACAGCCCAAACAAAAAAGCACCTCCCAAGGCAAATATATTTTTAATATATGTAACCTTGAAAGGCGCTGTGCAAGTTCAATTTATTACTAATTTGTAATCAAATAAATTTATTTTTGCCCAGAAATTTTATTTATTGGCAAAGTATAAAATGAATTATCGCAAAAGAAATCGTATGCATCTTGTTCATAGGCAATACTTCCGTTAAATAGCATGATGCACCTGTCTGCAATTTGTGCTGCAAATTCTGTATTATGTGCCGCAATAATAACGATTGAATCTAAGTCATTAATTATTTTTTTCATAATCTCGATGTTATTTTTATCAAGAAATTTTGTAGGTTCATCGAGAAGTAAAATATCAGGTTCATCTGCAATTATGTATATAAAGGCTAAAATTTGCTGGCAGCTTTGCGACAATTCATAGATATTTTCGTGCAAAGCAAATGAAATATTAAACATATCCAAAAGTTCTAATATAAATTTTTCATTTTTGCAATTTGTAATTTGTTTGTCGAAAGTCAATTTATCAAAAACAGCCGTAACGTTTTGTGGCATATATTTTATATTGCGCGAAGAAATTTTTATACGCCCGCAATAAGGTTTTATAAATCCTGCGATTAATTTAAGCAAAGTGGTTTTGCCGCAACCATTTGCTCCCATCAGACAATTTATTTTATGTTCGATATTCCATGATAAATTATTTATGACGAACTTATTTTCATATTTGTATGAAATATTTTCAATGCGTATGATTGATTTTGTAATAACGTTTTTTGAATTTGGCAGATTAGTTAAATTCAATGTGTCTTTTTTAAAGCCTGTGTTGAGTTTATTAAATTCGTGGGCATTCATACAAACTTGCTTAAATCTGTTTTCAATAGACAATTTTGGAATTAAAGGTAAAAAAGATTTAAAAGGCGATGAAAATAATTTAGTGAGCGATTTGGAAATTGAATCATCAATATATAATTTGCCATCACAAAGAAAAATCATGCGCGTACAAATTTGAATAATGTTATCCAAATTGCTTGAGGCAATTACAAATGTTATGTCGAATTCATCACGCATTAGTTTTATCAAATTCAAAAGATTATTTTGTACAACAATATCAAGTTGTGAAAAGCCATCGTCTAACAAAACAATTGCAGGTCGCACAATAATTGCACTGCATAAAACAATGAGTTGCTTTTGCCCACCCGACAACTCATTTATATCTTTATCCAATAAATCTGCAATGCCAAAGAAATTGACACACTCAACCAATCTTTTATTCATTGTAAAATTATCAAACTGCAAATTTTCCATCGTGAATAACAATTCATTTAAAACAGTAGACAAAATTAATTGTGCATCAGGATTTTGAGATACGTAAGAAATTTTTTTATCGTCCACAAAGTAATTCAAAATACCCGAATGTTTATCACACAAATTTTTTTTCATTGACTTGAGCAAATTAGATTTGCCAGAAAAATTTGGACCAGCTAACAAAATTATTTCTCCACTGTAAATATCTAAATCTATATTTTTTATGTAACCGCACGAAAAATTTTGCATATGTAATAATTTCATTTTATCTTCTCCAAAATCAAAAAAAATTTCAAACAAAAATCCAAGCATAAATATAAAAAAAGCTCGATAAAAAATCAAGCTTTTTTATTTTTCTTTTGGGTTAAATGCAAGAGCACCCAGCAAACTAAAAATTACTGCGGCTGTAATTCCAGCTGAAGCTGCTTTTAATCCGCCTGTTAAAATTCCTATTGCGCCTTCAGCATCTATTTCTTCTTTTACGCCATTAGCCAATAAATTTCCGAAACCCGGCAACGGTACTGATGCTCCAGCACCTGCATAATCAATTATTTTATCGTAGATATCAAAACCACCGAGAATACATCCGATAACCACAAATAAAACTAAAATTCTGGCAGGCGTAATTTTTGTTTTGTCAATCAAAATTTGTCCTATTACACAAATTAATCCGCCTACCCAAAACGCATTTAGATAATCCATTTTTTCACCTTCTTTATATATTTTCAATGGCAATTGCGTGCGCAATACCTGGAATTGTTTCACCTTGCTGAGCTGATGTCGGACTCATTAATGCTCCTGTCGGTACAAATAATAATTTATTAAGTTGCTCGTCCTTTAATTTTTTATATAAATATCCTGCAAAAGTAACTGCCGAGCACGCGCATCCACTTCCACCTGAATTTGTATCTTGCTTGTCTTTGTCAAATATCAATATTCCACAATCACTATAATTCTTGCTCAAATCCATATTTTTTTCCGAAAACATCTTTAACACTAAATCGTGACCAACGTATCCTAAATCTCCTGTTATTATCAAATCATAATAGTCTGGATTAAGCGAAAGATCTGAAAAATGTGCATTAAGCGTATCGAATGCAGCTGGTGCCATTGCCGCCCCCATATTATTTGCATCCGTTATACCCATATCAATTATTTTGCCTGTTGTGATAGCAGTTATACGCGGGCATTTTTCATTCGTGTTATTAGATAAAATTGCGCTGCCTTGTCCCGTTACTGTCCATGTTGAAGTAGGTGTACGCTGTGTACCAAGCTCCAATGGAAATCGAAATTGTTTTTCGCTTGCACAAAAATGACTTGATGCTCCAACTAAAATATTATTTGCGAATCCACCATCAATCAATAATGCGCCAAGACTCATTCCTTCGCCCATTGTCGAACATGCGCCAAAAATTCCAAAGAACGGTATATCCATATCCCGAATTGCAAAAGTCGAACCCGAATTTTGATTTAACAAATCTCCGGAAATTATATAATCGATATTTTCCTGAGATAGTTTTGATTTTGATAGAGCCTTGCCAAAAGTATCTTTAACAATTTTACTTTCGGCCTTTTCCCACGAATCTTCACCGCATAACGAATCCGGCAAGATTATATCAAAAAATTCTGCCAGTGGTCCTTCACCTTCTTTAGGGCCAACAGTAGAAGCTGTTGTAATAATATAAACAGGATTTTCGAAACGAACTGATTGTCTTCCAAAATGCTTGCTCAAAAAATCATCTCCTATTTGCTTAAGTAATAAAAAATTCCGACAATGACACTTGTTAATGTACTATAGACAATAACGGGGCCGGCAATGATAAACATTTTTGCGCCAACACCAAAAATAAATCCTTCTTTTTTAAATTCGAGAGCTGGTGCTGCTACAGAATTTGCAAATCCGGTAATAGGAACAACCGAGCCAGCTCCAGCAATCTTTCCAATTTCGTCATAAACGCCTAATCCTGTTAAAAGAATACCAATGAAAATAAGAATAACAGAAGTAATTGTTCTGGCAATATCAATATCGCAGCCCAAATTCAAAAATGAGTTGGTAATAAATTGGCCGATGACACAAATCAAACCGCCCGTCCAAAATGCATTTAGACAATTCAATATCAAATTAGTATTAGGCGAAGATTTCTCAACCATTTTTTGATACTTAGCTTTATTATCCTGCATGCTTTCACCTTCCTAAATTTTGATAAAAACTCTTTTACTTCTTTTTTTGAAAAAAAGGAAGCAAAAAAACTTTATATTAAAAATCAAGCTTTGCTTGATTTTTATTTAGAAGTTCTTTGGTTACTTTCTTTCAAGAAAGTAACATAATATTTTACAATCAAAAATGATAAAATCCCGGAATGCAAAAATATAATAGAGAGCCGACAAGCTTACCAAATGCAATAGCGAAAATAAAAATGCTAAGGCCACTTTCAACACTGCCACGCCGAATTAAAATAGGGATAACGTTCAAAACTTCAGCCAAGGACATTGCCAAACATCCGTAAAAAATTCCGATGCAAAAACTCAAAATAGCTACTAAAAAATTACCGACTGGTAGATAATAATTAAAAAGACCGGTAGAAGTTCCAAATATTCCTCCAAAAATTATTGCCTCTTCGTATACATTCGCAAATTCTTCAGTAGCAGTTTTTTTAGCGAGTCTCTGAACTATTCCTAATGTAGATATAAAAGCAAATACAGCACCCGAAATAATAATCCCGGAGCTAAAACCTATACAAATTAAAATTATGCAGTGTATGAAATTCATTTTTGCTCACCCATATTTTTTTTGGTATTGCCCTGCTCAGTTTGTATGGAATCTACAAGCGTATTATAAATATCAGTTTCGTATTGCGACATTTCTACTTCTATTGGTGTTGGGTCTTTCAAAATTCTCTTGCCTAAAATATGATTAAAGAAAATAATTATGCCTGCAGCAAGTCCAATTGAATATGGAACAGCAATAATTTTTGGATTTTTCATCTCAAATCCAAAAAATATTTTGTAATAATTTTGAAAAACCTCAGGGATTTGTGCATCTGAGTGAAAACTCATAATTGCTGTCGCTGCCCCCATGAATAATACAATGCAAACAAAAATAACCCTTAGATTCTTTAAAAATTTATTTTCTTTTACGAGTGTTGGCGAGTATTCTATAATTGTGTCTGCCTCACCGAGATTAATAATTGAGTAATTCGGAAATTTTTTTTTGATTAGTTTTACTATATCCGTTATAGAAACCAAATAATTTTTTTTTATACGTTCTGGAATTTCGAGAACTTTTTCTTTTTTTAACTTTTCACTTATATTTGTAGTCGAAATAATTTCTGAGATATCTTCTAGATTTACAATTTGCCGCTCTTCGAGCAATATCTTTTTAACCGGTTTGATGTATATTTCCATAATCAGCAATCCTTTCTTTTTTCATCCGCAATTTTATATTTCCCATTCTTTGCATTTGTATTCATTGCATAAATTATTTCGTAGTGCAAATAATAATCTTGCAAAATTTATTTTTGAAAGGAGTTATTATTATGAAATTAAGTAAGAAAAAAACTGCAGCCATACTTGTTTCATTCTTGTGCTTGCAATCGATAAATGCTTTTGCTGCTACAGATACCTATACTGTTCAATCTGGTGACAGTCTTTGGAAAATTGCACAAAAGTATCAAGTTGGTCTTTCTGAAATTATTAGCGCCAATGATCAATTCAAAGATCCTAATATGATTTATCCTGGCGATAAAGTTACAATACCTTTGCTCGATGCAACTACTTCAAATATTGAACAACAAGTTGCAAATCTTGTGAATGAGCAGCGTGCAAAAAACGGTCTTCCTGCATTGACTTTGAACTGGCAAGTTTCACGCGTCGCACGTTACAAATCACAAGATATGTGCGATAGAAACTATTTTAGCCATCAATCTCCAACTTATGGATCGCCATTCGATATGCTCAAACAATTTAATATAAGCTATACCTCTGCCGGCGAAAATATTGCAAAAGGTCAAAAAACCGCACAATCCGTAATGAATTCATGGATGAATTCTGAAGGACATCGCGCTAATATTTTAAACAAAAACTTTACGCAAATAGGTGTTGGGTATTACAACAAAAACGGCACAACTTACTGGACTCAGATGTTTATAAAATAATCACTTACTTTTTCTTTAAAAAGAAAAAGTTAAGCATAAGCGTTTCTGTCAGAGCCGCTTCATGAGAAAAAACCGAATAAAAATCTCAAGTTTATGCTTGAGATTTTTTATTTTGAACTTTTTCTTTGTAAAGCAGATATAAATAAAAAAAGAAATCAAATAAAAAATTAATTGCCTTCAAAAATTATTTCTTGGTATAATTTAAATAAAAAAGAAAAGAGGAATTAATTATGAATGCGATACTTATACCTCCATCTCGAAAATATTTTGATAGTTATCTCGAAGCTTGCAAAGAATATGAAGAAAGCAATGAGCATTCTTTTTTGCATGATTTATATGAATTTGGACATTTAAAACGTGGCGACGAAATTTCTTTTAATGCATGGAAAAATAGTGTGATTCATCAATATTATTTTGATATAGTTGATGGAGAATATCGAAAGATGAGTGTTCCATCAACAATTTTTTGGCTTGTTGATGAAAATGAATACCTTGGCATAGGTATAATCCGTCATCATTTAACAAAAGCATTAGAAGAGTACGGAGGACATATTGGATATGCAATTCGACGTACAAAATGGAATCAAGGCTATGGACGCTTACAACTTAAATTATTATTAAAGGAAGCTCATAAATTAAAAATTAATCCTGCACTTGTAACATGTTCTGAAGATAATATTGCATCATCAAAAATAATTGAGTTAAACGGTGGAAAATTGTGGGATAAATTGCCTACGCACTCAGAAGGTAAAAAAATTTTACTTTGCCGATATTGGGTCCCAACAAATATAAAATCTTAAGAATAACTTTTTTAAAGCAAAATTGTTGAATGTGTCAAATTTGGAGGAATAGATATGTATCAAAAAAAACCGGAGCTTTTAGCACCGGCAGGTGATTTTGAAAAACTTAAATTTGCTATAAATTACGGAGCAGATGCCGTATATTTGGGTGGACAAAATTTTGGTTTACGTGCAAATTCTAAAAATTTTGATGAAAGTGAATTGAATCATGCAATTTCCTATGCACATAAACATAATGTGAGAGTTTATGTAACGGTAAATATTTTTGCAAATAATGAAGATATTGATGGACTGAAAAATTTTTTGACAAGCTTAAAACAAGCTGATGCAATTCTTGTTGCCGATCCAGGCATTTTTTTTATGGTTAAAAATATTTTGCCAGACATGGACATCCATATCAGTACGCAAGCTAACGTTACAAATTATGAGAGTGCAAGGTTTTGGGCGCAACTTGGTGCAAAACGTATTGTCTTAGCCAGGGAGTTATCTCTTGCTCAAATAAAACAAATACATGAAAAAGTTTCGCAAGTTGAACTTGAAGCATTTGTCCATGGTGCTATGTGTATTTCTTATTCGGGACGCTGCCTTTTGAGTAATTTTCTTACATCACGCAGTGCAAATCATGGAGATTGTGCGCAACCTTGCCGTTGGAAATATAATTTAGTTGAAGAAACGCGTCCTGGTGAATTTTTTCCTATATACGAAAATGAAAACGGTTCTTTCATTATGAACTCAAAGGATTTGTGCATGGTGAAACATTTAGATGAATTAATTAAATGCGGTGTAACAAGTTTTAAAATTGAAGGACGCATGAAATCTATTTATTATGTGGCAGGCTGTACAAAAATTTATCGCGAGGCAATTGATGATTACTTTGCTCAAAGCAGTTTATATTATTCAAAAAAGGATTATTATCTGGAGCAGTTAAATAAAATTAGCCACAGACATTATTCCACAGGTTTTTACTTTGGAAAATCGCAAAACGAAATTTATAAAAGTGCTTCGTACATAAAATCATATGAATTTCTTGGTATTGTAAAAGATTTTGATTTGGCAAATTCTATTGCGACAATTGAGCAACGTAACAAAATTCAAGTTGGAGATGAAATTGAAATACTCTCGCCAAAAAAAAATTTCTCAATGAAAATAGAAAATTTATGGGACAATAACGATGTTCAAATAAATTCTGCACCGCATGCTCAGCAAATTATTAAATTAAAGTCTCCTTATCCATTAAACAAAATGGATATTATAAGAAAAAAACTTTAAAATTGAAAAATTTATTTTAAAAATTACACAAAAAAAATCATGCAAACACATGATTTTTTTTTATTTTAAAATCAATAATTTTAATATCTTTGTAAATCAAATTTTTCGAATGATTTATTGTCTCCCTCTTTTATAATTTCTCCATCCTCTATTTCATATATCCAATTTGAAATTTTTACTGCGTTCTCAAGTTTGTTTTGCATAAGTAAAAATGTAATACCTAATTGGTTTGCTTTATGTATCAAATCCAAAATTTTTTCGGCAAACAACGGATAAAATCCCAAAGTTGGTTCATCTATAACAATTAATTTTGGAAAAGAGATGATAGCACGTGCAATAGCTGTTAACATTTTCTCACCATTGCATAAAAATTTAATGTTTTTATTGTATTGTTTGTGCAAGTGTGGAATAAGCTCGAGGGTTTTATTTAAATTTTCTTGGAATATTTTCTTATCTTTGATATTCCAAGCACCAAGTTCTATATTATCTTTAACACTCATCTCGTTAAATAATCCATAATATCGATTAAGGCAAACCATTTTACCATTTAAAGATTTAGGTCTGTTTTGAGTTATATTTTCACCTATAAAAAAAATATTGCCGCTATCTGGTTCTTGCAAACCGGCAATAATTTTAAATAAAGTAGATTTACCAGAAGCTCTCTTGCCTATGAGCGAGACAATTTCTTTTTCTTTGACTTGCATTGTTAAATCATTAATAGCTGTAGAGTTTGGGTATTTAAAATTCAAATGGGAAATTTTAAGCAATGTTAAACCTCCTATTCTCCAAAACAAATCGATAATAAAGCTTGATTGTTTTTAATTTCTATTGGCTCTCCAGTTGCAATAATTGTACCATATTCCATAACAGAAATTTCATTACATATATTTAAAATTAAATTAATGTCGTTTTCAATAATAGCAATAGCAGTTTTAAATTTCCTGTTCACCATTTCTATTATGTTCATAAATTTTTCGGCTTGTGAATTAGTCATACCATTTGTAGGTCTGTCAAGGAGCAAAAGTTTAGGTGAAGTAGCAATTGCTCTAGCAATATCTAATTTGCATTGTAAATCATAAGGAATATTTCTGGCAAGTTGATCTTTTAAATCTACCAACTCAAAAATTTCTAGTAATTCATCTACTCTTTCTGTCAAATATTTTTCTTGCTGGAAAAAAGTATCCCTGCGGGCAAGAACATCTAAAATATTGTAAGATAAACTGTTATAAAAACCAACACGAATATTATTGGCAACAGTTAAATTTTGAAATACGTTTCCATTTTGAAAAGTGCGGGCAATTCCTAACTGATTTAATTTTTCTATCGACATGTTTGTAATATCTTGACCTTCAAAAATAATTTTACCGCTTGTGGGATTATAAACTCCACAGATAATATCGAACAAAGTAGTTTTACCAGATTCAGTTGCTCCGACAATACCGACAATTTGATTTTCACAAATTTTAAAATTCAATTCTCTTATTACTTTTATGCCATCAAAAGACAAATTAACATTATCAAGCTCAAGCAATATCATTATTATCACCTATCTTTTCAGATTCAATAATTTTTTTTCTTTAAGCATTGAAGTAAGGTTACTGATAAAAGTTTTGTATTGAGAAAATAAACCGTTTGGCATATACATCATAACAGCTATCATTCCTGCAAGGTATATAATAATTCGCAAATCAAAAGCAAAACTAAATAAATAAGGTAAAATTGTAAGAACGATTGCAGAAATTATCGAGCCTTCAATACTTCCTAATCCGCCGATTATAACCATTGCCAATAATTCTAAAGAGTAGCTGTAATCAAACATGTTCGGTTCAATTACAGTAATTTCGTGTGCGTACAAACCTCCTGCAATTCCTGCAAAAAATGCTGTCAATGAAAATGCGGCAAGTTTGTAATAAAAAGTATTTATGCTGCAAGATTTGGCAAGCATTTCATTTTGTGGAATACAAACGATTGCCAAACCATATTTTGAATTGAGCAATAAATAAATTACAGCAATAATCAAAATAGTAATGACGAACACAATTGTAAAATTAGAGTAATGAGCAATTCCACGCAGTCCGCTTGATCCATTTCCTATATTTAAATTAATAATTAAATTTCTAATAATTTCATTAACGGCTAAAGTTATAATAACGAGATGATTACCGGCAATTTTCATTGCAGGGATACTTATAAAAAAAGCAAGTGTCATTGACAAAAGTCCAGCACATATCAAAGCTAAAGGAAATTCAAAATAACCTTTCATTGATAAAAATTTAGTAACTGCAATAGAAGCATAGGCACCTATAGCCATAAATCCAGAATGTGCAAGGGTTAATTGTCCTAAAAAACCAGTTGCTAAATTGAGGCTTACAACAAGAATAATATTTATAAGTGTAATATTTAAAATACCTGCCCAATATGAATTTATTAGACCAAAACTTATTGCCGATAGCAAAACAACATAAAGAGCTACTACAAAGAAAAAAATTTTAAAAGAAAAGAACTTTTTTTCCAAGATAATCACCTACTTATATTTTTTATGATTTACTAAAAGGAAAATAGCTAAAAATGCAAATATAACAACATCTGATAATTGTACAGATATATAGCTTTTTACAACAGTTTCAATAATGCCAATTAAAAAGCCACTGATTACTGCACCTGATACACAAGTTAAGATTGAGCCTTGTATCAAGCCAAGTCCACCTATTATTGAAGCTGCTAGTGCTCTTAATCCAATCATTGTTCCAATATAAGGATTGGCAATAGGAAATGAGAGATAAAATAAACAACCACTGCAAACTAATAATACAGCACAAATTGCAAAGACCAAGGAAATAATTTTATCTGCATCGATACCCATTAAAGTAGTAGATTCATAATTTTCACAGACAGCTCGAATTATTTTACCGATTTTGGTATATTTTAAAATTCCGTACGTTGCAATCATTAATGAAAAAGCAATCAATATTGAAATAAGTACGGTGTACTCAATTTCCAATGCGCCAAATTTAAATTGTCCCGAAATAGTATTGCCAATATTTATTGGGTCGGAACTAAAAAATAAAACAAATATATTTTGTATTAAAAATGCCATGCCGATTGATACAATTAGGCCTGTAATTTTTGGATGTTTATAGAATGGGCGATAAATGTATTTTTCTATAGTTACGTTAAACAAAGCACATATTATCATAGAAATAATAACAGATAAAATTAAAGGTATTTTCAATCCGTAGCAAAACGCAATAATATAAATACTAATCATAAATATTTCGCCGTTTACAAAATTAATTATACCGCATATATTTGCGCCAAGGCTAAAAGCTAAAGCAATAAGAGCGTATATACTACCGCTTCTTAAACCATCAATAATGTCATTGATAAAATTCATATGCATCCCTCCTTTTTTAATTAACTACTTTAAAGAAATTATTTTTGCCGTCCTCAATTTTTAAGATAGTAATATTTTTAATTGGATTTCTGTTTTCATCAAATTTAATTTTTCCACTTACACCTGAGTAATTTGTTTTTGCCATTGCATTCAAAATTGCATTCATATCCGTAGAATTTGCATTTTGTATAGCGTCAATTAAAATATTTGTGGCGTCAAATCCAAGTGCAGCAAATGAACTTGGTTTTTTATTAAATTTTTTTTCGTATTCATCAACAAAATTTTGTATATTAGCATCTGGATTATCTATTGAAAAATGTGAGCAAAAATAAATTCCGTCCAAAATAGATTTATCGTTTGTTCCATCTATAACTTCTTCCCAAGTGTCTGAACCTAAAATTGTACTCTTAATTCCCATATCACGTATTTGTTTTATAATTAAAACAGCATTATCTGCATAATCGGGTATAAATAAAACATCGGGTTTTGCCAATTTAATTTTATTGAGTTGAATTTTGAAATCATTATCTGAATTGGGATGGGGTTGTTCAATAACAACCTTAGCGCTTTCATTAAAAGTTTTTGAAAATGCTTTAGCTAATGTAGTTGAATAATTGTTATCCATATCATAAAAAATAGCGGCAGTTTTAGCATTCAATTCATTTAGTGCAAAATTTGCCATGTATACTCCTTGAATTTCATCAGTAAATGCACAGCGATAAATATTTGTACCATATTCAGTAATAGATTTAACGGAGGCACTAGGAACAATTACGGGCAAAGGATTTTTTTGTGAAACGGCAGCAATATCTTCAGACAGTATACTATTTCCTCCACCAATTACGGCACAAATTTTTTTGTTTGCAGCAAATTTGTTATATGCATTAATATTTTGAACGTGCTCGCTTTTGTCATCGCTTACTACAAATTTTATTTTTTTATCAAGAATGGTATCGCGTTTAGAAATTGCAAGCTCAATGCCATTTTTAATTTCATTACCGCAAAAATAATAATCTCCTGTTAAGGGAAGGATTCCTGCAATGTAAATAGTATTTGAATTATAGCATCCGCACGAAAAAATTAAACACGCTGCAATTAAAAAAATATTTTTGAGTTTCATTTTGTATCCTCCAAAAATCAAGTTTATTTTAATTGAATTATAAAGCAATAAAAAATTTAATGCAACAAGTATATCAAGCTAAAGCAAAAAAAATTTTGGTTAAATTTTTTTTATGAGCTATATTTTTTTAAAAACCTTTAAAATTTTTTTGCACTTACTTTTTTTAAAAACGAAAAATGTTGCACAAAAAAGTAAATTATGATAGAATCATTCAGTATAAAAATGCTGAAGTGGCTCAGTTGGTAGAGCAGCTGATTCGTAATCAGCAGGTCGTGGGTTCAAGTCCCATCTTCAGCTTGTTTTTTTATTTTTATATTTTATATATGTGGTGCGATATGCAAAAATCAATTTATGGTGAATTTAAAGCTCAAATAATTGAAAAAAAATCTAAATTTATTGCTATAGCCAGCGGAGTAAATTCACAAGAGCAAGCTAAAGAATTTATAGATACTCAAAGGAAAATTTATTATGATGCGCGACATGTAGTTTATGCTTATATTTTAAAAGAAGGCATTAAAAAATATTCTGATGACAAAGAACCATCGAAAACTGCCGGAATACCAATTTTAAAAGTTTTGGAGTACGGCAATTTTTTTTATTCTATTATAGTTGTTGTAAGATACTTTGGTGGAATACTTCTTGGAGAAGGCGGATTAATCCGAGCATATTCAGGTGCAGCCAAAAAAGTTTTAGAAAAGGCAATTGTTTTAGAGAATAAATTTTATGAGAAAATCGTAATTAATTTTGGATATGACAACTTAAACAAAATAAATTATGAATTAGAGAAAAATAATTGTTTCATAAGCCAGAG
Organism: uncultured Clostridia bacterium; assembly: GCA_947073045.1. Classification (GTDB taxonomy): domain Bacteria; phylum Bacillota; class Clostridia; order Lachnospirales; family CAMVHY01; genus CAMTJU01. Next base: position 11,683 of record CAMTJU010000016.1, on the reverse strand, counting down.
AATTTTTGATTCAAAAATAAAACTTGTTTTCTACGTGCCAAAAGAAAATACAGATAAAATTTTAAATGAACTTATGAAAATCAGCAATGCAAAATTGACAGTAGAAAGCAGAACAAAAGTTTTTGGAACTGTTGCAAATAAAAAATTTATTAACTGCGGGGAGTATTAAATATGCCGCGAAATTATAATTTATATTTTAGACAACTCAATTGTATATTCGAAAAAGAAGTTGCGAAAGTAAGAAAAGATTTTGATAAAGAGATAATTACTTATTGCATGCCCGATATTTATAATAGATGGCTGCATTGCGCAAATAAAAAAAATTCTTTTATTACTCCCGCAAATATTTTTATGTCTTTATCAGGAAAATCAAACTTATTTCCTGTAATAAAAAATTTTTTTGATAAGAAAGTTGTTTTTGAACCAGTTTTGTATTCTTTAGAAAATCATCCTGTTGTTAATGATATAAAAATTATTATAGAAAACTTTTTACCTATTTACGATTTGCAAATTGGTTTCAATTTAAGCGATGCAAACGTAAGACATATTCTTTCTGCCATTAGTATGTTTGAACCAAATTATCTTGAATATCTCAAAATAATTTGTTTTAGATTAAACATCTTTGAAATTCTTCCATCTATACATTGTAAAAGATTAGGTCTTAGTAAAAATGCATACGGTTTTTTGAAAAAATCAACCAGTGAAATATTTGATTTAGTTTTTGACGAAACTCTTATGATTTTTTATGAAAATATTTGTACATTTTTTTCTATTGACTGTAATTGTGATGACTATAATTTTTTTATTGATTTATTTAAAAATCCTTGTTCCATAAGTGAAATTATGAGTAAAATTTTGTTTCACTTTAATGAGGGCCAAGTTCCATTTATTAAATTTTATGAAGATGATTCTTTTAATGATTGCTTGTATTATTTAAATATAATTGTTAACAGATTTTTCTTTCTTACGTTTGGACACTACTTAAAATTAATCTTGCCTATATATAATCATCCGTTTAATTTAAAATTAACCCTCTCAATTATAAAAAAATATATTGATCAAAAAGAAGATATATATCGTGTTTTTGATTATAACGATACAAGATTTACTCTCACAGATTTGGGCGAAGATTATCTAGAAATTGAGGGTATCGATGTGTTTGATAAATTATCCGAAAATGAGGTTGATTATCTAATAAATAATTTTAACTCTATAAATGAAAAACAATATCCAATTCAAGATTCACTTGTTATATACAAATTAAAAATAGAAGTTGAAAAAGCACAAAAATATTGGAAAACATTTAATTGCAGCAGTTTGATGAGCTTACATGATTTATTCTTAATGGTGTGCAATGAATTTTTTTTGCCGCATGATTCACAATATAGTTTTTTAAGTGATAATGCGATGCAAAGTGATAATTATAATCTTGGCAATAGCAATGAAATTAATTTGAACAAATTACATTTTACAAGTGGCGATTCTTTTTTTCTCGTGATTCAAAATCAAATCAATTACTATTCTCTTAATGATTCAAAGCTTATAGACAATAATATTAAACTAAAAATTTATGTTTATAGTGTTGAAAACTCAATAAAAAATATTTATTTTGACTATAAAATGATTTTTGCATCGAAAGCATTTAATAAATCTTAACAGAAAGTAAACAAATAAGTTTTAAATAAAAACATCTCAAGCAAACCTTTGAGATGTTTTTTGATTTTTAAAGATTATATTTATTGAGTAATTTTATTTTTTAAAAAATTGTCTTTTATATTAAATTATGGTATAATAACCTTGTATGTTGTGTTTTTATACAAAATTTATTTAAATATTTGGAGGTGTTTTTTTATGCAAGAACTCAAGAATCAAGAAGAACCGATTAGTAAAATGGAAGAAGTTCAGATTCAAAAAGAGTCAACTAATGGAGATGAAGAGTTAATACAGGATAAATCTTTTCATTACTGTTTTGAAAAATTTACTGGATTAAATCTTTTTGAAGCAATTAATAAATCAATTTCAAAATTAGTTTCGAATAAATATTATGAAGCTGATTTGTTGATATGTTTATTTTCTTTCATCAGTAAAGAAATATCTGAAGAAATAAAAAATAAAATTAAATCAATTGTTAAAAATAATTCGGAACTTAATGATAAAATAAATCGTTTATGTAAATTTTTTACAGAAATTCAAAATGAAATAAAGGAAAAAAATAATTTTAATCCGATTATGAAAGTTATCAAAGAAAAAAAATTATATAAATTTGTTTCTGCTAATATGTATATTTTTATTACCTGGATTACTTCATTAATACAAAATAATGACCATTTAACGATTGAATGTAAAAATTTTGTGGATTTATATTATGGTTTTGTTAAATACGAGGATACTGATGAACATATATTTATTGAATCTATTTTAAAATTAAAACTAGTTTATGAACAAAAAAACATTGAAATAAACACAGATATGATATTGGAGGTATTTATAAGATTATCAAACACACTGGGCAGAAAATTAAATAAAAACGAAGTATCAAATCTTTTGAAAAATTTTTCACCATATGTTGTCGTAAAATCTGGAGGAAATTATTTTGAAAAGTATGGTAACAAAGTTTCTGAATTTGGAGGTTCAATAAATAAATGGCATAGTTTTTTTGATGTTTGTGAACCAGGTTCATTTACAAAAGATATTGCTAATTCAATTTTTGAAAATAGAGATTTTAAAAATGCCTTTGCTGCTATTTTGAAATACGATAAGCTAGAAATTTTTGAAGAAAAAAGACCTTTTGGTGAATTGAAAACGATTATTTATCCTGAACAAGTGAATATTTTTCAAAGTAGTTTTTTGCAAGTTAATGATTATAAAAGTGCTATTAATTTTTTAAAACTTTGCAAAGAAGGTAAGTTTCCACAAGATATAACACTTATCTCCAATGTAATTCAGACAATCAATAAATGTAAGATAACGGATGAATTTTTATCTGATGGCTTATTAGCCTTTCCTCCGAAAAGCCTTAATAAAAGTTTAATAGAATCTATTATTTTTAATTTTTTAGGTGATTTATCAAAAGTTAGCTTAAAAAATTTAATAAGTCGTTATGATCTGGACAATTTTGCACCTTACAAATGGAATTATTATAAAGAATCTTTTTACAATGTGAATTTTGATTTTGAAGATAAATATAATTATGAAATTCCTTTCTTGCAAAAATTTAATGGAACGTTAACAGAAGAACTTATACTTGATTTATCAAAACTTTTTCATGTATCTACAATTATTGATTTAATTAAAACAAAATTTGACCAGCAACAAATACCATATGAAATTTTTAGACCAGCATGGCATATGTTAGAAAAATGGATAGAAAAAAATTATATAAATAATTACATAAATAAGAGTAAAAAATTTGGGCAATCAAAATTACAATTACATTTAAAATCCGAACATTTCTATGATAAATTCGAAAAAAATCATGTATTGTATTTATTGGAAAATTGTGATTATAGAGGGAATATCCAAGAATTTGCGTACATAATATATTCATATGCAATGTTGAAACTTGATCATAAAAATATTTTTTTCAAAACAGATTATGAAGCATTTTGGAATACAGTTAAAACTGTACCTATAATTAGACAAAAATTCTTATTTGCTTGTATAATGCATGTTTTTGATACAAAACAATTATTAGATGAGAAAACAAAATTATTATTTGAAAATTTGGATGTTAAAACTGGTTTCTTTAGAAGACGAATAAATCTTAATGAAGTATTTGCAAATGCTCCAATAATGCTTAGAACACTTCATATTTTTATACATAATAATCCGGAAGCAGCAAATCTTCTCAAAGAATATTTTCTTTGGGATTTTAAAGCAATTCAAATTGATGTAATTAATGAAAATGCAAACACTAGAAATTCTGATAATGATAATAATCAAAGTATTGCCTTAGCTGAATCTGAAATTTCTGCTTCAGATTCTGAAAAACAATCATTAAAACCACAGATGGAGCAGGCAAAAACAACAGCAAAAAAACAAGATAAAACAAATCCTGAATTTAAAAATGCAATAAACAATAATAAAAATGATTTTTCAGATTTTAGTGAAGAAGAGGATAGATAGTAACATAATAAATATTTAATCAAGTAAAAAAAAATCTCTGTCAAAATTTCGTTTGGCAGAGTTTTTTATTGCAATAAGATAGTTTTATGAATTTGTTTGCAACTTAAATTATGGATTTAAATCGTAATCATTTGATTTTTTCCAAAATCCAATTCGAATGTATAAATATTAAAATTTTGGATAAACACTATTAGGTTATGTGTTATGGATTATTAAATTTTTAAATTACAAATTTCACAAATCACATTTTTTTCAGCTTGAAGTTTTGTGTGTTATAATTTAAGATGTAATTGTAAAAATAAATATATGGAGGAAACAAATATGAAAATTTCAACTTCAAAATTTTTAAAGAAAGTATGTTCGATTTTTTTAGCAACAATAATGTCAGCAAATATTTTTTATGTTGCGAGCGCAAAAGATTTTTCATTAACAATTTTTCATACAAATGACTCGCATGGTACAGTTTCTCATGAACCATATTTAAAAACTTTGGTAGATACGCAAAAATCTGCCGGCCAAAATGTAATCACAATATCGGCGGGAGATATTTTCCATGGACAATTAATTGCTTCTCTTTCAAAAGGTTCGAGCATAGTAAAAATTATGAATGCAGTAGGATATGATTATATTGCGCCCGGCAATCATGATTTTAATTATGAATTGGAAGGTTTATTGAATTTACAAGCTCAAGCAAATTTTAAAATTCTTGCAGCAAACATAACTGATAAATCAAATGGTAAATTAATTTTTAAGCCGTATGAAATAAAAGAAATTGATGGAGTGAAAATTGGTATATTCGGGATTGCTACGCCCGAAACTTTAGTAAAAACTTCTGGAATAGTAAGTGTTTCTAAATTAAATTTTAAAGACCCTGTTGAAGTTTCAAAAAATATTGTTAAAGAATTAAAAGATAATGGCTGCAAAATAATTATTGCCATTACGCATCTTGGTTTAGATAAATCAAGCGAGGATAAAAATAGAAGTGATAATCTTGCAGAAAATGTTGACGGCATAGATTTAATAATTGATGGGCATAGCCATACTGTTTTAGAAAATGGCTTAAAAATAGGTAAAACTCTTATTGCTCAAACAGGTGAGCATGGGAAAAATATTGGTGTTGTAAATCTTGAATTAAAAGATGATTTAATTAGCGAAAGTGCATATCTTATAAACATGGAAGAAAACATGGATATAATTCCAGATGAAAATGTGCTTGACGTGATAGAAAATGAAAATGAAAAAGTTGACGAACTGGCATCGCAAAAGGTTTGTGATGTTGATTTTGATTTAGATGGCGAGCGTGATCATGTACGCAAAAATGAGACAAATTTAACTAATTTAGTCACTGATGCAATTTTAAATAAAACAGGTGCCGATTTAGTTATGATAAATGGAGGAACAATAAGGACATCTTTGAAAAAGGGTGCAATTACGAAAAAAGATATTCTGCAAGTTTTGCCATTTACTAATTTTATAGTTACGATAAAAGTAAAAGGTTCAACAATTCTTAAAGCACTTGAACACGGAGTAGGTGAGTATCCAGCAAATTTTGGAGGAATGGCGCAAATTGCCGGTATAAATTTCAAGTTTGATCCGTCACAAAAAAAAGGTGAGAGAGTATTTGATGTATATTTTGATAAAACAAATGAAAAATTGGACTTAGAAAAAGAATATGTTTTAGCTACTAATCAGTTTATGTTAGATGGCGGCGATGGATATGATATGTTTGTAGATAAAAAAGATTATCGTCAATATAATTCAATTGAGGAAGCTTTGATGAATTATATGACTTCAAATGATATTTCGTCATACGCAAAAGTCAAAGAAAGAAAAACGATTGCAAATAAGCCAAATACTGTATTAGAAAACAATAGTGTTGATAATAACATTTATACAGTTCAAAAAGGTGATTCATTGTGGAAAATAGCGCAAAAATTTAAAACAACATGGCAAAAGCTTGCTAAAATTAATTCAATAAAAAATCCGAGATTGATTTATCCCGGACAGGTTTTAAAAATATAAAAGATTAATTTATAATTCTAAGTAAAAAACAAAAATGCCGGTGCAATTACTCAAAATAAGTAATGCACCGGCATTTTTATTAACATTTTTTATTGATTATTATTGTTGTTACGTTTTTTCTGTAAAAATATAGGGATGTCAAACGACATTTCATCATCTTTAAATTCTTGTTTTACCCTCGCAGTGTCAAATTCACTATGGTGAAATTCAGGCTGGAAAAACTTTTTAGAACTTGTACCCGCTATATTGTCTTCCTCCAAGCCCGTCGCTATTACTGTTACTACAACTTCATCATTGAGTTCCTCATTTATTGTTGTACCAAAAATAATTTCTGCATCTGGGTCAATTGCCTCGCCAATAATATTAGCTGCAATATCTGTATCAAACAATCCAAGATTTAAATCACCAGCAATGCTAATTAAGACGCTTTTTGCACCATTAATTGAAGTTTCAAGAAGCGGACTTTTAATAGCCATTTGGGCTGCAACTTCAGTTTTGTTTTTGCCAGAGGCATATCCAACACCCATATGTGCCACGCCTTTATTCGACATAATAGTTCGAACGTCTGCAAAATCAAGATTAATCATGCCAGGTTTGGAAATTAAATCACTTATTCCTTGTACACCCTGACGCAATACTTCATCAGCTTTTTTAAATGAATCAATAAGTGACGTATCTTTGTCGATTACCTCTAAAAGTTTCTGGTTTGGAATTACAACGAGTGTATCAACATTTTTCTTGAGTTCTTCAATTCCTTCAATTGCGTTGCGCATGCGTTTTTTGCCTTCAAAATTGAAAGGTTTGGTTACGACACCAACAGTTAATATACCTTGCTCATGTGCCAATCCTGCAATTATTGGCGCAGCACCTGTTCCTGTACCGCCGCCCATACCTGCAGTAATAAACAACATATCTGCACCGGCTATTGCATTTGCAACTTCTTCTGAAGTTTCCTCGGCAGCTTTTCGACCAATTTCAGGTTTGCCGCCTGCACCAAGACCTCTTGTTAATTTATCTCCAAGTTGAATTTTAACAGATGCTTTGGATGCTTCAAGAGCCTGGTGATCTGTGTTAACCGAAATAAATTCTATTGACTGCACATTGTCGCTAATCATTCTGTCAACAGCATTATTTCCGCCGCCACCAACACCAATAACCTTTATTTTTGCATTTCCAATATCAGTAGACTCAATTTCTATCAAAATAATTACCTCCAAACTTTATTTGAATCGTTATAATACTAATACAAATTGTAACATAAGAATCTATTATAAGCAAAATATTTTTAAGTAATAAATTTAAATACAGGTAATGTATTTATGTTTTGCAAATCTAATGTGCCTGTTTTGTCAAGATAATCGGAATTAGAATCTAATATAGATTTTAGCAAAGAAATTTTCTGCTCACAATCTGCAATATTACCAAAAATAATGTCGATATTTTTCACATATAAGTGTATACCATTTATATCTGAAATGTCTATAAGTACAGAAATTTTTTCTATTTTATTTTTGGTAATAATATTGGCTAACTTTATAGCGGTTTCGAAAGAATCTTTGTTTTTAACTTCGAGGTTTTTCCCGACTATAAATGAATCAAAATTAATTCCATCTACAAGCGGAAAATTTTTGTCGCATGCTTTTGCAACTTCTATTACAAAACCTTCGTTATCTATCAAAACAAATGAATCATTTAAAAATTTAATATAGCAACACGGATTTCTTTCTTTAATTTGAACAGAAATTGTATTTGGCAAAACAATTTTTATTTTTGCATCACTAATAAAATAATTTTTAAGCAACTTTTTTTTAGCTTCATGCTTATTAAACAAAAAAATATTTTTGCCTGTACCAAAACTAATTGTATCAGAAATTTTGTCTTGTGAAACAAAATTATTTCCAGATACAATTAATTGTTGGATATTAAAGATAGGCAAAAATAAAAATGCTATTATGCCAAAAAGAAAAATAGTTATTCCAATTAAAACAGACTTTTTCATTCACAATCCATCCAAAAAAAATAATGCGGATAACAGGATTTGAACCTGCATGAGAAATTTCTCATTAGAACCTGAATCTAACGCGTCTGCCAATTCCGCCATATCCGCAATTTAAATTGATTATACCATACATATAAAAAAAACAAAAACAAAATACATTTGTTTTTGCGAAATTTTTCATTTGTAAATTATGTAATTTTTTAAAAACACTTATAAGTGCCTAATTGACTTTAATTAAATATAATAATAAAATAAGTACATGCACCCTTAGCTCAGTGGATAGAGCGTTCGGCTCCGGACCGAAAGGTCGCAGGTTCAATTCCTGTAGGGTGTATTTTTTAGTACTCATTTAAAATATATTTTATAATACCGCAAGTATTTTTTGTTGCCTGACTCATAAATTTTTTGTAATAACCAATTGCATTTTTATCAGCTTTGTCAGTAATAGTACGAATTACAATAACCGGAATATTATTTAAATAACAAACTTGAGCTACTGCGGCACCTTCCATTTCCGTACAGTATGCGTTAAAGTTTTCATAAATAAGCTCTTTTTGCAAATCATCAGATACAAATTTATCACCAGAGGCAATACGACCAAAGTAAAAATTAACTGGCAAAATATTTTCATTTGCAAATCTTTTAGCTATATCCAAAAGTCTCATGTCACTTTTAAAATAACTTTCTTCCATACGTGGGATTATGCCTAATGCATCGCCAAATGCGCTTGCATCAAAATCATGCTGTACCAAATCGCTTGCAATAACAACATCGCCAACATTTAAATTTTTATCTATGGCTCCAGCCGAGCCGACATTTATCACGTAATCAACATTATGTAAATCAATTAAAGATTGCGTGCAGGAAGCAGCATTAACTTTGCCGACGCCCGAACGCACTAAAACAACATTCGTATTTCCTAATTTTCCTGTATAAAAATCTGTATCGAGCATATTTTTAGAGTCAATAATTTCCATCATAGAGCGAATATAAACCAGTTCTTCATTCATTGCAACAATAATTCCAGCAGTTTTCATCTTGCTCCTCCTAAATAAATAACTAGTGTATATTTTAACATATTAATAGATGTGAAACAAACTCAAGGCCTAAATATGTTATGGTATAATATACTTTAATGCAAAATAAAAATAAATATATAAAAATAATTAAAGAGGTGCTACAAAAATTGAAGAAGAATAATTTTTATTTGGGGATGCTATCTGGAATAGTTTTGTTTTTTTTAATGAGTATATTTTTTACAAACAACATTTTTGCTTTTAAACTCTCATCTCTTTCTCCAAATTTCAAGGTAAATCAGATTTTATCTATTCTTGATAAATATTACGTTGATCAATACAGTAAAGAAATGGCGGAAGATGAAATGTATTATGGATTAGTTAATTCGCTTGGCGATCCTTATACTTCTTATATGGATAAAAAAACTTTTTCTTCATTTATGGAGCAAACTGAAGGTTCATATGTTGGAATCGGTACAGTAATTTCTATAGACAAAGATGACAAACTTGTTGTTGTCAGTCCGTACGAAAATTCTCCCGCAGCTAAAGCAGGAATTTTACCTGGTGATAAAATAATATCTGTTGATAATATTGAAGCTTCAAAAAATAATTATGAAGAAATAATAAGCAAATTAAAAGGCAATGAAGGGACAAAAGTAAAAATAAAAATTTTGCGTCCATCGAATAATAAAACATTGGAATTAGATGTAGTAAGAGAGAAAATTGATATACCTACTGTGTCTCACAAAATTTTCAACAATAACATAGGCTACATACGCATAACAAATTTTGACAGAAATACTTATGACCAGTTTAAACAAGCTTATAATTCAATTTCGCAAAAAAAATTAAAAGGACTCATTATAGATTTAAGAAATAATCCAGGCGGCTTACTTGAATCAGTTGTGCAGATAGCAGATGAGATAGTACCAAAAAGTTGCATTGTGTATACACAAGACAAAGCTGGAAACAAAAAATATGCATACGCAGACGACAAATATATTGATTTGCCACTAGCAATTTTAGTTAATGGAAATAGTGCGAGTGCCTCAGAAGTTTTGTCGGGTGCAGTCAAAGATTTAAAGCGCGGTGTGCTTGTTGGCGAAAAAACTTTTGGCAAAGGACTTGTTCAAAATTTATTTCCATTAAAAGATGGAAGCGCCGTGAAAGTTACAATTGCAAAATATTACACACCAGCGGGAATTTGTATAAATGGCAAAGGTATTGAACCTGATTATAAAGTTGAAATGCCTGATGATTTAAGTGCAAAAATTTCCTATCTCAACTTGGATGAAGATTTACAATTACAAAAAGCAATAGAAATTTTAAGTTAGAGTTAGTTTTTAAAATTAAGATTTTAAAAGCTAAGCTTTTTTGAAAAAAGCTTAACCATAAGCATCTCTTTTATAGTCGCTTCATAAAAAACTTCACAAAAAAATCTCAAGCTTTGCTTGAGATTTTTTATTGAGAATTATTCTTATTCGATTGTTTTTTTGAAAATACAGAATCACATTTATAATATATGGGCTCTCAGGGACTCGAACCCTGGACCGTCCGGTTATGAGCCGGATGCTCTAACCAACTGAGCTAAAAGCCCAAAAAAAAATTGCGGAGGCAGGATTTGAACCTACGACCTTCGGGTTATGAGCCCGACGAGCTACCATACTGCTCCACCCCGCGATATTAAAAAACAAAAGCCGATGATCGGACTTGAACCGATAACCTGCTGATTACAAGTCAGCTGCTCTGCCAATTGAGCCACATCGGCAAAAATTACTTATCTCATTTATTACTAATAACATTACACTTTTTAACCCGTAATATGAATTTTTTTAATGCTTCACAACAGCACCTCTTTGAAACTTATGACCCGTAGGAGAATTGAACTCCTGCCTCAGCCTTGAGAGGGCCGCGTCTTAGCCTCTTGACTAACGGGCCACAATTTTCAATATCCACTTTTTAAGTGTATCATAATAAATTTTAGCTGTCAAGAGTAAAAAAAATTATTAAAGACAAATTTGTACTATGTTTTTCAACAAACTTTGTTCACAAATTTAAATATGTTTAAAATCAAAATTCGATTTAAAAAAATATCTATACATCAAAGTAAGTCAGAAATTATTTTGACAAAACTATTGTATTATATAAAATAAAGTAATTTATCAGCTATGAAATAAAATAAAGTTTTTATATCAGAAATTTAATTTTTTCATGAATAATATGAAGCACAATAAAAAATTTTTATAAAATATTGTAAAAAGTTTTCCGTTTAAACTTTAATTTTTTGTTTTAATCATAAAAAAGTTTTTTCTTATCAAAATAAAAAACAACAGAAGCTTTCAAAAAGCCAAGTCCGAAAATTTACCAAAGAATACAAAGATTACAATGAATATAAAAAAGAAATTGGGAGATAACATATATGTAGAAAATAAAAAAGTGTTGTAAAAAAAAATTATAATGATATAGAATAAATGTAACAAAAATTTTTCTTGATTTTTGTTGCAAAATGTTTTACTTTATA
>CAMTJU010000015.1 GCA_947073045.1 uncultured Clostridia bacterium | reverse complement strand
CAATTCTTTCCAGTCTAAACTATCTACATCCCATTGAATCGGATAATAATTAACTTCGTTTGCAGCTTTTATTACTGTGTTATTATATTCGCCATATGGCGGACGAAAAAGAAACATTTGAGTGCCCGTGAGATTTTTAATTTTCTCATGGGCTTTTAAAATTTCTTGTTTGTTTTGTTCTAAATTTAATTTTGCTCCATGAGCATGTGTGTTTCCGTGATTGCCGACGTCGTGTCCGTCAGCAATTATTTTTTTTACTTCGTCTGGATATTTATCTATCCAGTAGCCGCATAAAAAAAATGTCGCCTTGACGTCATTGTCTTTTAATATCTGTAATAATTTATCCGTATCGTCGGCACCCCATGCTGCATCAAATGATATAGAAATTTTATTATCTGAGCGCTCTACACAATAAATTGGCAATAATCTATTAGGATCTGCAGTGGCAATTTTAAATACGGTTTGAACAGAAGGCTTAATAGAAAATCCAATAATAAATATTAAAGCTGCTAAAAGGGCCAAATTTAAAAATTTTTTCTTGTGCAGGATAATTAATTTATTCATTTTATAAATCTCCTCCTTGTATATTCTAAAGATATTTTCTTATTGCGAACTTTATTCATATTGATATTGAAAAAATTGTACAAGCTTGGTATTATTTTTATCGTGATTAATTTTAAAAAATGGGGGCTCTCATGACTGACATTTCTTATTGGAAAATATTTTTTGGTTTCATTGGTGGCTTAGGACTTCTGCTTTATGGAATGTATATTATGGCAGATGGTTTACAAAAAATTGCTGGCTCAAAAATGAAAAAACTTCTCGAAGTTCTAACTCGCAATAAATTTATGAGTGTTGTGGTTGGGGCATTTGTTACCGGTTTGATTCACAGCAGTGCTGCAGTTACAGTTATGGTCGTTGGATTTGTAAATGCAGGCTTGATGAGTTTAACTCAGTCTGTCGGAATTATTATGGGGGCAAATATCGGTACAACTGTTACAAGTTGGTTAATATCAAGTGTGGAATGGCTTGAAATTTTGAATCCATCCAATCTTGCGCCAATTGCTGTTGGAATTGGAGCAGCAATGATTTTGTTTACGAAGAAAGAAAAAATTAAGTACATAGGAATGATTACAGTTGGGTTTGGTATTTTATTTATGGGAATAAATGAAATGACTCAATCATGTATGCCCCTTAGTCATTCTCCTCATGTAAAAAATGCATTTTTGATAATGGGGGAAAATCCACTTTTAGGACTTTTTTCAGGAATGATTATAACTGCTATTTTGCAGAGTAGTTCTGCTTCAGTAGGAATTTTGCAATCACTTGCAATTTTAAATCTTGTTCCATGGAATAGTGCTGTTTATATTATTATGGGACAAAATATTGGAACGTGCGTAACTTCTTTGTTATCAAGTATAGGTACGTCAAAAAATGCAAAAGCAACTGCATATTTGCATTTGATTTTTAATTTGGTAGGCAGTATAATTTTTTCGCTTATAGCAATTATTTATTTTACATACATAAATCCTAAAATTGGATTTGAGTTTATTAATCTAGTTGAAATAAGTATTGTGCACAGTGTATTTAACATTGGTACGACTTTGTTGCTCTATCCATTTAGCAACCAACTTATTAAAATTGCACAGTTTTTAGTCAGAAATGTTAAAGATGATGAAAGTCAATTAGTTGTGCATTTGGATGACAGAATTTTGGAAAATCCGAATTTTGCATTGGATAGCTGCCTAAAAGAAATTATTCGCATGGGGCAGATGGCTCAAAATAATTTAAAAATATCAATGCAAGCTTTATTAAAGCTCGATGAAAAAAATATTGATGACGTTATAAAACATGAAAAGCAAATAGATTTATTGGAGCACGCAATTACTAAATATCTTGTGAAAATATGTAACACAAATGTAAATCGTAAAGATAATAAATTTTTAACAAGACTTTTTCATACAGTAAGTGATATAGAAAGAGTAGGGGATCATTGCGAAAATATAGTTGAAATTGCAAAATTTATGATACAGGAAAACATCAAGTTTTCTGATAAGGAAACTCAAGAAATTACAGAAATATTTAATATGACAATTATCTGCTATGAAAATAGTTTGAAATCATTGGAGAAAAACGATAAGGTTTTAGCAAATCAGACTGTAACAATGGAAGAAAATATTGATACACTTGAAAAGGAATTAAGAGATGTACATATAGAAAGGCTTTCGAATAATCAATGTGATGCAAAAACAAATGTGGCATTTTTGGATACTTTGACAAATCTTGAAAGAGTTTCAGATCATGCTTTAAATATTTCGCAGGTTGTGCTAAAATATAAACCTGTAAAGCTTTAAATTTATAATAATTTTGGGAGGTATTTCTTATGTTTAATAAAAGAATTATAGATGATTTAAATGTAGCAGGTAAAAAAGTTTTGTTGCGTTGCGATTTTAATGTCCCAATGCAAGATGGAGTTATTACCGATACAAATAGAATAGTTGCAGCATTGCCGACAATAAAAAAATTGCTTGACGACGGAGCAAAATTAATTTTGTGTTCGCATTTAGGCAAGCCCAAAGGTATAGATAATAAATTTTCACTTAAGCCAGTAGCTCAAAAATTATCAGAGTTATTGGGTCAACATGTTTATTTTGCAAACGATGATAATGTTGTTGGAGATAATGCAAAAAAAATTATTGGTGAAATGAAGAATGGCGATGCCTTGCTTTTGCAAAACACAAGATTTCGTCCTGAAGAAACAAAAAATATTGATAGCTTTTCAAGTGAATTAGCAGCGCTTGTTGATATTTATGTAAATGATGCATTTGGTTCATCGCATCGTGCTCATTGTTCAACGGTTGGTGTAACAAAATTTATAAAAGATACGGCAGTTGGTTATTTAATGCAAAAAGAAATAGAATTTTTGGGCAATGCTATTAATAATCCTAAACATCCGTTTGTTGCAATTTTGGGTGGTGCAAAAGTTTCGGATAAAATTAATGTTATAAATAATTTGCTTGATAAAGTAGATAAATTAATTATTGGCGGCGGAATGGCTTATACATTTATGAAAGCTCAAGGCTATGAAGTTGGAAAATCTTTGCTTGAAGAAGATAAATTGGATTATGCACGGGATATGCTTCAAAAAGCTAAAGATAAAAATGTGCAATTAATACTGCCGGTTGATACGGTTGTTGTTAAGGAATTTAAAAATGATACGGAATATAAAACAGTTCCATCTAATCAAATTGATAAGGATTGGATGGGAGTTGACATAGGTGAAAAAACTCGTCAAATATTTATAGATGCTTTGGCTGATGCAAAAACTGTAATTTGGAATGGTCCAATGGGCGTGTTTGAATTTGACAATTTTGCAAAGGGAACTTTTGCTGTTGCAAATGCCTTAGCTAATATAGATGCCTTAACTATTATAGGTGGTGGAGATTCGGCAGCTGCAGTAAATAAATTGGGATTTGGAAATAAAATGACTCATATTTCAACTGGTGGCGGTGCATCTTTAGAATTTTTAGAGGGCAAAGAATTGCCAGGAATTGCTGCCATTGCAAATAAGTAATTGTGTTTTTTAAGTTGATATAATTAATTAGCAAATAAATTTTATACAAAAAGTGATGACGAAATTTTTCGCCATCACTTTTTTTTAGCCTCTTTAAGCTCGCATAATAGATATTTATTTTTTTTAGAAAATAGTTCCTTCGCTCAAGTATTCATTTTCTCCATCAATTAATATTTTTAGTGACTGGATATTTAAATCATCAGCAGTCATTTTAATTTGATTTACTAAATGTCTTTCAAAATAACTGCCACCATAATTTTTTATCTGATTTGATATGTTTAAAATTAAATTCTCATCTTTTATTTTTGCCCAGATAAGATGAGAATTTTTTGGTATAAACATTCTTTTAGAGTCAATCAAGTTATCGAAAATAATGAAAGCTATTTGCTCTTTTGTAAAGTCGCCTATAAAATTTATTGCTTCATGCTTTAGTTTTGTCTGTCCATTTTCTAGTTCGTAATAAAAAATATTATTTGACTGACTGGCATAAACTTTTGGAGAAAATATTATTAGTAGCAATAAAATAATAATTACGGCCGATAGTTTCTTCATAAAATAATTTTCACCTCTTGCACTGAATTTTATTTTATGCGCCATGGAAGAAACAATCGAAATTTTGCACTTATTTTAAAAAAATTCTTGTTGTTATTACTAATTTTTACATTAATAGATGCGTTGCATTGATTTTATTCTTTCCGCTATAATATGTAAATGAAAAAAATTCTTGGAGGTAAAAATATGAAATTAAAAAGAAGTGCAGGCGTTTTGATGCATCCTACATCTTTATATAGTGATTATGGGATAGGGGATTTAGGAGAAAGTTGCTTTGAATTTATAGATTTTTTGCACGCAAGCAATCAGAAAATTTGGCAGGTGCTGCCTATTACTCCAACAAGTTTTGGGGATTCCCCATATCAGAGTTTTTCAACTTTTGCTGGTAATTTTTTATTAATAAGTCCAAAAATTTTGCTGCAAAAAAAATATTTATCGGATGAAGATTTAAAAGATGTGCCTGATTTTGATTTGAATAAAGTTGATTATGCTAAAGTTATTGATTATAAATCAAAGCTATTTCGAGTTGCATATGAAAATTTCAAGATAGACAAGGCAGTTAAAAAATCTTTTGATAAGTTCTGTAAAAAAAATGCTGATTGGCTAGATGACTATGCTTTATTTGTAGCACTCAAGAATTATTTTATTGACAAACGCAAAAATGATTTACAGATAGAAAACTCAAAATTATTCTCAGATTTGCCGAAAAACACTGCTAATGATTATTATTATGGTGCACTGTGGAATACATGGCCCGATGAAATTAAAAAACGTGATAAGAAAGCTCTGGATAAATGGACGCAGCTTCTTCAAGATGAAATTAGTTATCAGAAATTTTTGCAATTTGAATTTTTTGATGAGTGGTTTGCCGTTAAGGATTATGCTAACTCACACAATATTTCTATTATTGGTGATATCCCTATTTTTGTTGCGTTTGATAGTGCGGATGTGTGGGCTAATCCACATTTGTTTGAGCTCGATTCTGATTATTTCCCATCATCAGTTGCGGGAGTGCCTCCGGATTATTTTAGTGCGACGGGTCAATTATGGGGCAATCCACTTTATAATTGGCAATCTAACAAAAATAGTGATTATGATTGGTGGATAAAGCGAATTAAAAATACGTTTGAATGTGTCGATATTTTACGCATTGATCATTTTAGAGCTTTTGAATCATATTGGGCAATAAAGTTTGGTGAGAAAACTGCTGTTAATGGAAAATGGTGCAAGGGTCCCGGTAAAAAATTTTTTGAGTGCGTAGAGAAAAAATTAGGCAAATTACCTATTATTGCTGAAGATTTAGGAATAATTACAAAAGAAGTTATAAATTTGAGGGATGCATGTGGATTTCCTGGAATGAAGATTTTACAGTTTGCATTTGATGATGGCGACGAGAATGATCACTTGCCACATAATTTTGAAACTTCAAATATTGTGGCATATACTGGCACGCATGATAATGATACAGTTGTGGGGTGGTACGAAAAAGCTCCGGAAAATTATAAGGATAAGTTTAGAAGATACATGAATGTTTCTGGTAATGACCCTGCGTGGGAGTTAATTCGCTTGCTTTATTCAAGTGTAGCTGCATTTGCAATTGTGCCAATTCAAGATTTAATGGGATTAAATTCCGAGGCAAGAATGAATTTCCCAGGAGTTGCGTCTGGCAATTGGCAGTTTAGATTTACAAAGGAAATGCTATCTAGTCAGATTCAAGATAAATTGATTTATCTGTGTGATTTATTCCAAAGATAGTTGAAAAAGTTATAAACTAAGTTTATTTGAAAAAAGTTAACATAAATTTCACCTTTGGAGTCGTTTATGAAAAACTTTATAAAAAAAATCAGGCTTTGCCTGATTTTTTGTGGGTTTCTTTCATGAAGTTGCTCAAAATAAAACGCTTATGCTTACTTTTCTTTTTCTAAAGAAAAGCGAATAAAAATCTTATAATCAAAATTTATTTTGGTTATTAATAATTTTTAAGATCTTTTAGAACCTGCTTAAAAAATTTCCAGAATCTATTGACAGAAGAAATTTCAACCGTTTCATTTACAGAATGGCAATTATGTATGTTAGGGCCAATGCAAATCATATCTATACCGGGGATTTGTTTAAAATAACTGCATTCGAGTCCGCCATGAGTTGCTTCTATTTTTGGTGAGGTGCCATAAGTTTGTTCATAAACTTTTTTACAAAAATTAACTAATTTCGAATTGGGATTGTAATCCCACGTAGGGAATGTTGTTAAATTTTCGATGCTGGCACCAAACATTTTTGCTACATATTCCAATTGCGCAACAACAAATTTTATACGGCTATCCATGGAGCTTCTGATTTTATTGCCAATGATTATTTTTTTGTTTTCAAAGCGAAGTGTACCGATATTATTTGAAGTTTCGGTTGCACCATCAAGATCTAAATTTCTGTTTATTACGCCATTAGGAATAATGAATATTGAACTTATTATATTTTTTAGAAATTTGTCTGCAAGCACTAAATCAAATTTTTCATCAGATTTTTTGAATTCTACAGATAAATTTGGATCGGCAGTTTTATATTCATTCTTGAAATCATTTGTTATATTTTCGATTATTGTTTTAGCTGCTTCAAAATCATTTTCATTGAATGTAATTGTTGCAGTACCTGAATACGGAATTACGTTTGCTCTTTGACCAACACATATTTTAGCTAATGAAAAATTTATTTTATTTTTAAGCTTGAACAAAATCCTTGCCATTAAAACTATGGCGTTTGCACGTTCATTTGATATTTCAATTGCGGAATGTCCACCAAAAAGTCCTTCTATTTTTATTTCATATGCGGGATTTGTATTTTTATTAAGTTCGACGTCATAAACAATGTCTAAATCTACAATGCCGCCGCTTCCAACTACAAATATATTTTCTTCTTCACCGTCTAGATTAAATAAAATTTTGCTTTTGAGCTGGGATAAATCAAATTTCTTTGCGCCACTCATTGTATTTTCTTCATCTATCGTAAATAATGCTTCAATTTCAGGATGCGCGATGTCTTTGGATTCAAGAATTGCTAAGGCAATTGCAACGCCAATTCCATCATCTGCTCCTAAAGATGTATCTTTGGCTTTTAAAATATCATTGTCTATAATCAATTCGATAGGGTCTTTGGAAAAATCATGGGTTGATTCATTTGTCTTTACGCAAACCATATCCATATGACCTTGTAAAATTATTGAGGGTGCGTTTTCATAGCCCACGCTCGCATTTTTTTTAATCAAAACGTTATTAACTGCATCGCGTTTGTATTCCAAATTATTTTTGATAGCAAAGTCAACTAAATAATCGCTGATTAATTTTTCATTACCGGATTGACGTGGGATATTTGATATTTGCTCAAAATATTTAAATACGACAGCTGCTTCAAGTGTTTCTAGCATCTAATCATCTCCATTTTTTTTATTACGGTAAATTATAATACAAATGCATCCGGATTTCAAATTAATATTCGGTGTACAAAATAATTTTTGTGTCCGTATTTATTTTTTCGTTTGGCAATGGAAATTGTTTATGTATTATATCACCATCTCCCACAATCTCATATTTAATTTGCGATTTGTTAAGTTCAGATTTTGCATCGGATGTCTTTAGCTCTAAAAAATTTGGTACAGAAATTTCTCCTGCCTGTGGCAGTTCTAATTCTTCCTGTGTGTATTTAGGTTTGATGTTTAAATATGGCAGGGCGTTTTCTAAAACTTCTTTCATTATTGGGCCAGCAACCTGTCCTCCATAATAAATTCCTTGTGGTTCGTCAATCAAAACTAAAGTCATTACTACAGGATTTTCTGCCGGCGCAAACGTCAAAAATGATGCAATATATTTTCCGCTGCGACGCGGAAGTTTTTCACTTGTTGCAGTTTTTCCACCAATTCTATAGCCAGGAATATAAGTTTTATTTCCTGTGCCTTTTGAAACTACGCTCTCGAGAATCCATTTCATAGTCTCAGAAGTTTTTTTGGAAACGGTTTGCTTTCCCTGAGAATATTTTATTTCATTGATAATATTTCCGTCAGAATCAAGAATTTTTGTGGCAAAATGCGGTGTGATTAAATGACCACCGTTTACAACTGAAGATGCTGCTCGCATTAATTGCAGCGGTGTAATTTGAAATGATTGACCAAATCCCATTGTGGCAAGTTCGACCGGTCCCACATTCTTTAATTTGTGCATAATACCGACGGCTTCGCCTGGTAAATCTACTCCGGTTTTGTCATTGAATCCAAAAATGTTCATGTATTTATAAAAAGTTTGTGCACCCAATCTTTCTGCAATTTCCATAAAAACTGGATTGCATGAATTTTGTACGCCTTCGACAAATGATTCAGCTCCGTGACTTCGTGGAAACCGCCAGCATTTTATAGTGCGACCGGCGACAACTTTTGCACCTGTGCAATTAAAACGGGATTCTGGAGTAACGACGCCTTCTTCAAGTCCCGAAGCTGATGTAATTATTTTAAAAGATGAGCCCGGTTCGTATGTATCATTTATGCTGAAATTGCGCCACATTTGATTTAGTGCGTCATTTTTTTCTTTATCGGATAAATTTTCCCAGTTATTTTCAAGTTCTGCAGAATTTATTTTAAATGGCTCATTTAAATCAAAATCTGGTTTGTTAGCCATTGCGTAAATTTCACCATTTTGCGGATTTAATAAAATTATTGCGCCGCGTTTAGCTTTTTTTGCTTCGAGTGCTTTTTCTAAAGCTTGTTCGGCATATTGCTGAAGAACTATATCGAGACTAAGAACTAAATTATTTCCCTGGAGCGGTTCTTTTCTGTATTCCTGACCATTTTTTAATTCTCGGCCGCTTGCATCTGTCTCAGTCATAATTTTGCCGGCTTCACCTTTTAAAAATTTATCGTATTTAGCTTCGAGTCCAATTATTCCTTGATTATCTTTGCCGACGAATCCAATTACTTGTGCAGCTAAATTTGAGTAAGGATACACGCGCTTAATATCTTCATCAATTACAACACCCTCGAGATTTAATTTGCGAATGTCGTCGGCAAGTTCCTTATCGACTTTAATTTTAATCCTTTCGAGCGCAACGCGTTTATTAACTTTTTTCAAAACAGTTTCATAATCCATATCTAATTTTTGAGATAAGATGCTAGCAATTTTTTCAGGTTCTTTAACTTGCGCATGGATTACACTTACAGAAGCAACTGTTTCAGTTTTAGCAATGCCATTCATATTTCTGTCAAAGATTGTGCCACGATTAGGAGCAATTAATCTGTCACGAGTTTGTTGCTCGTAAGCTTTAGATTGCCAAAAATTTGCCTCCATTGACTGAATAAAAAAAATTCGTCCGCACAAAGCGCATATTATAATTTCAAATAAAACGAGGAAAAACAAAAGCTTTTTCTTTACAAGAATACTTACTTTGTTCATAAAAACGCCGCCTTTTTTATTTATAGTTTATTTTTAGGAGGCAGGAAAAATTACATCAGTAAGAATTGCATATAAAAATTAAAATAAAAATATTTAAAATAAAATCACTGATTAAATCAGTGATTTTTTTCCATTGATAAAGGTTTATGTTTTTTATTTTCTTTTGACATTTTGGCTCTTTTTTTGGAATTATTAATTTGTGGATATAAACTTGGTTTTTCTGATATTAAAGATGTTTGTAGGGAATTTTTTTCTAAATCTTGTTTTGAGTTTGAAGACTTTTTTTCGTAATTATTAGTTTGTTGGGACGAACTTGAATTTTCTGTATATCTACATTTATTTTGAAGAAGTGGTGTTGAGTTTAATTGATTTGGATCTTCAGTTGCTTTTTTTAAATTA
Organism: uncultured Clostridia bacterium; assembly: GCA_947073045.1. GTDB lineage: Bacteria > Bacillota > Clostridia > Lachnospirales > CAMVHY01 > CAMTJU01. The sequence continues at coordinate 19,459 of CAMTJU010000015.1, read as the reverse complement.
TCGCGTAATTCTTTAAATGCTTTTGATATAATTTGATTTCTGGTGCTTTTTGTTGTTTGCATGTTTATCATCTCCTTATTTTTTATATTATGGACATTAGGAAAAATTGCTACTTTAGTCGATATTTTTTCTCATAAATAAAAAAAAGGAGATAAATTTGAGTTTTAACTTGACAAATCTGCTTTTTACATATATAAATATATATGTAGCTTAGTTATTTTTAATTTGAGGAGGATTTTTATTATGAATAAGTCTGAATTGGTAACAATGATTTCGGCTAAAGCTGAGCTTACTAAAAAAGATGCTGAAAAGTTTTTAGATGCTTTTGAAAATAGCATTATAGAAACTTTGCAGCATGGTGAAAAAATTCAATTAGTTGGATTCGGAACTTTTGAAGTTACCGATAGAGCTGAAAGAATTTGCCGCAATCCGCAAACCGGTGTTAATATGACTATACCGGCTACGAAAGTTCCAAAGTTTAAACCTGGTAAGGTTTTCAAAGACATGATCGCAAAAGCAAAAAAATAATTTTATTTAAGCCGTATACATTTAAATTGGTGTACGGCTTTTTTTGTGGAGATGAAATTTTTTATGAGACTTGATAAATTTTTAAAAGTTTCTAGAATTATTAAGCGAAGAACTGTTGCAAATGAAGCATGCGATGCCGGTAAAATTGTTGTTAATGGAAAAATAGCTAAAGCTTCTTATAATTTGAAATTAGATGATATAATTGAGATTAAATTTAAAAATCAAGTTATGAAAATAAAAGTTGTTTCACTTTCGGAATCCGTTCGCAAGGAAGATTCTTTGTCTATGTATCAAATACTTTGATTGGGGGAATTTTTAATGATTTTGGCTGCAAAAGACCTTGCTTTATCGATTAAGGATGAAGTTAAAAAAAATGTTGCAGAAAATAATTTGAAGTTGACACTTGCAGTAATTTTAGTCGGAGAAGATAATGCTTCAAAAATTTATGTACGCAATAAAAAAATAGCATGCGAGTATATTGGAATTAAATCACTTATTTATGAATTACCTGAAAGCATTTCACAAAATGAATTGCTAGAAATTGTTTTTGAATTAAATGAACGCAGCGATGTTACAGGTATACTTGTGCAACTACCACTACCTAAACATATCGATGAAGCTTTTATAATGGAAAATATAAATCCATTAAAAGATGTTGACGGTTTTCATCCTGAAAATGTCGGCAAGCTTACTCTTGGTAGTCCTAAACTTGTTCCATGTACTGCAATTGGAATTATAAAATTGCTTGAGCATTTTAAAATTAATATTGACGGTGAAAATTGTGTTGTCGTAGGTAGAAGTAATGACGTCGGCAAACCCGTAGCATCATTAATGCTTGCAAAAAATGCTACGGTTACAATTTGCCACTCGCATACCAAAAATTTAGCTCAAATAACAAAAACAGCTGATATTTTAATATCAGCTGTGGGAAAAGCAAAATTTATTAATTGCGATATGATAAAAGAAAATTCAACATTAATAGATGTTGGAATGAATCGTATCGATGGAAAATTATGTGGCGATATAGATTTTGATTCATGCATTTCAAAAGCAAAAAATATTACACCTGTGCCGGGCGGCGTAGGATTAATGACAATAGCAATGCTAATGCAAAATTGTATTATAGCAAATGCTTTACAAAAGTTTCGAAACGTCGGAAAATAAATCTTTATTTTCCATAACTTTTTCACGTGAGCCAATTGTACAAAACATTGCCTTATCCAAATTATTTTTAATTTGGTGGGCAATATTTTTTATGTCAAAAATCGTACATAAAGTAATTTGCGAGCGAAGAAAGTTGAGTTCTTCCAAATTGGTATATTCCATATATCTTTCAAGAGACAATTGGCAACGGCTTTCAATATCTTCTATTTTATCAAAGTTATTGATTGCATTGACAATACATTTTTGAAAATCGTAATGTGAGAAGTTGTAATTTATGAGAAAATCAGTGGCATTTTTAAATTTTTCAAAACTGGATTTAATATTTGGATCGGCGTATGAATAGAAATATACAGCATTATTTTTGAATTTGCATTTGCAATCATATGCTCCGCCGTTAATTCTAACTTCCTGTATTAAATAATTTTTATTCATGAATGTTTCAAATACATTCATGGCGCCTGTAATTTCTAAGTCATCTAACGGAATTATCAATGCATTTGAATTTACGGTTGAAGTTGTGAAAAAAGCTTCATTAGTTTTGTAGTTAGCAAAATCAAATTCGTTATATTTATTTTTAGATTCAGGAAGATTTTCAGTTAATTTTTTGATTTTTGGATGTACAAGATTAAAATTATTTTGATCACATGCAATGTGGACAAGGCAGGTTTCTTTTGTGAAAATTGATTTTACCAGACTCATTAATTTTTGTATTAAAGATTCGTATTCATTATCAAAATTTTTAATTAATGTTTTAATGAAATTAAAGAAATTTATACCGCTTGTAATGTCTTTATATTTATATTCATTGCTGTGATACGAAAGAATTTTTTTTATTAGCGAGTCAGTTGGATTAGTAATAAAAGAATTATTCATGAGAGAAAATTTTTGCATGAGTAATTTTTTTATTAAAGTTTTTGAGTCAAAATTATTTATAGAAAAAATTTTATCTAAGAGCTCAATAATGTTGTCAATATTTTGTGGCAGCATTTTTATTTTTAAATCAATTACAGGAATATAATCAAAATTATCTTTTGAATAGGTATTTGAATTTATTTTTATGTGCCCGATATTATTTATTATGGCCTGCATATTTTCATAAGATGAATTTTGTAAAGCTGTAAAAACTAAAGTTTCAGCAAGTATGCCGACATACGGCAAAAGATTTTGGTCTATGCAATTAGTATTAAAAAGAAAATCTAAATATATTATTTCTTGTGTATCAATTTTGGTATGAATAAAATTTGGCGATTCATTTGTAAATTTTTCAGTTTCATCAAATTGAATAAAGTCAGATGAATAAACATCAGCAAGTTCAATTTGGTTCTCATCTTTTTTATCAATAAATTCTTTCATTTTTTGTGCATTTATAATATCGATTGGAGAAGGAGTAAATTGAAAATTGTTTTTATTATCGGGCATTAATGAAACAAAAGCTGCATGTTCATTAAAAAGAATATATTTTTTAATTATGTCTTCAAAATAATTTTGTGAGAGTTTTTCGCGCAATCCATTTAAAATTTTTATGCGGTCAATATTTAAAAAAGGATCAAATCCATAAATCCATTTTGTAAGAATTAAAAGATTGGTGACTAAACCTTTAGGTCTATATTTATGAGAATCGGCACATATTTCAAATTCTAAATTGTTAATGCAAGATTCCAATAGATTTTTGTTTAAGCCATTATTATAAACTTGGCTAAATATTTTTAAAAGTGTGTCACGAAATTTTTCTGTGCTCCCATTAAAATTTTCAGACAGGATTGAGTAAACAGGTTGATATATATCATTTTCAAAAAAAGTTTTTACTAGAGGCAAAAATTTTTTAAGTGGTGCTCCAACCATTTTTGATAAATATGAATTAAGTACATTCATTGTTAAAATCAATTCAGTGTTAGACGAATCACCAATTACAAATCCTGCACCAAAAAATTTTTTTTGTGCCCCAGAAAAATCATATAAAGCATTTGCAACAATGTGAGAAGAAAAAGGTTTCTGCTTTTTTATTAAAAATTTTTCTTTGCTTTTGCTATTTAGATATGAATCAAATAATTCTAAGTATGTATCAATGTTTTCAATGTCGCCATAAAGATACAAAAAACTGTTGCTGGCTGTGTAAAATTTTTTGTGGAAATTTATAATTTCTTCATGCTTAATCTCAAGAATGTTTTTTGGAATGCCTGCTGCCTCATATTGATAAATTGTGTCGGGAAATAATTTTTTGTGTATAAATGAGCGTGTCTCACGTACGGGATTTGAAAATGCAGATTTCATCTCGCTATATACAACACCATTTACATCCAAGCCGGATGTTTGTTTTTCATAGTGCCAACCTTCATGCAAAAATGTTTCGAGATTTAAAAGCGGATTGTATACGCAATCCATATATACGTCTATAAGATATTTCAATTCATTTTCATACATGCTTGCCACAGGATAAACAGTTTTATCCTTAAATGTCATTGCATTTAAATAAGTATATAGTCTTGATGAAGCAACTTCATTGAATGTATCTTTGAGGGGATATTTTTTTGAACCGCATAATGTACAATGTTCAAGGATGTGTGCAGTACCTTTGTTATTTTCAGGCAAAGTCTTAAATGCTACAGAAAAAACTTTGTTTGGGTCATCATTTTTTATAAATATAAATTGTGCACCGCTAGCATGCTCATATAAATATCCAGTAGAGTTAATGCAATCGAGTGCAATTTCATTTTTTAATACAAAATTATTTTTTTGCATGACAATCACTCCTAAAAACAAAAAAATAAATTACTTCCACAAAAGAAAGCAACAAAAAAACTTAAAAAAAAAATCAAGCAAAGCTGATTTTTTTATTTTTAATAGTGCAAGTTTTAAACAATTTGTATTTGAAAAAAAGATGTTTGGAAAATAATTTGTTGATTATTTGCGAGCGACATTTAAAATGGCCAAAAGGCATTCGGAATTAAAGATTAATTTTTCTGCAGAAAACCAATTTGCTTTGTCATCATTGTTTTGTGTATAAATAAAAATTCTGAAAGCAATTTGGCGTATGAAATTTATATATGAAGAACTTTCTTTAGGTGAATTAATTATATCGGATACATCTTGTGCACGAAAAAAATTTTCACTTTTGAAATATTGAGCAATATTTTCGCTGCATTGCCATAAACTAAGAGCATTATCGCAATTTGTATATTCCCATAAAAAATATGCAACTAACTTTGTAGACTCAAATACATTTTTATCCATAATTTTTCTCCTTATTCAGAATTTATTTTGTCCAAATAATAATTTATTTTGCTATCCAATGAACCATCAGAAAAAATTAATGCCTTTTCAAAATTTTCTTTTGCTAGAGTGTAATTTTTATTTTTGTATGCACTTAGGGCTTTATCATAATAAGACTGTGAAGTTTTTGGATAGACTTTGTTTTTTAATATTAAGGCTTGATTTGATAAATTATTTATTTGTTGTGTATCCAAATTATATAAAATATCAGCGGCTTGAGCAAATTTTTTTGCTTTATATAATTTCTCGGCTTCATCCAATGATTCTTGAGCTTCTTGTTCAAGTATCTTTTGATGATATTCTATATTGTTTTTTGTAAGTATGTCGTTTTCTTGTTTTAATTTTGGTATTTCATTATTATATTTTTTGTTTAGTTCATCATAATTTTCCTGTAATGTATCTAGTTCTTTTTCAAGCTGTGCTATATTTTTATTTTTAGTATCAATTTGCGTTGGGTATACCAATATATAAATAATAATTATTCCAAAAAAAATTCCGGATAGAAATATTGCTATTTGTGAAAAATTAAACAGGTTTATAAATTTATTTTTTGTTTTTTGCTCACTTTTATTTTTATTTAATTGCGGTATATCACCAAAAATATCTTTGTAATATTTTGTTGCTGTCGGATTTGTATTATCTATTTCAAGTACGTGCTCAAGAAGTTTTTTGGCCTTTGTACTTTCATCTTGATATATATAACATAATGCTAAAAGATTGAGTGCATCAATAAAGTCTGGATTAAGTTCCAGACTTTTTTTTAATTGTATTGTTCCTATGTCGTCATTATTTTGATTTATATAATTTAGTGCTAGATTATAAAATTTTATCGAATCATTATACATATCGAGAGTTTTAGGATTTTGTTGTGCCAAAATTAAATAATCAGTTGCACGATTTTCTGACTTTTGATAGGAAGAGCTTATTACCCAATGTTTTAGGGCATCACCCATTTCACCTATTTTGTAATAAATAAGGCCGAGCAGATTTCTTGCATTGATATTTGTTTTGCACAAAGTAATGCTTTTTTTTAGATTAATGATGGCAGCAGATAATTCGTTATTTTTTACTTGCCTAAGTGATTTATTATAAAATGCGTCAGAAAGTGCGTATATTTTTTTCGACACAATTATATTTTTTTTACAGTACGGGCAAAATTTGCTATAAGGTATATCATTTTGGCATAAAGGACACTTCATAGACATTACTCCTTATTAATATGGATACAAATATAATTTATCAAATCCATAATATCACGAAGTTCGTCAGATTCTATAGACTGTTCAACTTCGTCAATTTCCTTAATTAATTCATATTTAGACAGTTCTTCTTCAAAATTAATCAAATTATGTCACTCTCCTTATTTTTTACCCACAATCTTTAATAATTATATATCTGTTGTTGTTAAAAAGACAAATTAAATGTTTAAAAAGTAAATTATGTGAGAAAAAGTATCAAACGATTTTTATTGTAAATGGTAAAAATATACAGTATAATTCCTTTAATTGGTATTTACGTAATACTGAGATGTTAAATTTTATTATTGTACAATTTTAGGAGGTATAATGTTGAAAAAAATTAGAGTGTTGCTTGCAGATGATAATAAGGAATTTTGTGAAGTTATAGGCGCTTATTTGGATAAGCAAGGCGATATAGAAGTTGTCGGATTTGCGTATGACGGAATTAGTGCTTATAAAAAAATTCAGGAATTAAGGCCTGATGTTGTAATTTTAGATGGTATTATGCCTAAATTAGATGGATTAGGTGTATTGGAGAAGCTAGATAAGAAAAACAATCCTCAAAATTCTCCAATGTGTATAATTTTATCGGCGATAACGCAAGAAAAAATTACGCAAAAAGCTATAGAATTAGGTGCAGAATATTATATTGCAAAACCATTTGATATCGACATACTCCCAAAAAGAGTTCGTCAACTTAATAATAATATATTGCCGAATAAAAATATTTTATTCAAGAGAAGTGCGGCAGATTTTGAAAACTATAGTCTTGAGTCAAAAGTTACCGGTATTTTGCATAATATAGGAGTTCCTGCACACATAAGAGGTTATCACTACATGCGTGAGGCAATTTTAATGGCAGTAGATGATATAGATATTTTGAACTACATCACAAAAGAGTTGTATCCAGCAATAGCTAAAAAATGCAATACAACCTCAAGTCGTGTAGAAAGAGCAATAAGGCATGCAATAGAAGTTGCGTGGAACAGAGGCAAGATTGAAGAAATAGATAAATTTTTTGGCTACACAATAAATAATAGCAAAGGTAAGCCAACAAACAGTGAATTCATCGCACTTATTGCAGACAGATTGAGATTAGAATTGAAAGCGAGTTAAAAATAACATTGCACAATAATTTTTCATATACTAAAAACAAAAAAGAGGTTTTGACGGCTATGAAAAATTATTTGCAATACATAATAGAATATATGGAAGATAAAAAAATTGAGAACGAAGTAAAAGCTCTTGGGCAAGTAAAATATGATTTGCCGCTTATAAATAGTTTTGTATTAGAGATTGAGGAAGATAAATCAAATATTTTGCGAAGTCTTTGCAATTTAGATTTAATTCATGAAAATGCAAAAATAACAGCACAAATGAATACGGCCCGCAAATCCGTTAATGCTGACTTTGTAAACAGCAAAGGATTTACGGGTCGCGGAGTTACTGTTGCTATTTTAGATACGGGAATCTGTCCGACTAAAGATTTTGTATTTCCTAAAAACAGAATTATAGCTTTCAAAGATTTTGTTAACAAAAATAATGAACCGTACGATGACAACGGTCACGGTACTCATGTAAGTGGAATTGCAGGCGGCAATGGTTTTTTGTCACATGGGAAATACATGGGAATTGCGCCTGAATGTAATTTTGTTTCATTAAAAATATTAGATGAAAGCGGCAGAGGAAATAGTGCAGATGTTCTTGCAGGTTTGCAATGGCTGATTGATAATAAAGATAAATACAATATACGCGCTGTAAATTTATCCATTGGTACTAAAGATGAAGGAGGTAGTGATCCACTTATAAAAGCGGTGGAAAATTTATGGGAGAGCGGAATAATTGTAGTAATAGCGGCAGGAAATAATGGTCCGTCGAAATCCAGTGTAACTTCGCCGGGTATAAGCCGCAAAGTAATTACAGTTGGTGCGTCGGATGATCACAAAACCGTAAATATTTGGGGAGATTCATTAGTAAATTTTTCAGGGCGTGGTCCAACTTCCGAATGTATAATAAAACCGGATGTAATAGCTCCGGGAGCAAATATTATTTCGTGCCTGAGTAAAAATGTGGTTGGTCAAGACAAATTAAAAATGATAGATGGAAATTATACAACAATGAGTGGGACATCAATGTCAACACCAATTGTAACAGGTGCAATATGTTTGTTATTGCAAAAAAATCCTAATCTATCTCCAAACGATGTCAAACTCAGGCTTAAAAATAGTACTATGAATTTAAATTATTCCCAGAATCAACAAGGTTGGGGATTGATAGATATAAAAAAATTTGTAATGGGGGAATAGGATGTCAATTTACGAAGTAACGCAGATGCTTCAAGATAAAAATAATATACAAAATGATATGCAGCAAGCAATGGAATTAGTAAGGGATATGTTTTATAAGAAGTATTTGCAAAAGATAGAGAAGGAGGTTGAGATTAGACGCGAGAAAATTAAAGCTAACAGGCCAAAAGAAGTTGAATTACTTTATGCAGTAAAACCATTTTTGGCGCAAGATAAATCTGCTGTTATTGACAAAATGGCAGATTCAATAATGATGATGCAGACGCTAAATACTTTGCAATCTGAAATGAATCGGGATTATAGGAAAGAATCCGTGCATTCAGATGGAATTTATGACGTAGATGAAAACTGCATGGCATCTAAGAATAATAATTTTGTAAATGCAATGCTCATATTTGCAATGTGCAGTGCAATTAATTAGAAACAAGCTTACTTTCTTCAAAGAAAGTGAGCTTTAAATTTTTACAATAACTTATAAAAAAAGCATGCTTTATATGCATGCTTTTTGTTTTGTGGAAAATAAATTCTTGGCAAAATTATTTGTTATCGCAAATTCTACAATTTGATCCATTCATCATCATGAATAAAATTAAAATCAGGAACATGTTGTCAGAACCAAATGAACCTGATTGCATCATCATAAGTAAAATAAAAATGAAGAAGAAATTATTTGAACCGAATCCAGGCATTTTGTTACCTCCTTTTTTATTAATCACATTAATATTTTATGAGTAAGTAAATTAAAATTGCCTGGACTAAAAATATTTTTTTCTGGTTTAAGCAGTTAATTTTGTTAATTTATCGTTCAACCTTTTTTTATTTTCATTTGATATTTTTGTAAGCGGCAATCTATATTCTCCAACGTCAAATCCCATTTTATTCATAGCATATTTTATTGGAATAGGGTTTACTTCACAAAATAAATCATTTATGAGCGGAAGAAATTCTAGCTGTAATTCGAGACTTGATTCTATATCTTTAGAAAAATATTTTTCACAAATTTGATGAACTTGTTTTGGAAATATGTTTGCCAAAACAGAAATTACACCATGACCACCCAAAGATAATGTGGGTACAATTTGGTCATCATTGCCGGAGTATATATAAAAATTATTTTTGCTCTCGCCGATAAATTTATTGACATTATATTTAATTTGCATAATCTGTGATATATTTGCGCTGGCTTCTTTGACTCCGATAACATTTTTTATTTGCAATAGATCGTTATAAGTATCAGGCAAAATATTTAATCCTGTACGGCTTGGAACGTTATATATAATTATTGGCAAGTCTGCTTTCGATATTTCTTTGTAATGCTCAACAATTCCATTTTGAGTAGTTTTATTATAATACGGAGTAACTACAAGAGCTGCATCGGCTCCACAATTTTTAGCTTGCAGTGTGAGATTTTTTGCATGAATTGTATTATTGCTTCCCGTTCCAGCTATAACAGGTATTTTACCGTCAATCTTTTTTGCACTAAATTCTATCATTGCTAATTTTTCTTCATCCGTTAACGTGGAAGACTCTCCCGTTGTTCCACATACTACAATTGCATCAGTATCATTAATTAAATGAAATTCCAGCAGTTTTTCAAAACTTTTATAATTAATTGATTTATCATGATTAAACGGAGTAACAATAGCTACTGCTGAGCCTCTAAACATTATTTATCACCTTTCTTTTTTTTACCGATAATTAATTCGGCTATTTGAATTGCATTGGTAGCGGCGCCTTTGCGGATATTATCTGCAACTACCCATAAATTTAAACCATTATCTATTGTAAAATCGCGGCGTATTCTTCCCACAAGTACATCATCTTGGCCATTTGCATTAATTGGCATTGGATATTGCGAATTATTTGCATTGTTAACCAATTTAACACCGGGTGCTTTTTCAAGTATCTCAATGACATTTCCAATATCAAATGGATTTTCAAATTCCACATTGATAGATTCACTGTGACAATTTTTTATTGGCACACGTACAGCAGTTGCAGTAATATTTACATTTTCATGAAAAATTTTTTTGGTCTCATTGATAAGTTTTAATTCTTCTTTTGTATAGCCAAGGTCGTTTAAAGAATCTATTTGCGGGATGCAATTGTTAAAGATAGGATATTTGAATTTTTTTGGAGCTATGTTATTTATTCCATTTTCCAAATCTTCAATACCACTATTGCCTGCGCCAGAAACTGCTTGATATGTTGAAATTACAATGCGTTTAATTTTAAATGCATCATGCAATGGTTTTAAAACAACAACTGCTTGAATCGTAGAGCAATTTGGATTTGCAATAATACCTTTGTGAGATAAAGCGTCATCGGGATTTATTTCAGGGATAACTAGCGGAACTGTTTTGTCCATTCTCCATGCCGAACTATTATCAATAACAACACATCCTGTACATGAAGCAATAGGTGCAAATTCTTTACTAATTTTAGCTCCAGCAGAAAATAGTGCTATATCAATTTTATTTTTTTGAAATGAGTCTTTCTCTAATTTTTGTATTTGGTAATCGGTACCTTTAAAGCAAATAGTTTTGCCAGCAGATTTTTCAGACGCAAACAAAAATAAATTTTCAACGGGGAATTTTCTTTCTTCAAGAATTTGTACAAATTTATGGCCTATCAAACCAGATGCTCCAACAATTGCAACATTAAATTTTTTCATAAATTAATTTCCTCCCAATTTATTGTCTTTAATATATAATAATTATTTTAATCGAATTAGGCAAGTAAAAATTTGAAAGTTATTTATTTTATTTTTGTGAAAACATTTTCATTAAGACATTTTTTTTGAAAAGGGCAGTCATTTTTAAAAAATCAAGCAAATTTTTAATGATTGACTTTAATTTTTGCAAACTATATAATTAAAACTACTTGTAATAAAAATATATGAGCTTGTCAGAAAAATGTGCATCGATGCATTTGGAAGGATTTTTATTATGAAAGATATCTATGTTTTAGGAATAGAAACGTCGTGCGATGAAACTTCTGCTGCTGTTGTAAAAAATGGTCGCTGCGTAATCTCGAATGTTATATCGTCTCAGATTGATATTCATAAAAAATTTGGAGGCGTTGTTCCTGAAATTGCCGCAAGAAAACATCTCGAAATTATCAGTCAAGTTATTGACCAAGCAATTTTTGATGCCAATATGAAATTAAATGATATCGATGTGATTTGTGTAACGTGTGGACCAGGACTTGTTGGAGCTTTACTTGTCGGCGTTTCGTATGCCAAAACTTTGGCATTTTGTTTAAACAAGCCGCTTGTTGGTGTAAATCATATTGCAGGTCACATTTGCGCAAATTATTTGGAAAATAATTTTGAGCCACCGTTTATTTGTAGCGTAATTTCCGGTGGTCATACAAATTTAATTTATGTTAGCAATTATGATTCATTTGAAGTTTTATCGCGGACAAGAGATGATGCGGCAGGCGAAGCATTTGATAAAGTTGCCAGAGTTTTGGGTTTGAGTTATCCGGGCGGTCCTGCAATTGATAATCTTGCGCGTTTTGGTGATCCGATGGCAATAAAATTTCCAAAAGCTTTGGAAAATGATTTGGATTTTAGTTTTAGTGGTTTGAAATCTCATGTAATAAATTTTGTAAATAAAAATAAAATCACGGATGAATTGAAAGCTGATATTGCAGCAAGTTTTGAGCATTGTGTTGCAGAGGTTATTGTAAAAAAAACTTTTATTGCATGTGAAATGAAACATTGTAAAAAAATTGCACTTGCAGGTGGCGTTTCTTCAAATTCTTATTTACGCCATATGTTCGAGCAAGAGTGCAAAATAAAAAATTACACACTTAATATACCAAAAAGTATTTTTTGTACGGACAATGCCGCAATGATTGCATCAAGTGCATATTTTAAATATATTTTAGGCTATACAAGTAATTTGTATTTAAATGCGTATCCAAATTTAAAATTATGTGAGGAGAAAAATGAAATTATTAATTGATATTGGTAATACAAATATTGTTTATGGAATAAGTGAAGGTATGGAATTGAAAAAAAAATGGCGCACTAGTTATAATCTCAAATTTACAAAAGATGAATTCGCTATTTCTATTATTAACTATTTGAATTATTTTAATCTAAAACCTGATTGCGTTAATATCTCATGTGTTGTGCCCGAAGTTTTGTTTGCAATAAAAAATGGTGTTGAGGAATATTTACATATTAAACCAAGAATTGTTGATTGTAATATAAAATGTGGACTTGATATTCCAAATGAGCTTGGAGCAGACAGAATTGTAAATTGTATTGCGGCAAACAAAATCTATGGCGGCGACTTAATTATCATTGATTTTGGAACTGCTACAACTTATGACATGTTAGATGCAAGTGGCAAATTTTTAACGGGAATAACTGCTCCGGGTTTAAAAATTTCAGCTGAAGCTTTATTTAACAAAGCATCTTTATTGAGTGCAACGGATCTTGTTTTACCCAAAAGTATTTTTGTTAAAAACACGACAGATAGTGTGAGAGCAGGAATAATTTTAAGTCATATCGGAGCTGCCGAATATATAATTAAAAAATTATTGGAGCAATTGCCAAATGCAAAAGTAATTGCAACGGGAGGATTATGTAGTTTAATTGATACAGATTTAATAAATATACAAGATTCTGATTTAACATTAAAAGGACTAATGCTTATAGATTAGTCCTTTTTTAATTAATATTTCATATAAATTACAAAAAATATTGCAATTAATAAAATATTAGTGTTAAAATTAAATTGTAAGATAAAAAATATTTGGAGGAAAGTTTATGCAAGAGTATAAATTAAATAAACTATTAACCGCGGAAAGGCAAAGAGAATTAAAGGCAAGATTTAGTAAATTGGAGCAAAACAGTTTGACTGATATTTTTGTTCATATTGTTTCTCAACATCCAAAAGATAATAATAATGATATTATTTTATTTTATGCAATTATTGATATTATATCTTCATTACCTGAAGATGAAAGACAAAGAGTATTGAATAATTACAATATGATTTATGAAAGATGTAGTAGTTTTGATGAAATAAAAGCTATAGAAAATGTATTGAAATATGTTGTTAATAGTTTTGATAGGATTAATAATAATTTTTATGTATCAATACCTGCAAGAAAAATTTCTTCTACTTTTGAAATTGTTGCCAATATTTCTTTGCTGTCTGGAGGAGAAGAAAGATTGAATGCATTGAATCATTTGATGCATAAAAATTTTGGTATAGGCAAACCAAGAGTATTTAATATGCTTAATGATGCACCAAAAGTTTTATATTATCTTATGAAATTGTTAAATGATTGTGGAATATATTTAAAACATCCACACAATACAAGTATTGAATTAAATGTAGACAAAGTTGTTACTGCACAGCATTATGCTGGTATTTTTGAAAATTGGCGTGCAAAAGAAATAATAAACATTTTGGTAATTTGCAATTCAATTGAGATAAATAAAGAGAGTTTGCCTTATAATTATTTGCAAAAAGAAGATTCAGTTTATTGTGTAAATGATTTATTTAAATTGGCTAAATTTCTTTATTCAATTAGGGATGAAAATATTTCTTTATTTAAAGAGATATATGGTAAATGGCATTATAAAAATACTGAATCAAAATTAAGCTCTGAAGTACAAGAAATATTGATAGATTCTTGCAGTTCAAATAAAAATATAAATTCAACAATAAAATCTTGTGAATTTTTTTTAGAAATTGAAGATTTGTTTAAAGATAGAAAAGTAATTGATAAAAATTGTATAAATGAAAGTATTATATGGTTAAGTGAAAATAATAAAGATATAAATGCTGATGAAATTAAATCTAGAGTTATTGAAAAAAAAAGCTTTTATGAAAAGGCCAAAATTGCTAGAGAAAAATCATCAGGTGGATGTGAACTTTCAGATCTTGACGAAAAAAATTCTGAAATTCCTGTTATGTAATAAATAAAGAATTTTAAACAGAAAAATTTAAATCTTTGTATATTATTATTTTCGAATGTATAACATAAAAAGATTTGAGATTAAAGAGACTAATATTATAATTTAGTCTCTTTTTTGTTAATGTTTTATATAAATTACAAAGAATATTGCAATTAATAAAGTATTAGTGTTAAAATTAAATTGTAAAATAAAAAATATTTGGGGGAAAGTTTATGGAAGAGTTTAGACAAAATGTTTCATTAACTATGGAACAACAAAATGAATTAAGGGCTAGATTTAGTAAAGATCAGCAAGAACTTGTGAATAGTATTTTAACTTATGTTAATTCTAATTATAAGGTAGGAATTACAAATTCAACAAATTTGATTTGGGCAGTTATTGATGTTATATCTTCGTCAAGTGAAGAGAAAGTAAGATCAAATTTATTAAGTAAATTTGATATGTTTATTGAAACATGCTGTAATGATGAACTAAAACCTTTTGAAGAATGTTTGAAATATATTATTAATAATTTTCCTGAAAAAGAAATTGGAAAGAAAGTTATTCTGTTTTTTGAAATTGTTGATAATATTTTTTTGTTGCCTGCAGGAAAAGAAAGATTAAATGCATTTAGACATCTTATGGATAAAACTGGTCCATTTGGTTTTGGTCAAGTAAGACTTTATTGTATTCTTGTTGAAAATCTGGAACTTTTATTTCTGATTTTAAAATTTGCAAATGAGCGTAAAATATATTTAGTGCATCTACATAGTTTAATTCGAGACTTAAATATAAATAAAATTTTACATAGTTCTGTCTTTGCATGGGAAACAAGAGAATTAACTTTAATTTTGCAATGTTGGTTAATGTTAAAAGATCGTGGATTAAATATAATAAATCCAATTATAGAAAATAATTGTATAAAAGATTCATATGTATTAGCTGAAAAAATTTATTTGTTAAGAAAATTAAATATTCGATCATTTATTTGCACATTAATTGAAATAAGATTAAAACAAATAGAGTTCGAAAAAAATTCAAATGAAGAATTGTTAATTTCAGTAAAATTATTTACTGATATTGTAATATCAGCGTTATCAGAAAATTATGATAAGATGACTAATAAAGATGAAATTTTAACAAGTATATATTATAGACTTGATGGATTAATATCTTTTATCAGAGATAATTCTGAATTGTGTGCAGAATTAGCCTGTGATGGAGATTTTTCAAATAAAGTTTTTGAATTGCACGCTGATCAAGAAAAATTTTATCCTAATTATATTGAAGATATTAGTAAATTATTGCAGAATAAAAAAAGAGAAAAAGATAAAAGTGGAAATAAAAAAAGCATTAATAAGCTCATGCAAGAATCCACAAAAAAATCGAGAGAACAATCTTCTGATTCAGATATCATAACTCCAGCAAAGATTATAGAGGTTTTATAGTTTAAATATTAAACAATCATTTTAAATAAAAAAAAAGCGATGCTTGGTTGCATCGCTTTTTTCTCACATAAATTAACTTATTTTAAAGTAACTTTGGCGCCAACTTCTTCGAGTTTGGTTTTTGCTGCTTCAGCTTCTTCTTTTGAAGCTCCTTCTTTTAATACTTTAGGTGCTCCATCCACTATATCTTTTGCTTCTTTGAGACCAAGTCCTGTGATTTCACGTACAGCTTTAATAACTTTAATTTTTTCTGCACCAACTTCTGTTAATTCAATGTTGAACTCAGTTTTTTCCTCAGCAGCGTCAGCAGTTGCTCCACCTGCAGATGCAACTACCATTCCTGCAGCAGCTGATACACCAAATTCTTCTTCAGCTTTTTTAACCAAATCATTTAATTCCAATACAGAAAGTTCCTTTATTGCATTAATAATTTCATCTATAGTCATTAAAAATACCTCCCAAAATTTTTAAATTAAGCGGATTTTTTCTCCGCAATAGCATTAATAACACGTGCAAATGAAGCCATAGGCGATTTAAATGAGCCCAAAAGTTTCGACAACAATTCATTGCGTGGTGGAATATTTGCAATTGCAATCATACTTGCTGCATCATACAAAGTTGATTCGATAACCCCAGCTTTAAATTCTAGATTATCAATGTCTTTCATTTCTTTGTTGATAATATTAGCTGCAAAAGTTGGTTCATCATAAGAAATTGCAACTGTCGTCGGACCATCCAAATAATCACTCAAGCTTTCAAACTGCGTATCCTTGATTGCTAATTTAACCATTGTGTTTTTATAAACTTTATAAAACACATTTGCTTGGCGCAGTTTTTTTCTTAATTGTGTATCTTGTTCAACCGTCAAGCCACGCGAATTAACCAAAATTAAAGATACTGCATCTTGCAATTTTTCTTTTATTTCGGAAACAACAACCTGTTTTTTTTCTATGTTTGGCAATTATATCACCTCCTTTAAGTGATAAAAAAACACTTCCGCATCAAGGAAGTGTTCTGTAATTTCCTCGGCAGGATTTACTTTTTATACCTGCTGTCTGCGGATTATTCCGTTATTTTTAATGGATTTATTTTTATACCTGGTCCCATCGTTGAAGCTATTGCAACACTTTTTAGATATTGACCTTTTGCAGCTGATGGTTTTGCTTTTATTATTGCACTCATAAGTACATCAAAATTTTCTTTTAATTTCTGACTACCAAACGAAACTTTACCAATTACAACATGAATTATGTTTGATTTGTCCAAGCGATACTCGATTTTACCGGCTTTAATATCTTGAACGGCTTTTGCTACATCCATAGTAACAGTCCCGGCTTTAGGATTTGGCATTAAACCTTTTGGTCCAAGAACTTTTCCTAATCGTCCAACTACGCCCATCATATCAGGTGTTGCAACAACAACATCATAATCAAACCAATTTTCATTTTGAATTTTAGGAATAAATTCCTCGCCGCCAACAAAATCTGCACCAGCTTTTTCAGCTTCATCAGCTTTAGCTCCCTTAGCAAATACAAGGGTACGAATTTTTTTACCTGTGCCATGTGGCAAAATTACTGCGCCGCGTACTTGCTGTTCTGCATATCTGCTGTCGATGCCTAATTTTATATGAACCTCCACAGTTTCATCAAATTTAGCAACTGTAGATTTTTGAACCAAATCAATAGCTTCGTTCACATCGTACAAAACTGTACGATCAACTAATTTTGCTTTTTCTTGATACTTTTTTCCGTGTTTCATAAATATCCTCCTTGTGGTATTAACGAATTTTTCTCCCACATGAAAATTAATTTTCTACTTTTATTCCCATACTGCGAGCTGTGCCTCTAACCATACTCATTGCAGAATCTAAAGACGCAGCATTTAAATCAGCCATTTTTGTTTTTGCAATTTCTTCAACTTTTGCATTTGATATTGTCGCGACAATTTCTTTATTAGGAACTTTCGAACCCGATTCAATATTACAAGCTTTTTTCAATAAATTTGCAACAGGTGGAGTTTTAGTAATGAACGTAAAAGTTTTGTCCTGGTACACAGTTATTACAACAGGGATTGTCATACCTGCTTGAGATTGTGTGCGCTCATTAAATTCTTTGCAAAAGCTCATAATATTTATTCCTTGCTGACCTAAAGCAGGGCCAACAGGTGGTGCAGGCGTAGCTTTACCGGCAGCAATTTGCAATTTTACGTATCCAGTAATTTTTTTTGCCATAATAAAATCTCCTTATATTAATTAAAATTTTTGGATTTGATAAAAATCCAATTCGACAGGCGTCTCACGCCCAAACACTGATAAATTCACAATAACAGAATGTTTAGCTTGATTAATTTCGCTTACAACTCCAATTGAATTTTCGAATGGTCCAGAAATTATTTTAACTGAATCACCCAACTCAAGGTCTATTTTTTCAACCACATTAACTCCCATGACTCTAACTTCGGAATCAGTTAATGGGCTAGGCTTTGAGCCAGGGCCAACAAAACTTGTAACGCCACGTGTATTTCTAACTACGCTCCACATGTCATCATTCATAATCATTTTGACTAAAACATATCCAGGAAACACTTTGCGCATAACAGTTTTTTTTTGACCGTTTTTAACTTCCACAACTTCTTGAAGTGGTACTTCAATTTGCGAAATAAAATCGTGCAAATTTCTGTTTTCAATTATTTTTTCAAGATTGGCTTTCACTTTATTTTCATGACCAGAATAAGTATGAATGACATACCATTTATGTTCTTGCATAATATCAACCTCTATTTACTAAGAAAATTAATTATATAATTCGAACAAAAACCATATGTCGCATCCATACAAAAAATAATAGCACCGAAAAACAAACAAGTAAACATTACAGTACAAGTTTGTTTGCATAAACTTTTAAAATCCGGCCATATTATTTTTTTGTATTCACCCTTAAAATCCTTCAATTTTGCAGACAAATTGAATTTTCTTTTTTCATCGGACATATTATTCACTTCCTAATTTTTAGTTTCTTTGTGAAGGGTATGCGCCGAGCAAAATTTGCAATACTTTTTAGTTTCCATTCGATCTGGATGAGCTTTTTTATCCTTAGTTATGAAATAATTTTTTTGTTTGCAATCAGTGCATGCCAAAGCTATTTGGGTTCTCATTTTCTCACCTCAATATTTATCAAAAAAATAACTCATATAGTATAACACAACTATACTTTATATGTCAATATCAATATGATTTTTTAAATTTTTTGCAGAAAATAGTGTTTTCAAATATAAAAGCCGTTCTTCTGACATATTACAGAAAAACGGCATTTCTTAATTTAGTTTTTAAATATTTATTGTTCCATTTGTTTTCCTAAAAAATGAATTATTTATATGAATAATAAATTCTTTAATCATATCTTTTTGCCCTGCTATAACAAGTGTTGGCATTTTAATTGAATGTAATTCTTCAATTTTTATATTAGGTTCATTATCCATTAACCCTAATAATTCCATATTCATTTTTGCATTTTCTGATTTCAGCAAAGACCCTGAGAGTGTTCCCATGACCCTTTTTTTTAATGTAACACTCAGCTTCAATTA
>CAMTJU010000014.1 GCA_947073045.1 uncultured Clostridia bacterium | reverse complement strand
TTTGTCAAGTGCTAACTGAAAAAAATTTTCCCCCAAACTTATTGAATGAAAACAAAAAAGTTATAACAAAATAAAAAACTGAGCTTTTTTGAAAAAAGATTAGATTAATCATAAAAATTTATTTTATAAAGCACATAGCGACAGTAAAAATAATATAAACTGCCGCCCCAATCTTCGTAAACTTTTCGAGCTTACCATCTAAAGAATTTCCCTTATTTTTATCCCAATAAGATTGAGTCATTCCCATACCAGATAAATTTCCTAATCCAGCACTACGTTTTTTTTGCATAATGATAATTGTAATAATGCCAAAGCACAAAGCAAGATAAACACAGCCTAAAAAAATAAAAAGTGGACTCATTGCGCACCTCCTTCTCACACACACATAAAAAAATTTTACCATACATAAAAAAAATATTCAATCAATTACTGATAAATTTATAAAACATGGCAATAATAATCAAAAAGGGGCAATGAATATGCTTAGTAAAAATTTAGACGAAAATATTTTTAGGCTTGAAGAAACATTTAAGGATTGCGGAGATTTGGTTTCAAGAAAAATACCATTTGCCAAGACGCAAAATATTTTCTTTTATATAATCTATATCGATATGCTGACTGACAGAGAGCTAATTGAAACACAAATCATAAATCGGCTCATGCACAGAATTAATTTAGACAATAAAAAAGATATTCCAAAATATTTATTTGATGAATTTAAAAATTATGGGATGACAACAGCTGAGGTCAAGCAAACAGATAAATTTGACGAAATAACATCAGAAATTATGTCGGGCAATACCGTTTTAATTATAGACGGGTTTCCAAACGCCCTTATTGTTTCCACAAAACAATTTCCTAATCGCGGCATTCAATCTTCACAAATTGAATCAGTTGTATACGGTCCAAAGGATTCATTTACTGAAGGCATGCGTCATAATACAGCATTAATTCGCCGAAGGATTCGTGATGTAAATTTAAAGGTCAAGCAATTAAAAATAGGAGTGCGCAGCCAAAGCGATATTGCTCTTATGTATATAGAAGATATAGTCCGGCCGCAAATTTTAGAACAAATTGAAAAACGCATCAACGAAATAAATATTGATGCGATACTCGACGTCGGATACATCCAACAATTTATAGATAAGTCATTCAAATCGATTTTCCCACAATCGCAATTAACAGAGCGTCCAGATAAAGCATCATCTGCAATTTTAGAAGGCCGAATAGTAATTATAGTAGATAATTCACCATTTGTATTAATCGTACCTGCGACACTCGCAACATTTTTTCAATCTTCCGAGGATTATTACGAACGCTGGCAGATAATGAGTTGTTTGAGATTGATGAGATATGTCTGCGCAATTATATCAATAACATTGCCCGGATTATTTTTGGCATTAACGTTGTATCATCCATCAATGATTCCATTAAAATTAGTTTTAAAACTTGCAGACGAAAGAAGCCATGTTCCATTTGGCAGTGTCGTTGAAATAATAATGATGGAATTGGCATTTGAGTTGCTTAGGGAAGCAGGCGTAAGACTTCCAAATCCAATTGGAAATACAATCGGAATTGTTGGCGGAATAATTGTTGGCCAAGCAGCAGTTGATGCAGGACTCGTTAGCCCAATCGTAATAATAATAGTATCGCTGACGGCAATCTCAAGTTTTTCAATCCCTAACACAAATTTTGTATCGGCACTACGATTATTAAAATACATGATTATAATTTTTTCAGCAATGCTTGGATTATATGGATTCTGGCTGGCAATATTAATTATTCTCATACATCTGTCATCGCTAAAAAGTTTCGGTATTCCGTATTTATATCCAATAGTTTCGGGTGAAGTAAATAATTTTAATGACTTAGAGGATACATTTTTCAGACTGCCGATATTTAAAATGAAAAAGCGCCCAATTTTTGCACAAAAATCACAATCAAAAAGGCAAGGTGAAAAAAGCGATGTTCTCAAGCAACAATAAAATTTCTGTGCGCCAACTACAAATATTAATTATGTGCAACATGCTTGGAATTGGAATAATAATTTTGCCGAAGATATTTTTTGGATTTTCGATGCTAAATATGATTTTGCTACTTTTTTTTATATTGGCAGCTGTTTATTTAATAACGAGAGTAACACAAAATTATGATGGCGATAATTTTTTTTCGTACACGCAAAGAATATTTGGGACTATGGCGGCAAAAATTTTTTCTATAATGCTAATGATTAAAATTTTTATTACAACTGCGCTCCAATTAAAATTATTTTCTCAGATAATAAAAATTTATGTATTGCCAAAGACTCCTTCTTACATTGTGAATTTAGTTTTAATAATCACAGCAGGATATCTTGTTTCAAAAGGATATGAGACACGTGCAAGATTAAGCGAAATTTTAATATGGCTAATAATTTTGCCGCTTGCAATAGTTTTTTTCATAACCGTATTTGACATAAAAAATATTCCTTACGATAATGCAAACATAAATTTAGCAAGAACGTTTGAGGGCATATTCATTTTTTCGCAGCTAGATTATTTATTTTTATGTGAACCGTTTATAAAAAAAAGTTCACCTAAAAAAATATTTGAAGCAATAATTTTTTCGTGGCTTGCAATATTTTTTTTGATGTGTATTATTAAAATGAAAATACAATATGAAACATTTTTTCCTATTATAAAATTAATGACTATTACGGACATACCAGGTGGATTTGTACAAAACCAAGACTTTTTTATAATTAGTTTTGTTATCATTACATTTTTTGTGTTAATAAGTAGCGGTATATTTTTTTCTAGCGAACTTTTTGCATGTATTAACAAAAAATATAAGATATCAAGCTGTTGTGCAATAATTTATTTTATTTGTTTTATTAGTCAAAATATTTTTTGCAATATAATTTACATTTTGGGCACATTTTTTTATTTCGTATTTCCTTTGATTATTTTAATAACGAACAAAAAAGCAGGTGATAAAAATTAAACGTTTTTTAATTTTTTGTGCAACCTTTATTTTGATTATTAGTATATGCAAAAACAATAACATTGTCGAATTAGAAGAACGCGATTTTATAATTACTATTGGTATTGAAGAAAAAGATAAAAATAAATTTGAAGTTACAACATTATCAGCCAATATGGAATATTTACAAAAAAATTCTTATGATGTAAATAAGAAATATATAAATTGTGCCTACTCAGATTCCGTAAATAATGCATTGGAAAAAATAGATAATAAGCTCAAAAAAAATATGTACCTTGGACATACTCAAATTATTTTTTTGAGTAACAAATTAAAAAATAACAAAAGTTCAATTTTGAAAATAGAGAAGCAAATCAGAGACAATACACAGCTAAATCACAAAACAAAATTGATTTTTGTAGGCAATGTCAAAAAAACAATTGAATCACAATTAACACCTGATTTATTGAACAGTCTTTTTTTTGACAATAAATAATAAGCATAAATGCAGTCTTGATTTTTTAATACTTGTTACTTTCTTACAAGAAAGTAACCAAAAAACTTTCTAATAAAAAATCTCAAGCATATTGAACTGACCTAGAAAGTTAGACAAAGTTATATAAAAAAAATCTATTAAGCAACTGAAAGAGCTTGCAAACTGTGAATAGCAGGAGACAAGCCCTTAAGTTTTGCCTTAACACAAAGATTATTATAGTATTCAAAATATTCCATTATTAATTTTTGCTTAAAATGTTCCATGGATTCAAACTTTTGAAAGTAGAATAGCTTACTTTTCAGCAAACTAAAAAAGTTTTCTATCACTGCATTGTCCAAGCAGTTGCCTTTGCGGCTCATGTTCTGTCTAATACCTTTTTTACGGAGCATACGCCGGTATTGTTTATGCTGGTATTATCAGCCTTGGTCGGAATGAAGAATAAGATTAATATCATCTGGAACTGTTGCAAATGCTTTATTTAGCATGTTATTACCATGTTCAATACAGGATGCACTGAAATAGTATAGCTAAATTGCTGCTATGCAGATCAAGAATTAGCGACAGATAAAGCTTTTTTTCAAACAGCTTAACTCTATTACATCGGTGACCCACTTTTAGTTTGGCTTTTCTGTTTTGAAATCTTGATTCATAAGATTTAGAGTAATTTTCTTTACCTCACTTTTGTAAGAACGGTATTTTTTCATTCTGACACAAAACACAAGACCTAATTAATTCATGAGTCTTTGAACAGTTTTATGATTAATATTTCGATTGTACAGCTCAGATATGAACCGTAGCCATACCATCCTTTGTTTTTGTGATAAATTGTTGTGATTTGTGCCTTGACTAATCTCATACTTGTCTGGCTTGTTCATCTGTTTTAAGTGATAGTAAAAGATTGCACAAGCTAGTTGAACGATTGAAAAAGTATTTTATTTTCAGTGCATGTTTTTGCCTTAGTTTTTGAACTACCTAAGTTTTTTGCACTGGCCTCGCTCGTCTTCCAAAACCAAGGTTTGTAAGTTTTTTAGCTAGTCATTTTCTACTCTTAATCCCTGCACTTGTGCTAAAATGTCCTTATCTACTTCTTTTGGAAATTCTCGTGGATAACCTGTGCTACCACGCCTACACCGTTCTATTGCCAAACCTTCTATTCTTTGTGTCAGATATATCTTCTCCCACTTTTGGATACTTCCATGTGCTACACCATACTTTTGTTCTACTTCATGCTATGACATGTTTTCTTCCAATAACTGTTTTATCACCATTTCTTTATATTCTGCCGTCTATTTCTTGTTTCGTTTTATTTTTGACATAATTTAACACCCCATTTGTTTTTTAGTATACTATACTACCTAACAAATAGGGTGCTATTCACTTGCTTGAGATTTTTTATTTGGTTTCTTTTACTTATTTTCTTTTTCTCTTTTTCTAAAAAAATAAGTAACTTTATTCATAAATTACACATTATAACGTTTCTTAAATTTATCAACTTGACCACCAGACTCAAGTAATAAATTTTTACTTCCAGTATAAAATGGATGACATTTAGAACAAACTTCTACTTTAATTTCATTTTGAGTCGAACCAGTTTCAAATACATTCCCACAATTGCATTTTACAATTGCATTAGTAAAATATCTTGGCTGCAATTTACTGTTCACGCTACATCACCTCTTTTTTGATAATTTCAAAAAATTGCTTTATTTAGTTAGTATGTTATCTTTTCGATTCTCTTCATTTTTAGTAGAAGCACTCAGTTTAGCATTATTAATCCTATTATGCCAAGCATTGCTCTTTTCTTCATAAGAACTTTCTTGACTTTGAACTTTACTTTCAGCAAGAACATTATGAATAACTTCAACTTCATTATTATGACTAACTTTTTTACCAAACAACTTAGCTATAAAACTTTTCTCTTTTAACTGCTCCAAATCAATACTAACTTCTTCCACTTTCTTATTAATATCTTGCAATCCATCTTTTAAAATAATACTTATTTCTCCTTTGGCATAATCATTCAATACATTTATTTGCTTATTTATTTCTTCTAAACTAACAACATAATTATTCAACTCATCAACTATCATGTTTATCACCCTCTTTTATTCTTCTATTAACATATAAAACAATTAATGGAAAAGTACGATTGAACCATTTCTCAATATCGCCATCAAAACTCAAATCTCCATGATATTTTGAATTGTATAAATCGATAGTTTCCTGAATTAATGGTTCTGCTTTCTTTTTGAAATTGTACATTTGCGTATGTGACTCTTCAAGAAAATCCTCTAGTTTTTTAATTATCTCATCTATCTTTTCATCATTTTTAAATAGTTGACGACTTAGATAAATAAAATTTTCTATAACGTCACATATTTCATCAAACTTTGTAGTGCGATTTAAATCATTAATAGCACGCGTTAACAAATTAGAAAATGCCTGCCAATTTTCTTTTTTTTGTATTAATTCTTTTTTCTCTTTTCTTGTCAAGCATATTTCCTCCTTATTAATCGCAAACTTTATATTTAAATAAGATGAAAGCAAATTTAATTCTTATACTTAAATTATACAACACATAATATATCAATGCAAGCATTTTTTTAAAAATTCATTAATTGTTCATATTTTGTTAATAAAATATTAGGTGAATTATTAACAAAATCAATTGTATCATAACAAAAATATAAAATCAAACCTATTTTCTTTTACAAAATAAAAAATGGTTATTTGTATTTATTTTTGTTTTTTAATAATGACTAATAATCGGTATTTGAGTGCTTTAAAAAAAATTAATACCATTAGATTAAATAATTGCCAAAAAAATTTTTTGACCTTGTTGAAAATCATATACTAATTTTTTTCATATATCAATATGCTATAATTTTTATTGAAAAAATTGAAAAAGGAGCATAATAAATGAAAAAAGGCTTGATAAATTTTATTAAAGGAATGTTTATTGGTATTGCTAACATAATCCCTGGAGTAAGCGGTGGTACAATTGCTGTTATTCTTGGGATTTTTGATGATTTAATTAACGCTATCAATAATTTTACCAAAGATATAAAAAAATATTTGTGTTTTTTGTTGCCAATAGGATTAGGTGCCGCATTTAGTATCTTATCTTTCAGTTCGCTTTTAGAACACTGCTTAAATAATTATTCATTGCCAACAAGTGTGTTTTTTGTAGGGCTGGTTTGTGGGAGTATTCCTCTAATTTACAAAAAATCCGTATCGAAAGGAATAAAATCTTCTTACATTATATCTATGATAATTTCAATCACAATAGTTATATTAATATCGATGATAAATGAAAACAAAACTAGCTTTGCAGATGAATCATTATCGTTTTTATTTTTAGCTAAAATATTTATTGGAGGACTTTTGGCAGCTGCAGCAATGATTATACCAGGAATTAGTGGCTCGTTTGTAATGGTACTCTTAGGAATTTACCCGACAGTAATACACGCAATCTCTAATATTTCAAAATGCTTGTTAAATCCATCTACCTCTTTGATTATCAATACAGCCTCGACAATAATTTCATTAGGTATTGGAGTAATTTTGGGCATATTTATAATTTCAAAAATAATTTCGTACTTGATAGAAAAATATTATTCTGTAACATATTTTTCAATTTTGGGACTTGTAATTGGTTCGGTATACGGAATTTTTGCAACACCAATTACTTATCAAAGTGGCGTCAATTTTTATACAATAATTGCAAGTATAATAACATTTATAATTGGTAGTGCTATAGCTTATGTTTTAGGTGATAAAAATTAAAATGGAAAAAGAATATGAATTTGAAATAGAATCAACCGAGGCTAATCAACGCCTCGATATTTTTTTAACTTCAAAATTAGAAAATTTTTCTCGCAGTCATATTCAAAATTTAATTAAAAATAATTTTGTTAGCGTGAATAAAAAATTATCAAAGGCAAATTATATTTTAAAAATAAATGATAAAGTAATTATAAAAATACCTGCCCCTACAAATTTATCTATTGAGGCAGAAAATATTCCTCTTGATATAATTTATGAAGATAATCAAATAATGATTATAAACAAACAACAAGGAATGGTTGTGCATCCAGGCGCCGGAAATTTTTCAGGCACACTTGTAAACGCATTGCTTTTTCATTGCAAAAATTTATCGGGAATAAATGGAGTACTTCGTCCCGGAATTGTCCATCGCATAGACAAAAACACCTCAGGATTAATTGTAATTGCCAAAAACGATGCCGCACATAATTTTTTGTCTTGGCAATTTGAAAATCACACAATCAATCGTGAATATATTGCAATTGCCTATGGGAATATATATGAAAATGGCACAATTGATAAACCAATTGGAAGAAATCCAAATGACAGAAAAAAAATGGCTATAAATAAAAATGGACGCACTGCCATAACACATTATGAAGTAATTGAAAATTTCAAAGGCTATACATTGTTGAAATTAAAACTTGAGACAGGTCGTACTCATCAAATTCGTGTGCATATGGCAAGCATAAATCATCCACTTTTGGGCGATGATGTGTATGCAGCCAAAGATAAAATTTTTGGATTAAAAGGACAAGTTCTGCACGCAAGACTTTTAGGATTTATTCATCCAACTACTAAAAGTTATATTGAATTTGAGCAAGAACCTCCCGAATATTTTATACGTTTAATAGAAAAACTAAGACATAGATAAAAGGCGGTGGAATTATGGTCAATTTTTTTTTATTGCTTATGAAAATTTTTATCTGCCTATTAATTTTTATCATAATGCTTTTAATTATACCTGTTAAATATTTATCAAATATAAATATCGGAGATAAAACCAAAATATATTTTCAATTAAGCTATTTGTTTGGCATTATAAAATTCGAATATAAAAGTGCACAAGAAATCCAATTTAAAATATTTTGCATAAATATAAATCTGATTAAGAAGAAAAAAAGGAAAATTAATCCAAAAAATGATATTGAAAAAAGAATTTCAGACAAAATTTTCTCTTTGTATAAAAAATCTGCAGAAAATAATTTTAACTTTGATAATATGAAACCGCTGCTGTCTCCTACACTTGAATTTATAAAAGATATAATTAAAAAAATTCATCCAAGCTCTATTGAAATAAATGGGCAAATTGGATTTAATGATCCTGCTAACACAGGTTACATATGCGCCATTATAAACATTGCTGCTTACATTTTGAACATAAATCCAAACATAAATTATAACTTTCAAAATGAAATACTTGATCTAAATTTTATATTGCGAGGGAAAACTCGCGCATTACTTTTTATTTTTATTATGATAAAATATTTGCGTGATGAACACGTTTTCTCGTTTATTAAAAATAATTTTATTTGTAAAGAGGTGTATTAAATGGGTACAAATTTAAATAGCAATTTAGAAGTTCTTTTTAGTAAAATGGAAAATTTTGTAGCTTCCAAAACTGTCGTCGGTGACCCTATCCATATCGATAATATTATTATTATTCCGCTTATTGATATTTCATTGGGAGTTGGAGCCAGTGCATCCGACAATAATTCTAAAAAAGAAAATGGAATGGGTGGACTTGGCGCAAAAATTACTCCATCTTCTGTTCTCGTTATTCAAGATGGTTCTGTGCAATTGATTAGTATTAAAAATCACGACAGTATTAGCAAATTAATAGATATGGTGCCAGGCGTACTTTCAAAATTAAATTTAAATAACAAAAAAAATGATTGATATTTTTCAAAATTAAATTTTAATAATCTTTTTGAAGTGTCTCCAAGTGGGGGCACTTATTTTTAAAAATCATTTCAATATAAATTGGTTATTTTAAAATAAAAATAATCAATAATTTATTAAAATTTTGTTACAAAAATTCCCTCTAATAAAATTCGCCATATTTGCTAATAATACTAGCGTAACACCCAATTAATTTTTTAAATTAAAATTTGATATTAAGGAGGTAATTTTTATTATGTCTAGTAATAACAATACAAATCAAAAAGCAGTTCCAGAAGCTCGTGAAGCTTTGGACAAATTCAAATATGAGGTAGCTAATGAAATTGGTGTACCTTTGAAAAAAGGATACAATGGTGATTTAACTGCCGCTCAAAGTGGATATGTAGGTGGATACATGGTTAAGAAAATGATTGAGGCTCAGGAAAAACAAATGTCACAATCTTCTAACCAATAACAAATTAAATTTTTTGTTAAAAAAAAATATGTTGCTTGGTTTTTTAACCAAACAGCATATTTTTTTATTTACGTAAAATAATTTTAAGCTAATTGCGATATTTTTGTTTTAATTTGTGGTTGTGTTGCTTTAATTTTTTCATTATGATTATTTGCTTTTACTTTTGCTTCTGGTATACTTGCTAAAATAGATTTCTTTTCTTCACGCTCATGCTCAGCAATTATTCCGCAAAGTAAAATTGTAATCATATTATTTTTTTCTTCTTGATTCGATATCATAGATAAAATTTCATTAACTGTATTTACCGCTTGCAAACGATTATTCCCTGTAAAAGCATTATTTATTGCATCAATTAAAATTTGCTCGCGGGACTCTTGTTTTTGCTGAGTTATTTTTGGACTAGAAAAACTTTTTTTAGGGTGAGCTTCTTTTATGGCTTTTAAATTTTGTTTGTTACGTTGATTTTTCTCAATTTCTGTAGTTCCCGATACAAATTGTTTGCGAATTTCTGTTTTCCTACTCAATGGTTGAAAATGGTGACTGTGATAAACAATCGCGTCAGCACCAGCTAAAATATAATTATTTTTTTCTTGCGCATCTAAAATTCTAACTTTGCCATTTTCCGCAATAATGGCTCCATGTTCAAAAACAATAATTACTGGGCGATTAGTTAACAATGACATAGCAGTAGCACCAGCTGTTACGTCAACCCAAACTCCATTTTTTCTTAAATCAGCATAGCCACGATCATTATTCACAAATTTTTTGCCAAAATGTTTAACGGAAACATCATACAAAGCTTGACGTGCAGTAATAACATCTGGAAACATTCCAGGATAAAGTTTCATAAAAGAATGTATAAAACAATTTCCATCACCAGGAACATTTTCAGTACAATTTGAAAACAAATTACTAAACGAGTTAGTTTCCATAAAACTTGCACCCCCTACTGTTACCATTTACATATATAATAACACAAATAAAAATTAAATTCAACATTTTTCAAAAAATAATTCATAAAATTCAAATATTTATCCGGTATAAATTTTTAAGGCAATTAAAGAAAAAATATTTATAGCAATTTTGAAAAATCCAATGTTTTTTTCTTGACTTATTTACGAATAATAAAGTAAAATTACTTAAAAATACATTTTGGAGGTTTATTAATGATAATGTTAAAAGATAATGAAAGTGGGCAGGTTCAAATTTCTGACGATGTTATTGCTGTTATTTCTAATACTGCAACACTTGAAGTTGAAGGAGTTATTGGAACAGCAAGTGGTTTTGCCGATATACTCGGCAAGAAAAATTTAAGTAAAGGTGTAAAAGTTGAAGTTGATGATAACGAAGTTAAGGTTTCTATTAATTTATCTGTTAAGTTCGGATATAAAGTACCTGATGTAGCAAATGAGGTTCAGAAAAAAATTAAATCTGCAATTGAAACAATGACAGGTCTAACAGTAACACAAATAGATGTAAACGTAACGGGAATAAATTTTGAAAAAGAAAAGAAATAGGAGAAAAAAATGAGTCGTAAGTCTACACGAACGCATGCTTTTAAATTAATTTACCAACTTGATTTTCCACAAAAAGATATTGATGAGATTTATGATTTTTATTCGCCACATTTTGAAAATTCCAATGATGAAGAAAAATTAATTATCCAAGATGAATTTTTTGGTGTTGCCGAAAATTTATCATATATCAACGAAATAATAAGTCAATATTCAAAATGGCAAATCTCTCGCTTAAATAAGATTGATTTGGCATTAATTCGTCTTGCCATATATGAAATGCTGTATGAAAAAAATAAACCATCTATCGTTATAAATGAAATTGTAAATTTATCAAATGTGTACGGTACGCAATCATCTGCTGGTTTTGTAAATGGAATTTTGGCACAAATTGCAGTCGATATTGAAAAAGGTGTGTTGTATGAATAAAGCGCTTAGTGTTTCGCAACTTAATAGATATATAAAAAATTTGCTTGAAGACGATTTAATTTTAAATGATATATTATTGGAGGCCGAGGTCTCCAATTTTAAATACCATTCTAACGGCAATATGTATTTCACTTTGAAAGATGAATCTGCTAACATTAATTGCGTTATTTTTAGAAGTTTTGCTTCAACTATTTCATTTGATATATACGATGGAATGAATTTATTAGTTTATGGACGCGTAACACTTTATGAAAAATCTGGCCAATATCAATTATGTATTGATTATATTCAACCTTTGGGAAAAGGTGATTTATTTAATGCGTACGAGAGGCTTAAAGAAAAATTAAGACTTGAAGGACTATTTGATGAGAAGCATAAAAAAAACATTCCTCAATATCCAAAAACTATAGCAGTTATAACTTCAGATACTGGCGCAGCAATTCATGACATAATAAAAGTTGTGCGCAAACGAAATAAATCTATAAAACTTATTTTGATTCCGACACTTGTTCAGGGCAAAGACGCTCCAAAAGATATTGCAAATGCAATTCAAAAAGCAAATGATTATTCAAATGCAGACGTAATAATTTTGGGACGCGGTGGCGGCTCAATTGAAGACTTGTGGGCATTCAATGAAGAAATTGTTGTAAGAAGCGTTTATAAATCTAAATTGCCAATTGTTTCTGCAATTGGTCATGAGACGGATTATACACTTACAGATTTTGCAGCCGATATGCGCAGTCCAACTCCATCAGCCGCAGCTCAAATGATTATCCCAGATTTAGAATTACTAAAAAATAATTTGTTCTCGTCAAAAAATTTCTTGCATCAGAAAATTTTGTACAAGTTAGAGCTGCAAAGAGAAAATTTACTGCAGTCACAAAAATATTTATCGCAAATCATTCACGATAAACTCAATAAATTAAAAACGTCAGTTGAAAATAAATTAAGCTTGTTGGATAAACTTTCTCCATCTTCTATTTTAAAGCGTGGATATTCTTTTGTATGCGACGAAAATCAAAAAAAACTTTCTTTTGAAAACATAAGTATCGGTCAAAATATAAACATAAAATTTCACAATGGCACAGTTGGCGCCAAAATTATTTCAAAATCGGAGTGATCCTATGCCCAGAAAAAAAATTAAAACTTTTGAAGAATCAATCAAACAAATTGATTCTATTGTTTTGCAAATGGAAAATGAAAATATTTCTCTAGATAAATCGCTTGAATTATATCAAGACGGCCTGAATTTAATTAATGATTGCTATGAAAAAATTAAAGACGTCCAAGAAAAAGTTTATGTTTTGGACAACGATTTTAATTTAAAAATTTTTGATGAAGCTGGTGAATGATTTGGATTTTCAAAATGTTCTTGCCGAATACACAAACTTGATTAATCAAAAATTATCTTCGTATCTAGATAAATCATTTTGTCTCTACGAACAAATGTATTATTGTGTAATGAATGGTGCAAAAAGAATCCGCCCTCTTTTATTATTGTCTGTATGCAGCGATAAAAATGACGCATTGCCATTTGCCTGCGCCATCGAATTCATTCATAACTATTCTCTAATACACGATGATTTGCCTGCAATGGATAATGATACTTACAGGCGAAATCAATTGACTTGCCATAAAAAATTTGGAGAAGCCAATGCTATTTTAACTGGCGATGCTTTATTGAATTTAGCATGCGAAATTATTATTGATAAATGTCTCAAGCAAAATAATCAAAAATATTTAAGAGCGGCAAAAAAAATTTTTAATGCAGCCGGTATAAACGGCATGATAAAAGGGCAAGTTTTAGATATCGAAAGTGAAAACATAAATATAAATGAAAACCAATTAAAACAAATTCATCTCAATAAAACTAGTGCATTAATTCGTGCAAGCCTGGAGGCAGGAATAATTTTAGATGACGCAAGCGAATCATTAATAAAAAAAATTTCAGAACTAGGAAATAAAATTGGGCTTGCCTTTCAAATTAAAGATGATATTTTTGATTGCGATGAAGAAAAAAATAAAGCTACTTATGTTTCAATGTACGGTCTCGAAAAAACAAGCGCTATATTTAACAATATCGTTCACGAAATTTATTTGGACATTGAAAAGTTAAATGGCGACTACAATTTTTTTAAAGACCTTGTTAAATACATCATGAACAGAAAAAATTAGGAGGTTGATTTATGCCAATTTCTAATTCAATTTTTTTTATCTCGGCTTTGTCTTGGCTCAGTGCACAAATTATAAAAATTATCCTCCACTACATTCACACAAAACATGTTGATTTGAAATTGTTGTTTAGTGCTGGAGGAATGCCTAGCTCTCACAGCGCATTCGTTTGCTCAACTGCTACCTCTATCGGATTGACGGATGGCTTCAATTCAAATATATTTGCATTGTCTGTAGTAATAAGTTTAATTGTAATGTACGATGCAGCAGGAGTAAGACGTGCTGCTGGAAAACAAGCTGCCGTTATTAATATTATTGTTGAAAATATTGAAAAGCAGGGAATAAAAATTGACCAAAAGTTAAAAGAATTACTCGGGCACAGTCCGATTGAAGTTATAGGCGGTGCAATGCTTGGAATTTTTGTAGCGTTTGCTATGCTCATAAAGTAGGTGATTTTTTTGAGCTACCTTGAAAAAATAAATACTCCCAAAGATTTAAAACGCCTCAATGTTTTTGAATTAAGTAAGCTAGCGACAGAAATAAGATTGTTCCTGATAGAAAAAATTTCTCATACTGGCGGACATCTTGCATCTAATTTAGGTGTTGTGGAATTAACTCTCGCATTGCATTACGTTTTTAATTGCCCAATTGATAAATTTATTTGGGACGTCGGTCATCAATCCTATGTACATAAAATTTTGACTGGCAGAAAAAATAAATTTGATTCACTAAGGCAATATCACGGAATGAGTGGATTTCCCAAAACACACGAAAGTATTTATGATTGCTTCGACGTTGGTCACAGCTCTACTTCAATTTCTGCCGCACTTGGATTTTGTATCAGCCGCGATTTAAATAATGAAAAATATAGCGTTATTTCAATTATCGGCGATGGCTCAATGACAGGCGGTCTAGCTTATGAAGCATTAAACAATGCCGGTAAAAAAAATACAAACATAATCGTAATCCTCAACGACAATCAAATGTCAATTTCAGAAAATGTTGGAGCTTTATCAAAACATTTGAGTGATTTGAGAAGTCAACCGCTTTATCTAAACACAAAAGAAGATATAAATAATATGCTTGAGAAAATTCCGCTTGTCGGCGACAACTTGAAAAAACTAATTGGAAAAACCAAAGGCAGTATAAAATATTTTATCTATCCGAATATAATTTTTGAACAGCTTGGCTTTAAATACATAGGTCCAATCGATGGGCACAATATTGAAAAATTGATACAAGTTTTAAGCAGTTCAAAAAAAATGTCTGGCCCTATTTTGATTCATGTTAAAACAATAAAAGGCAAAGGTTATGAAAAAGCAGAGAATGCCCCCACAAAATTTCATGGCACAGAAGCTTTTGATATCGATACTGGATTGGCATTGCAAACAAAAATTTGGGATTCGTATTCAGATGTATTCGGCAAAACAATTTTAAAATTGGCGACTGAAAATAAAAAAATAATTGCGATTACGGCTGCCATGCCAAATGGCGTCGGCCTTTCGCAATTTAAAGAAAAATATCCAAAGCGCGTAATTGATGTTGGAATTGCAGAAGAACACGCGGTTACTTTTGCTGCTGGCATTGCAAAAAATAATTTTATTCCAGTCGTTGCTATTTATTCATCTTTTTTGCAGCGTGCATACGATCAAATTTTGCACGATGTATGTATTCAAAATTTGCATGTTATTTTTGCAATTGATAGAAGTGGAATTGTCGGCAGTGACGGCGAAACTCATCAAGGCCTTTTTGATATATCATTCTTGAGCCACATTCCTAACATGACGATAATGGCGCCAAAAAATAAATTTGAAATGATAAGCATGATTGAATTTGCAGTTGATTATAGCGGACCAATTGCAATAAGATATCCGCGCGGTTCTGCTTCAAGAATTTTGCGCCAGTTCAATGAAAAAATAATTCTTGGCAAATCTGAAATTATTAATAGCGGGGAAAAATTTGTGCTCGTATCGTTTGGTTCAATGGCAGATGAAATGCTAGAAGTGTTTACGAAATTTAAAAATGAAAACATCAATCCCGGATTTATCAATGCGCGTTTTGCAAAACCAATTGATAAAGAAACCATTGTAGAATTAAATAAATATGATTACGTATTTACTGCCGAAGAAAATGTAAAATCGGGTGGGTTTTCACAAAATCTTTCTGCAAGTGCAAAAGAATTAAATTTGCCAATAAAAAATCTTTTTGCGTTTGCATTACCTGATGAATTTGTTGAGCAAGGAACTCGTCCCGAATTACTTTTGAAATATAAAATGGATCCTGAAAATATTTATTGCAGAATAAAAAAAATAATGAGCGGTGATAATAAAAATGACTAAAATAATTTTGGAGCTCAATATAAATAAACCTGATACAATTTCTTTTGCCAAACAAATTATAAATTATCTGCATGAAAAAAATTGTGAGGTTTATGCGCGATATGACTTGGAAAAATTTTTACCAAATACAAAAATTTTATCTGGTGACGAAAAAATTATTCACTCTGATTATATTTTAGCTCTTGGTGGCGATGGAACTTTATTATCATGCGCACGCCGCTATTTAAAATTTAACAAACCGATTTTAGGTATAAATCTTGGGAATCTTGGATATCTTACAAGCGTTGAGAAGTCAAACGCTTTTTTTGCAATAGATAATTTGCTTCAAAAAAATTTTCAAATTGAAAAACGCTCGATGTTGCAAATAAAAAACAATGATAAATTAACTGCACTTAATGATATTTGTATAGGCAAATCTATTGCGTCACGTCTTATATGTTTTGACCTGTTTATCAATAATAATTTTATTGATTGCTATAAAGCTGACGGCATTATAATTTCAACTCCTAGTGGCTCTACTGCTTATAATCTTTCTGCCGGTGGCCCAATTATTAAACCAACTCTTCCTGTGTTTGTGCTAACTCCAATTTGTGCACACACATTATATTCGAGACCGATTGTAATTTCTGATAGTGATGAAACAAAAATTTGTTTAAAAAGTGAATTTGATGAAACAAAAATAATTTTTGACGGCCAGGAAATTTTGCCAATGCAAAAAGAAATTACTATAACGCGCTCAATTTTTTCTGCAAACATTATAAAAACAAACTCCTCAGGATTTTATGACATATTGCGTCAAAAGTTATTTAAATAAATTTTTTTCAATTAAAAAAAATTATTCCGCTATTAGTTTATTTTCACTGGTATAAAGCTTTGCAAAAAGGATAAGTTATAAGTGTGCAGCATTTTTGTTGTAAAGTTTTTAGCTTGGAAGTGAAAAAAATGTATAAGCAAAAACATTATTTATTTATATTATGTACACTCGTAATTTTTTTTATAACAGGAATATCAAATGCGTACGCAGCAGTTTCAAATAATATTCTTATCAATCAAACTCAAAACATACAAGTTATACCATGCGGAATAACTATAGGCGTAAAAATAAATACAAACGGCATAATTGTTCTTGGCACTGGGAAAATAAAAACAACTAATGGTGAAATAAATCCGCCAGAAAATTTAAAAAGTGGCGATTTAATTTTAAAAGCAAATGGAAAAATTCTTGCTAACAAGGAAGAATTAATCAATTGTATAGAAACAAGCAGCAAAATTAATTTACAAATAAAGCGCAACAATAAAATTAGTGATGTAAATATAACACCTGTAAAAAGTAATGACGGCAAAAACAAAATTGGTGTATGGGTTAGAGACAGCACGCAAGGTGTAGGAACAATGACTTATTATAATCCGGCAACAAATAAATTCGGAGCACTGGGTCACGGCATAACTGATATAGATACACAACAATTAATGAGTGTAAAATACGGAGATATATTGAAAACAGATGTGATTTCTATAATAAAAGGGGAATGTGGAAATCCTGGAGAAATTTTAGGCGATATAAGAAATGATGAAAAACTTGGCACAATAAAATTAAATAATGAATATGGAATATACGGAAATATTGATTTGAACAAACTAAACAATATTCCCAGTGAGAAAATGCAAATACAACTAAAAAATAATATACATGAAGGCCCTGCAACTATACGCTCAAATATAGAAAACGGAACAATAAAAAATTATGATGCATATATCGAAACAGTTAATAGATTTACGTCGGACGACTCAAAAGGAATGACTATAAGGATAACCGATAAAAATCTTTTATCCAAAACAAACGGAATTATTCAGGGAATGAGTGGTTCTCCGATTATACAAGACAATAAATTAATTGGTGCAATTACACACGTATTTGTGCATGAACCATCAAAAGGATATGGAATTTTTATAGAAAACATGTTAAAACAGGAAACTTTAATTTAAAAATTTTTTGCTCACCAACTCATGTATGAGCTATTACAAAACATAAAAATTTTGCCCTAAAACACAAATCTGTTTAATCAGTTTTTGTGTCACAGGGCAAAAATTTAATATAAAATCTAAATAAAAATTTAAATAAAACATAAAAGCCGAATTTTTATTTTTTATGATTGAAAATCGCATTCTTTTTTTTTATAATTAATATAAACTTTATATAATAGAAATATAAACTTTAAAGCATTTTAGGAGGAATGAAAAATGAGTGAGCAAAAAGTAAGTAATGTGGTGTACCAAGGAAGTATTCCCAAAAGAGTGAAATATTCATTTGCATTTGGAGCATTAGGCAAAGATTTGATTTACGGCATGATTGCAACCTTTTCTATGATATATTTTACAGATGTTATAAAAGTTGCACCTGCGTTTATTGGCTCCATGTTTTTTGCAGCAAGAATCTGGGATGCTATTAATGACCTTTTCATGGGAATGATTGTAGATAATACCAGAAGTCGATTTGGAAAATTTGTTCCCTGGCTTGTAATTGGTACTTTGATTAATGCATTTGTATTTGTTATTGTATTTACGGATTTTCATTTGAGCGGTATCGGTCTTTGTGTATTTGCAACGGTGGCTTATGTACTTTGGGGAATGACCTATACAATTATGGATATTCCATATTGGTCTATTATCCCCAATTTAACATCTGACCCACAAGAAAGAGAAATTGTGTCTGTTTTGCCAAGAATTTTTGCAAGTATTGGTCAGTCACTGATTATAGCAGGATTTGGTGTACAGATTATTAAAGCACTTGGCGGAGATTACATAGGATATCATCGTTTTGCAATTATTATTGCATTAACATTTATTTTTACAATGGCTGTGTGTGTCATCAATCTTCCAAAAATCCAAACTGCAGGACAATCTGGCGAAAAAATGAAATTCAAAGATATTTTCAGAGTTATCAAACAAAATGATCAGCTCAGATGGGCAGTTTCTTTGATTTTGCTTTATAATGTTGGAATCCAGTTTATTATGGGTGTGGCAACTTATTATTTCAGTTATGTTTGCAATAATGCCGAAATGTTGTCTGCATTTATGATTAGTGCTTCTATTGCAGAAATTGTCGGACTTTTGATTTTCCCAAAAGTTACAAAAATCTTATCGCGTAAAAAAGCATTTCTTTTTGCATGTGTATTGCCAGTTTTCGGATTACTTCTTTTATTGGCAGTTGGTTTCATTTGTCCAACTAACATAATCCTTACAGCAATTGCTGGAATTATTGTTAAAACTGGTACCGGATTAGAATTGGGATGTGCAACCGTATTCTTGGCAGATGTCGTTGATTATGGTGAATATAAAATTGGAACAAGAAATGAAGGAGTTATTTTCTCGCTCCAGACTTTGATTGTAAAATTCACAGCAGCATTGACAGCTCTATCAATTGGGTTTGTTCTTGATTTGACAGGTTATGTGCCAAATGTTGTACAGTCTGCACTAACGCAAAATTCTATCCGTGTATTAATGTGCATAGTTCCTGCAATAGGTATGGCACTAGCATATGTTGTTTACAAGAATAAATACAAGCTGAGCGATGATCTTATGAAAAAAATTACAGCAGCAAATTCTGGTCATCCCGAAGCAATGGATGGCGTGGATATAAAATAATTTAGGAGGAAAAATATGAATGCAAAAGAATTCATTTTAAAATTAAATAACGGTGCTTTTGATAAAAAATTGATTGAACTTTATGGAAAAGATGCGCTGGTTGTACAAAAAAAACGTTATGAGATGGCAGCTGATAAATTTGAAAAACTCTACTCTGATAAAAGTGACATAAGTATTTTTTCTGCACCTGGACGAACAGAAATTTGTGGCAATCATACCGATCATCAACATGGATGTGTCTTGGCTGCGGCAGTAAATCTTGATGCAATTGCAGTTGTTACATTTAATGAGAATCATGTCATTCGTTTACAATCTGCCGGCTATTCAGAGGAATACATAAATCTTTCAGACCTGAGTATTCACCCTGAGGAAAAAGGAAAAACCGCGGCATTATTGCGTGGGATGGCAGCAAAGTTTCACGAAATTGGTGTGAATATTGGCGGATTCAATGCATATGTAACTTCAGAAGTACTTGGAGGAAGTGGTCTTTCTTCATCTGCAGCCTTTGAAGTTCTCATTGGTACTATAATTGATAAACATTACAATGAAGGAAAAGCAGGCCCTGTAAACATTGCTAAAATGGGTCAATTTACAGAGAATCAATATTTTGGCAAGCAAAGTGGTTTGATGGACCAAACAGTATCATCTGTTGGTGGATTTGTGTACATAGATTTTGAAAACACAACAAACCCTGTGATTGAAAAACATACTTGCGATTTTGAGAAGGAAGGCTTAAATCTTTTTATCACTGACACAAAAGGAAGTCATGCTTTCCTCACAGATGACTACATTTCCGTACCGTCCGAAATGAATACGGTTGCTGCTCAGTTTGGAAAGAAACACTTGAGAGAAGTACCCGAAGCAGATTTCTATGAGCAACTTCCACGACTTCGTCAATCTTGTACAGATCGTGCAATTTTAAGAGCTGCACATTATTATGGTGATAATGCAAGGGTTTCAAAAGAAGTTGAAGCATTAGATCAAAAAGATATATCCAGATTTTTGGAATTGGTAAATGAATCTGGTAATTCTTCTGCAAGATGGCTTCAAAATTTATATTCTACAAGAAAGCCATCTGAACAGGGAATTACACTTGGATTGATGGTCAGTGAACGTGTTTTAGGTAAAAAAGGTGCATGCCGTGTGCATGGTGGAGGATTTGCTGGAACAATCCAAGCATTTGTTCCGGATGAAATTGCAGATTCTTATAGAAACGCTATGGATTCTCTTTTTGGTGAAGGAAGCTGTTATAAACTTAAAATACGTGAAGTTGGCGGTACTCAAGTTATATAAAATTTTATAAAAAATAAACAAGGAGATTTGTGATGAATATTTTAGTAACGGGAGGCGCTGGATATATCGGTTCCCATACATGTATAGAATTAGTGAAGGCAGGATACAACATTATTGTTGCAGACAATTTTGTAAATTCATGTATGGAAGCAGTTAACAGAACAAGAAAACTTTGTGGCATAAATTTTCCATTTGTAGAAATTGATTTCACAGATTATGAAGCAACTGATCAACTTTTTGATAAATATAATATTGATACCGTTATGCATTTTGCTGGTTTAAAAGCTGTTGGCGAAAGTTGCAAAATTCCTGTGGAATATTATAAAAATAATTTGGACAGTGCATTATCACTTCTTTTGGCTATGAAGAAGCATAATGTTAAAAACTTCATTTTTTCTTCCTCGGCTACAGTTTACGGAGCAGATGCTCCTATTCCATATAATGAATCTACTCCGGTTTCTAGGTGTGCATCAAGTCCATACGGAAATACAAAATTGATGATTGAATATATTTTAAAGGATGCTGTTAAAGCAATTCCTGGATTCAATGCAGTTTTGCTTAGATATTTCAATCCGGTAGGCGCTCATGAAAGCGGAGAGATTGGAGAAGATCCAACAGGAATTCCCAATAATCTTATGCCTTATGTAGCAAAGGTTGCTGTTGGGAAATTGGATATGATACATATTTTTGGAAATGATTATGATACACCAGATGGAACCTGCCTTAGGGATTATATCCATGTCGTTGATTTGGCAAAAGGTCACGTTGCAGCCATTAATAAAATTAAAGAAGATTGCGGATTATTTGTATGCAATCTCGGAACGGGTAAAGGAACCAGTGTCCTTGAAATGGTTAAAGCATTCTCTAAATCCTGTGGAAAAGAATTGCCATATGAATTTGCCGCGAGAAGAACAGGTGATTTACCAGCGTTCTGGGCAGATCCTTCTTACGCAAAAGAACAGCTTGGATGGGTTGCAAAAAAAGGAATCCAAGAAATGTGTGATGATGTTTGGCACTGGCAAAGCAAAAATCCAAATGGATATAGCAATTAAAAATGGGGCGATATCGTGGAACTAAAGATATCTCAGTTAATTGAATACGCAGTAAGAAAAAAATGGATTGAAGAAACAGATCGTATCTGGGTTGCAAATAGAATTTTAGAAACATTAGGGTTGAATAATTTTGATGGATTCAGGAAGATAGAAAAATTGCCACCAATTCAGGAAATTTTAAACGGACTTTGTGATTTTGCTTATAAGCGTGGATTAATTGACGGAAATTCTGTAGCTTATTATGATCTTTTTGATACAAAGCTAATGGGACTTCTAATACCACGCCCATCTGAAGTTATCCATAAATTTATGATGCTTTACGAAAAATCTGCAAAAGATGCTACGGATTGGTATTATACTTTTTCTAAAGATACAAATTATATACGAAGTGACAGAATTAAAAAAGATCAGAAATGGACGGTAGATACGAAATACGGAAAATTGGATATCACAATTAATCTTTCTAAACCGGAGAAAGATCCAAAAGCAATTGCAGCGGCTGGAAAGCAAAAGTCATCAGGCTATCCCAAATGTCTTTTGTGTGCTGAAAATGAAGGATATGCTGGTTATTTAGGTTATCCGGCAAGACAAAATCACAGAATTATACCAATTACTTTAAATAACACTCCCTTTTTTTTGCAATACAGTCCTTACGTTTATTACAATGAGCATTGTATTGTATTAAATAAAAATCATGTTCCAATGCATATAGACCGCAGTGCATTTGAAAATCTTCTGGATTTTGTAACTTTATTCCCACACTATTTTATAGGTTCGAATGCAGATTTGCCAATAGTAGGTGGCAGTGTTTTGAGCCATGACCACTATCAAGGAGGTCGTTACGAATTTGCTATGACTAAAGCACAGATTGAATGCGAAATACAAATTCCAGAATATAGCGATATTAAAGCAGGTATCGTAAAATGGCCAATGTCTGTAATTCGTTTGAATGGTACTGATAAAACAAGTGTTGCAAAAGTTGCAGAATATATTCTTGATAAATGGAGAACTTATACGGATGAGGAAGCATTTATCATTTGTAAATCTGATGGTCAGCAGCATTCGACCATTACTCCAATAGCAAGACGCAGAGCAAATGAATATGAACTTGATCTTGTACTGAGAAACAATATAACTACACAAGAAAATCCGCTTGGCGTTTTCCATCCTCATGCTGATAAGCATCATATAAAAAAAGAAAATATTGGACTGATTGAAGTTATGGGATTGGCGGTTCTTCCAGCGCGTTTAAAAGACGAATTAAAGGCCGTAGAAACTGCAATTATTGAAAATAAAGATTTGACAAAAGATTCAAAAACAAACTCGCATGCTTTATGGGCAAATGAA
Source organism: uncultured Clostridia bacterium (assembly GCA_947073045.1). Taxonomy (GTDB): domain Bacteria; phylum Bacillota; class Clostridia; order Lachnospirales; family CAMVHY01; genus CAMTJU01. The sequence goes on along the minus strand of CAMTJU010000014.1, from coordinate 13,505 downwards.
GTTTGCAAAAAGCATCCAGAATTAAATCCTGAAAATGTGACGCAAATTTTGCAAGAAGAAGTTGGACAAGTGTTCGGTAAAGTTTTGGAAGATGCGGGCGTATTTAAAAGAACGTCAAAAGGTCAACAGGCATTTGAAAAGTTTATAAAAACACTTTAAATTTGAAAAAGCGGCTGTCTTTTTATAAAAGGCAGCCGCTTTTTTTATGTTATGATATATATGAAAGAGGGTGTTTAAAATGAATAATGAAACAAAAATAAAAATAATCGAATCAAGAGATAATGGCATTAAAATTTTTGAAATGGCAAACGATAAACTCAAAGTTATCACAACTAATCTTGGATGCCATATCCTTTCGATATTTGCTCCTGACAGAAATGGCAAGTTTGAGGATGTAGTTCTTGGTTTTGAAAATGTCGAAGACTGCAGCAAAGATGGAAGCTATATGGGAGCTATAGTGGGAAGAGTTGCTAACAGGATTGCTAAAGCTTCATTCGATTTGAATGGAAAGCATTACAAATTAGCCGCAAATAATGGAGAAAATCATCTTCATGGCGGCATCATTGGCTTCAATCAAAAACTGTTTGATTATGAAATTCGTGAATTTGGAATTCGTTTTTCATATATATCGCCAGATGGAGAGGAAGGATATCCCGGAACACTTACATTAAAAGTTGATTACGTATTGCATGGTGATTGTCTTGAAATTAATTATTCTGCTACATCAGACCAGGACACAATTGTGAATATCACAAATCATTCTTATTTTAATCTTTCTGGCGGAAATGAAAAAATCTATCATCATGAATTGATGATAGATGCGGATAAAATTGCCTGCGTTGACAAAAATTGTCTTGCAACAGGCGAGTTTCGTAATGTATATGATACGGCATTTGATTTTACATCTTTTCATGAGCTAGGTGAAAGAATAAATGATGATGATATTCAATTAAAAAATGCTGGTGGATATGATCATTCTTTTATTTTAAATCAAGGAACAGAGCAAATAAGACTTTATCATAAAGCATCAGGAAGAGAATTAATTATTACAACTTCACTGCCAACGGTCCAAGTGTATACAGGTAATTTTTTGGAAGGCGGATGCAATGGCAAGAATGGCAAGCCTTATGAAAACAGAGATGGTGTTGCACTAGAAACACAGATGCTTCCTGATTCGATACACCTCGAAAAAGAGCCTGCAGTCATACTGCGCAAGGGCGAGGAATACAAAGCGCATACATCGTATAGATTTACAGTGAGATAGTTCTAGCAGAGGAAACTTTAATTTAATAATTTTATTTCAGTTTCTAAGGAAACGTCAAATTTGTCTTGCACGACTTTTTTAACATAATCAATCAAATCCAAAACATCTTGAGCTTTGGCATTACCAAGGTTAATAATAAAACCGCAATGCTTTTTGGAGACACATGCACCACCTATTGTATAACCTGCCAGGTTTGCGTCCATAATTAATTTTCCAGCAGAATTATTTTGTACGCGTTTAAAGATACTGCCTGCATTGGGGAATTCTAATGGCTGAGTAGAGCGACGTTTGTCTGCATACTCAGTCATTTTTTTTAGAATCTCGTCATGATTTTTATTAGTCAACTTAATTTTTGCCGACAAAACTATATAATTTTCATCAATCAAGCTTTTACGGTATGAAAAATTCAAATCCGTAAAAGTTTTTATTTGACCATCGTGGAAAATTTCTGCCGATACAAATACGTCTTTAATCTCGCCACCATAAGCTCCGGCATTCATACAAATTGCACCACCTAAAGTTCCTGGAATGCCAGATGCAAACTCCAAATTTGACAAATTATTTTCCAGTGCAATTTTAGATAAACGACTCAAAAGTATTCCGCTTGACGCTTCAATTTCATTTCCATTTACTTTTGCAAACGCCATATTTTTACTAATTTTTATGATAACGCCACGAAATCCATCATCGCTAACCAATAAATTTGTACCATTACCCATGACAAAAAATCTGATATTGTTATCTTTGCAGAAATTAACTGCAATCTCGACATCAGAATTTTTTTCCGGCAAAAATAAAATATCGGCTGGCCCACCAATTTTAAATGAAGTATGATTTTTCATTGGCTCATTAAATAAAGTTTGCTTAGGAAAATTTTTCACAAAGAACTCTTGCATAACTTAATCACCCTTTTTTTTAATAATTTTAAAAATCAGATAAATCAATGCGAACAAAGATACCTTATTATAACACGAATTAGACACAAAAAAATTATACATAAGATAGAAAATTTCAATCTTATGTATAATGAATTTAATTTCTGACTCAAATATGATTTACTTTTATTTATCGAGCTTGCCCAAAAAAGCAGCACCTATTATTCCTGCATCATTTCCCAATTGTGCCTGAACAATTTTAGTTTCCAAATTGCCGGCATAAACTTTTTTGCTTAAATTTTCACGTATTGGCTGCAAAATTTTTTCGCCCTGCGCCCCAATTCCACCGCCTACTACAATTATTTCCGGCTGGAAAATATTTATCATATTTCCAAAGCCATCTGCTAAGTATTCCAAATATTGTTCAATAATATTTTGGGCAGTTTCGTCGCCCTCATCTGCCATGTCAAATACAAACTTTGCTGTAACTTCTTCATCCGTATTTAATTTTGATTTTGGATTGCGGATAGCTTCAATTTTTGCTTGACGAATCAAAGCTGTTGCAGATACATACGCTTCCCAGCATCCTCTGCGGCCGCATGAACATTTTTCTCCACCAGAAACAATTACGTGATGACCAACTTCGCCGCCTCCATAATTAAATCCAGTCAAGACTTTTCCATCAATAATAACTCCGCCGCCAACACCAGTTCCTAATGTAATAGCGATAGAATTTTTACAACCCTTTGACGCACCGCAGACACTTTCCCCAATTGCTGCACAATTTGCATCATTTTCAAGATAAACTGGCAAATCTATATACTTTCTTATTTCTGGTTCAATAGCTGTATTATTAAAATCGTCAATATTGCAGGCATAAACAATTACTTTTTTATCAGTAATACATTTTCCAGGGCTACCAACCCCAATCGATTTAACTTCATTAATTGCAACATTGCATTTTTTCAAAACTTCAAGACAATGCTGTGCCATGTCTTTCAATATAGATTCACAACTTCTTTTTGCAAGAGTTGGTATACTACTTTTGCAAATTATTTTCCCATCTTCATCTACCAATCCAACAGATATGTTCGTACCACCCAAATCAATACCTAAATAATACATATTAGCCTCCTAATTTTTTTATTTGTTCAAACAAATTTTCATTATGAATATGCATTTTTTTTTGCCTGTGATTAATAGCAACAGCTTCACAAATTACGGCAAGATTTCTTCCAGGCCTTATTGGAATTGAATAACATGAAACTTCATTTGACAAAATCTCCATAAATTTATCATTCAATCCAAGCCGGTCGTATTGTTTTGATTTGTCCCACAACTCCAATTTAATTATGGCGTCAATTTTTTGATCCTCCTTTATTGATTCTACACCAAACATTTGTTTAATATCAATAATTCCAATTCCACGAAGCTCCATAAAGTACTTAAGGGAATCCGGTGCACTTCCAACAAGTGTTCTTTGTGAAACACGTTTAACCTCGACTACATCATCAGCTACAAATCTATGACCACGTTTAATTAACTCAATAGCTATCTCGCTTTTCCCAATACCACTCTCACCCATAATTAAAATTCCTTCGCCGTAAACATCGACCAATACTCCATGCAAAGTAGTAAAAGGAGCAAGTTTTGTTTTGAGCCATCTAATAACTTCGCCAGTAAAATCAGTAGTAGCATCGCTACTAGAGAGAATTGGCACACCATTTTCTTTTGCATATAAAATCATTTCATCAAATGGCTCCAGTGAGCGGCATATAACAATACAAGGAATGCGGTATTCGAAAATTTTTTTCAAAATTTTTTTGCGTGCGCTACTTTCCATCCGTTTTAAATAAGTATGTTCAACAAGACCAATAATTTGAAGTCTGTGGAAGGCAAAATAATCAAAAAAACCTGCCAATTGCAACGAAGGTCTATTGACATCCGGGCAGCCAATCATTTTGTTTTCCAGGTCTAATTCTGGAATAAGACTGGTTAAATTGAATTCCTTAATCATTTCATTAATCGCTACCGAATGCATAAATACCTCCGTTTTCCATTAATTATATTTCACCCAAAATATTTTTGCAATTGCAAAATACATGTTTTACTTTTCAAAATCAAAAAAAATTCCAATTAGCCATTGGAATAAAAAATGCATAAAAAAAAAATTCAAGCTCGCGTTTGAATTTTTTTAATATGATATAAATTAAATTAATGCAATCGTCTCTTTTGCAATCATTAATTCTTCATTAGTTGGTATTGCAAGAAGTTTTATTTTTGAATCTGGCGCACTAAATTCAATTTCTTGCCCTCTGCAATTATTTTTTTCACTATCAACCATAGCACCCAAATAAGTTAAATACGAACAAATTTTTTCACGTGCCTGTGGACTGTTTTCACCAAGGCCTGCCGTAAATACAATTGCATCAACGCCATTCATAGCTGCTATGTAACTGCCAATATATTTTGCACAACGATAATAAAAAATATCAAGTGCACTTTGCGCACGCTCATCATTATTATCAGCTGCATTTTCAATATCCCTAAAATCGCTCGAGACTCCTGAAATTCCAAACACACCAGATTTTTTATTTAAGATGTCATCAATTTGATCGATAGATAAATTTTCTTCATGCATTAAAAATTTTATAATAGCCGGGTCGATATCGCCACTTCTGGTTCCCATCACCAAACCTTCAAGCGGTGTTAATCCCATAGAAGTATCAACGCACTTGCCATTTTCAATTGCACAAACACTTGAGCCATTACCAAGATGACACGTAATAATCTTCAAATTTTGATTGCCTAAGATTTCTGCAGTGCGCATTGAAACATATTGATGACTTGTACCGTGGAAACCATAGCGGCGTATTTGATATTTTTGATAATATTCATAAGGTAATGCATATAAAAAAGCTTTTTTAGGCATAGATTGATGAAAAGCTGTATCGAACACAGCAACTTGTTTTATACCCGGCATTAATTTTTCACATGCTTCAATTCCAATTAAATTTTGTGGATTATGTAAAGGACCGAGTATGAAACATTCACGGATTACATCTTTAACACGTTCATTAATTACAACAGACTTATTAAAATATTTTCCGCCATGCAAAACTCTATGGCCAATTGCATTTATTTCATTTATGTTGTCCAAAACGCCGTAATCTTTATTCAAAAGATTATCCATAACAATTTGCACAGCATCCATATGATTTTTCATTTGGATTGCACTTTCAAATTTTTTCCCATTGTGAGTTTTATGAGAGACTTTTGAATCTGCAATCCCAATTCTTTCACACAAGCCTTTTGCCAAAACATCTTCATTTTTCATATCAATTAACTGATATTTAAGAGAAGAACTCCCGCAATTTAAAACAAGTATTTTCATAAACGAACTCCTTTTTCAAAATTAATTTATTGAGCTTGAACACATGTTATTGCAACTACACCTACAATATCTTGCGCACTGCAGCCTCTTGATAAATCATTGACAGGTTTTGAAATACCCTGAGTAATTGGGCCAAAAGCTTGCGCACAGCCAAATCTTTGAACTAATTTATAACCAATATTTCCAGCATCTAAGTCAGGAAAAATTAAAACGTTTGCTCTTCCTGCAACATTACTATCTTTTGCTTTAATCTTTGCTACTGAATCGACTATAGCTGCATCAAGCTGCAATTCGCCATCAATATCAAAATCCGGATTTGAGTCTTTAATAATTTTTGTTGCATTTAAAACTTTGTCTACATCTGCATGTTTTGCACTACCTTTTGTCGAATGCGAAAGCATTGCAACTACTGGTTCAGCTCCTATTAATTTTTTAAATGTATCGGCACTGCTTTTCGCAATTTCAGCCAATTGTTCAGAAGTTGGATTTTGATTAATTGCGCAATCACCAAACACTAAAGTTCCATCATAACCAAAATTTTTATTTTGCGTAACCATGACAAAAACTGCAGATACAAGTTTGGCAGATGGTGCAGTTTTTAAAATTTGCAATGCCGGACGCAAAACATTTGCTGTTGAATTTATAGCGCCTGCAACCATTGCGTCTGCAATTCCATCTTTTACGAGCATTACTGCAAAATACAACGGGTCATTGAGCAACAAATCTTTTGCATCTTCAAGAGTCATTCCCTTGTTTTTTCGCAGCTCATATAATTTATTTGCTAAATCCAATGTCTGAGCATTATCAATTTGCTCAATAAATTTTGCACTTGATAAATCATATCCTTGCGCCAAAATTTTTTCTCTGTTGCCAATCAAAATCAAATCCGCAATATTTTCAGATAGAACAATTTGTGCAGCTTTTAGTATTCTTTCATCAGAAGTCTCAGGCAAGACAATCGTTTTTTTATTTTGTTTTGCCCTCATTTTCATTTCGTCTAAAAAATTCATTTATATGCCTCCATTAATTTTATACTCAATAATTATACAAAATTAATCTTGATGCAACAAGCAACTAAATAAAAAATCATTCTTAATTTTTTGAAAGAAAGTAAAACAAAGAACTTTATAATCTAAAGTTTTTTTGGGAGCTTTTTTTACAAAAAAGCTCGGTTTAGATTTTTATCTTTTCCACAGAACAAATTGCTTGGCATGCAACACCTTCTCCTTTTCCTGTAAAGCCAAGACCTTCTTGCGTTGTAGCCTTTATGTTTATTGCGCCCAAATCAATTTGCAGACACTGCGCAATATTTTCTTCCATCTGCGCAATATATCCTGCAAGCTTTGGCTTTTGCATGATAATTGTTGCATCAATGTTGTTTATTGAAAATCCGTCCAACATTTCTTTTACATACTGCAAAAGTTTTAAACTTGAAATCCCTTTGTATTTATCATCTGTATCTGGGAAATGCATTCCTATGTCACCTTTACCAATTGCACCTAAAATTGCATCTATAATGGCATGGATTAGGCAATCTGCATCGGAATGCCCAAGCAAGCCTTTGTCAAATGGAATGGTAACTGCACCCAAAATTAATTTGCGGCCCTCAACCAATTTATGTACGTCATATCCAATTCCAACTCTAATCATTTCTAACCTTCCTCCTTATAAAAAATCTTGTAAAACAAAAAAAATCATATGTAAATGGCAAAAACAAATAAAAAAATAAAAATACGAATAGAGCAAAAAAATTTTTGGTGCAAAAAAAAACAGCACTGCCAAAAAAAAATATTCCACAAGTAAAAATAATATCTCTAAAATTAAATTTATAAATTTTATAATGCGTGAAGTTAGACGTATAATTTTTTGCTTTCAATACTTCTGCAAGCTCAATACAATCATTAATGCTCCAATCAAAAATTTTTGATATGAGTGCAGTGTTTAATTTTTTTTTATCATTGTTGTTTAATGAATGAATACAAACAAAATCATTTATGCGTTTTTGCAATATAAAAATATATCGTACGCAAATATTTAATATTAAAGCTAAATGCGGCGATATTTTGGAACACAAATATAAAAATTTGCCACTGTCAATAATTTTGTTGAAAGACAAAAATAAAATTGTGCTCGAGCAAAATGAAATAAAATTACTTACAACAATAATATTAATTGGCTGCATCAAAATTAAATTTGAAACAAGAAGCATTAATCCAAAAACAAAAAAATATTTAATAAAACTAATAGTCTGACAAATGCATCCGCAAAAATAATTTAATATGACAACTGAAAAAAAGCTCATTATAATAAAAAATGGATTACACAAATAAAAAATGAATATCAATAGGAAAAAATAGTACATAACTAAAACTAGCGGATGTAAGTTCGAAAAGCAATGCAGTTTCATTTTCAATCCCCTTTAAAGATTTTTTTGTACAATGCAATTGTAAAAAAAATTGCCAGTGCAACAAAAATTATTGCGCCCCCAGGCTTTAAATTTAAATAATAAGACAAAATTAATCCAAATACATTCGATATCATTGCAAACACTATTGCTAAAAACAAATTACTTTTATAACTGTTAGAAATTTGCATGGCGCTCGTAACCGGCAATATTAAAATTGATGAAACTACAAATGCCCCAATAATCCTTGCAGAAATTCCAATACAAATTGCAGCTAGCAATGTAAAAATAAAATTAATTAAGTCAGTTGGCAAACCTGCCGCACTTGCATTTTCTTCACTAAACGAAATATAGAACAATGGTTTATACAAAATCGTCATTATAACAACAACAAATATACTTAAAACAATTACAGTAATAACTTCTTGTTTAGAGATTGCAACAATACTGCCAAATAAAAATCCGTTAAAGCTTGCATTATTTTTAATAAATCCAGACAAAATTGCCGTAATGCAAACAGCTAAGGACATAATAATACTTGTAGAAATTTCAGGATAGCTCAAAAAAAATTTGCGTGTAGCTTCAATCAAAAATGCACACGCAATACAAGATAAAACTGCACCAATTAATGGATTAAAAGCAAAGCAAAGACCAATTGTAACACCAGCAAGACTTGCATGAGAGAGAGTATCACCGATATTAGATAGACGTTTCAAAACAATGACATTGCCAATCATAGGTAAAATAATAGAAATAAAAAACGCGACCACAATGGCGCGCTGCATAAAATTATAATTAAAGATATCCATCAAAAATACTCCTTACTGATTCAAGTTATAAACTTTCGTAAAGATTGATATATTTTTGAGCAGAACTTGCCCATGAAAAATCACTTTTCATTGCATTTACAACAATTTTTTTCCACACGGATTTATTTTTATATAAATCGACTGCTTTTTTCAATGCGTCAAATAAAGAATCCGAGCTATAATTTTCAAACAGAAAGCCATTTGCATTTTCATTGTCGACAAAAAAATCATTAATAGTATCAATAAGACCGCCTGTTTTTCTTGCAACAGGAATAGTTCCATAGCGCATAGATATAAGTTGTGAAAGTCCGCACGGTTCAAATTTTGATGGCATTAAAAAAATATCTGAAGAAGCATAAACTCTTTTAGCTAAATCTTCGTTGAAGACAATTTTTACACGCAAATTATTTTCAAATTTTTTTTGTTCGTCCAAAAATAAATTTTCTAAACCATGATCGCCCGTTCCAACAATTATTAATTGCAAATCCAAATCCAAAATATTTTTCAATGCACCATGAATAATATCAAAACCTTTTTGGTCAGCAAATCTTGAAATTACACTCACAATAGGTATATCATTTTTAAAATCCAAATTAAATTCACGACAAAGTTCTTTCTTATTTAAAGACTTTTTTGCTAAATCTTCTTCACTGAAATTAAAAATGCCAATATCAGTTTTCGGATTATATTTTTTATAATCCAAGCCGTTTAAAATTCCTTCAAGCTTATCTCTTCTATTATATAATATTCCCTCGAGACCATAACCATATTGACGTGTTTGAATTTCTTTTGCATAAGTTGGACTGACTGTCGTAATCATATCTGAATACAAAAGTCCAACTTTCATAAAATTCAAATTCCCGTAAAACTCCAAACTATCTATTGAAAAATATTCATTACCGAGTAAAATTTGATTTAAAATATCTTTTGAAAATATCCCTTGATATTGCAAATTATGTATAGTGAAAACAGATTTAATATCTTTATAAAAATTATTGTGCAAATAAAACTTTTTTAAATACAAACAACCTAAAGCTGTCTGCCAATCATTAAAATTAATTATATCAGGTTTGAAATTAATATTAGTAAGTAATTCCAACAAAGCTTTTGAAAAAAATGCAAATCTTTCATAATCGTCACTATAACCATAAATATTGTCGCGAGCAAAATAATAATCATTTTTTATAAAATAAACTGGTATCTCATAATCAATAGTATAAATCTGTGCCCATTGACTTCGCCAATCATCAAATACACAAAATTTTGTTACATACTTCAAATTATTTTGGGATATATTTTTATATAATGGAATTATAACTCGCGTATCAGTACCTTTATTTTTTAATTCAATTGGCAATGAACCAATTACATCGCCTAACCCGCCTGTTTTTACGAATGGAAACATTTCCGATGCTGCAAACAAAATTTTTTTCGTCATGAATACCTCATCCCATATTTTTTTCATATTAAATATTATCAACAAATTCAAAAAAAATCAATGGAGGATAAAAAATGTTTGAATACTACACAAAAAACAAAAATAAAATAGATGAAATTGCATACATAATATTATTTTTACTCGGCATATATGTTTTTTTTAAATACATCTTTCATTTCGTAGCACCATTTGTCTTTGCATATGCTTTATCTTTTTTATTGTACCCACTTGCAATATTTTTGGACAAGAAGTTCAAAATTGGCAAAAGTTTTTCATCACTTTTATGTTGCATAATTTTCATCGGCATTATAATTTTCTTTAGCAAAACAATTTTATCGCGCATAATTTTGGAAGGAAAATATTTTCTCACAAATATCCCATTCTACACAAAAGAATTCATAATAAAAATTGAAATGCTGAAAATAAAATACAATCACATTTTATATATAATACCTGAAAACTTCAGAGAAAATGTATTAGTATACACGCAAAAAAATCTAACCGATTTCATAAATAAAATATTAAGGTCCAGCTCTAGCAGTATTGTAAAATTTGTACCGCAATTATTTTTAAATACAATCGTAATGATGATAGCAACATTTTTTTTTGTGAGAGATAAAATTTTGATACAAAAATTTTTTTGCCGCGCAATCCCCAAGAAAATTTTGATTACACTCAGTCAATTAAAAAAAGGATGCCTACAAGGAATAAGTGCATACGTCAAAGCTGAATTAATAATGATGAGCACAACAGGAATTATATGCACAATAGGATTTTGCATAATAAAATATCCTTACGCTTTATTTTTAGGATTAATGACTGCATTAATTGATGCATTACCCGTTTTAGGAACTGGTTGTATAATTTGGCCGTGGACTGCTTATTGTTTTTTGAATGGAAATTATAACAGAGCAATAATATTATTGCTGACATATCTAACTGTTACAGTAACTCGTCACATCCTTTCTCCAAAACTTATCAGCAAACAAATTGGAGTACATCCGCTCGTAATGCTAAGTGCAATTTATATTGGCCTAAAAACTTTTGGAGTATTTGGAATGATTCTTGGCCCGATTATAATCATAACAGGAAAAATAATTTTAAAAGAAAGTCAAAATTTGAACTTATATTAAATTTTAAAATGACCACATTTATTAGACAAAACTAAATACCTAATAAAAGAAGGTCATTTTTTTGTAATAAATATAAATTTTCAAACTGATTTACATCAAAGTCAATAGATCAATTAAAAATCAATCAAAAAAAATTTACCAAAGATTACAATGCATATAAAAATGAAATTGGAAGATAACAATAGTGGATGTAAAAAAAGATGTTGCCAAAAAAATTGTAACGCTATAAAAATGAATGTAACAAAAATTTTTCTTGATTTTTGTTGCAAAATGATTTTTATAATAATAATATGCAAAGATAAATAATAAAAGAAAGGATGATTAATATGTATCTTAGTAGTAAAAAAGTAACAAGTTTAGCAATGTCAATGCTTTTAGCAGTATCAGGCATGGTTTATACGCAAAATCATGTAGTACGTGCAGAAACTTATGTAAAAAACAACATTCTACAGATTTTGAATCCAGAGGATGGAACAAGTAAAAGTGAAAATGATAATTGGGTAGGAAATTACATTTATTATGGAAATTATCCGCAAAGCTCAAATGGCTCAAGCGAATACAATAACGACCCAATCAAGTGGCGGATATTGGATAACAATAATACACAATATGTTGGGGATACAGAAATCAGTGAATCTGCATTGGCAATTAACAACGGATTTAGTTTTGATGTTGGTCCTAAAGATGGAACAGGCGGGCGTCAAAATGCACCTGTTGATGGCAATGCAATACTGTTGATATCTGATGCATTATTAGATCATGGATTGTATCATCCCGATTACAGCGGTCTTGATAATGCTAATAAATTATGCTGGTCTACGAGTATAGATAATGATGATAAAAAAGGTAGTATATTGTGGGCATGGTTAAATAATATCAATAAAAATAATGTCTATAATAATTATGAATTTAAAGATAATTATTACGATACAGCATTTATTAATCAAGCCTTTACAACTAACGAACAAAATGTTATAATGGATACCATAGTATACACTGAAGATTTATATAAATTAAGAGCTGGTGAAGATAAAACTTTTCATGAATCACCAGTAACTACATTAAACAAAGATAAAATGTTTATACCATCGTACAATGAAATAATAAATACAAAATATGGATTTGCAGAATCTGCAGATGCTTCAAAAACAAGAGTGTTTACAAATACCGATTATGCAAATAGTAAAAATCCAGATCATTATAATAATTATTTTTGGCTGCGTTCTCGTGGTTACTACTATGATAATGCGAATGCTACACTAGTTAATGAATATGGTAGCGTTTTTGGGAATGGTGCCAATGTAAATATATTTTATCTTGCATGTTTGCCAGCTTTAAATCTTGATCAATCATCTGTAATTTTAGCATCTAATGCTGTTGAAAATGGTGAATTAGGTGCAAAAACTGTTGATGTCAGCACCACTCTTAAGAAATTTGAATTTCCAACAGGTTATAATAATGAATACAAATTAACAATGATTGATAATAATCATGCGAATTTTAAAATTACAAATTTGCCTGCAAGTTTGCAATTAGAGCAAAACGACAATATACAAATAAATTATAGTGATGCTCAAACAGGGAATAATGAATATCTTTCAGTGATGTTGACGCAAAAAGCCGAAAATGCAGGTTATGCATATGATGAAACAAAATATTATGGAAAGATCAAAACTTTAAATACTGGGGATGAAACTGGTGAAGCAACAATAACATTACAAAATATAGCTTCAGGCGATTATACATTAAAGATATTCAATGAGCAATGCAATGGTAACAAAGCAACAGATTGGGCAAGTCACACAACGGATATAGAACTCAAAGTAAAAAATAGTTATACTCCAATACCTACTCCAGATTCATATAAAGAAAATAGTAGAATTTTTAGCTGGAATGTATTAGATAATGATACGAACGCAACGCCGACACCGACACCAACAAAGCAAATTGAAAAGATTGAGACAAAAGCATTGAAAGATATTCAAAGTCAATTGCCAGAAAAAATAAGGACTATTGGATATATCAAAGGATATGGTGATGGAACATTTAAGCCAGACAAAAATATAACGAGAGCAGAAGCAGCGCAAATGATTTACAAATTAATTTACAACGGAACGAGAGTAAATTATGATGCATTGAAAAAATTTAGTGATGTAAATCAAACGTCTTGGTATTCAACTGCATTGGC
>CAMTJU010000013.1 GCA_947073045.1 uncultured Clostridia bacterium | reverse complement strand
GTAAATTTTAAAGATGTTTTGCAAAATCATTGGGCATACAAATATATCATGAATGCTGTAAATGGCGAGAACTAAAACTTTTTTTACTTTTCTTTAGAAAAAGAAAAGTAAACAAAAGAAATCAAACAAAAATCTCAAGCAGGTGCTTGAGATTTTTTTGTGAAGTTTTTTATATGCAAACTTTTTTCAAAAAAGTTTGGTCTTGATTTTAAAGCTATTAAATTTCATTCAATAAGAATCTTATTTTTATTTGAATATATTTTGGCAAACAATAAATCCTCTGGTGTTGTTATTTTTATATTAAAATAGTCTCCGTTAATTAATTTTATTTTATAACCATAATGCTCCATTAACCCTGAATCATCTGTAGCAATAAAATTTTCTTTTATAGCTTTGTCGTATACTTTTTTTAATATTTGAGTTTTAAAAGACTGAGGAGTTTGTATTTGATATAGATTTTCGCGATCTAATGTTTCTTGCACATAATCATTGCATCTTTTTATTGTGTCTTTTACTTTGACTGCACAGATACATCCGTCATTATTTTCACACTGATTTATAGTTTGTACGATCAAATTATTTTTTACAAACATTCTAACTGCATCATGAATACAAACAATATCACAATCAGTAATTTTTATTGCGTTATAAACAGAATTTTGTCTTTGTTCTCCTCCCTCTATTATGTTTTTTATTTTGCACAGCCCATATTTTTTCACAAGCGCATGGCAATATGAAATATATTGTGTATTGCAAACAACAATTATGTTATTTATGATGTCGCATTTTTCAAATACTTCAAGAGTATGAATTAAAATAGGTTTCTTATTAATTAATAAAAATTGTTTTGGAACATCTGTCTTCATTCGTTTTCCGCTTCCGCCTGCTACTATAATTGCACATGCTTTCATTTTAAACAGCTCCTTATAAATTTGTTGAAATTTATTGGTATAAAGTTTTTCTAATAAAAGTAACACAACACATTTTACAACAAATATTCACTCTAAAGAATTTTTTATTATCAAAAAATATGTTATAATATATGTAAGTTATTTTGTAGATATTATTTTGATTAAGGTATGTGATTGAAATGGCAGAAGAAAATACTACTAAAATTAGAAAAACAAAATATATATACAATGACCTATTTTCCAGTGATTTTTTTGATAAATTCAATGAAAATGATGTAGAAAATGTAGAATTAAATTTAAATTTAACATCAGATGAACAAGAAGAAGAAGAAGTTTGACAGACATTAGATAAAACAACTAAGTCTTTACATCTATTAATGAAACAAACACTTTCTACAAATAAAAATATTAATTCTTTAAGTCTTTTAATAAATCCACGTAAAAATAATGAAGATATGGAAAAAAATTTGGAAAATAAAGATTTAGAAAATGTAAAAAAAGATTTTGAAAAGATAGGAGAAATTTCTGATAATTATCAAAGAGTAATAGATGCTCTAAATTCGTGCATTTGGCGAACTATTTGGGAAAAAGAAATTTATGAAAAAATATCTTCTGAAATTAAAAATTTAAAAGAAGAAATTGAATATCTCGAAGAAAAGAAAAAAAACTTAGAAAATGTTTGGTTTTTTAAGCAATTTCGTTTAAATCGTATAGAAAAAAATTTGATAAAAACTAATGCTCAACTCACAATACTTCAAGTAGATTTAGCAAGAGTAACTAAACTTAGTCACAAATTAGTACAATTTCATGAAAACAAAATATTTGTAGACAATATATTATTAAATATTCAAAATAATGATCTTAATACAAAAATTTCAATCCATGAAATTTTATCTTCTAAAGAAAATACCATACAATACATTGAAAAAAATCCTAATTCTGAAACACATAGTGGTAAGGTTAGCACAGTTTATTCTACTAAAGACGAAAATGGTAATGAAAAATTTGTTAAACTAGGTCAAATATTTTATACTATACCAGATAATATTATTAAAGATAATATTTCTTTTAATCAGATAGAAGCAATGGGATATTTAAATTCAAGTGTAATCTCAGGTGAAATGTATTACGTAGATTCAGCATGCAGACAATTTATTGAAAATTTTGTAGCAGACATGTAAGGCATTTACAACAGTTCCAAATGATACTAGCCTCATTCTTCATTCCGATCAAGGGCTGGCAATACCAGCATAAACAATACCGACGGATGCTCAATAAGAAAGGTATTAGACAGAGCATGAGCCGCAGAGGTAACTGACTGGACAATGTAGTGATAGAAAACTTTTTTGGTTTGCTGAAAAGTGAGCTATTCTACTTTCAAAAGTTTGAATCCATGGAACATTTTAAGCGGGACTTAATGGGAATATCTTGACTACTACAATAACCGGCGTATTAAGACAAAACTTAAGGGCTTGCCTTCTGTTATTCACAGACTGCGAACCCTTTCGTTGGTTTAATAGATTTTTTAATATAACTTTGTTTAGCTTTTGGGAGTCAGTTTATTTAGTTGAGATTTTTTTATTTGGTTTCTTTCATGAAACTGCTATAAAATAGATGTTTATGTTTACTTTTCTTTTTCTAAAGAAAAGCAAAAACAAATTAATTTTTATCATAAAAGATTTAAATCTTATTTTTGAGGCGCGCAATAAATCTTGAAAGAAAAATTTTAATCACGGCACATACCGGAACGGCTAAAAGCATTCCCAAAATACCAAAGAGCTTGCCTGCAACAGAAAGTGATAATATTACAAGAAAGGGACTTAATTCAACACGTTCTCCAACGACTTTGGGAACAATAAACATTCCGTCAAACTGCTGTAAAACCATTACACCTAATGCAGCATATAATGCTTTAATTGGCTCGCCTTCAATAAGTGCGCTAAATATTGATAAAATGAAACCAGTGAATGCACCAAAATACGGAATGACATTTGCAAATCCTGAAAACATTCCAATCATAACAGCAAATTTTATATGTACAATGCTAAGCCATAAACTTAACAGTACTGACATAATGAAAGCGTCAAGCAACTGACCACTTACATATCCTGAAAATATTATATGGATATCTTCAAAAATATTCGTAAGAAAAAAATAAATTTTTTTCGGCAAAAAAACTTTTGATACATCAGAAACTTTGTTTTGAAATTCAACTTTGTCACGTAATAAATAAAAAGCTACTACTAATGACAAAAACAAATCTAAAACTTTGCTACCGGCCGAAGTTAAAGTTGATATTATATTGTTTGAGAGACTACGGAAAAATTTTATCAATGAATTAAGCGCCGTATTCACAAAATCTGAGACATATTCGAGCATTCCCCATTGTTTTAATTTTTCCTGCGCTAGCAAATAACTTTCATTTAAATCGTTAATTGTAGATATTGCAGCCGCCGAAAAATTTTCTACAAAGTTTACATTATGATTTACATCCATCTTTTTAACCAAAACAAAAATAAATGCGAAAATGATAAAAAAAACTATAAGATAAGCTAAAATTGTACCGGCAGTTCGTTTCTTCAAATCATGCTTTTTTGTGTATTCATTATAAAAATTTTGCAAACGATTGACTAATGGGTCAAGTAAATATGAAATAATAAGTGCACAAAATAAAATAGAAAATACAGAAAATATAGATGATAAAAATTGCGAAAAGTTATTGATAATTTTGTCTAAATGCGAAAAAATATATGCACCCAAATTAATCACGTGCACAAGTAAATATACAACTACAGCAGTAAAAATAACATGAAAAGATATTTTTAAATATTTCTCATCCCAAGGTAATTTCATATCCCAACCTCTTTTTCATCTACTTTAATTACTGACGTACTCAAAAACCATACTATCAACACAATTTCAAAAAATATGTCTATAAATTTACATACCAAACTAAAAATTATCTTAGTAATAAATAAATTTTCTGATTTCATCGGCAAAAATCTTTCTATAAACAAACTTATCATTGTCGATAAAATCATCGAAAGAAAAATTAAACCTGCTGCCTTGAACCATCTTCCCATAATTGCTAATTTGCTAATTAACATTGCTTTCATTCCTTTATATTTACTAAGTGCAATAATAGGTATATAAAAATAAAATGAAACTGAAAAATATATTGACGGTATAATCAAAAGACTTGTAAACAAAACTATTGAATAATATATAACTGCAGAATATACAAGATCCTTCCACTTTAATAATGAATTATCTAAAACATAGCTTACGTCAATTGTTTTATTATACAAACTTTGCTCAACAACACAAGCAATTACAGCAATTGCAAGCGGATTAAATAAAATTGGCGGTAAAAAATAAATCATCATTTTGAAAATATTAAATGAATAAACCGCATTGAATACATTAGCAGGCGTTTGAAATTGTTCCGGCATAAGGTAATCGCAAACAAACATTGGAGTATATACCAAAAAACAAACCATTATCCACGCAAAAATGTTTTTAAAATAAATTCGAACAGAATTTTTTATTATCCCAATTAAATTTATATCATTATTTTTTTTCATAATGGCTCCTCAATACAAAATTATAAAATAAATTATAGAACATACACAAAAAATAATCAAAGAAACAAAATCTGAAAATACCAAATGCATATAGAAAACCAATGTTTGTCGATTTTAGTTCGTTTGGTTTATAATAAATATAAAAAATGGAGCTGTTAAACTTGGAGCATAAAATAATTGATGTTGAAAAAGATAGCATTGCTCAGGAAATTGGTATTGAACCGGGCAATGTACTTTTATCCGTTAACGACAATATTATCAAAGATATTTTCGATTACAGATATTTTATTCAAGATGAATTTATTAATATTTGTGTGCGCAATAATAATGGTGAAGAATGTGTGTACGAAATTGAAAAAGATGAGTATGAGGACTTGGGATTGATTTTTGAAGATGGATTGATGGATGGACAAATGAGCTGCAAAAACAAATGTATATTCTGTTTCATAGACCAACTTCCTAAAAATATGCGCTCTACTCTTTATTTTAAAGACGATGATTCGAGATTATCATTTTTGTCTGGCAATTATGTTACATTGACAAATATGAGTGATGCAGACCTTGATCGCATTATTTTTTATCACCTTTCTCCTATAAATATTTCTGTACATACAACAGACCCTGACCTTCGTCAATTTATGTTGAAGAATCCTGCCGCGCGCAATATCCTTTTGCAAATACAAAAATTAAATAATGCAAATATAAAGTTGAATTTTCAAATTGTGCTGTGCAAGAATATAAATGATGGAGAAAGCCTGGACAAAACTATTAGCGACTTGACTGCATTTATTCCAAATGCCCAAAGTTTATCAATAGTGCCAGCCGGGCTTTCAAAGTTTCGTGAAAATTTATTTGCATTAGAGAATTTTAATTCGGACGATGCAAAATTAATTATTAAACAAATCAAAAATTGGCAACAAAAATTATCTGCAAAATTTAATACCAAATTTGTGTTTGCAGCTGATGAGTTCTATATTAAAGCTAATTTGCCTATCCCTGATTATGAAGATTATGAAGATTTTCCACAGCTTGAAAATGGAGTGGGAATGCTTTCTTTGTTTCAAAATGAATTTGATTTGGCAATTAAAAATATTGATAAATCGCGCGTGATTTTTAAGAAAGTTTCAATAGCAACAGGCTTTGCTGCATATGATTTTATCCTTGACAAAGTTAAAAAAATTAATAAGCTTTCCAATAAGATTGATGTAAATGTTTATCGTATTAAAAATGAATTTTTCGGTGAAAACATAACTGTATCGGGTTTATTGACAGGTCGCAACATTATTGATATAATGAAGATGAAAGATATCGGCGATTATTTACTTTTATCAGAAAACATGTTTAAAGCTAATTCGCAAATTATGCTCGATGATTTATCTGTGCAAAATCTTGAGGAACAGCTGAAAACAAAAATTATGATAGTAAAAAATAACGGCCGTGATTTCTTGAATAAAATTTTGTTTTGAGGAGATTGTATGTCTAAGCCTATTGTTGCAGTTATAGGTCGTCCTAATGTCGGTAAATCTACTTTATTTAATAAATTAGCAAGTCGCAAAATTTCTATTACTAAAGATACGCCAGGAGTTACACGCGACAGAATTTATGCTGATGCTGATTGGCTTAATTACAATTTCATTTTAATAGATACTGGCGGTCTTGAACCGATTTCAAACGATTTAATCCCTAAATTTGTATTTGAACAGGCACAAATTGCTATTGAAACTGCAGATTTGGTTTTATTTGTAGTGGACGCCCGTGATGGAATTACTGCATTAGATATGGAAGTTGCACAACTTTTACGTCGATTCGATAAAAAAGTTTTGCTTGTAGCAAATAAAATTGATAATTTTCGCCGTGATTTGGATATGATTTACGAGTTTTACTCGCTGGGATTTGGCACACCTATCCCTGTGTCGGCAGAACAAAGTTTGGGTATAGGTGACTTGTTAGATGAAATAGTTAAAAATTTCAGTATATCTTGCACTGATGAAGATGATAATATTATTAAGGTTGCTATTGTTGGTAAGCCAAATGTGGGAAAATCTTCTATGATAAATAAAATACTTGGTCAAAAACGTTCAATTGTAAGTGATATACCAGGTACAACTCGTGATGCAGTTGATGCATTTTATGAAAAAGACGGTCAAAAATATATATTTATAGATACCGCTGGAATACGAAAAAAAAGTAAGATAAAAGAATCACTTGAATATTACAGTATCGTGCGCGCGATTAATGCAATTGAAAGAGCAAATGTATGTATATTGGTTATAAATGCGGAAGATGGAATAACAGAGCAAGATACAAAAATAGCAGGTATAGCGCATGAAAAAGGAAAGCCAACCATTATTGCAATTAATAAATGGGATAAGGTAGAAAAAGATAACAATACAGTGCGCAAATTTTCGGATAATATTTATAAAAAAATGGGGTACATGCATTATGCACCTCATATTTTTGTGTCTGCATTGACGGGTCAAAGACTTATTAAAATTTTTGATTTAATAAAAACTGTTTGGGCAAATGCTAATATGCGTGTTAAAACAGGAATTTTAAATGAATTGATACTTGAAGCAATGGTAATGAATCCGCCTGCAATTGACAAAGGTAAGCAATTAAAAATATATTATGCAACACAAGCAGCAGTTTGTCCGCCGACATTTGTATTATTTGTAAACAATGGTCAGCTTTTGCATTTTTCATATCGCAGATATTTGGAAAATCAAATTAGAAATTCATTTGGATTTGATGGAGTACCTATCCATTTTATTGCTAAAAATAAGTATAAAGATTGAGGTGCGTTATGTTCAGGTTGTATTCAATCTTAATTGGCTATATTTTCGGATGTTTTCAAACATCCTTTTTTTTAGGCAAATTTTACAAGATAGATATTAGAAATTATGGAAGCGGTAATGCTGGAACAACTAATGTTAACCGTGTACTGGGCAAAAAAGCAGGAATTATCGTCTTTATTATCGATATAATAAAATCTGTACTTGCCTATCTTTTGTGCAAAACTTTATTCAAAAGTGATTTGGCAGGAATATGGGCTGGAGTCGGTGTTATTTTGGGTCACGACTTCCCATTTTTTTTGAATTTCAAAGGCGGCAAAGGTATTGCTTCTACAATTGGCCTAGTTCTTGTATTTAACTGGCATCTTGCGTTTATTGCCTATGTTTTTGGAATTGCTGCTGTTTTAATCTCGCGAAAAATTTCTGTTGGCTCGCTTGTTTTTTCATTTTCATTACCTCTTATTTTTTTTAATTGTACAATGGAAATATTCTTATTATTTATTTTTATTAGCACCTTAGCTTTTTGGCAGCATTATTTAAATATTAAACGGATTATTAATGGAAATGAACCCAATTTCTTTTGAATTTTAAAAATCAAAAATAAGTTTTTTGAAAAAAGTTTAACTAGAAACTTTACAAAAAAATCTCAAGTATTTGCTTGAGATTTTTTTTGTAAAAGATTTAATAAATTTTATCAGGAATGTTATAATCTATAAGAGTTAACTTTTAAATTAAAGCTTTGAATTTTTTCAAAAAGTTTGGAGCTTATAATTAAAATTGGAGTTAAAGATTTATGATGAAAGAAAAAATTGAAATCAGTGGCAGTGTTAAAAACATTGTTTTTCGCAGTGAGCAAAATGGCTATACAGTCTTTAAGATACAAACTGGCAAGCACGAAATTATTTGCACCGGTTATTTTGCACAAATTAACGAAAATGAAAATATAAGTGTTAGTGGAAATTTTGTTGTGCACCCGACTTACGGTGAACAATTTAAAGTAACCAGCATAGAAAAAAAAATTCCAGTAACTGAAAATAATATTGAAAAATATCTATCGTCTGGCATTATAAAAGGAATTGGTCCCAAGATTGCACAACGTATTGTCAAAATATTTGGTGACAAAACGTTTGATGTTATTGAAAATGATTATGAAAGCTTGACAAAAGTTCGTGGGATAAATAAAAAATTTGCTGCCGTTATTAATAAAATATTTTTGGATATGAATCGATCAAGAAATATTATGATTTATCTGCAAAGTTTAGATATTACACCGGTATATATTGCTAAAATTCAAAAACGTTATGGTGACGACACTATTAACATGATTAAAATAAATCCGTATAGATTGACGGATGAAATCTGGGGAATTGGATTTAAAAAAGCTGATATGATAGCTGAAAAAGTTGGAATTGAGAAAGATTCGCCATTTCGAATTAAATCGGCAATAAAGTTTTGTTTGAAGCAGGCAGCCGATACAAACGGCCATACGTATTTACCAGAAAATATTTTGATTGAAAATACAGCTGAATTAATTAATGTAAGCGTTGATGCTATAAAAGAAAATATTTTGCAAATGCAAGTCAATAATCTCATAAAACGCGAAAATATAAAAAACGAAACAGTTGTGTACATAAATATTTATTATTACATGGAACAATATATTGCAAAAAAAATATTGATGCTCAATCAAAATAGTGAGAAATTAAATTTTTCTCCTGACGCTGTGATAAATAAATTTTTGATACACAATAAAATTGAATTGGCAGACAATCAATTTAAAGCTGTTGTCGAATCAATTCAAAATGGCATTACAATTATAACTGGTGGGCCAGGAACTGGTAAAACTACAACTTTGAAAGTTGTCATTGGAATTTTGAAGGCATTTGGATTTTATATAGAACTTTGTGCACCGACAGGCCGTGCTGCAAAAAAAATGTCTGAATCAACAAATATGGAAGCTAAAACAATTCACCGAATGCTTGGAATAAATTTTACAGGCGACGATGATATGCAAAAATTTGAACACGATGAAGAAGATCCGGTTAAAGCTGATTATATTGTAGTTGACGAAGCTTCTATGATTGATATTTCACTTATGTATAATTTATTAAAAGCAACGGCACTCGATACAAAATTAATATTGGTGGGCGACGTAGATCAATTGCCATCGGTAGGTGCAGGAAATATTTTAAAAGATCTAATAACGAGTGAAAAAATAAAAGTGGTGAGATTAGATAAAATTTTCAGGCAAGCTGGCAAAAGTTCCATCGTTGTCAATGCGCACAAAATAAATAAGGGTGAAAAATTGGATCTAACAGAACAAAGTAATGACTTTTTTTTCATCCATAAGGCTGATTCAAATTCAATAATAAAAACGATAGTTGATATGGCTGTTGACAGAATCCCAAAGAGATTACAAACAAATGATTTAACAGAAATACAAGTATTAACACCGATGAAAAAAACTGAGCTTGGAACAATTAATTTAAATAAAATATTGCAAGAGAAAATCAATCCACCGAGTATGTTTAAAAATGAGAGAGCATTTGGATTATATACATTTCGTGAGGGCGACAAGGTTATGCAAATAAAAAATAATTATGGATTAGAGTGGAAGTGCATCGAAAATAGTATTTGCATTGCAAATGGCTTTGGCGTTTTCAATGGAGACATGGGATTTATTGTAAACATAGACAAATTAATTTCAAAAATGATAGTCAAGTTCGATGAAAATAAGTATGTTGAGTACGATTTCAATCAGGCAGACGAATTAGATCTTGCATACGCAATTACAATTCATAAATCACAAGGAAGTGAGTACAAAGCAATTTTATTGCCAATATTTAATGGACCTCCAATGCTGATGAATAGAAATTTATTATACACAGCATTGACGCGTGCAAAAGATTTGGCAGTAATAATAGGATTGCCGCAGACAATTTTTGCAATGATAGGCAATAAAAAAAAGCTTGAGAGATATTCCGCATTGGATTACCGCATTCAAGCTTTAGATGATTTAACGAAATGATTTTCTAAATGTTAAATATTTTGTAGCGCCTGTATTATAATCGTGTCCAGTTTCTTCTTTTAATTTTTTTTTATTTTCTTCCATGATTTCTAACTTTTTAGCTTCAATTTTAGCTTTTCCCATTTTTTCAGACATACTTTTTGTTATTATTGTATCTGTACTTGAATCGCTTGGATTTTGCATTATTTTCCCTCCTTCTACAAAAATTTTAGCATAATATAAAAATTATTCAATACAAAAAAGGATGATTATTATTATAAATTTTATTTTAGATTTAATTTATCCGCCAAAATGTATTGTGTGTGACAATATAATTGAGTTTGGCTCTAAAAAATTTTTATGCGATGAATGCAAAGATTTATTTAAAACCATAACTGGCAGAAGATGTGAAAAATGTTCTCGCCCAATTAAGCATGGCAAATTGTGTTCAATATGCACGAAGAAAAATTTTTATTTTGACAAAAATTATTCATTGTTTGTATATGACGAGCTTATGCAAGATTTGATACACAGGTTCAAATTCAAAAATCATCCGGCAATTGGTAAAGGTTTAGGAAAAATTATGGCGCATGAAATAAATTTTGATGTGATAAAAAATGTGGATTATATTTTAGCAGTACCCATACATAAAATTCGCAGAAGAAACAGAGGATTTAATCAATCCGAAATATTGGCAAAAGAAATTGCACGCAAAATGAATTTGCCAATGCGCGCAGATATTTTGAAAAGAATAAAAAATACAAAACCACAGTGGCATTTAAATTCTCATGAACGAGAAAATAATTTGGAAAATGCTTTCAGTGCAAAAAATGTTAAAGGATTAAATTTAATGCTGATAGATGATATATTTACAACCGGCAGCACAATAAATAAGTGTGCACAGTTTTTAAAAGATGCTGGTGCTAAATCCGTCATTAGTTTTACACTTTCCATTACTGTTAAAAAAAATGAGCCAAAGAATAATTAAAGTAAACAATACAAAAAATCAAGCTAAGCTTGATTTTTTTTTATATATTATGCTTTGTGTAATGTTTCAAAAAATTTTGAGTTTAAATAGCCTTATGTGATACAATTTAACTTTGATAGAATATTATATAAAAGGAGTTTTGTTTGCGTGAATAAAAAAATAAGTTTA
Source organism: uncultured Clostridia bacterium (assembly GCA_947073045.1). Lineage (GTDB taxonomy): Bacteria > Bacillota > Clostridia > Lachnospirales > CAMVHY01 > CAMTJU01. The sequence goes on along the minus strand of CAMTJU010000013.1, from coordinate 27,534 downwards.
TGGGAATTAGTTTTTATGAATGTTTCTGCTTTGTACGGCATACGCTGGATTGCAAAATCAACTGCTTCAAGTTTTGGTCTTGGCCTTGGCGCAATCCCTACCTGGATTATAATAACTTTTATATTTTTTGTACCAATCTCCCTTATGTGTGCGGAATTAACCTCTACTTATCCCAAAGATGGCGGTATGTATGAATGGGTTAAACAGGCTTACGGTGAAAAATATGGATTTATTGTTTCATGGCTAAATTGGATTGCCAGAGTTTTTTGGTATACTGCTTTTCTTACTTTCTTTTCCGTCAATATCACTTTTGTTATAGGAAAACCCGAGCTTGCTCAAAATAAATCATTTATATTCATATTTTCGCTAGTAGTTTTTTGGATAGTATCCTACATATCTACAAAAGGTATGACATTTGGGAAATTTTTTACCAATATCGGTGCATTTGGTTCAACCATTCCAACAATAATTTTAATGTTGCTTGCATTTTTTGGTGTTATATTGGGTAAACATAATATTGCTTCTGATTATTCATTACATAATTTTATTCCAAAAATAAATGCTGATTCGCTCATTGCTATATCGACTATTATGTTTGGGCTTTCGGGAGCTGAAATTACTGCTAATTTTGTTACAGAAATTGAAGATGCGAGAAAAAATTTTCCCAGAGCAATAATTATTTCCGCTGCAATTACTTCACTTTTATACGTACTTGGTTCATTGGCTATGACTATTGTTCTCGATCCAAAAGATATTACAGCTTCACGTGGTTTACTTGATGCAATTGCTACAATATCATCTTCATGGGGAATTGGCCAATGGCTTGTAATGCTTGTAGCATTTGGAATATCTCTTGCATCTTTTGGCGCCGTTATTGTATACACAGCTTCAGCAATAAAAATGCTTTTTGGCTCAGTTAAAGAAGGTGTATTCCCTGAGAAATTGACTAAACTTAACAGTCATGGCATACCTGAAAGAGCAGTCTTATTTCAAACTATATTGGTGACAATTATAATGATATTAACCGAATTTCTTCCAGGTGTCGATATAATTTACAATATATTAGTCACTATGACGTCTTTAGTTTCATTATTTCCGTACGTTATGCTGATTTTTGCATATATAAAATTAAAGAAGACGCACCCAAATGTAGACAAACAATTTTCAATGGCTAAAAAAAATTCAACCTGCATTTGGATTTCATACATGACACTAATAGTTACTATAGCTGGTGTAGTTTTATCTCTTGTTCCTATAATGGACACATTAATGGCAAATATATGGTATGAAATAGAATTAATCGGCGGTTCAATTTTGTTTGTATCTATGGGATTTTGGCTATGGAATAACTATGAAAAAAGGAGTGGCAATAATGAATAAAATTGAACGTGTAAATAATGTAATGAATCAAAAAAATTGTTCGCAGCTTTTGATTTGCGACCCTTTCGCCATTTTCTATTTGACAGGAAATTTAATTGAACCCGGCGAAAGACTTTACGTAATGTATATAAACAGCACAGATAATACGCAAAAACTTTTTGTAAACAAATTATTTGATATGAAAAATATTCCTAATGTTGAAGTTGTTTATTACTCAGATGATGATGACCCCGTTAGCATTTTATCAGGTACAATAAAAAATGAAACAGTCTTAATTGATAAAAACTTTCCTGCAAAATTTTTACTACCGCTTATTAAATCAACTAACGCTAATTATTTAGTAAGCGATATTTTGGAATATGTGCGCCTGGTAAAAACAGAAGACGAAATTAATTTAATGCGTGAATCTTCGCGCCTTAATGATGAAGCAATGTCTCTTCTTGTAAAAAATATTAAGGCCAATCAAACTGAATTAGAATTATTAGAAATACTCAAATCGATAAAAAAAGAATTGGAGCTTGATGCATTTTCATTTGACCCGATAATAGCATTTGGTAAAAATGCTGCCGAGCCGCATCACGTACCTAATGATACAAAATTAAAAGAAGGCGATTGTATTGTAATTGACATGGGATTTATAAAAGATAATTATTGCTCAGATATGACTCGCACATTTTTTTATAAATATGCGTCAGACTTTGACAAAAAAATTTATGATATAGTTTTGCATGCAAACCAAAAGGCAATAAATGAGGTCAAGCCGGACGCAAAATTTAGCCAAATAGATTTAGCGGCGCGAAATTTCATTGAAGATAATGGATATGCCAAAAACTTTATTCATCGAACTGGTCATTCAATCGGAATCGAGTGTCATGAATTCGGGGCTGTATCACAAGACAATTATGATTTGTTAAAGCCTGGAATGATTTTTTCAATTGAGCCAGGTATATATTTAATAGATAAATTGGGAGTCAGGATAGAGGATTTAGTTTTGGTAACCGAGAATGGATACGAGATTTTAAATAAATATCCAAAAGATTTGCAAGTAATTAATTAAATTATTATTTTAATTTTTATTTGGATTGCAGAAAAAAAGGATATCGCTTATAAAACGGTATCCTTTTTTTATATAAAAGTTTTATTTGAAAAAACATGTTATTGCAAAAAAATTTTCTTTCATGTAAAAGATAATTATTGTAAAAAAAATCCCGGCATTTGCCGAGATTTTCCTTATGTGATAAATTTTAGATGATTTAAATTATAGATTTGCCAAATCGTGCACTGTAACATCATTTTTGCAATAAACTATTGATTCAATGCTGCTTAAATCTCCGCAGCCTGTCTCTATTGCATTTGCATTCATAATGTTTTTAGCAGCTGTATTGACTCTTGTAACATTTTCTGCAACGTCTGGATCAAAATTAAATGCATTAGGTATTGTAAGTTCAAATATTTCATTATCACTTGTTTTATAAGTAATTTTAAAATTAGGATTCATTTTTTAACCTCCTTAACTAATTATAAATTCGTATTTCAAAGTTTTACCGATTTCAGTCGGTGCTGATAACTGATATTTTTCCATTAATTCTGCTAAATCGTAAATGGTTTGGTCGCTAGCAGCATTATTTATGTTACTGTTTGAATAGCTTTGTTCGGAAAATTTTAAAGTCAATTTTGTATCTATCAAATTTAATGTTGCCATTTTTATTTCCTCCTTTTATTGTATTAATTATTTTGGATTGTAACTTCAATAATTTTAGGTTCAATATATTTAACGAATCTTTTTGCTACAGGTTTTCCAGCAGAAGTTAAAATTACATTTGATGCAATTATTAAATCCATATCTTCTGCAAATTGGTCAGTATCGAAAGTTTCAATAGCATTTGGTATCTTTAAATTTATATTTTTACCCTGATCACTTACAAAAACAAATTCATAATAATTTTTATTCATTTTTATTATCCTCCTTATGCTTGAGTTTTTTCTAATTTGTTGTCAATAAGCTTATAAATTTTTTCTGTACTTGATTCTTGCACTGAGGCAAAAGCTTGTGCAGTAGCTAATATTTTATCATCTGTAGTGCCTGAATTTTTTAAGTCAGAAAAAGTATAAGAACCTTTATTGTTTGCATATTTTAATTGAAATTTTGTTGCTTTTATTGTATTTGTTACTGCCATTGGTATTCCTCCTTTAGTTTTTTATAATCCGGATTACACTTTTATATTACAATTAAAAAACAGAGAGTTACATATAAATTTTTAAAAAAAATTTGCACTGATAAATTTGCTTTTGTATATATTTTGTCTTACTTAAATTCAACAATTTTATTTAAAAAATTTTTTTATAATATAAATTTCTTATTGCACAAAAAAAGATCACAGTAATATATGTGATCAGTTTATTTTTAAATATTATAATTTAATTTAACGTTCTTGATAATTTTGGTGTTGTAGTTGATTTGCTGTGTGAGAGAAATCAAAAAGATGTGATTCTGGGAATAAAGCGTCAATTTTTCTACAAACTTTCTCATATGTACGTTCTGCTTTACTTTGACTATATTTATTAAAATATGGAATGCTTTCGATTATTGGATTTATTACTATTTGAATTGCATCTTCACAATTTATTTGAAATATAAGCATTAAACGATCAATTTCCTTGCATGAAACCTTTTGTACTACACTTTTGACTAATTCATTTATCTCTATACTTTTTTTTGATAATTCGTCAATTATTGAGTCTGATATTTTTAATAATGACAGCCAGCAAATCTATTAAAAGTTTCTCCTATAGAATTGTGAATTATAAGAGCTATTGGATTTGATTCAGAAAGAATAAAACCATTAGAACGACCTACTTTAGTACAATATTGTGAAAAATTGTTGTGAGCTAGTAAGAAATGATTTATAAAATCATCTTTATATTTGAAGTCACAAATTGGACAATTATTACTTTTAATGTAATTATATAACATATCTAAACATTTTTCCATTTCTGAAATAACTTTATTTCCCTGCATACCTATATTCATTTTACCTCTTAAAAAATTTAAAAGCATATCTTTATTGTCATATAAATTTATAATTTTTTCTTTAATTTGAGATGTTACAAAAGGCACTTTAACTTTCATAATTTCTTTTGTTACTTCTTCACCATAATCAACAATACCGACTGCATCATTATCTATACCAGTCATTTTTCCATTCTTATCAATAAAAAAATTTTTCCAATGTCTATCTGGTTGAATACAAATAAAATCAACAATTCCAATTGCTAATGCGCTTAATTGAGTTTCTTGTGTTATACATATAGGATTTTTAACTAAATCACTGACTTTACCATTTTTAATTTCAAATTTTGGATTACCATTTTCATCTTTTTCATTAAATTCAAATGCAATGTTTGCATTTGAATCTAAAAATTGACTTAATTCTGCTTTTTGTGTTGGTTTATATAACAAAACTTCCGAGCCTTGTTGACCTTTTGCTTTATTCATAAAAACAGATTTACCTGAATTGTCAATTGCAAATTCTGTATGAATAAAATATTCTCCAAACCCTAATTTGGCATAGATATTACCATGCTCAATACAGGAAGCTCTGAAATGGTGTAGCTTACCAAGTTGCTGATATGTAGAACAATGATAGGCGACAAATATAGCTTTTCTTTAAACAAATTGAATTCTATTACATCAGTGACCCAGTTTTGGTTTGACTTTTCTGTTTTGAAATCTCGGTTTAAAAGATTTGGATCAATTTTACCTGCTCACCTTTGTAAAAATGATATTTTTTCATCCTGATGCGACATGCTAATCCTAATTTCTTCATGAGTTTTTGGAAAGTTTTATGGTTTAGATAAATATTTCGGTTGTGCAGCTCAGATGTGATTTGACGGTAGCAATATCGTCCTTTGTTTTCGTGATAGATTGTTGTAATCTATACCTTGACTAATTTATACTTGTCTGGTTTATTCATTTGTTTTAAGTGATAGTAAAAGGTTGCACAAGATAATTGAGCGATTGAAAAAAGTATTTTCAGTAATCAAGTCTTGTAAGTTTTTTAGGTAGTCATTTTCTGCTTTCGGAAATTCTCGTAGACGATCTGTGCATCACATACATGTTGATCTATTGCCAAACCTTCTATTCCTTGTGTCAGATATATCCTTTTCCATTTCTGGATATTTCCATGTGTTATGCCATACTTTTGTTCTGCTTTATGGCATGACATGCTTTTTTCCAATACCTGTCTGTTTTACCACCATTTATTTATATTCTGCTGTGTACCTATTGTTTTGTTTTCTTTTTGACATAATTTAACACCCCATTTGTTTTTTTATTTTTTAGTATATCATACTGTCTAACAAATTGAGTGTTGTTCACAGCTTGGGATTTTTTATTTAAAAGTTATTTGGTTACTTTTTTCAAGAAAGCAACCAAAATATATCAAACAACTTTTTATTGACATATTTAAATATTTGTTCTAGAATGTAATTATGTAAAATAAACGGAGTGGGTTTTAGCCCACTCCTTAATTTTGTTAAGAGGTGATTTATTTAATGGCAGGAAAAATTGTGAGCTTAGTAAGCAATTACGTTTTGCCAATCTTAATTGAAAACAATTTTGAGCTATACGACATAGAATTTGTTAAAGAATCTAATCAATATTTTTTACGTGTTTATATCGACTCTGATAACGGAATTAATATAAATGATTGCGAAAAGGTAAGTCGCACACTGAGTAAAATTTTGGATGAAAAAGACCCTATTGAGCACGAATATATTTTGGAAGTAAGTTCACCAGGCATAGAGCGCATTTTGAAAACAGATGCACATTATAAAAAATATATAGGCCACAACATAAAAATAAATTTGTATAAACCATTTGAAAATCATAAAATTTATGAAGGCAAATTACTTAAAGCGGACCTGGACAATATAGAAATTGAATTTGAGCAACATTCATTGTCTATACCTAGAAAAATAATTTCAAGCTGCAGATTAATTTTTGATAAAGGAGAGAATAAAATTGAGTAATGATTTAATAAATGCCGCAAAATTAATTGCTATTGAAAAAAATATTGACGAAGATGTCATCTTGGACACATTAAAAACTTCTTTGATTGCCGCATGCAGAAAACATTTTGGACTTGCACAAAATATTCAAGTTGATATAGACAATCAAACTGGCAATGTACAAGTTATTGCACTTAAAAAAGTTGTTGAAAAAGTTGAGGACGAACGTTTGGAAATATCATTGGAAGAAGCTAAAAATATTGACCCTGCTTATAAACTTGATGATAATGTGCAAATTATTGTTACGCCTAAAGATTTTGGAAGAATCGCTGCACAAACCGCAAAACAAGTTGTATCACAAAAATTTTTGGAAATTGAACGTGACTCACTTTATAACAAGTTTGCAGTTAAAAAAGAAAAAATTATTACAGGCATAGTCCAAAGTTTTGAATATAAAAATATTATTGTAAATCTGGGCGATATTGAAACCGTGCTTGTTGAAAAAGAACAAATACCTGGCGAAGTTTTTAACATTAATGACAGAATAAAATTGTATGTTATGGATGTTCGGCGCCTTTCAAAAGGTGTTATGGTTTTTGTCTCACGTGCTAATCCTAATTTTATAAAATGCTTGTTTGAACAAGAAATTCCTGAAATTTCAGATGGCATTGTAAAAATTGTTAATATAGCACGCGAACCTGGTAAACGAAGCAAAGTTGCTATTGTTTCTGAAAATAGCGAAGTTGAAGCTATAGGCGCTTGTATTGGCGAAAATGGCAATCGCATAAATACTATATTATCTGAAATTCATCATGAGAAAATTGATTTGGTTAACTGGCATGAAAATATTGAAGAATATATAAAAGCTGCCCTTAGTCCCGCTAAAATTAAATATATCCAAATAGACAATGATAAAAATAGTGCTTTGGTTGTGGTTGATAGCAATCAGGTTTCTCTTGCAATTGGCAAAAACGGTCAGAATATTCGTTTGGCTGCTAAATTGGTTGGCATGCGTCTGGACGTTAAAACACCTGAACAGTTAGAAGGTGAAGTCTTATCAGAGAATGTTTGAGAAAATGCGTCGGTTGTGGTAAAATGTTTGATAAGAAAAATTTAATCCGTATTGCTAAAATTTCTCCCAATAAATTTTGTATAGACCACACCGGCAAAATTAACTCGCGTGGCTCTTATCTATGTAAATCAATGGAGTGCCTTAGAAAATCTAAAAAAAAGAAAGGTTTTGAACGCTCTTTTAAATCTAAATCTATTTGTGTAATATATAAGGAATTGGAAGATGAATTCAAAAAGATTTTATGAACTTATCGGTATTTGCTATCTAGCAAGAAAATTATCTTGGGGAGAAAAAGCCTGTATCGAAAATATCAAAAGCAATACTGCTAAATTGATAGTTATAAGTAATGATATTGGCTACAGCTTACAAAAAAAAATTATCGCTACTTCTAAAATTTATAAAATACCATTAATTGTTGTCGGGACAAAACTTGAGTTAGGTAAAGCAATAGGCAAACACATTGTCAGCATAATTGTTGTTAATGATATAAAATTAGCTGACAAACTCAAAAAAATTGTGGAGGTGTAAGTTTGAGTAAAATTCGTGTTCATGAATTAGCCAAACAAATTGGTGTTACGAGTAAAGAATTAATAAATAAATTGAACGAAAACGGCATAGACGTTAAAAATCACATGAGTTCCGTAGATGAAAATGATGCAAAAAAGGTTATTGCTTTATTTCAACAAAAACCAGCTGCTAGTCCTAAAAAAAATAAAAAATCAACTGAAAATAAAAATGAAAATAAAGCTGCGCAACCTGAAAATGTCGATACTCCCAAAAACAATCATAAAAAATCTAGTAAGAAAGATAAAAAAAGTGAAAAATCTCCAGAGACAATTCAACAATTATCAGATATAATTATAATTAAAGTCCCCAAAAATATAACTTTAAAAGAACTGGCAAATAAGTTAAAACAATCTGTTTCTCAATTAATAAAAATGCTGATGAGTCAAGGATTGATGTTTAATCAAAATCAAATAATTGAATTTGAGCAAGCTTCAAAAATTGCTGAAAAGTTTAATATTATATTGGAAGAAGCAGAGGAAATGGAATTATTTGCCCAGGAACTCAATACTGCTGACGATTCACAGGATTTAGTTGAGCGTCCACCTGTTGTTGTAGTTATGGGGCATGTTGACCATGGTAAAACATCACTTTTAGATGCAATACGTCATACAAATGTTATAAATACGGAAGCCGGCGGTATTACTCAACATATTGGTGCATACACGGTTTCAATTTCTGGTAAAACTATTACATTTTTAGATACTCCAGGGCATGAAGCATTTACGGCAATGAGAATGCGCGGAGCACAAGCCACTGATATAGCTGTATTGGTAGTAGCAGCTGATGATGGTATAATGCCACAAACTATCGAGGCTATAAATCATGCCAAAGCTGCTGGAGTTGAAATAATTGTAGCTATAAATAAAATTGATAAGCCAGGCGCAAATATTGACCGTGTAAAACAAGAATTGGTTGAGTATGGATTAGTAGCAGAAGATTGGGGTGGCCAAACAATCTGCGTTCCTGTATCTGCAAAAAATAATATTGGTATAGACGATTTACTTGAAATGATAATATTGGTGGCACAAATGAAAGAATTAAAAGCTAATCCTAAAAAAGCTGCATGTGGTATAATTATAGAATCAAAACTTGACCGTGGCCGCGGTCCAATTGCTACTGTTCTCGTACAAAATGGTACATTGGAAATAGGTAATCCTATAGTTGCTGCAAGTTCATTTGGAAAAATTCGCGCAATGATTAATGACAAAGGTAATCGTGTAAAAAAAGCGTTGCCTTCGACTCCTGTTGAAATTTTAGGACTTTCATCAGTTCCAAATGCAGGCGAAATGTTTTATACAACAGAAAGTGAAAAACAAGCACGCCAGTTAGCTGAATCAATAATAAACAAAAATAAAATGGCAATGATAAAAGAAAGCACCGCTAAAATTTCTTTGGATGATTTGTTTAGCCAAATACAAACAGGCGGTGTAAAAGAATTAAATATAATAGTCAAAGCTGATGTACAAGGATCAGTTGAAGCTATAAAAAATAGTTTGGAACGCTTATCAAATGAAGAAGTTAAAATAAAAACGATACACGGCGGAGTTGGAGCAATAACTGAATCGGATATAATGCTTGCGTCTGCTTCGAATGCAATTATAATTGGTTTTAATGTACGTCCGGAACTTTCAGCAAAATCTATAGCCGAATCAGAAAAAGTTGATGTACGTCTCTATAGAATAATTTATGATGCAATCGAAGATATTAAATTAGCTATGAAAGGATTGCTTGATCCAATATTTGAAGAAAAAATTTTGGGTCATGCACAAGTTCGTCAATTATTTAAAATCTCGAGTTTAGGAACAATAGCTGGTTCATATGTTACAGACGGTAAAATTCTACGAAATTCTAAAATCCGTCTCATTCGTGATGGTAAAACAATTTATGAAGGTGAACTAAATACTTTAAGGCGCTTTAAAGATGATGTAAAAGAAGTTCTTGAAGGATATGAATGTGGAATTATGCTCAATAAATTCAATGACATAAAAGAAAATGATGTAATGGAAGCATATGTTATGGAAGAAATACCGCGGTAGGTGAAATAAAATGAGTACCAGAAGAATGGTAAAAATTAATGATGAAATTCGTCATTGTCTTTGCGAAATATTACAATTGGAACTTCATGACCCAAGAATAAGTTCAATAACAAGTGTATTGCGTGTTAAAACAAGTTCTGATTTGGAACATTGCTTAGTTTATGTAAGCGTTCTAGATGAAAAAAAAGATGAGACAATTAAAACATTAAACAATGCCTCAGGGTTTATAAGAAAATTAATTGCACAAAAACTAAATCTAAGATTGACCCCTGAATTTAAATTTATATTGGATGATTCAATAGAATATAGTATCAAAATAAATGATTTGCTAAATAAAATAAAGTAATTAAAAGATAAACTTTTTGTAAAAAAATTGCAATAAACGTCTACTTTGTAGTCACTTTATAAAAACTTAAACAAAAAAAATCTCAAGCAAATTGAACAGCACCCCATTTGTTAGACAGTATGGGATACTAAAAACAAATGGGGTGTTAAATTATGTCAAAAAGAAAACGAAACAAGGTATACACGGCAGAATATAAAGAAATGGTGGTAGAACAGATATTGGAAGAAAGCATGACATACCATGAAGCAGAACAAAAGTATGGCATAATACATGAAAGTATACAGAAGTAGAAGAGGACATATCTGACACAAGGAATAGAATGTTTGGCAATAGAGCGCGTGGACGAGCCAGAGCCAGCGCAGATCGTCACGAGAATTTCCAAAAGAAGTAGATGAAGATCTCTTGGCATAAGTGCAGAGATTAAGAGCAGAAAATGAATACCTAAAAAACTTGCAAGACTTGATTACTGAAAATACTTTTTTCAATTGCTCAATTAGCCTGTGCAACCTTTTACTATCACTTAAAACAAATGAATAAATCAGACAAGTATAAATTAGTCAAGGTACAGATTACGACAATCTATTACAAAAACAAAGGACGGTATGGCTACCGTAGAATCACAGTTGAGCTGCACAACCAAAATATTTACTTGAATCATAAGATTGTCTAAAAGCTCATGAATCAATTAGGTCTTGTGTGTCATATCAGGATGAAAAAATACCATTCTTACAAAGGTGATGTGGGGAAAATTGCTCCAAATCTTCTAAACCGAGATTTCAAAACAGAAAAGCCAAACTAAAAGTGGGTTACCGATGTAACAGAGTTCAGCCCATTTGGAGAAAAGTTATATCTGTCGTCTATCTTTGATCTACATAGCAGTAACTTGGTAAGCTATACTATTTTAGAACATCCTGTATTGAGCATGGTAATATCTAGGCTAAATAAAACATTTGCAACAGTTCCAAATGATACTAACCTCATTCTTCATTCCGACCAAGGCTGCCAATATCAGCATGAACAATACCGACAGATACTCCATAAAAAAGGTATTCGACAGAGTATGAGCCGCAAAGGCAACTGTCTGGACAATGCAGTGATAGAAAACTTTTTTGGTTTGCTGAAAAGTGAAATATTCCACTTACAAAAGTTTGAATCCATTGAACATTTTAAGCAGGAATTAATAGAATATCTTGACTACTACAATAATCGATGTATTAAGGCAAAACTTAAGGGCTTGCCTCCTGCTATTCACAGTCTGCAAGCCCTTTCGGTTGCTTAATAGATTTTTTTATATAACCTTGTCTAACTTTTTGGTGTCAGTTCATTGAACTTGAGATTTTTTGTTTTTATAGCAAAATTTAAAGAAGGTAATATTCATGAGCCCCGTGCATTTGTTTTTGAAATACCAAAATGAATGCAAATTTTGCAGCCAACTCAAATCAAGCTACCTTGCGGCACACAAAACATATTATTTAGTGCTGCTTCCTTCCAGACCTGACACGGTTCATAATCATTTGTTGCGCAAGACTCAATTTTCAACATTACTTACAAAAGTTGCTAACTTCAATTTGAATAATCCGAGAACAAATATCACCCTTGCTATAGCCTGCAAGAAAAGGAAGCCGCTAACTTCCCGGCTGCACGGAACCATATGTAGTATAACACTTTATAAAACTAAAGTCAACAATGCTTATTTTGTAAAAATTGCAAAACAAAAAACTCAAGCTTAACTTGAGTTTTTTTATATCAAATTTATTTAATCAAATGCTCCATAAAAAATTAAAATTTTTTTTGCAAGCGAATGTCGTCGCCAACAAATTTTAAAAAAATATAATTGCCTACCAATCTAGAAAAAATACGTGATGAATATTCTTTTTCAATGTTGGACGGAGAAAGATTTGTAGATATTATAATTGGTTTTCGCAAAACCAGACGCGTATTTATTATATTGAATAATTCTGATTGCAGTGGCAGCGTTGAAAATTCCGAACCCAAATCGTCTATAATCAATAAATCCGCATCAAACACCATTTCGGTATACTCATTTTTTAGATTATTTTCTTCAAATTTTCCAAAACGAATGTCTTCAAATATTTTAAATAACTGAGGGGCAGTTGCATACAAAACAGTTTTGCCTTTATCCAAAATTTCTTTGGCAATACAATTACATAAAAAAGTTTTACCAAGCCCCGTATTTCCGTAAAACAAAAGATTTTTATATTCAATATCGAATTTATTAATGAAATCCATACTTTTTTCCATGGCACGTTTAATTAAATCTAAAGATGATTTTGAATCTTCAAGCTTTTCGTCTTTATAATAGCGAATATCAAACGTATCGAAATTTTCTTTCTCAACAATATTTTTTATATTTGACATATCGTAATATCTATCAATCAATTTCTGTTTAAAGCAATTACATTTTTCATTACCAACATAACCTGTATCTTTGCACAAACTGCAATCGTATATATTCAAATAATTTTTAGGCAAATGCAAATCGGATAAAATTTTTTCTTTTTCCGCAATCAAACTTTGATTTTTATCGCGCAAAAGATTGAGTTTAATATTGTCGTTATTACTCAAAATTAATTTAGATATATTAATACCGATGTTTGTCAATTCATTTTCAATTTCCAAAAATCTTGGGCAAATGCGGTATAATTTTTTTTTTCGTTTATTTAATATGAATTGATTTTTCTGACGTATTTTCTCATACTCATTAATAATTTCGAGAAAAACTTTTTTATGCATAATTAATCCTCCTGGGCGAGGCGTTCAATTTTTTCAAAATCCCAATTACGTTGTTCAAAATTTGCAAATCTATTTTTTCTAACACTTGTTTTTGATTTGTCATTAAAATCAAGTTTGAAATTTTTGGCTTCTTCCAAAGTTTTTATATCATTTTTGTGCCAAGTTTTAAGCACGGAATTTATATAGTTATAATTTGCCCGCCCAATACTCATCATTGTAACATTGCAAGATTCAACAAGTAAATCATCAGGCATTGAAAAATTTTTTTTCCAGTTTGTAAAAAATTCTCTTTGCTTTTCATTTAAATTATTAACAGCGAGAGCTTTTTTTATGTTATAGAAAAGTTCATTCATACCAATAATTTTTTCTTCAGCTTTTTGTACAGAATCAATTTCATCCATTGCCCAATCTATAGCAACTTTTTCGATATATGGCAAATTTCTATGGCCATTCTCACTACAATAAGCAATTAAAATTTGGATAACATTAAGCGGCAATCTCAAATAATCATAAAATCCAAAAATAGTATTTAGATCTGAATATGTTAAATATCTGCCAAAAGACTCTTGAGCGAAATCAAATAATTCTTGTATTTTCGGATCATCTTTGTATACATTTAATTCCTGCATTGTGTAAGAAGGAAAATTATCAAATTTTTTCTTGCTAGAAGTATGAGTAAATTTCGGTGCAAGAAATTCAACACAAATATTATCTTTATTTTTGTTGTATGAAATCAAATTTTTAGATTGCCAGTAGAGCAATGAATTAATAACATCAATTTCAAGGATATTAAAATGCATAGTCAAATCGTGCAAACTCAATTTTTTTTCTCCAAACATACATTTTTTATAAATATAGATATAGATCAGTGAAAAAATTGGATTTGCATTTGCCATATAATTATCGATAAAAAAATTTGGTAATGGCGTACTCATTAATTGTTGGTTAATTTTCATACTCATTTGCATTTTCAATTCTTCCTTTATTTTTATCTTGAGTTATAAATCACAGGCATAAAAAAATTAATTATGATTGCTAATTTTTTTGTTGTACATATAATTTTATTTGTGTACCTTCTTCCAATTTAATTCCCGAAGTAGGTATTTGTTCTGTAATTGTTAAATCACTTTCTGAAACTTGATCATCATTTTCATTTTTAATTATAACAGGTTCAAATCCATTTTTGTTTAAAATTTCGACTGCCTGATTTAAAGATAAATCTATCAATTGTAGAACTTGCACCAATTTATCATTATCTTTTTGATTAGATGCATACAAATAAATTTTTGAATTTGCTTCAACGGGTGTACCTGCTATAGGATTTTGGCTGTCAACAATTGTACCGCCACTTCCTACTATTTCATAATCTAAAGATTGGTCATTTAATTTTTTTATTGTAGCCTTCAAATTTTTTCCCTTATAATCTTCCAACAAAAATGCTTCTTTAAATAATGCAGGAGAATTTGAAGATGACTTTATCTGTTTGTATTTTATTATCTTCTCAAATATATCTTTTACTATTGGCACCGCAGATACTACTTGATTTGCCGGCGGTTTATCTATTAATGCAATTGCTATGTACTGTGGGTCTTCAATTGTTAAATATCCAATAAATGAATAAGTATACATTCCGCTACCGCGTTTGCCTTGTTCCCCAGTTCCAGTTTTGCCTCCAATATTATATCCTTCAATAATTCCGGATTTGGCAGTACCTTCTGTAACTACACTCTTTAATGCATTGCGCATAAAATCTGATGTTTCTTGTGATATTACTTTTCGCATTATGGTTGGATTATTTTTTTTGATGACTTTTCCTTCGTTATCTATTATTTGTGAAACAAGATATGGCTTCATTAAATTTCCGCCATTTATTACAGCAGCAAAACTATTTATTGCTTGAATTGGCGTATTGTTAAAACCTTGTCCCATCGAAGATGTTGCAAGTTCTACGGGATTTAATTGATTTAATGTATATACTAAAGATTTAGCTGATTGCTCAGCAGGCAAATCTATACTTGTTTTATCTGCGTAGCCAAAATCTTTTTGGTATCGATAGAATTGTTCCTTGCCAAGCTTTTGTATAATTTGTATCATTCCGACATTGCATGAATTAGATAAAACATGTGTAACATCTTGAGTTCCGTGACCACTTCTTTTTCCGCAATGAATTTTTCTATCCAAAACATCAATGCTTCCTCCACAATAAAATGTAGAATTAGGAGTAATAATATTTTGGTCAAGCGCGGACGCAACAACTATTGGTTTAAAGATTGAACCTGATTCAAATGTCCCAGAAACATTGAAATTATTCCATATATTATAAAGATTGTTGAGTTGTTCTTCTTTTGAAAGTGCCTCCAATTTCGTACGCAGTGTTTGACTTGTTAAATCTGAAATCTCCGTGGGATTATTTAGGTTAAAAGAAGGATACTGTGCCATTGCAATTATCTCGCCAGTGTTTGGATTCATAATAATTACTGCTGCATGCTCAGCTCTATATTTTTCACCAGCTTCATTTATTGCATCCTGTGCAAATTTTTGAATGTTTAAATCTAGTGTTGTCACAATTGAATATCCATCTTGTGCAGGTACATTTTGTGACACAACGTTATTTTGCATATCATAAGTTCTAAAAATCCTGCCAGGTGTTCCTGTTAGATCTTCATTGTACGTTTTTTCCAATCCGCACAAAGTATCGCCGCGTATAAATCCAATTGTTTGTGCTGCCAAATCGTTATGCGTATAAAATCTCATGGTATCTTCTTCAAAATAAACGCCAACTAGATTTTTTTTCTCTATGTCAGACATTTTTTTGCGCGAAATATTTTTGGCTATAATCAAATAATTTGTATCATTCACAAGTTTTTTGTCTTTATCGAACGCCATATACCCATTTAATTTTTCCATAGATATATCAAGCGATTTATTTAGTTCGGTTAATGTTTTATCGCAAATTTTTTTATTTTGCTTTGAAAGTATTCTTACATCCAATATTACATTATAAACGGTATTGCTTGCTGAAATGTTTTGCATATTACGGTCTAAAATACTTCCTCTTTTAGCTTTGGTTGCAATATCAAGGCCTTGTTTTACTTGCTGCTCAATTGCCTTTTTTTCATATTCATCACCATATTTAATTTTAATAAAAGCAATACGCCAATCCAAAATTACTATTAAAAGCAACAAAATAAACGCAGTCAAATATAATTTTATATTTAACCTGCGTTTAATTTTATTTACTTTGTTATTTTTTGCTTTTGTTTTCATAGTCTTCACCAATTATATTTTATTACGTAATTTTGCTTTGGTTTTTTAATATGTACAATTTGATATGACAAAGGTTTATGCATGCCCAATTTTGTTTGAGCTATTTTTTTTGTATTTTCCAAGTCGAATTTTTTTGAAATTTCCTCTTCAAATACAATATTTTCAGCTTTAATTGTTTTAAGTTTATCTTGCAAATTTATTATTTCAGTTGATTTAGCTTTAACTGTACAAAATGAACAAAGTGTAAACAAACTTCCAACGAAAATCAATGACAAAAACATAATTAATGCAGGAACGGCTTTACTTTTAACAGCAACTTTTTTGCGTGAACGACGCAAATATTTTCTTTTGCCTATATAATTATAATTATTTTCGTAATCATAATTATAAGCCTGAGAACCGTAAGAATAATACATACTGCTATTAAAATTTTTTCTCAATTCAAGCCCTCCTTAAATTTTTTCAACTACACGTAATTTTGCACTATGCGAGCGTGGATTATTTTCCATTTCATTATTTGTTGGATAAATAGGCTTTTTAGTTATTACTTTGCAAATAGATTTTTTCCCACAGATACAAATCGGAAAATCACGTGGACAATCACAAGGATTTTGTAATTTATTAAAAGTATGTTTAACAATTCTATCTTCCAAAGAATGAAAAGTAATTATGCACAATCGACTATTTGAGTTCAATAAATCTATTGCATCAATAATTGTTTGATTCAAAATATCGAGCTCATTATTGACTTCAATTCTAATTGCCTGAAAAGTTTTTTTTGCAAAATGGCCACCATTATGCAAAATTTTATTGGGCAAGGCTGATTTTATAATTTCAACAAGTTGCAAAGTAGTTTTTATCGGCGAAATTTTTCGTGCCTTTACAATTTTATTTGCAATTTGCTTGTAAAATCTTTCATCACCATAATTTTTCATTATATCACACAATTTTTCTTTTGTATAGCTATTTATTATATCATAGGCAGATTTTTTTTGTGTTTTATTCATTCTCATATCAAGTTGTGCATCATGCATATATGAAAAACCGCGACTTGCATCATCAATTTGAAAAGAAGAAACTCCCAAATCCAATAATATTCCATCAACTTTTGTAATTTTATTAGATAAGGCAATTTGCTTCATATTATAAAAATTATCACAAAAAAAGTCAACTTTATTTTTAAATTCATAAAGTACTTTTTGTGACATTTTTATAGCAAAATCATCTTGATCTATACAAATCAATTTTCCTTGTTTTGATAATTTTTTTGCAATGGCGTAAGAGTGCCCGCCACCGCCTACTGTACCATCAATATAAACTCCATTAGGATTTATATTTAAAAAATTA
Organism: uncultured Clostridia bacterium; assembly: GCA_947073045.1. Lineage (GTDB taxonomy): Bacteria > Bacillota > Clostridia > Lachnospirales > CAMVHY01 > CAMTJU01. The sequence goes on along the minus strand of CAMTJU010000013.1, from coordinate 9,755 downwards.
ATTACTTCATTCAATAAAACTGGAATATGTATCATTAATAATTTCCCAAAGCATCAATACGTTTTTCATTTAAACGTATATCTTCCCAAACATATTTCATTTCATTTTTCATTTCTTTTATATCGTTTCTGATTTGTTTTTGACCAATTTTTAATTCTTTTACCTGTGCATTAATATTTTCCTGTCCATTTTCTAAATTATCTAACCTATTGTTTACTATAACCATTTCGTCTTTTAAATGAGAAACGTCTGTTTTTAATTCTGATACTTCTGTCTTTAGTTGTGAAACGTCTGTCTTTAATTCTGATACTTCTGTTTTTAATTGCGAAACATCTGTTTTTAATTGCGAAACATCTTGCTTTAAAACATTCATATCTGAACGCATTTCGCTAATATTTGAATTAACATTTTGTAATTGCGATAATATACAATTTAAAATTTCATCAGACATAATAATATCAACTCCATGAGAAATTATAACACAAACAAGCAATAAAATCAATCTAAAACTTGTGCATAAATTTTGTTCATGATATCAATAACATTTGATATATCATATTTTAAAATAAGATTTGTACTTCTTTTTCCAATTTTATCTCTTAAAACTTTATCTTTGCAAAGTTGCTCAATTTTTTGTGCAAAACCATTTATATCATTGAATGGTATTAAAAATCCATTTTCGCCATCAATAATAAGATCTTTATTTCCACGAATATCAGAACAAATAACAGGAATATTACAAGACATCGCTTCCATAACAGCTAATGGCAATCCTTCCTGAAAAGATGGGAAAACAAAAATATCCGAAGCAAATAAAATTTCTCCAATATCATTTCTAAAGCCTAAAAATTTAACTTTGTGAGAAACATTAAGTTTTTTGGCTAGTTGTTTCAAGTTTTTTTCAAGTTTACCGCGACCACAAATTAAAAGTATAGCATTGTCACATTTTATTTTAGCAAATGCTTTTAAAATTGTCTTTTGATTTTTTCGCTTAATCATTTCTGCCACATTCAAAATTACTATTGAATTTTCATTTATACCTAATTCATTACGCTTCTTTTTTTTATCCGTCTGCATTTTTAGATTTAAAAACTTTTTCGTGTCAATACCTATTCCTGGTATTTTATAAACTTTGCCACTTTTGCGTAAAGTAAATTTTTTTGCTGCTTCGAAATCCTCTTTATTCATTGTAATAATTGCGTCTGTCACATGCGCCAAAAATTTCTCAATAAATTTATAAATGTTATTTATAAATGGCGCACCTTTGTAAAAATGAAAACCATGTGCAACATAAATAATCGGTGCAGATTTTGAAAAAAAAGCTGATGCTCTTGCGACAACTCCTCCCATTGGAGTATGACATAAAATCAAATCATACTTTTGCGTTTTCATTATCTTAATCAGTTTTAAAATTGCCGATATATTTCCAAATTTAAAAGGGTTACGCGATATGGGCAGTGCAAATTCTTTGTCGGCATACAAAACTTTTTCGTCACCATTTGTTGCAACATCTACAATCCATCCATTATCTTTGAAATTTTTTATATGTGGCAGATGAAATGTATTTATGTGAGATTTTGCAGTAGTAGCTACAAACAATACTTTTTTCATGATTTCATCCTTTTATCCTTAAATTTATATAAATAAAATTTATTTGCATGCAAACACCAAAAATTTTTGTCCGAAATAATTTAAAATAGTAAACAAAATCATTCCTATCAACATAGAAACATTATCTTGAATTGATTTTGAAAACGAAACTAAGGTAAAATTGGCTATCGGTTTTGCAATAGAGTAAGCCAAACTGTAACAAATAACAATATTAAAAATAAAAATCAAAATCTGCTTTACAGACTTATTTTTATTTTGAAATGTAAAATATTTATTCAAAAAAAAACTGAGAATACTGCCCAATATATAATTCATAGCAGTTGAAAAAAAATAGCTGCAGTGAAAATAATTATATAACCCAAACATAACGAATGTGCCAAATAAAGTATTTACGATGCCGACAAAAACAAATCTAAGAAATTGCGCATTTAATATTGTCTTCAAATTTCCATCATCCTCTAAAACAGTTTTAACATAAAACAATATGAAACAACATAAAACTTTGATATTTAATAATTATATCTTATGCTATTTTAAATTTCTATTAGTAAATTTCTAATTGAGGAAGTCAAAAATTACAAAGAAAAATTATTAAATCGTCATAAAAATTTACAAGCAGCCGTAAATTTAAATATGGAGGAGATAAAAATGAAATTAAAAAAAATATGTGCGCTTGCACTCGTTTTTAATATCTTTTTTGGTACAAATATTTTTGCAAATGAGCAGCCTGCTTTGAATATTGATGCAAAATCTGCATTACTTATGGAGGCCTCTAGCGGCAAAATTTTATACGAACAAAATTCTCATGAAAAATTACCACCTGCCAGCGTCACTAAGGTCATGACAATTTTATTGATTTATGATGCAATAAATGAAGGCAAAATTAAACCTGAAGATATGGTTACAGTCAGTGAGCATGCTGCAAATATGGGTGGCTCTCAAATTTTTCTTGAACCATTTGAGCAGCAAAGTGTTTATGATTTATTAAAGTCAATTGTAATTGCTTCGGCAAATGATGCCGCAGTTACTATGGCCGAACATATTGGTACAAGTGAAGAAAATTTTGTAAAGATGATGAATGAAAGAGCAAAGACTTTAGGTATGAACGATACTAATTTTGTAAATGCATGCGGATTGGATACAGACGGCCATGAAACTAGCGCATATGATATTGCGCTAATGAGTCGCGAATTAATAACTAAGTATCCACAAATTTTTGACCTGACAAAAATCTGGATGGATACTATTGTTCACAAAACAAGACGCGGTGAAACTGAATTTGGATTGTCGAACACGAACAAGCTTATAAAAACATATAGTGGTGCAACAGGTTTAAAGACCGGCTCGACCGGCAAAGCTTTATATTGCATATCGGCAACTGCACAGCGCGACGGCATGAATTTAATATCAGTAATCATGGGTGCACCAAATCCTGCTACAAGATTTGGTGAAGCTGCAAAATTATTAGATTACGGATTTGCAAATTATCAAATAGCAAAAGGTGAACCAGCTGGAACTATAAAAGGTAAAGTAAAAATTTATAAAGGCGACAAAGAAGAAACTGATGTGGCAATAAAAGATGAAATAAGTACGATTGTACCCAAGGGAAATAAAAATTCGATTGAGAGCAATATTGAACTAACAGATGCACTCAATGCACCTGTAGAAAAAGGTACGAAAGCCGGCGAAATTATTTACTCAATGAATGGGAAAGAGATAGGTCGAAGTGAACTTATAACAACGCAAGATATTAAAAAAGCCACCCTTGGACACATTATAAAAAAACTAATACAAAAGTGGTTTGCATAAAATCTAATTCATTAAGTTTTAATTAGTTTAAAATAAATCAAATAAAAAAAATCAGGCCATGCCTGATTTTTTTATAAACTTTTTTTAATTTGTTTTTTTATCATTTAAAAGATGATATCCATTTACACCAATTAATATTACATTTAAAATTAAGTTGCTCCATTGCATTGTTATAAGACTATATATAATACAAAAGACTGAGGCAATTACGTTAACAAGTCGAATATTTCTTTCGCCGCGACACAAATAAGAACTTAGTACAAGAATTGAGCCGATAAGAGAAATAATTTGCACGCCGTGAGTCATATAAATTAATTCAGAAATCAATTTTTCTTTCATTTCAATTTTACCTACCTTTCATAAATTTATTCAGGTTTAACAAAAATCAAATGATATAAGTTAATGAGAATAATTGTGCAGCTAAGAATCAAAAAACAAGTCGAATGCATTATGTAATTATAAGCAACGCTAAAAGAAGAGCCAACTACACTCATCATACGTATACGTTTTTCACCGCGCATGGAATATGCAACAATAAGAATAATGTTAGAGATAGTGCCAATTAATTCGGCATAATTATTAGCCGTAAAATAATTAATTACAGTTTGTAACATATGTACCCAACCTTTCATAATTTTTTTTTACTGCAAAGGTATTTCTTTTCGTATTATATTATATAAATAAATTTTATTCAATCATGATACATAAACACTAAAAAATATTTTATCAGTGGTATTTTTAAATTTCTCTACGTTTTTTAAAAAAGTCATTGTGTTTAAATTTTCCTATTCGTTTTCAAAAATTGTCTTTGAGTTTGAACTGCTTGTGCTTTTTTTTTACCTAATGTATAATTACAACAGTTGTTTCGTAATATTTTTATATACATAAGGAGAATTGGCTCATGACAAAAGAAAAAGGTATTAAAATTTTTGCTTGTAATGCAAATAAAAATTTGGCTGTCTCTATTGCCAATGAACTTGGTTTGTCATTAGGTTTGTCGGAAGTTAGTCGATTTAGTGATGGCGAAATAAATATGCGTATAAATGAAACTGTGCGCGATAATGACATTTTTATTATTCAATCTACAGCGCCACCTGTTAATGAAAATTTGATGGAACTATTAATTATGATTGATGCAATGCGTAGGGCTTCTGCCGGTAGTATCAATGCTGTTATTCCATACTTTGGTTATGCAAGGCAAGATCGAAAAACCCGTGCACGCGATCCTATTAGTGCTAAGTTAGTTGCGGATATAATTACTTCGGCTGGTGCTGACAGAATTCTTACTATGGATTTGCATTGTGCACAGATTCAGGGCTTCTTCGATATCCCTGTAGACCATTTGGTAGGTTTTAATTTATTTGTGGACTACTTTAAAAATAAATTTGGTTCGAATATGAAAAATGTTACGACTGTCGCACCTGATTTTGGAAGTGTGGCGCGTGCTAGAAGTTTTGCGGAAAAATTGAATATCCCTCTTGCTATAATTGATAAAAGACGTCCAGAACCTAATGTATCTGAAATTTTAAATATAATTGGCGATGTGAAAGACAAGTCGGTTATACTTGTAGATGATATAATTGATACGGCGGGCACAATTACTAATGCAGCAAATGCTTTGAAAGATCGAGGCGCAATAGAAGTTTTTGCCTGCTGCACGCATGCTTTATTATCTGGAAATGCAATTGAAAAAATAAATTCTTCCGCTATAACTGAATTAATTGCTCTCGATACGATAAATTTGTCTGATGAGAAAAAAATTAGCAAATTAAAGTCGCTTTCTGTTGCACATATATTTGCTGCTGCTATAAAGTATGTGCATGAAGGACGTTCGGTTTCTCAATTATTTAATTAAGTTTAATTAATTATTGGAGGTTAGAAAATGTGTAAAGATTGTAGTGGGCTTAATCCTGACATCGAAAAAAAGTTATTGGAGATAATTGAAATTGATAAGGACAAAAAGGGTTCTGCAATGATAATTTTGCATAAGGTTCAAGAATTAATTGGTTATATTCCTTTTGAAGCTCAGAAAATTATTGCAGAAAATTTAAATATCCCTATGGCTCAAATTTATGGCATTGTTACTTTCTATTCACGCTTTACTTTAGAACCCGTCGGTAAATATAAAATTGGTGTGTGCCTTGGAACTGCTTGTTATGTAAAAGGGTCTGATAAAGTTTTGGAGAAAATTGAGGAAATCTTAAAGATTAAAGCTGGTCAGACTACTGATGATGGTAAATTTTCTATTGATGCTACAAGATGTGTTGGAGCATGTGGACTCGCTCCTGTTATGACTGTAAATGAAGATGTATATGGCAAGATGGAGCCTGACAAGGTTTCTGAAATTTTAGCAAAATATCATTAGAGTTTTCTTAGTCTGTTTTTATAAAATTTATGAGGTGATTAAATGAAATCAGTACAAGATTTATATGATTTGTACGAAAAAGCCAAATCTAAATTTCAAAATAGAAAACGTCATATATTAGTTTGCGGAGGCACCGGTTGTACTTCCTCTAACTCTCAAAAGATTATTGAAAAATTTGAGGAAGAGTTTAAACAAAACAATATAAGTGATGTTGAAATTGTAAAAACTGGTTGCTTTGGGCTTTGTGCGCTTGGCCCAATCGTTATTGTTTATCCTGAAGGTTCATTCTATAGCATGGTGAAAACTAATGATGTTTCTCAGATTGTTCAAGAACATATAATTGATGGAAAACCTGTTTTAAATCTTTTATATAAAGAAACAGTTCTTGAAGATGGAAATGTAAAGCCATTTTCAGAAGTTAATTTTTACAAAAAGCAACATAGAACAGCACTTCGAAATTGTGGTGTAATTGCGGCCGAAAATATCGAAGAATACATAGCACGTGAAGGATATCAAGCTTTAGCTAAGGCTTTGACATCAATGAAGTGTGAGGAAGTTATTGATACTGTTAAAAAATCTGGGTTAAGAGGCCGTGGAGGCGGTGGGTTTCCAACGGGTTTGAAATGGGAATTTACATATAAATCTCAGAGCGATAAAAAATTTGTAGCTTGCAATGCTGATGAAGGAGACCCAGGTGCATTTATGGATCGGTCGGTATTGGAAGGCGATCCTCATTCTGTTATTGAAGCAATGGCTATAGCAGGTTATGCTATTGGTGCGGATATGGGATATGTTTATGTGCGCGCCGAATATCCTATTGCTGTTAAACGTTTGCAAATTGCAATTGATCAGGCAAAAAAATATGGATTGCTTGGAGAAAATATTTTTGGTACTGGTTTTAATTTTGATTTGGAAATAAGATTAGGTGCTGGTGCTTTTGTATGTGGCGAGGAAACTGCCCTTATTAATTCAATTGAGGGGAACAGAGGTGAACCGCGTCCACGTCCACCATTTCCTGCAGTAAAAGGAATTTTTGGACAGCCCACCGTTTTAAATAATGTTGAAACGTATGCAAATATTCCACAGATAATTTTAAATGGCGCTGATTGGTTTAATAGTATAGGAACTGAAAAATCAGCAGGAACAAAAGTTTTTGCCTTAGGTGGAAAAATAAATAATGTTGGTCTTGTAGAGGTTCCAATGGGCACAACACTTCGCGAAGTTATATACGAAATTGGCGGTGGAATCCCTAATGGCAAAAAATTTAAGGCTGCTCAAACTGGTGGACCATCAGGTGGTTGTATACCTGCTCACTTGATTGATACTCCAATTGATTTTGATTCGCTTGGAGCAATAGGTTCTATGATGGGCTCAGGCGGCTTAATTGTTATGGACGAAGACAATTGCATGGTCAACATCGCAAAATTTTTCTTAGAGTTTACAGTTGATGAATCGTGTGGAAAATGTCCGCCGTGTAGAATTGGAACAAAGCGTATGCTTGAAATTTTAAATAGAATAACCGATGGACGCGGAAAACCTGGAGATATTGAAAAACTTGAAGAGCTTGCAAAAAATATAAAAGCGTCTGCATTATGTGGTCTTGGTCAGACTGCACCAAATCCTGTCCTTAGTACTATTAAATATTTTAGAGATGAATACGAATCCCATATAAATGAAAAAAGATGTCCGGCTGGTACGTGTAAAAAACTTGTTAATGTAAATATATCAAATGAAAAATGTAAAGGCTGTGGACTTTGTAAAACAGTTTGCCCTGCTAGTGCTATTGATGGTGAAAAAAGATCTACTCATGTTATAGATCGTGATAAATGTATAAAATGTGGTGCTTGTATTGAAAAATGTCCGTTTAAAGCTATTGCTTTTAAATAATCTTAAAGAGGTGAAACAAATGGAGAATGTAAATATAACTATCGACGGTAAAAAAATTTCTGTGCCCAAAAATTTTACAGTTCTTGATGCCGCTCGCAAAATTAATGTTAATATCCCAACATTGTGCTATTTAAAAGAAATCAATCAAATTGGCGCATGCAGGATGTGTTTGGTTGAGATAAAAGGTGTTCGCAATCTTCAAGCAAGTTGTGTATACCCAGTTAGTGAAGGAATGGAGATTTATACGAATACTCCAAAAGTTTTATCAGCACGCAAAACTAATCTTGAATTGATTTTGTCAAATCACGTACAAAAATGTTTAACGTGTGTGCGTAACACAAATTGCGAATTGCAAAGACTTGCCAATGAATTAAATGTTGAAGATATTCCTTTCACAGGTGAAAATATTAAGTATGAAATTGATGATTTATCACCGTCAATTGTCCGTGATAATAATAAATGTATATTGTGCAGAAGATGCGTTGCCGTATGCAAAAACGTACAGACTACAGGAGTTATCGAAGCAAAAAATCGTGGTTTTAAAACAGAAATTGGTTGTGCATTTGATAAATCACTTGACGATACGGCGTGTATTATGTGTGGACAATGCATTAATGTTTGTCCAGTAGGTGCTCTGTCTGAAAAAAGTCATATTGATGAAGTTTTAGCTGCGTTATCAAATCCAAACATGCATGTAGTTGTACAGACTGCGCCTGCAGTTCGTAGTGCACTTGGTGAAGAATTTGGATTACCGATTGGAACAGCAGTTACAGGAAAAATGACAGCAGCTTTAAAACATCTTGGATTTGATAAAGTTTTTGATACTGATACAGGTGCCGATTTAACAATAATGGAAGAGGGAGCAGAATTAATAAATCGCTTGCAAAACGGAGGAGTTTTGCCAATGATGACGTCTTGTTCTCCAGGATGGGTAAAATTTTGCGAACATAATTTTCCTGAACTATTGCCGAATCTTTCATCTTGTAAGTCGCCGCACACAATGTTTGGTGCAATTTTAAAATCCTATTATGCACAAAAGAATAATATAGAGCCGGAAAAGATTTTTGTTGTATCGGTTATGCCGTGTACAGCTAAAAAGTATGAGATACAGCGTCCAGAAATGGCAGTTGAAGCTAATCGCGATGTTGATGCTGTTCTCACAACTCGTGAATTGGCTCGTATGATAAAATCTGCGCGTATTGATTTTGTAAATTTGGAAGATGAAAATTTTGATGATCCATTTGGAAATGCTTCAGGTGCCGGAGTAATTTTTGGTGTAACTGGCGGCGTAATGGAAGCAGCTCTTCGTACAGTTGCTGAAAAATTAACGGATAAGCCACTTGAAAATGTTGAATTTAAATCTTGTCGCGGTCCAGAGGGAATTAAAGAATTTACTGTTGAGTTGCCAAACTTAACTTTAAAAGGTGCAGTTGTAAATGGTACGGGTAATGCAAGAAAATTGTTGGAAAAGGTTCGCTCTGGTGAAACAGATTATCATTTTATTGAGATTATGGGATGCCCAGGCGGATGTATAATGGGTGGAGGACAGCCAATAATTGATTCAAATACTCGCGCAACAACTGATGTATTTAGTTTGCGTTCATCAGCTTTGTATAGTGAGGACAAAAATCAAGAAATTCGTCTAAGTCACAAAAATCCCTCAATAATAAAATTATATGAAGAATATTTGGGGGAACCAAATTCACAAAAGGCACATCACTTATTGCATACAAAGTATGAAAAAAAAGAGTTACATAAAAAATAAATTAATAAAGTTTGTATAAAATTTTAGCAAAAAAATCTCAAGCATTTGTGAACTGACCACAAAAAGTTAGATAAAATTATATAAAAAAATTTATTAAGCAACCAAAAAGGCTTGCAGACTGTGAGTAGCAGGAGGCAAGCCCTTAAGTTTTGTTTTAATACGTCGGTTATTGTAGCAGTCAAGATATTCTATTAATTCCTGTTTAAAGTGTTCCATAGCATTGTTCATACAGTTACCTCTACGGCTCATGCTCTGTCGAATACTTTATTGTTTGTGCTGGTACTGCCAGCTTTGGTCAGAATGAAATATAAGGTTAAT
>CAMTJU010000012.1 GCA_947073045.1 uncultured Clostridia bacterium | reverse complement strand
AAAGCAGTCCTCTCCAAATATGCGGCGGACAACGGCTTTTCCAATCCCGTTTTCTTCATTGACGACGGTGTATCGGGTGTGACGTTTGACAGACCAAATTTTAACCGTATGATTGCAGAGATTGAAGCGGGAAACGTGGCGACGGTCATTGTCAAGGATATGTCAAGGTTGGGACGTGATTATCTAAAAGTCGGCTACTATACGGAAATCTTTTTCGTGGAGCGTGACGTTAGATATATCGCAATCAATGATGGTGTAGACAGTGCAAAAGGCGACAACAATTTTACCACGTTCCGCAACCTGTTTAACGATTTTTACGCCAAAGACACAAGCAAAAAGGTACGGGCAATCAAACGGGCGCAGGGACAGGCGGGGGAACATCTGACAAAGCCGCCTTACGGTTACATAGTAAGTCCTATGGACAAAAAGCAATGGATTGTGGACGAAGAAGCCGCCGCTGTGGTGAAACGGATTTTTGATTTATGTATCGGCGGGAAAGGTCCCATGCAGATAGCAAAAATCCTCAAGGAAGATAAAGTGCTGACTGCCAAAGCCTACTATGCAAAGAAAAAAGGAAATCCATTTCCCGAAAATCCCTATGATTGGAGGGATAGTACCATTGTTGGTATTTTGGAGCGTATGGACTACTGCGGGCATACAGTAAACTTCAAAAGCTATTCCAAATCCCACAAGCTGAAAAAGCGGATTCCTACCACAAAGGAACAGCAGGCAATTTTCTACAATACCCATGAAGCCATTGTCGAGGACGCTGTATTTGAACGGGTACAGGAACTAAGGGCAAACAAATGCCGCCCCACAAAAGCAGATCGGCAGCGACTATTCTCCGGCTTGGTATACTGTGCCGACTGTGGGAGCAAATTACACTTCGCCACTTGCAAGAGTTTTAACGGCTCACAAGACCATTACCGCTGTGCAAAGTACAAGAGCAATACGGGAAACTGTACGGCGCACTTTATCCGCGAGGAAGTATTGAAGCAGATAGTATGGAGCAGGATATTTGACGTGACCGCCCTTTTCTTTGATGACATCATAGCATTTAAGGAAATGATGTACGCACAACGCTCTGCTGAAACGGAAAAGGAAATGAAACGCAGGAAGCGGGAAGTCGGACAGGCGAGGAAACGGATAGCGGAACTTGACCGTATCTTCAAGCGGATTTATGAGGACGACATCAGCGGCACAATCAGCCACGACAGGTTTTTGAAGCTGTCCGCAGAGTATGAAGCAGAACAACAGGAACTGGAAGAAAAGGTCAATGCAGACCAGCAGGAAGTCGATACCTACGAACAGAGCAAGAGCGACTTTGATAGCTTTTTCGCAATTATCCGTAAGTATGTTGGGATAAAGGAACTCACTCCAGCAATCGTCAATGAATTTATCAAGAAAATCATAGTCCATGCGCCGGAAAAGGTGGACGGGAAGCGGGTACAGAAAGTGGATATTGTTTTCAACTTTGTTGGGGAAATCAATTTCCTTTCTGCCACGCAATCCAAACGGCAAGGCGCATAGAAACTCGAAAAGACGGTACAGCCCTTGAAATCGGGGCTATACCGCCTAATCTGAAATTACTTCCTTATCACCGCAAACCTTGATTTTTTTTTGAGTTTTTTATGAAATTTAGCTTAAATTTCAGACGTGCATGTGTGTGGAAAAATGAATAAGTAATTTTCATTTATTCGATTAATTTTATAATACATATGAATTTATACTTAATCAGCAAGCTAAATATAAATAGCTTGTTTTTTTTCGTACATAATAATAAAATATTTCAGGGTAAAAAAATGGATAACTTACAACTGGAAGGAAAAAATGCAGTTTTGGAAGCTCTTAATAATTCCAAGGCAATTGATAAAATAATGATTAAGAAAGGATATGCCGAGGGTTCATTGAAATCTATTGTTGCTAAGGCAAAAAAAATTGGTATTGTCGTTCAGGAAGTTAATAAAAATAAACTGGACTACATTTCGCAATCTAAAAATCATCAAGGTATAATAGCATTGTCTCCAGCTAAAAATTATTGTACAGTGGAAGATATTTTGGAAAATGCAAAAAGTAAAAATGAAGAGCCATTCATTTTAATTTTGGATGAAATTTCGGATCCTAGAAATTTTGGCGCAATTATTAGAACTGCAGAATGCTGCGCTGTTCACGGAATTATTATCCCTAAGCACAGAAATTCTGGCTTGACCGGTATTGTTAGCAAAACTTCTGCAGGTGCACTCGAGCATGTATTAATTGCTAAAGTTTCTAATCTTGTTAATACCATTGATAAACTCAAAAAAAATGGATTATGGATAACGTGTGCCGATATGAATGGTGAGATTATGTACAATCTCGATTTTAAAATTCCGACTGCTCTAATTGTTGGAAGTGAAGGATTTGGCGTTGGAAAACTTATTGCCCAAAATTCCGACTTCAAAGCTAAAATACCTATGTCGGGTAAAATTGAGTCATTAAATGCATCTGTTGCCGCCAGTATCTTAATGTATGAAATAGTTCGCCAAAGAACAATGAAAGGAAATTTAAATGTTAATTCAAAATGAAATAATAAGTTTGATAAAAAATCATAAAAATATTTTGCTCCTGACTCATAAAAAACCTGATGGTGATGCAGCAGGAGCTGTTTTTGCGCTTGCAGCAGCATTAAAAAAAATTTCGTATTTGTGTGTTAAGATTTTGTTTGAGGATTACAATCAAAAATTTAATTTAATTTCTACCTCAAAAATTTCACATAACGTCGATAAAGACAAAATTGATTTGGTAATTATTTTAGATTGTGGCAATGAAAATCGGCTCGGCAAATTTGAGTACATTATTGATAATAAAGTCACTATCAATATCGACCATCATATTAGCAATACCAATTTTGCTAATTATAATTATGTCGTCTCAAATGCATCTTCTACTTGCGAAATAATTTATGAATTTATAAAAAAAATGGATTTGATGGATGAAAAAATTGCAGCTGCTTTGTATGCCGGAATAATTTCCGATACGGGCGGCTTTCGCCATGCATGCACTACTTCTAAAACACATAAGATAGTTTCAGAATTACTTATATTTAATTTTCCATTTACTCGCATATATAATGAATTAATGATGGAAAAAACTGTAGACGAAATAAAATATTTATCTATGGTAATAAACAATCTTGAAATAATAAAGCCGTATCATTTAGCAATATCTTTTTTAACATTTGAACAAATAAATAGTGTCAGCAACAAATTTACGGGTGGATTAGTTGATTTTATTAAAAATATATACGGTATAGAAATTGCCGTAATGATTATTGAAAATGAGGATGGCTCATGTAAATTAAGCTTTCGTTCAAACTATACGGATGTAAACAAAATAGCTAAAGAATTTAACGGTGGTGGTCATAAATTAGCTGCAGGCGGAATTATAAATGCAAACATCCGTGAGACAAAAGAAAAAATAATAAAAATTATAAAGGAAAATTCACAATGCGAGATGGTATAATAAATATAAACAAAGCGAAAAATTTTACTTCGCACGATGTTGTATATAAGATAAAAAAAATGTTAGGTAAAAGAGTAGGGCATACTGGTACGCTTGACCCAATTGCAACAGGAGTTTTACCAATTTGCATAGGGAAGGCAACGAAAATTTCGCAATATATACTCTCGCAAACAAAACGCTATACTGCAACAATGTTAATGGGAACAACGACTGATACTTTAGATATAACGGGCAAAATTTTGTCACAAAAAAATTTTATATATAATCATAACGAAATTTTATCTACATTAAACAAATTTCGCGGAGAATATTATCAAATTCCGCCAATGTTTTCTGCTATTAAAAAAAACGGCAGAAAATTATATGAATTAGCGCGCGATGGAATTAACATTGAACGTGAAAAACGATTGGTTAATATTTTTAAGCTTGATTTTGTAAATTTTGTTTTTCCAAATAAAATCGTAATTGATGTAAAATGTTCGAAGGGAACTTATATTCGTTCTCTGTGTGATGATATTGGCAATGCAATAGGGTGTGGGGCATGTCTTTTTGATTTAATTAGAACTGAGTGTGGACAATTTTCTATTGACAAAAGTATTACTTTGGATGAATTTGAAAGTCTTGTTGATAAAAATTTGGCCGATGAAAAAATAATTAAGATTGAAAATGCACTTGAGTTTAAAAAAATATTTATTGATGATTACGCAAATAATTTTCTTTATAATGGAAACAAAATTGATTTGAAATTTGTAACTGGCAATAAAAAAATTTTTGCTGATGAAAAATTATTGGTTTTTGATTGTCAAAAAAATTTAGTCGGTATATATATTCGCCAGGATAATTTTTTAAAACCTTTAAGAATGCTTTTGGGTGATTTTGATGCTAATTCTAAATAAACTTGAAAAATTAGATTGCAAAACTGTTATAACGATAGGTAATTTTGACGGTGTACATATTGGGCATAGAAAATTAATAGAAAAAACTAAGATTATGGCAAAAAAGTTAAATGCCAAATCATTAGTTTTTTCTTTTTGTCCGCATACATTACAAATTTTAAAAGATACCAGTTTTAAAACTATTTATACCAATGATGAGCGCAGATTGATTTTGTCAGGTTTGAACATTGATTATTTATTGGAGATGCCTTTTGATTTTAATATTGCAAAAATGAAAACTGATGAATTTTTGAATTTGATTATTGAAAATCTAAATTGTATAGCGCTTGTAATAGGCAACAATTATAAATTCGGCTGTGACAATTCTAATTTTGCTATGCAAAAATATAAAAATAAGATTGTTATAGAAAATGTTGAGAGTGTTACTTTTGATAATGAAAAACTTAGCAGCTCTTATATACGCAAATTGGTAAAAGAAAAAAAAATTGAGCAATTAGAAAAGTTGCTCGGTGCAAAATATTTCATTATGGAGAAAATTCTTCATGGTCAAAAACGTTGTGTTGCATTTCCCACTATAAATTTTATTACAGATAAAAATAAATTACTTCCAGGTGATGGAGTTTATTATACAACTACTTTAATAAATAATTATAAATACAAAAGCTTAACAAATATCGGATACAATCCAACTGTTGAGAATGAGTTTCGCTCGGTTGAAACCCACATTCTCGATTTTTCAAAAGACGTATACGGCCAAAATGCCATTGTTTATTTTAATGAATTTATTCGTGGCGAAATTAAATTTGATTCTACGGAAAAACTAAAAGCACAAATCCAAAAAGATATATTTTATGTTCAAAGTAAATAATTTTAACTAACAAATTGCTTTATGCAAAAACGTTTATAATTTTTTTTGCTTTTATAGCGTAAATAAAACGTTTTTGTTAGGCAATTTTATTTTTTAATGCTATAATTAAAAGAAAAAAATAGGAGAATAACTATGCAAAAATATACTTTATCACAAATTCGAGAAATGTTTTTAGATTTTTTTGAAGGCAAAAATCATTTGAAATTGGAATCCGCTTCCCTTATTCCTTATAACGATAGTAGTCTTTTATTAATAAATTCGGGGATGGCTCAGTTTAAGGCGTATTTTTCGGGGCAGGAAATTCCGCCTTCAAAAAGAGTTACTACTTGCCAAAAATGTATTCGTACAAATGATATTGATAATGTTGGGAAAACATCGCGTCACGCAACTTTTTTTGAAATGCTCGGCAATTTTTCTTTTGGTGATTATTTTAAGTATGAGGCAATAACTTGGGCTTGGGAATTTATAACTCAAATTTTAAAATTGCCGTATGATAAATTATCAGTTACGGTTTACGAAAAAGACGATGAAGCATTTGATATTTGGCATAATAAAATTGGTCTTGATGAATCGAAAATTTTTCGCATGGGCAAAGATGATAACTTTTGGGAAATAGGAACAGGACCTTGTGGACCTTGTTCCGAAATATATTTTGACCGTGGTGAAAAATTTGGATGCTCAAATTGTCACCCGGGTTGCGAATGCGACAGATTTATTGAAATATGGAATCTTGTGTTTACACAATTTAATCATAATTCTGACGGTTCATATTCAAAATTAAGCCAATGCAATATAGATACAGGAATGGGTCTTGAGAGAATAAGTACGATTATGCAAAATGTAGATTCAATTTTCGATATAGATTGTGTAAAATCTGTACGTGATGAAATTTGTAAGCTGGCAAATATAGAATACGGTCATGACAAAAAAAATGACACATCAATAAGAATAATAACCGATCATATTAAAGCTATTACATTTATGATAGGTGATGAAATTTTTCCATCAAATGAAGGACGCGGATATGTACTTCGCCGTCTTTTAAGACGTGCTATTTGCCATGGAAAACTTTTAGGCATAGAAAAAGATTTTCTTTGTCAAATATCAAATAACATAATACAAAATTTCAAGGATGTTTATCCGAATCTTGAAACAAAAAAGCAGCAAATATTTACGATAATTTCAGATGAAGAAAAAAAATTTTCTGATACTCTTTTGACAGGAATGAATATGTTAAATGAAGTAATAAACGATTTGAAATCTCAGAACAAGAAAATTATTTCTGGAAAAACAATTTTTAAATTGCATGATACATTTGGATTCCCTAGTGATATTGCAAAAGAAATTGCAGAAAAAAATGATATTGATATAAATGAGAAGGAATTTGAGATTGAGTTAGAAAAACAAAAGCAACTTGCACGCAATACTCAAAAAGATACAAATAAAAATAATTTATCATTGCAAGCGCAAGAAAAAATTAAGCAATTGTCTGATACAAAATTTGTTGGATATGATGAAAATCAAATTTGTGATGCAAAAATTTTAGCTATTATATTAAATAATGAAATTGAAAATGAAACAGATACCAAGGAAAATGTTTCATTTATTTTGGATAAGACTCCATTTTTTGCAGAAAGTTCGGGACAAATTGCGGACAGTGGCATTTTAAAAACTGAAACTGGTGTTGTAGAAATTAATGATTGCCAAAAAATATTTGCTAATAAATTTGAGCATATAGGAAAAATAATAAGTGGAACAATAAAAACAAATCAAATAGCAACTCTTCAAGTAAATACAAAAAAAAGACTTGCTATATCAAAAAATCATACAGCAACTCATTTACTGCATAAAGTATTGCGTGAAAAAATAGATAAAAACATAAAACAAATGGGATCTTATGTAGATGAAAATCGATTAAGATTTGATTTTTTGTGCCCGAAAGCACTCAGTAAAAATGAAATTGAACTTGTTGAAAATACTGTGAACGAAAAAATTTTTGATTGTTTGGGGGTATCAACGTTTGAGAAAACTATTAATGAAGCTGCCAAATTAGGGGCAACAGCTTTGTTTGGTGAAAAATATGGTGAAATTGTACGTGTTGTAAATATTGGAGATTATAGTATAGAACTTTGCAGCGGTACACATTTGAAAAATAGCGCGCAAGCTGGAATTTTTAAAATAATTTCTGAAGCTAGTATATCTTCAGGAATAAGAAGAATTGAAGCCGTTACGGGAAATGCTGCATTAAATTATTTTTCAAATGCCGAAAATAATCTCAATGAAATTTGCTCATTGCTAAAGACAAACAGAAATGATGTTTTGACTAAAACAAATAAACTTATAGACGAAAATAAAAGTCTAAATGAAAAATTGAAGAAGTTGAATGCATATAAAGCAAAAAATGTTGCAAAAGACTTGATTAAAAATGCACAAGTTATAAATAATATAAATGTTGTTTTTCATATTGAAAAAAATTTGGACGTTGATTTTTTGCGTCTTGTCTCAGACGAAATTAAAAACATGCTTGATTCTTGTGCAATATTTCTTCTAAACAATATTAATGACAAATTAAATATTATAGCTTCTTCGAGCGATGATATACCATTAAACATAGGTCAAATAATAAAAGAAATAGCAAAAGAATTTGGTGCAAAGGGCGGCGGTAAAAAAAACAGTGCTCAAGCAGGCGGCTTTTTGGTAAATGAAACTGACAAAATTATAAATGCGATTAAATCGAAAATAGATTGCTCTATGTAAATTAATAATACTTGACAAAATTAAAAAATAGTGTTTTGCTTATTGTGAAACGCTATTTTTTTTTAATTATTTTTTTTATTAATTTAGGAAGAAGGATGTAAAACATGGATAAATTTTCGCAATTAATAGATTATGCACGTCAGAATAATTGTTCGGATTTGCATATTACTTGTGATTTGGGACCGGTTTTTCGTAAAAATGGTGAGCTTTTTGAAAGCAATTTCAAAATGAGCACACAGCAAAATTTTGATTTAATACGTAGTTTGTTAACTCAAAATCAAATTGAAACTCTTGAACAAGGATTTGATATTGATTTTTGTTATACAAGTGTCGATGGGTTTCGGCAACGTGTTAATGTTTACAAACAACAGAATCAATATTGCGCAGCAATAAGAATTTTAAATGACAAAATTCCATCGTTTGAAGAGTTGAAATTTCCACCAATAATTAAAAACTTGGCAAGTCAAACAAATGGGTTGATTCTTGTGACTGGAGCAACGGGAAGTGGTAAATCTACAACTCTTGCATCTATGATAGATTATATAAATGAAACTCGAAGTTGCCATATATTAACCATTGAAGACCCTATTGAATATGTTTACAAACATAAAAAATCTATGATACATCAAAGACAAGTTGGAACGGACACTAAATCATTTTCTGAGGCATTGCGTTCTGCATTGCGTGAAGATCCTGATGTAATTTTGGTTGGCGAGATGCGGGATTTAGAAACAATAAGTGCTGCAATAACTGCTGCTGAAACTGGTCATTTAGTTTTGTCTACACTGCATACAAACGGTGCGGCAAATGCAATTGACAGAATTATAAATGCATTTGATTTACACAGTCAACAGCAAATTCGTGTGCAGTTGTCGACGATATTAAAAGGTGTAATTTCGCAAGTTTTGGTTCCACTGAGCGATTTGAGTGACCGTATTGCGGCATTAGAAATTTTAATAGGTACTGATGCTGTTTCAAATTTAATACGCACTGATAAATGTCATCAATTAAAATCTGTAATGCAAACAGGAATGAATGACGGAATGAATACACTTAATTTATATCTTGCAAATTTGGTTAAACAAAATAAGATTACGTATGAAAAAGGTCTTGAAGCATCAAACGACAAAAATGAATATAAACAATATTTTTTATAAAGACTGATTAGATCAATTGCTGCTTATATCATTTTTTGTTATACTTTGTAATTATATTTATTCATTGAAAGAAGAATGAAAATGTTTGGGTTTGATTTGTTTTTTGTTTTTGTATTTGGTGTTTGCTGCGGCAGCTTCCTGAATGTAATAATATATCGCCTTCCACAAAATATTTCTATTGTGAAAGGACATTCATATTGTCCAAAATGCAAAGAAAGCATAAAATATCGCGACTTGCTCTCATTGATTAGTTACATAATTCTTCGAGGCAAATGTCGAAATTGCAATAATAAAATTAGTTTGAGATATCCGTTAATAGAATTAGTTACTGGATTTTTTTCTTTGTTTTGCGTATATAAATTTGGTTTTACAATAAATGCATTTGTTGTATTTTTATTTTTGTGCTTGCTTATACTAATATTTTTTATAGATTTAGACACAATTACAATACCTGATGAATTTATTATGTTTTTGTGTGCTATTGCAATTGTTTTTTTGTTTGTTTTTTCAAACGTAAATTTGGTTTCGAGAATTATCGGATTTTTTTCAATTAGTTTATTAATGCTGATTATTAATTATATTGTGAAAGACAGTTTTGGTGGTGGCGACATAAAATTAATTGCAGTTTGCGGATTTATTTTGGGTTGGCAAAATATTTTGCTTGCCTTTTTTATTTCATTATTAACTGCTTGCAGTGTTTCAATTTATCTTTTGCTCAGCAAGAAAAAAACTATTAAAAGTCATATTCCGTTTGGTCCACATCTTTGTATTGGAATTTT
Organism: uncultured Clostridia bacterium; assembly: GCA_947073045.1. GTDB lineage: Bacteria > Bacillota > Clostridia > Lachnospirales > CAMVHY01 > CAMTJU01. The sequence goes on along the minus strand of CAMTJU010000012.1, from coordinate 30,892 downwards.
TATTGCGTTATTTTATGGCAGTCAAATAATCAAATGTTATCTTTCGTTATTTATGATTTACTAATGAAGGGAGGAAGAAAAATTGAAAAGATATAGTTGCAAAAAATTATTTTTGTTCATTGGCGCAATTATTTTTATTATTATTTGCACTGTATTTAGTTACAATAGTTATGTAAGTAAAACGATAAACAATTCAACTCTTAATCTTTTATCCGAAAATACAAGCGAGAGTATAAATGATTTAAAAAAAGATATACAAAATCGTATAGAATTTTTGCGTGCTTTAAATAAATTTTCAAGTGCTGATGAATTTGGTAGTAAAAAATATTTTTCAGATATTGAATTTTTTGATACATCTGACTTATCAAACGAAATTTATTACAATCAATTGATAAAAGATAAAATTTATATTAGTGAACCATTTATACAAAATAATGTAAAAAAAATTTTTATTGCAGTATATAAAAAAGATTACGTTGTGCGTGGAATATTTAATGCAAATGATTTGAAACATGTTTTTCATTCTAAAAATTTTTCTGCAAACGTATCAACTTATATTACTCAGTCAAACGGACAGATAATTTTTTCATCAGCAGATGATATTTCAGATAATTTATTTGCAATTTATACTGAAAGTGAATTTAAAAACGATGATGATTTTTATAATATGATTACAAATTTAGAAAATAATCTTGGTGGATTTGCCGAGTGTAATTACGATTATGAGGACAAAATTGTAAATTATGAGCCACTTGGGATAAATAATTGGTATATATTTTGCTCAATACCAAAAAAGGTTGCCATCGAGCAAATCGATAATGTTGTTCGGGCAGCAACATATTTATTGTTTGTAATTTTGAGTTCAATAGTGCTATTGATATTTTATATAATTATTGTTGATAACAAACGTATTCGTGAAATTTCATCTATCAATCAAAAATTAGAAGTTGTTACTGAAAATATTCCTGGTTGTGTGCAAACTAGATTGAATGATAATGATTTTACTTTAAGTTACTTAAGCTATGGGTTTTTAAAAATAACAGGATATGATCGGGATGAGTTTTTAAACTTTTTTGATAATAAATATATTGCTTTGATTTATTTTGAAGATATTCCATTAGTTAAAAAAAGTATTGCCAAGCAATTGAATGTTGATCGACATTTTAAAATGGAATATCGCATAGTTAAAAAAAACGGCCAAATAATTTGGATTACTGAACGCGGTCAATTGATTAATAATTTGGTGTATAGTGTTATAATCGATATAACTGAATTAAAAAAAATATGGGATGGTTTAAAAATCAGTGAGCAACGTTACAAATTAATCTCTGAAGATGTAGATGACGTTGTTTTTGAATTTAATATAAAAAGTGGTGCTGCGTATTCATCTGAAAATTTTAAAAAAATTTTTGGATTCGATGTCCATATTCAAAATTTCCCACAAAGTCTTATTGACCAGGATTTGATTTACAATGAAGACATACAAATTTTATTAGATTTGATGAATAATCTTAAAATAGGTCAATCAGATTTAGAAAATGAATTTCGAATAATAAATAGAAATGGTGAATTAATTTGGTGCCGTCTTGTTGTGAAATTAATTTTGGATGAAAACAAGCGGCCGCTTAAAGCTATTGGTAAAATTAGAAATATAAATGATTGGAAAATTGAGCAAGAAAATTTAAAGCAAAGAGCACAAATTGATTTATTGACAGGACTCTACAACAAAATTACAACGCAAAAATTAATTGATGAATATATAGAAGGGGAGGGCAGTAAAAATACAAGCGCAATTTTTGCTATCGATATTGACAATTTCAAAGATGTAAATGATACTTTGGGGCATCTTGCAGGCGATAAAGTTTTGATTGATATTGCAAACAAATTAAAAAAATTGTTTCGTCAATCCGATATTATCGGACGCTTTGGCGGGGATGAATTTGTTGTGTTTATTAAAAATATTTCATCCAAACAGTTTGCACAAAAAAAAGCGAACGATGTTTTAAACACTGTTCGCTCTACAATTGATAATAATAAAAAATGCAAGATTTCATCAAGCATTGGTGTTGCAATTTATCCTAAAGATGGTTTGAATTTTCAACAGCTTTATAAAAATGCAGATGAAGCTCTTTATCAAACAAAAAAACTTGGCAAGGATTCATTTAAATTGTTTTAAGCTTTTTATTATTTCTTTTTTGTTGAACTTTCTAATGCTAAAAGTTTTGATGAATAGACAAATGGACAACTTGATTATTATTTATTAATTTATGGATTTATAAAACTCTATTCTCAATCTGTTAGCATATCAGGAACAGTAAATGTATTTTAAAGTGAGGCGTTATTTATGTTATTACAGATTTTTTGGCAAATTTTTAATATATTGTGTTTAATTTCGTTTGTTTTCTTCTTGGCGAAGATAATAATAAAATTAACAAGAAAATAAAGGAGATTTATGGATAAAATAATTAGTTTTTCAAATGGTTGGCAAATGATTACTTTAAATGTAGTTCAAATTGTAGGGGTTGTAGTATCTATAGGTTATTACATTTTTATAGCTTTTATTTTGTATAAAATATATAAGAAAATGAAATAAGCGTAGCAATTTAGCTACGCTTTTTTTGTGCATAAAATCAGTTCATTTACATAAAAAACGGAACAATCATTGTAAAAATTAAAGCAACAACAAGAAAAATACAAATAACAGAAACAAATATTCTTTTTTTATCTTTTTTTTCTTTTTTCATAAAGATTCTCCTTTAGGTTCATTGATAGCTGTTAAAAAACGCGATGGCTTTGCATTTAACTCATACCTATTTTCGATTAATGAAATGTATAAATTATTTTTAGCGCGTGTAAGTCCAACATAAAACAATCTTAATTCTTCTTCAATTTGTGAATCAGTTTTGCTTTTTTCATGTGGGATTATACCTTCGACGCAGCTAATTAAAAATACTGTATCAAATTCCAGACCTTTTGAGCTATGCATTGTCGTTAAGGTTACGCCATTAGAATCATTTTTTATGTTGGAAGAAAAATTTTGGGCGTAATAAATAAAATCTTTGATTGAAGAAAAATTTTTTGCCGATTCACAAAATTCATCCATAATTTCAAAAATCCATTTAGAATTTATATTCTGAAGTTTAGAAAATTCGTTTATGTAGTTGTCATATCCAATTATTTTTCGTACGTATTTTACTGCATCGTACGGATTTTTCAATGCTAATTCATCAAAGTGAAACAATAATTCTTCAATAGGAGTACGCCTGAAAAGCGGTAAAGTTTTGTCATGAAATAAGTTATCTAAAATATTGTACGATTTTTTTGCAGCTTTTACAAGCATTGTTTTGCTTATGTATCTATTAGGGCGATTAATTATTTTATACAAAGATTTGTTATCGCTGTTATCCAAAGAAAATTTTAAATACGCCAAAATATCTTTTACTGCCCAGTGTTCATATAAACTCAAAACTTCATCCTTCAATTTGTAAGGTATATTCATATTCATAAAATTAGTTATAAAAGATTGTGCTTGAATATTTGTACGAAAAATAATAGCTGTGTCGTTTAATTGTAGTGGATTTTTTTTAATCATTTGCGCAATCTTTATTGATTCATCCGTTATATTTTTAAATTTAATAATATGTACATTATTGCCAATCCTGCCGACGCCAGAGATATTTTTTTCATATCTATTTTTATTTTGAGAGATAATTTTATTACAAAATGAAATTATTTTTTCGCTTGAGCGGTAATTTTTATTAAGCTTAACTATTTTTGTATTGGGGTAATCTTTAGGAAAATTTAAAATGAATTCGGGGCAAGCTCCACGAAATTTATAAATGCTCTGATCGTCATCGCCGACTATAAATAAATTTTTTCTTACTAATAATTTTATACATTCATATTGTGCACGATTTATGTCTTGAAATTCGTCAATCAAGACAAATTTATAAAGTTGTCTGTAAAAATTGAGGACGTTTTCGTTACTAAGCAATAATTTATAGCAAACAACCAGCATATCGTCAAAGTCAATCTTATTTTTTTGTGACTTGTATTTTTCATATTCAAAATAAATTTTTCTAAAATCATCACTGCCGCACGAATTACTATTATAAAAATTAATGTCGAACAATTCATTCTTCAAAAGTGATATTTCATTTGAAATTGAATCTAATAATTCATTGTCGGTATCAAAATCAAAATTGTTAGCGATAATTTGTTTTAAAATTAATTTTTTCTCGCCTTCCTTCAATACATTTTCTATTGAATAATTACAGTGTCTACGGATAATTCTAAAGAATACTGAATGAAATGTACCAAACGAAACTTTGTTTTCTCCATAAATATTTTTGAACCTTAATGACATTTCATCTGCTGCTGATTTTGTGAAGGTTATGACTAAAATATTTTTATCTGCTATTTTGCATTTTTCTAATAAAAATTTAACTCTGTGAGTAATTATAGTGGTTTTTCCACTTCCAGGTCCAGCTAAAACCATCATTGGACCTTCAAAATGATGAACTGCTTCACTTTGTCTTTCATTTAATTCATACATTGACTTTACTCCTTATTTTCAATAAAATTTTACAAAAGCAAAACAAATTTTATTGTTGATTAAAAAACAAAAAAATGTTTTTATGATTAAAACACAAAAGCAAACAAAAAGGAATGAAATCTTTTTGAGATAGATCTCATTCCTTGAAATTTTAAATTTATTTACAATAAAATTTGTAAGCCACGCAATTTTATTTTTAACGAATTTTATAGATTTATTGGGTTTGACTTGCAATTTTTAGAATAAAAATATATGCAGTCGTAACATTTTTCATTTCCTGCATTTTCATTAAGAATAGAAGTTTTATCATAGCTTGTGATTTTATTTTGCGAGCAATATTTTTTCATTTTACAATTTTGCATTATCAACACCTCACAAGATTTGTTGATAATTATTTTGACCGCAAAAAGAATTTTTATTCATTTATTGCTTAAATGTTTCTTTGAGTTTATCAAAAAAGCTTTTCTTTTTTTCATTTGATTTGTTATCTTCGTTAGAAAATTCAATAAGCAATTGTTTTTGTTTATCAGAAACATTAGTCGGAACACAAACATTTAAAGTTAAGAACAAATCTCCGACAATTTTATTATTATTTACATTTGGAACGCCTTTGCCTTTTAAAGTAATTACAGTACCAGATTGTGTACCGGGTTTAATTTTAATTTTTTCCTTGCCATAAACAGTATGTATTTCTATTTCGTCTCCCAAAACTGCTTGAATAAATTCAATTGGAACATCTAAGTATAAATCATTGTTTTTTCGAACAAAAAATTTGTGTGGCTTGACATAAACTGTTACTAATAAATCTCCGTTTGGACCACCATTTTTTCCTGCTTCACCTTTTCCTGCAATTCTTATACTTTGGTTATTATTAATTCCTTTTGGTATTTCAATTTCCAATGTTTTTTCTTTTTTGACACGGCCGCTTCCATAACACTTGGGGCATTTTTCTTTTATTACTTTACCTTCTCCGTGGCACACATCACAAGTTTGAATACTAGTCATTGTGCCGAACATAGTTTGTTGATGAATGCGAATTTGACCTGTTCCACCACATTTTCTACAATTTTCAGGTATTGTTCCAGGTTTTGCGCCAGTGCCTCTACAGACTTCACACACGTCATACAGAGAAACACGTATATTTTTTTTGGTGCCGAATATAGCTTCTTCAAAATCAATTTGTATATTAGTATGTATATTTGAACCGGGATAAGCGCGATTTCTTGAACGCGAGCCCGTAAACATATCAGAAAATCCACCAAAAAATGATTCAAATATATCATTAAAATCAAAATCGGCAGCATTATAAGCACTGCCAGCACTTCCATCAAAAGCTGAATGACCAAGTTGATCATAAGTAGCACGTTTTTGTGGGTCACTAAGGACCGCGTAAGCTTCACTAATTTCTTTGAATTTGGCTTCAGCATTTTTATCTGCTGAATTTGCATCGGGATGATATTTTTTAGCCAATTTCCTATATGCTTTTTTTATTTGTTCATCGGTTGCGTTTTTATCCAATCCGAGTGATTCATAATAATCTTTTTTTGCAGCCATTTCATTTTGCCTCCAGATTATTTTCTCCAATTATTAAATTCTATCAAAAAAATCTTTCTTAGTCAATCTAATTGTTGTTTGCAGAACGTATGTAAGATTTTTTGAATTAGATTTATTGCAATAAAAAACACCATTTTTCTGATTTTTTATTGTGAATTCAGAAAAGTGGTGTTTATTTTTATTGCATAAGCAAATCTATAAGCCGAGTTCTGTCGCGAGTAGTCATCTATCTTGATATATTGTTGCCAATATATTCATGCGATATTATAAAAAGTAAAGCGAGCAGCTTTTTATATACTTTTAATCTTGCTCCATGTGGGGTTTACAGAGCCTAAGTTGTTGCCAACAAAGCGGTGAGCTTTTACCTCGCCTTTCCACCCTTACCATTTTTCAATGGCGGTTTATTTCTGTTGCACTAGCCTTGAAGTTGCCTTCACCGGACGTTATCCGGCACATTGCTCTATGGAGCTCGGACTTTCCTCATATATTTTCATATATGCGACTACTCAATTTACTTACTGCAATTTTTATTTTACCACAAAAATTTATCACAAAAAATAATATGTATATATTTTACTTAGAATTTTCTATCTCGCATATAAATTTTTTACTGTTAAGATTAATTTCGAGATTTGAGTAAATAAAAATTCTCGATGGCGTAATTAATTCTTTTATAATTGATTTTTCAAAAGAATAAGTAATGAGCTCATTAAATTTTGTATGTACGAGATGATTTAAAAGGTTAATGGCATTTGGTGAAATCTTACAAAAAGTTTTTGTAGGATCGAGGCAGTTTTTACAAACAACACCATTTTCATCAAAATACATTTGATTTTTTAACTGATGGCAGTTATGACAAAAATTTGTTTGTGCCTCAAATCCATTTAGTTTCATAAATTTAAATTCAAAAATTCTAGCTATGTATTGCGTATCGATTTGAGAATTTAAAATCTTTAGTGTCTTAACTAACAAAATTAATATATTATTTGCGGGTTCGTTTTGCATTAAATATTTATCAACTAGTTCGCAAAAATATGTTGCATAGCAAAAATTAATATAATTTTTTGGTGACAGATTTTCAATTATATCGATTTGGTCAATTGAGTAAAAATTTTTATTTTCACGCAACAAAAATTGTGCATACAAAAAAGTTTGTGATGCACAAAAAAGTTTGTTATTTAATTTTTTTGCTCCGTGTACGTATGAATTTATTTTGCCAAGATCTTTTAAGAATAAAGTAAGCATTTTATCAGATTCACGATAAGTTCTTTGACAAATAACAATCCCTGTTTTTTTAATTAGGTTCATTTTTAATTTTCTTCCTCATCATTTTTATAATTTTTGTATTCAAGATAATCATCAATGTTTCCGGATTTATAAAATTTTTCCCACAATTTTTTTTTATCCAATGTAAGTTCACCTCGTTAAATTATTTTACTTTCTTAAAACAAATCAAAAAAAATTCAAACTAGGCTCATGCAAAATTTAATTTTGATATTAATCAAGTTTGTATCCAAATTGTTTGAGGTAGAAATTATTATTGCGCCAGTTTTTTTTAACTTTGACCCACAATTTTAAATTTAATTTTGAACCGAGCAAATTTTCTGATTCAATTCTTGCAGATGTTCCAATTTTTTTTAGCATCTCTCCATTTTTCCCAATTATTATTTTTTTATGTGATTCTTTTTCGCAATAAATAGTTGCGTCAATATCAATAAGATTTTTGTCTTTGCGCTTTTTCATCTCATTTATTTCAACGGCACTTCCATGAGGAATTTCATCTTGCATGAAAATTAATATCTTTTCTCGAATTATCTCTGAGATTATTTGGCGCTCGGGCATATCAGTTAATGTATCTTCTGGAAAATATTTTGGGCCTATGGGCAACTCTTTTTTTATTAAATCTAACAAAGTTTGTGTATTTTCCCCAGTTAATGCTGATACAGGTATTATTTGTGCAAAATTATAGTCTTTGTAAATTTCTATTGTTTGCAAAATAAGTTGCTTGTTTGATTTGATGTTGTCAATTTTATTTATGACTAAAAAGATTGGTGAAGAAATTTTTTTCAGTTTCATTAATATATTATTATTAATAGTCGATATTTTATTCTCTGGCTCAATTAAAAATAATATTAGGTCTACTTCATTTAATGTGTTTTCTGCACTCTTGAGCATAAATTCACTAAGTTTTGATTTTGGTTTATGAATTCCCGGCGTATCTAAAAATATTATTTGCGCTTTATCATCCGTTAGAACACTCAAAATTTTATTGCGTGTAGTTTGTGGCTTATTTGAAGTAACAGAAATTTTTTCGCCTATGAATTTATTCATTAGTGTTGATTTACCAACATTTGTTTTTCCAATTAAACTTACAAATCCTGAACGAAATTTATTTTCCATTTTGATCATCCTTTTTTTGAAATTTTAATTAATTATAACAGGCTTTTGAAATTATCAAAAAAAAATTCTTAAAATGTTATATAAATTTTTCAAAATTGTTGTTTAACTATTGACTATTGCGACTTTATGAAATAAAATATAAGTAGGTAAGTGTAATATTTTTTATTATAAAAATATTTGGGAGGGAAACGGTATGGAAGAGACAAATACAAGCGGAACTGAAAATAATGTAGAAAATGGGACACCTGAAACAGGAGGTGGAACCTCTGCGTCTACACAGACAAATATGTCAGCGACGATACAAGAAGTATTAACTGATATAATAACATCAGATGCGTCTGCTAATGTGCAAGAATCAATTGATTCGAAAGTATTAAAGGCAGTTAAAGAAACGTTTGAAGAAAATGAAGATATAAAAGATTTAGTAAACTTTAAAAAGTTAACTTTAAATATGTTTAATGAAGAAAAAACTGAAAAAATTGAGCCAATCGAAGATTTTGTTCATAAATTATTACTTGTAGATGAAAAATTTAAAAATGATTTTCAAAAACAAATAAAGGAAGACTATAATAACAAAAATAAAGGAATTAATGATGTTTTTAAAATTTTGAATAATTTTAGTAAAGAGGGATCTAACAAAATTACTGAAAATGTAAACCCTGATGAAGTTGTTAATTTTGCATTGAAAGTTTTTAAAAATAGTGTTAAAGATAATTTGAAAATTAAAGTGAATGAGTTAAAAAAAGACAATAAACTTAATAATTTGTTGGGAAATTTAAAATCAATAGAAGAGGAATATCAGGTTAAGTATAATGATTTGCTTAAAAACAAATTTCTTGGAGGAAAATCGGATTTGGCTAAGTCCGAGGAGAATTTAAATGCTTCTAATAGTGAGCTTGCTAATATTGAAGGTAATTCAAATGCTTCAAATGGTGAACTTAGTAGTAATTCAAGCAATACTGAAATCAATATTAGTATTTCTTCTAGTGATTTATTAAATTCTGGAGCGAATAGCCCTAGTAGCTTACCTAGAACAAGGTCTTTAAGAAATAGTACAGAATTTCAAACTGCCCAAAAAAAAATAGAAGAATCGGCTAAAGCATATAGAAATAAAATTCGCCAAATCTATGTAGATTGTATTAATGAGTCTAATGAGGCTGTTGCATCAGTATTTAATACCAATAAGGTTTATGACAATTCAATAATTAAAGATTTAAATGAAAAAGTTGAATCTGCTAAAGAAAATTTTGAAGAGGCTGAAAAAAAATATAAAGAACTTTGTAAAAAAATTGATGATGTACAAAAATTTGCTGATGAATCTAATAAAGCTGAAATTTTTTATGATTACAGAAATGCTCAAAATAAATTAAATTTTTTTAATGAAAGATTAAATGCACAAGAAGGGGATCCATTTTATGAAAGGAAAACAGATATTGCAAATATTGTATTTGATAGTATTAAGAAGTCTGAAGATGGAAAAGATGCTGTTCGTAAACTTAACGCAAGTCTTATTTCTGCCGAAATTGAAAATTATTTTAAAGTAAGTTCTAATGATTATGGAACTTTTGCTGTTTTTAATGAAGATATTAATAATATTAAAGAAGGTATTATTACAAAAATTTTAAGTATAGTTAATACAGGTAATCATGAAGGTAATGTTATCAATGGATTTTGTGATTCATATGATATAAATATTGAACTTTTTGTTAATTATGTTATGTGTGGTTGTTTAAATGATTTTGTTGCGATTATGAAAAGAATTTTTATTAATTTTGCACCTGATAAAGTTAAAAGTATTGCTGATAAAATTATTGAAAAAGTTAATAATAGCAATTTTTCTGTAGATCTTCAAAGTGGTGATGCTTTTACAGCTATTTTAAATATTGCAAATGGTATTATTGGTAATATTGTAGAAATTACTAATGATACTGATGAAAATTCAACCAATTGGTTTAATGAAGAAGATATTAATAAGATTAAAGGTGATATAAGTAAAGCTATACCAGGTACTTATGAAAATATTGAGGTAAATATTGGAAATGTGATAAATAAAGAAAAAATAAATTTTGGTGAGAAAGTTAGTAAATTTAATGAAATTTTAAAATGCAACGATGGAAATGAAAAAATTATAAGAAAAATGCAAGAATTTGACAAATTAAATTTTTGCAAAACTTATAATGACTTTTTAGAAATACTGACTAATATGCTGTGTTATTATTCTGAAAATTCTGCAAATGATTATGTTGCTTCTTCAATTTTACGTGATAAAATTCAGCAAAATTTAAATGATTTGATTAAATCCAATGATTTAAGTAATTATTTTTTTGAAAGTGATGAAAGAGCAGATAAATCAAAATTTATAAGTATATATAACGAATTTGCAGAAAAAAGTTATACTAGATCAATAGCAAAAGTTTTTAAAAATTTGAATGATATAGTAAATGTAATTCACAAAAATGATACAGATGATATGAAAAATCTAAAAAATATTAGTGAAATTATAAGTGAAATTATAATAGAAATTGAAAAAATTTCAAGAGATATGCAAATTAATTTAGAGCAAAAGGATTTTAATAAATTAAATACAAAAATATCAGAGCTAAAAAATCCAGAAGAATTAAATAATTTTGCAAATGAATTAATTAGTATTGCAATGAAAGTAGTAGGAAGTATTTTACTCAAATCAAAAGTGGATATAAAAAAAGAAATAGAAAGTTTAAAAAGCTTAGAAAAAATTAATGTTGAATCAAATGATTTTATTAGCTTACCTCTAAATCAAAAAAAAGAGAAAATCAAAAAAAATATATTATGTATTCAAAAATTAATTAATCAATTTATGGCAGCGGATAGCAATCAACTTCTAGAATTTTATAAAAATGTTACTGAAAGAGTGTCACAAGATATTGCTGAGGTTATAAGTATATTGAATTATAAAGGAGAAACAATAAATAGTAGCTTGAATGAAGATTCAATAGATCTTGCAGCAAAAATTGTTAATGCTTTTATAGATTTAATAAATGAAAATGGATTGAACATGAAACAGTATAATTTTGATTTAGGCTTAAAGGAATATAGAAATATTTTTCTGCGATTGAATTTTGATGACATTTTTGAGATTACAAAAAGCATGTTATTAAATTTATCATCTGAAGAAGAAAAAATAAATTTGATTCAAAAATTTTTCTTAGTTCCAAAAAATATTACAGAAAAAATTTATCCTTGGATTCAAGATTACCAAGATAAAAACAAAGATATAATTATTGGTTATATGTGTGCATTTAGTGAAAGTATCTATCAAAAAGATGATGCATATTATGAAATATTGAAATCAAAATTTGATAAAGAAAATGACAGTAGAGAAAATGGAAAGTTTTGTGATGATACAATATTCGAATATATTAAAAAGCGATATATTATTGAAGAAATAATAAGAGATAATCAAAAAGGACAAACAGGTAATAAAATTTTAAATTCAGTGTGTAATGACGTATTACGTAAACTTGGATATGACGACTGGCGTTATGGAAATTCATCAGAATTAAACGAAGAAAATAATAAAATTTATGATGAAGTTAAACAAGTTTATGATGAAATGTACCCAAATAAAAATGAAAGTAATAATAGTGTAAATTCAGAAAAACATCAAGCATATGAGTGGGGATTTTTTTGTAAATTATTGATTGATAATTATGATCATAAATTTGTTAAACAAAAATGTTTTATCGATGAAAAAGAGAAAGAAAAATTAAGTACTTGGATTTCAAACGAAACTAATCAAGATTTTCTTAAATTACAGTATTGGTATATTTTGAACAATAAAAAAAATAATTTACAATATAATAAAGAAGAACTTAACAACAGAATCAATTTATTCTATCCAAGTAAAAAATATTTAGAAAAAATTACTGAAACAAATATTGATGACATATCAAAATTATACTTAGGCGAGATAAACCAAGATGAATTTGGCAAAAAGTATGGTGTAAATTTAAATCAAAATCAAATATCAAATGAAGATGAATTTAATTTTGTAAATAATTGTATAAATCTGCTTTTCCCTTTTTGCAATACTGATAAGAAAAATGAATTGTTATGTGATGCAATTATTAAAATAGAAAATATTTATAGAGAGCATGAAGAAATAAGTGCATTTAATTCTGTACAAGATGACGGTAAAGATAATAGGATGAAAAATATTTGTGCAAGTCTTAATGCTTCATTGAAGAAAAAATCGGGACAATTTGAACAAAAAAAATCTGAATCAAATCAAAATGTATCTCTAATTCAAAGTTCAAGTTCATCTTCAATTACCTCAATTTCTGAACAAAATTCAGTTTCTACTACAATTGCTAGTGAAATTAGGGCAGCTAATGAAGAATTGCAGAAAGTAAAATTGGCAATGGAAAAATCAAAATTAACAGCAAAAGAGATTCTTTCTGATAAAAAATTTTTTGGAGTTTTAAATTCCGTATTAAATTATTTAGTCTTAATTCAAAATAATCAAGATAGAAATAAAATAAATATATATTCTATAATTTGTACAGCTATATTAATTCACGTTTGTCCAGATCAAAAAAATGTAATATTAGAAAATTGTTTAATGTGGCAAAAATCAGCTTTATCAAGTAAATTCAAAAAATTGCCTAAAGTTTTGTTCGATATTGAAGAATTAAAAAATGCAAGTGGAATTTTTAAAGATCCAAGTTGTTTTGAAAATGGCTCAATGCAAATTGCAATACCTGCAATAGAAAAGTGGAGTGAAAGCTTAAAAAGTTATATAGATATTAAATTGTCATCAAAAAGAGCTGAACTTGCTAAATTAATTGATGTTCAATTTAATGAATTAACAAATTTTTCTGATGATGATATAAATGATTTGCAAGAACAATTTAGTTGCTTTAGCAATGAAAAAAATAATGTTAATGGTATACTAAGTATTATTGTGGCAAAATTAGATGAAATTGAAAGCGAAAATGATAAAATAAGTAAATTAGATGTTTTATATTTTAAATACAAATTTTTTATAGCTTTATTAAAAAAAGAAGATGTGGAAAAAGAAAACTTATTTAATAATGAGTCTGTAATTTATAAAATTGGTAAGGGTGTTTTTGAATTTCAAGAAGATGCAAACACGCCAAAGTTAATGAATATGAAAGCAGAAATTTTCAAGCTATTAGTTGATAACAATAAGAGTATAAAGGAAAAATTTAATAGTGTAGTTTATTCAAGTGCAGACGAAAGTCAAAAAAAAGAATACGATAAAAAAATGCTTCAAGAAATAAATAAAATTGTTAATCAGAAACTTTTTGAAGAATATAATAGTAAAGGTTTGAATTTTTTCGAATTTGGAGAAGAAAACTTTAAAAACTTTATAAACAATAAAATAGAAACAATTGAAGATCTATTGGCTTTAGCTGATAATTTGAAAATAAATAATCGTGATTTTCTTAATTCATTGAAGTCAACTATAAACGCTAAAGTTATAGATATATTGGTTAAAGATAAATATTTAACGAGTCAGGTGTCAAATGGGGAGATTCAATATAATGAAGAAACTAATAAATTTGATTTTGCTGTAGAATGCGCAGTAAAAGATGCTTTCTTGCTAATTGAATGTAAAAATAGAATTTTTGATAAAGGAGATTTATCGAAATTTTTTAATATGGATAGTGATAATTTTGCTAAAAAAATAAAAGTATATGAAAACTTTTTTGTTTCCGATGCTTCCAAAGATAAAAAAAATTGTAATTTTGTGGAATATGAATATAAAATCTTTAAATCTGGTTTGAGGAATCTGTATGACAAATTAAAATATTATTATGATAAAAAAATAAAAGATGAAAAAACTGCTAATAACAATTACCTTGAAGAATTTCAACATTTTATTGGATTTTTTGCTCAAGACAATAGTCAGGCGGTACAGGTAAATGAAAATAATTGTTTGGAAATTTTGAAACCTTATTTCGATTCCGTCGATCAAAACAATTATTCAATTGCAGATAATGCTTTTGAAAAATTCCAACCCCTTTTTGCAGCTATTGCCAAAAACGATAATTTGAGACCATATATATTTGGGGAATACATGAATAATGAAAATGAGTTTACTACACTAATTGATGAAAAGGTAAAAATAGATAGTAATTTAATTAATTTAGCGATATTTAGAGATTTGATTGATAATAGACCTAAAAGAAGTGTTATAAATCCAGATGAGTGTATTTGCAAATTACAAAAATATAATGATATGGAAGAGAACTCAAAACATTCATTGTGGCTTGTTTGTTATTTTAAACTTAATTTAAATACATTATTTGATAAATTGAAAGAAATGAAAGATTTAAAAGACAAAGTTAGAAGAGAAGAAATCATTGCAGTTGTTAATATTATATTTGCCAAAAAATATCTGGAATATGGAGGCAAGAAAAGCGTTTTAAATAAACTTATTTTGCAGTTAAAGTTAAAATGTATAGAAATTTCCGGAGATATAAATAATGATTTGAAAGCTGATTCTGCACAATTTTTAAATTTTGTATTAGATAATATTTATGTACCAAATGAGCTAGTTTATAGCGAAGAAAATTTGAAGTTTTTTAAAACGTATCTCTATTTTCTAAATGGTTTAAATAATAAATTTGAGAAAACTGACATTAAGTTTTATATTAAAAACTTTGAAAATGTGTATGAAGTTTTTAAGAAATTCAAAGAAAAAGGTTTGCTAAATGATGAGATAAAATTATATTTGGTATCTACAATTATTGATATTTATCAAAAATTAGGATACACCGTGGAATTTAAAGCAGAAAAATGGATTCATTATGCTGTACGAGTGTGGGCAGGTGATATCGATTATAGTCAACAATTTTTTAAAGACAAAGTTGAAAAATTGGGAATAGCTATTAAAAATAATAAAGGAGATAAATCATTAATATTAAACTTTAATATAGTTCAGACATTGATAAATGTCATGAAAACTGACGATAAAAATAAAAATTATTTATGTTTATTGCCTGTAAGTTTACATGATTGTGTAGATAGTGTTGTGTCATATGTATCAAATAAAAGCAAAAATGCAGATATACAACTTCAAGACACAGCTTATGTTTATAGAATTATTGCAAAAAATTGTAATAGCACAGGTGGTTTTGTAAATATACAGAATAGTAATATGCCAACTTCTGAATTGGTTTTTCATGGATTAAAATATAAAAATGATGAAATAGAAGTTTTAACTGCTATGCAAGATGTAAATAATAAAAAAATTAAATCTGAAGATAAACAAAAATTTGAAGATGTTATTCAAGCACTAGATGCAAATATTGAAGAAACAGAAAATAAAGAAGAAAATAAAATAAATTCTTTATTTAAATTTGATTATAAATTATTTGAGGCTGAAGACTATTCTAATACACTTTCAAAAGGTGATGTTGAAAATTACAATAAAGGTGAATTTAGTGAATTAAACAGTGATTGTATTTACAAACTTAGTATGAGTTTTTATAGCAATGTTCTTAATGAAAATTACCACGAACTGCTTTTGGATATAAGTACAGTTAGTAAAACAAAAATGTGCGAAAGAGTACGTATTATAATAAATTCAATAATTGAAAAATTTATTAGTAAAGAGATTGACATTAATGTAGCGAAGGGTTCAATTAACCAATTGATTAATTTTATGGATTTTCAAGGAGAAGAATTATATGGGACCAAAATTGTAAAAATGGTTCTTTTAGAAAAAAATTATCTAAATAATCCTAGTTTGTATTTAAATGGTGAGTATATTTATAAAGAAATTTTATTTAATAAAACAAGAAGTGATGAAGTTTGCAATAATTATCCGGAAATTAAACAAGAACTTAGTTTAATTTATAATTTATTAAGAGATGAATTTAATAAAGATAAAGAATGTTATTTTTCAGAAGTAATAAACAGTTTAAATGAATTCATAGAACAAAAACTGCCAAAAATGGAATTACAAAGCAAAACAACTGATGATATGAGTTTAAGAAAAATTTTAGATGAATTAAACAAATCTCTTAACAAAATAAATGAAAACACAAATAATGAAAATGCTGATAGTGAATCATTACGTTATGTGTATCCATTTGTTGAAAGAATAATTCCTGAACTTTATCTTGGTTTTGAAAAAATTTTATCGCAGATTAATTATAAAAATATTAAAGAATTTAGCGTATATATACGATCTATTATGATGCAGGAATCTTATAAAATTTTATCGGAGTATGCTGTGCAAGAGCAAGATAATGATGAAAAATTAGATAATGATGCAAAAAATTTAATATATGCTATGGTTATGGCAGTTAATTTTATAATTTCAAAGATAAGTGAAAAAATAGAGCCCGAAAATAAAAATTTAAGGAAATTTTTTGAAGATTTTATTACTGTAGAAAAATTTTATGATGAATTTAATTTAAAGTTTTTTGAATCTGCTCGAGATGAATTTAAAAAACAACGAAATAATAATAAAGATTACGCCACAACTGAAAAAAACTTTGAAAAGCGTAAAAACGAAAGAATTATGTATGAAAATTTTGTTAAACAATTTGATTTTAACGATAACGATAAATTTAATTTTGATATTAGGTTTAAGTTTGATAATTATAAAAATTTATTGCAAAAAGAGATAAACGATGAAAGAAAAAAAATTTCTGACCAAATAGACAAGAAAAATATATTAGGTAATATGAACGATGTATCTAAAATGGCAAAAATAAATAATATAGCAAATGAAAATTTACAACCAGATATTTTCTGGAATAATGTTTGCGATCAAAACGGTGTTTTTAATATAACGAAAGATTCACAATATATGAAGGTAGTGAATTCATATTTAAAAAATGTAAATTATTCGGATTTTGTAGATTTAACTTTTTATCCAACTAACACTTTTGATTTTAGTCTTGGAAAATTTGAAGAAGATTGTAAAAATACTGATGCTGATATTGAATTACTTGATATTGCAAATGGAGATATAACTTGTCCAATACAATTAGCTGTTAAGGAAAAAAATATTGAAGCAATTAAAAACAGAATCTTTCATATATTTAGAACTTCATTGTTGATGTTTTATAAAAAATGTCAAAACAGTGAAACGAAGGAAAAAGAAGATACAATAAAAATTTATAATGAGATGTACCGTTTAATGAAGGATAAGTCATATTCCGATTTCAAAGTAAAGCAGTATTTAACTAGTTGTAATATAAATGCTCAATTAAAAGCAACATTTGAACTTTTTTATTCAATTTACACAAGACCCTACGCATTCATTGAAAACAGAGAGATAAATATCGCTGAGTTTGATAAACAAGCTCAAAATGGTGAAGTTATAGAAGATAATAAATATGCAAAGCAATTGTTATTGTTAAATATTTTAGCAGATGCTTACAATGCAGGTATTTTTTCTTCTCCAGATGAATATTATATGATTCGTAAGACTTGTGGTGTTTTGCCACCAATTATGTTGTGGGAAAAATTTCAAATTTGGCGTTTAAGAGATGACTTTAATAGAAATAAATCTGTTGAATACCAAAATAATAAATTTGAATTTAGTAAAATTAGCTGCAATTCGTATAATACAAATGCTAAAAGAAATGATGTTAGTAGTTTTGCGCGCGATTTAGAATTATATATAGATTACAAATCAGATCAACTTAAAAGAAAAAACGATGACTTTTTAAAGATAGCAAAAGATGCAGAAAGAACTGAAGAAAGCTTTTTTGCTATAACTAATGAAATCGTAGAAAAAAATAAGGATATAGATAAAGTTCAGAGCCCAAATATGTTATTGATTAATAATTATATTAATGTTTTTTTCCGTGATGAAAATGCACGTGTTCGTGAAACTATAATTGAATTGTTTTTTGCTAGAACTTTTTTTGGTTCGCGCGAAGATTTTATGAAATATGTTTGTAGATATTTTAATTTTACTTCCGGTGGCAATTTATCTTATAGACAAATAAATCGTATTTGTAACGCTTTAGAGCGATTATTGGATATAACTGAGACAGATTTACCAATTACAAATAATTGGCGTATAAGAATGGATGCAGCAATCAAATTGGAAAACAAACAAATGATTGCAAACTTAGTCATGAATCTAATTTTTAATAATTATAAGGATTCATCAGAGAGGATTCGTAATATTTTTGACCTAGGTCCAAAAATTATAAAACTTGTTTTTGAAAGATTAGCTTTTATATATCCTGAACTTTATAGTCTTATTTTTATATCTGAGGAAAAAATAAAAGAATTATTTGACATTGCCAAAGGTGTGCCTGATGTAGGAGTTAAACATGTTAAAAGTAACGAATACGGTAAGTGTGATTTTTTTAAAAATTTAAGTTTGCATTGTGCAATTTTAAGCGCAATTCAATTTACTGAAGACAAAGATATCCATACTATGAGTTATAGAAAAATGAATAAAATAATTGATAATGGAATAGAGAATATAAAAACACAATTTTCTATTACAAAGCGTTTTGATAAAAGTAGATATAAGGCAATGAGAGTTGAAATAGAAAATATAGTTAAGTTTTTTGTTTCAGTTTATTCTTTGTCAAGTGGTATTTCAGAACAAAATTTATATGAAAATATTTTGTTTAAATTAACTGATTCTTTTGGAAATCAACCAGAAATATCAAATGTTTTGCTTAATCTTTTTGCTGATAATGATAACACTGAAAACAGAAATCTTTTACAGATATTATTAAATGCCGGTCTGTTTAAAGACAATATATATTGTTTGCTTATTTTAAGAGATGCTTCGTATATTTTAAACAAACTCTATCCAAGTGAATTAAATATTCCAGTTGACGAAATTTTCAGTATGGTCAATCAAATAGTTGCCACATATAATATGGCCAATAACGAAATTATAAATAATGTAATTGATAATTTTACTATGGGAAATGAAAATAATTTTTTTATTCAAGATACTCCAGAATATAAAAAAATAAAACTTTTAAGGTCAGTTAATTTAGATAGCAAGAAGGTATTCGCAGATCTTTATGAAATAAGTAAGGTATTAAAAGAATTGAAATTGGAGTCATGTATTCCAGTAGATTTTTCAAAAATTAGCGATAAAAATAATAATCAGGAATGGAAAAATTTTTATGCACTTTATATGAGATTAAATCAACTTTCGAATGAAGAATTAGATAACCCTGGAAAAGTATTTGAAATGTTAACGGAATTATTTAGTCAATATTATGATTCCCAAAATAATAAATTTGAAAATGATAAATTTAACATTAGTGATATAAAATTTAAGACTGCATTAATTGCAAGATATTTATGTAAAAAAAGAAATATAGAAATTCCTGTTTATAGAAAAAATGATTTTTTGACAGATATTAAACTTTATTTTAATGATATGGAGGCAATGAATAAAAATAATAGTTTCAGTCATTCAAATAGTTATATAAACGACAAATTAACTCGGCTTGATTCAATTTCTCAAAACTTGAAAGGTTTAAAATATTTTGAAAGTCAATTGGCTTCAAGTAAACTTTTTGAAAAATTAAAATTGAATATAGAAAACGATGTTAAGATTAATTCTTATATTGAGATTGATAATAATTGTCCAGCTAATTCTATTAATTTATTAGCTAAATTAATTTTTGATTCTATTAATAATAATTCTGATACAGAATTTAATAACAATATTAATGAGTTTGTGGAATTATTTGATTACATGACATATCGTATGTTTCTTTCTAAATGTACAAGATCAGATAAAACTGAAGACATTTCAATGTATGGCGAAAAATATATAACATTTTATAATGAATATAGAAAGGTATTAGTTAATAGAATTAGTTTACTTAATACTAATAAAGTAAATTCAATTCAAAATGAATTAGATAATAAAAACGTTCTTTTAAAAGATTCAAATGAAAATTCAGATCTAAATATTAAAATCCAAAATTTAAGTGAAGAAAAAACGAAAATAGAGAGTAATTGGCAATCTAAGAAACAAATTATAGATAAGTCATTTTTGTGTTATAGTGATAGAAAATTTTTAGAAAAAAGTAAAAATGGATTTTTAAATATTTGTCAATCATTTATTTGTGATCCATACAAATCAAAGAATGCTAAAAATATTTCTGAAATATTATATGAAATTATTTCACCTTTATTATCGATTTTTGAGCTAAATACAGAAAGCAAGAATTTATTAGAAAGTAATTTAAAAAAAGTAATAGAAGGTTATTGTAATAATTTTGCTGAAATTGGGTGGCTTAAAAAATCTGATCCTCATTCTTCTACAGAAATTCAACAGCCTACAGTAAATAATAATAATCAAGGAGAGTTATCACAACCTACAGATCAAAATACAAATACTACTATTAATCAATCTGCAGAAAGTCAACAGTCTACAGAAGATAATGTTAATCAAGTTGATAAAAAATATGATATTCTTTTGTATGATAAATTATATTGTGTGCATTCTATTTGTACAAATAAGGTGTATTCGTGGTATTTAGACGATAATAAAAAAGTAAATCTTTCATTGCCAAAATTTCTTGATAGTTTGAATACCGCAATTTTTGTTTATACTGGTATTAATAATTTCTTTGATGAATCTGATAAAAAACGTACAATTGCTATATCAAATGATTATGTAAATCTATGTAGTAAAGTTATTTTGGGATTACGGGATAGTCAAGAACTTCAAAACTCTCGAGCATCAAGATCTAGATTAGCTCGTGCTCAATAAACAACTTAATATTACATCTAATCAGCTCACTACCAAAAATGATTTAAATAAAAAAAAGTCGTAAGATTTTAGTAATCTTACGGCTTTTTTGTTGTCTAAATTTATTTTATTGGACGAAAAAATATTTTATTGTCCAATAATTTTTTTTATATTGATGTAGAAGGAATTTTAACTGAATTTGTATTTTTGAAGCGTGTATTTTTTACTTGTTTCAAGATGTAGCAGAGTTTAGATTTTATAATTTCGAAAAATTTTTTCTATAAAATAAGCTGTTAAAAAATTATACAATCCGCCGCTTATTAATATTAGTAATGGATAAAAAGCGCATGTTATCATTATTATGACTGCAATTATTGTACATAGTAGAGTTGTAGGCAAATGTTTATGCGCAATTATTAACGAAAGTTTGATTGATTTGCAGTTTCTATTTATTATTGGAAAAATGTATATGCAGGTGAAAATTAATTCTAGCAGCAAAAAAATTAATATTGGTATTAAAGCATAAACTTGCGAGAAATTTATCCATATTATCAATAGTGCAAAAAATATTATTAATGTCCATATCCAGATTAATGTGGCAATAATAAAATTTTTTCTAAATGCGCCAAAAAAATCTCTTAAACTGGCTTTTTCTTCAAATATTCTTTTTTGTGCACAGTAATACATTGCACAATTTGCAGCACCGATTGTAAATATAGGTATACTGCACAAGAAAAATATAAGGGCAAAAATAATTACATCTGCAAAAAAATTCATTATGTTATACAATGGTGAATCGGTATCTATAAGCCATTTCATATTAAAATTTCTCCTGTTATCAAAATAAATTTGTAACGCTTTTTTTCTATTTTACATAAATAATTATATATCATTTTTTTGGAGGGGTTTTATTATGCAAAATTTGAGCAAAAGATATTTTGATGCTATGCAAGAAAGTACAGGTAGTTTGCAGATTCAAGTCAATGATATAAGTATTGGAATGCCGCTTGCAAATGTTCAGGTTACAGTGAAAAATGACAATGGTGATATAGTCGAGGAATTAATAACGGATGAATCCGGCCAAACGCCTATAATAAATTTACCTGCGCCACCTGAGGAATATTCACTTGAATCGGAGCAAAGCGTAAAACCATATGCAACATACAATATAGAAACAAAAATGCAAGGATACAGGAATGTAGATGTTAACGGAACACAAATTTTATCTAACTCAATGGCATTGCAGCAGATAAATACAGAAACTGGAGCGCAAGATGCTGCACCTATTGTAATTAATATTGGTCCGAATACTTTGTGGGGTAATTATGATCCAAAAATTCCTGAGGATGCAGTAAAGCCATTGAATCCTCCAACTGGTGAAATTGTTTTAGATGAAGTCGTTATTCCAGAATATATAGTAGTGCATGATGGAGTTCCAAGCGATACTTCAGCTTCTAATTATTATATTTTGTTTAAGGATTATATAAAAAATGTTGCGTGCAGCGAGATTTATTCAACCTGGCCAGACGCAACTATTCGTGCTAATGTTCTTGCAATAATTTCGTTTGCATTGAATCGCGTGTTTACCGAATGGTATAGAAACAAAGGTTATAATTTTACGATTACTTCTTCTACAGCATACGATCACGCTTTTATTTATGGCAGAAATATTTATAAATCAATATCGGTTATAGTAGACGAAATGTTTAATACTTATATAACGAAGTTTGGAATACGCCAGCCGCTTTTAGCTCAATATTGTGACGGAATTAGAGTAAGTTGTCCGAATTGGATGTCGCAATGGGGTTCAAAATATCTTGGTGATCAAGGATATAACGCAATAAATATTTTGCGCAATTATTACGGGCAAGATATTTATCTTGAACAAGCTAGAAAAGTTTCTGGAGTTCCATCGTCTTTTCCAGGAACAGTTTTGCAAGTTGGGTCGCGAGGAAATGACGTACGTACAATACAAAATCAATTGCTGGCAATAAGCAGAAATTATCCCGCAATTCCAAAATTAAGAGTTGATGGAATATTTGGAGACATGACGCGCAGAGCTGTACAAACTTTTCAGCAAATATTTTATTTGCCATCGACAGGTCTTGTTGATTTTGGAACGTGGTACAAAATTTCTGATATATATGTAGCTGTTGAAAAATTGGCCGAATTGGTTTAATTGCTTATGAATGCAAAATAATTGCGTGCATATTTTTAATTAATTTCTTTCAAAAAAAAGTCAATGTATTTATAAATCAAATGCTTTTAAAGTTTTTCTTTGCGCAATATTTGTCATTTTGTGATAAAATATTACCAAAGTGAAACTTGGGCAGGTGATTATTTTGCAAAAAATTAATCTATATCGGCGAAGGTTTATCCCTGATGAAAAAATTTTGCTCAGTGATGATATACTTCGTGTTGATAGTGATGTCATAATTACAAAATGGAATACTACACTAAATACTAAAAAAAATTTTTCTAGTGGGCGATCTTGTGTTTTTATTA
The DNA here is from genome assembly GCA_947073045.1 of uncultured Clostridia bacterium. Classification (GTDB taxonomy): domain Bacteria; phylum Bacillota; class Clostridia; order Lachnospirales; family CAMVHY01; genus CAMTJU01. The sequence continues at coordinate 7,163 of CAMTJU010000012.1, read as the reverse complement.
AGGAAGGTTTTAAAGTAAGCAAACTTTATGATGAAGATAAACGTTTCTTATTTTATTATTGCGATATTGTTAATGTGGTTATTGATAAAAATAATTATGTAGTTGAAGATTTACTTGCAGATGTTATAATAGAAAGTGATGGAAAAGTTAGAGTTTTAGATTTAGATGAAATAGCACAAGCTATGGATCTTAATTTAATTACTGTCGAAATGGCTAAAGATGCATTAAGAAAAACGAATCGATTGCTTAATTTGATTTATAACAATATTTTTTATAAATTTACTGATTTCTAGGTGTTTGACATATGAAAAAAAATTTACATAAAGGGCACAGAGAACGTGTCCGCAAGCGTTTTATTGATTATGGATTGGATTCGTTTGACGATCATCAAGTTTTAGAATTGCTTTTGTTTTATTGTCTGCCGATGCGTGATACAAATGAATTAGCGCATAAGATGATTGATGAATTTGGCTCACTTACAAATTTGTTTGAAGCTGATCCAATTGTTATTATGAATAAATGCAATGTCAGCCTTAATACGGCAGTTTTGATTGCAATGATTCCATCACTTGCCAGAAGATATTCTACAAATAAATTTTTGTTTGAAAAACCAATTTTGAATTCAACAAAAAAGATTGGCAATTACTCAGTTTCATTAATGCTTGGAAGAATTGTCGAACACTTTTTTATAATTTGCCTCAATGCACAAAGAAAATTAATTGAGTCAGTTTTGGTTACCGTAGGCACAGTTGATGAAACACCAATTTATCCTAGAAAGATTGTTGAGATTGCTCTTAAATATCAAGCAACTAGTATTGTACTTGTACATAATCATCCAAGTGGTTCATTTTTGCCTTCAAAAGCTGACATTGAATCAACAAAAAAAATAATTGGAGCACTTGAGCCACTTAATATTGAAGTTCTTGATCATATAGTTGTTTCAGGAAATGATTATTATAGTTTTGTCGAGAGAAATACTCTTGCTGAATATGACAGAAAGTAGTTGATATTATGTTTTCACCAATGATGCAACAATATATGGATATAAAAAATGAATACAAAGATTGTATTCTTTTTTTTAGGCTTGGCGATTTTTATGAAATGTTCTTTGACGATGCAGTTATTGTTTCTAAAGAACTTGAATTAACTTTGACAGGTAAAGAATGTGGGCAAAAAGATCGTGCACCAATGTGCGGTGTGCCTTATCATTCGGCTGATAGTTATATTGCTAAACTTGTTGAGCGTGGTTATAAAGTTGCTATTGCGGAACAAGTGGAAGATCCAAAAAAAGTTAAAACTTTGGTAAAGCGCCAAGTTATTCGCGTAGTTACCAAAGGTACTTTAGATGATACAAATGTTTTGGATGAATCAAAAAATAATTATATTGTTTGTGTTTATAAAAAAAGTGATGATTATGGAATTTCGGCTGTTGATGTGACAACGGGCGAGTTTTTGACATTAGCTTTGGAACAAGTAGACGAAAGAAAAGTTTTGGATGAGTTAGCTAAATTCAACCCAGCCGAGATTATTATAAATGATGAATGCTCTAAACTTGAAAAATCTTTCTATGATATATTTAACGTCAAAGCTGAAAAATTTTTTGATTGGGCTTTTAATTTTGATACAGCTTACAATAATTTATGTGAGCATTTTAAAACGTTAAATCTTTATGGGTTTGGCTTCGAAAATCAAAAATCAGATAATCTTTGTATTATTGCATCAGGTGCTTTATTGGAATATCTTTATCAAATACAAAAAAGTTTCCAGGCACAAATAACTGATTTGAAAAAATATTTTAACAGTGATTTTATGATAATTGATATTGCCTCAAGAAAAAATTTGGAGCTTACGCAAACAAATCGTGATAAATCCAAAAAAGGTTCACTCATTTGGGTTCTTGATAAAACAAAAACTGCTATGGGTTCAAGATTAATCAGAAAATGGATTGAGCAACCGCTTATAAATGTTTATGAAATAAATAAAAGATTGGATTTTACAGATGAATTTTTAAATGACAATATTTCTCGTGAAGAACTAAAAGAATTGCTTAATACTATTTATGATATTGAAAGATTACTTAGCAAGGTTGCAATGAATAGTGCAAATGCAAAAGATTTGATTTGTTTAGGTAATTCCCTTAAGCATTTGCCTGATATCAGAAATATTATAGGAATGTTTAAGTCAGAATACGCAGTGCAAATTTATAACCAGTTTGATATTCTCGAGGATATTTATAATCTTATTACATCTTCAATTGTTCAGGAAGCTTCTTTTAATGTGCGAGAAAAAAATTTTATAAAATCTGGATTCAATAAAGAATTAGATGATTTGCGTCAGATTCGTGAAAATAGTGCAAAAATAATTGCGGATTTAGAAGAAAGTGAGCGCGAAAAAACTGGTATAAAAAAATTAAAAATAAGAAACAACAAAGTTTTTGGTTATTACATAGAAATTAGTAATTCATATAAAGATTTAGTGCCGGATTATTACATAAGAAAACAAACTCTTGCTAACTGCGAGAGATTTTTTACTGAACAGCTTAAAAAAATTGAGGACGATATATTTAATGCCCAAGAAAAAATAAATCAGCTTGAATATGAAATATTTATGGATGTTGTAAAAAATATATCGATGCATATTTCGCGGATTCAAAAAACTGCTTATTTGATTTCAGTAATTGACGTAATTTTATCATTTGCAGATGTCTCAGATAAAAATAAATATATCAAGCCGATTGTCAATAACTCTGGAGTTATTGACATAAAGGATGGTCGTCATCCGGTTGTTGAAAAATTTATAGGCTCCGCATTTGTTCCTAATGACACATTTTTAAATTTGAGTAATGACAGATTATCTGTTATAACTGGTCCTAATATGGCAGGTAAATCAACTTATATGCGCCAAATTGCATTAATTGTCTTAATGGCACAAATTGGTTGCTTTATTCCAGCTTCGAGTGCTTCTATCGGCGTTGTTGATAAAATTTTTACCAGGGTAGGGGCCTCAGATGATTTAGCAAGCGGCCAAAGTACTTTTATGGTTGAAATGAATGAAGTTGCAAATATTTTGCATTGTGCTACTAAAAACAGTTTGGTTATAATAGATGAAGTTGGGCGCGGTACGGGAACTTATGATGGATTAAGCATAGCTTGGTCAGTTATTGAATATATTTCACAAAATCTTGGCTGCAAAACTCTTTTTGCTACGCATTATCATGAATTGACGGAGCTGGAAGGTAAAATTTCCGGAGTAAAAAATTATTGTGCAGCTGTTAAAGAAGATGGCGACAATGTTATTTTTTTGAGAAAAATTGTTCCTGGCGATATTAATCATAGCTATGGAATTTATGTTGCAAGATTGGCGGGATTGCCAGAACAAATTGTAAAGCGTGCACAGGAAATTTTTGCAATGCTTGATGACAATGACAAGGAAAAAAATAATAATTCAGAAGCAAAAGAAGTGTTTTATGCAGTTAAAAAACCCTTTGATGAAGAAGCCAATCGCATAATTATAAAAGAATTGAAGAAAATAGACATAAAAAAAATGTCCGTACGCGAAATTTTACGCACAATTACTGTTCTACAAAATAAAGTTTGAAAATGTTTTTTGAGATTAATTTTATGAAGGACATTTGTCCTTCTTTTTTTATGTTTGACATAAATATTTTTTTGTGTTACAATTAAACTCGTGTTTAATAATAAAAAGAAAAAGTGTTGGCTTTTCACCTTGCACTTATTTATAGTGTCTGGTTATTTCATATGATAGTTTACTATCGGCTGACATCTTTTTGTCAGTTTTTTTTTGCTTAATTTTAAATGGAGGTGTAAATTATTACAGATTTATTTATTAACGAAAGGATTCGCGATAAACAAGTACGCTTAATTGATTCTGATGGAACTCAGTTAGGTATTGTGCCGATTGCGCAGGCAAGAAAGATTGCGCAAGAAAAACAATTAGATTTAGTTAAGATTTCACCTGATGCAAAACCACCGGTTTGTAAAATTATTAATTACAGTAAATATCGATATGAGCAAATAAAGAGGGAAAAGGAAGCTCGAAAAAGGCAAAAGGTATTTGTTGTAAAAGAAATTAGAATTTCATTAAATATTGATACACATGATTTAGAAGTAAAAATTAAAAAAGCTATTCAGTTTTTGAATGAAGGCAACAAAGTCAAATTATCAATAAAATTTCGTGGACGCGAGATGGGTCACAAAGAATCTGCAAATGCACTTATAAGAGAATTTATTGATAAATTAAATGGAATTTGTTTGATTGAAAAACCGGCAACTTTTGAAAACCGCAGTGTATTTCTTATACTTGCACCAATTACAAAAAAATAATTTGGAGGGAATTATAATGCCTAAAATTAAAACTAAAAAGGCAGTTGTAAAACGTTTTAAATTAACTGGTAGCGGTAAATTAAAAAGATATAAGGCTAATAAGCAACATATCTTAGGATTTAAAAATTCAAAGCGCAAAAGAAATTTAAGAAAATCTACGCTTATAAGTTCTGCTTTTGAAAACCAATACAAAAAAATGATATAGAGGAGGATTTAAAATGGCAAGAGTAAAAGGTGCTTTAAATGCCAGAAAAAAACATAAGAAAATATTAAAACTTGCAAAAGGTTTTGTTGGAGCAAGAAGTAAACAGTACAGAATTGCTAAGCAATCTGTTATGAGGGCATTGGCTAGTTCATTTGCAGGTCGCAAGCAAACTAAAAGAGAATATCGTCGTTTGTGGATTGTAAGAATAAATGCAGCAGCCCGTCAAAATGGCGTTTCTTACAGCAAGCTTATGAATGGATTAAAAAAGGCTAATATAAACATAAACAGAAAAATGCTTGCTCAATTAGCCGTAAATGATTCAAAAGCTTTTGCGAATCTTGTTGAAAAGGTTATCAAAAAAAATTAAATAAAAAATTTTGATTTGAATTTTTAGCGCAAAGTAAGGAAAAAATTATTTTCCTTACTTTTTTTTGTGCATTGATAAATTTTATTTAAAGTAAGAAATAAAATTTTTGTTTTGGAAAAACAAAACGAGCTCTTTATAAAAAAAAGAAACAAAAAAACATTATCCCTAATAAAATATTGTCATAAAGTTGTCCTAAAAAAAATATAAATACTCCATAGAAAATTTTTAATGGAGTGATTACAAATGAATTATCATGATAAAAATTTGCCTGACATATCAAATATTTTAAAAACGGATATAAAAAATGGATTGAATAGCTTTGAAGCTGACAGGCGCTTGAAAAAAAATGGCCCCAATATTATTCAAGAAAAAAATAAAAACAGCATGTTAAAAAAATTTTTTGCTCAGTTTAACGATTTTATGGTTATTGTTTTGTTAATTGCGGCACTAATTTCATTTTTAGTAAGCTTTATCGAGCATAATAATGATTACATAGATCCAATAATAATTTTGGTAATTGTAACTGCCAACGCAATAATGGGATTTGTGCAAGAAAACAAGGCAGAGCGCTCAATAGAAGCTTTAAAAAAAATGACGGTCCCAAATGCAAAAGTTATTCGTGATGGAATAATAAAAAATATTTGTGCACATGAAATAGTTGTTGGAGATTTAATTGTAGTTGAAACAGGAGATTTTGTCCCCGCAGACGCAAGGCTTGTTTCAAGTGTAAATTTAAAACTTGAGGAAGCTGCACTTACTGGCGAATCTATAGCTAGTGAAAAAAATGCATTAAAGGTGCTCGATACAGACACTCTTTTAGCTGACAGAATAAATATGATTTATTGCGGAAGTTACGTAAGTTATGGTCGTGCAAAAGCGCTTGTAGTTGCAACGGGTATGGATACACAAGTTGGAAAAATAGCGGATATGATTATGTCGGACGACAACGTCCAAACGCCGCTTCAAAAAAAATTGGACCATACTGGAAAAATTCTTGGTATTGGCGCACTTTTTATATGCGCAATTATTTTTCTAATGGGTTTATTTCGCAAAGTTGCTCCATTTGAAATGTTTATGACGAGTGTAAGTTTGGCAGTTGCTGCAATTCCTGAAGGATTACCCGCTATCGTCACAATTGTTTTAGCAATAGGAGTAAGGCGTATGGCAAAACAAAATGCAATTGTAAAAAAATTGCCTGCAGTAGAAACATTAGGTTGTGCAAATGTAATATGTTCTGACAAAACAGGTACTCTTACTCAAAATAAAATGCGTGTGGTTGAAATAAAAAATTATTTGGACAATGAGAATGAAATTTTAAAACAAGCATGTTTATGCAATAATGTTGTATTGAAAAAAAATTCTAATCAGGAATATGAAACAATAGGTGAAGCTACAGAAGCTTCTCTAGTTTTAGCGGCAATAGATTCTGGGATAGATAAAAATATTTTGGAAAAAGAATATTTGCGTGTGAGTGAAATTGCTTTCGATTCTCAAAGAAAATTAATGACAACTATACATAAAAAAAATGATGAATATTTTATAATTACCAAAGGTGCGCCAGATGTTTTGCTTTCACATTGCAAATATTATTTCAAGCATGGCGAAATATGTGAATTGAATTTTGATATGCGAAAAAAAATTGCCACTGACAATAAAAATATGGCTTCAAAAGCTTTGAGAGTTTTGGCAATTGCATATAAAAAGTCAAATTATTTTCGCGAAGGTGATTCTAAAATTGAAAATGATTTGATTTTTTCAGGTCTAATTGGAATGATAGATCCACCGCGCCAAGAAGTTGCTTTAGCTGTAAAAGAATGCAAAATAGCCGGAATTAAACCTGTTATGATTACGGGTGATCATGTCATAACTGCCGAAGCTATTGCAAAAAAACTTGGTATTATGCAATCAACTGATAAATCTATGAATGGAAGTGAGCTTGAAAAAATAAGCGATAGTGAGCTTAGCAAAAAAATTTTTAATTACAGTGTATTTGCCAGAGTTTCGCCACAGCACAAAGTTAAAATCGTAAAAGCATTTCAAAATAATAAAGCTGTTGTAGCTATGACAGGCGATGGAGTAAATGATGCACCAGCTTTAAAAATAGCTGATATTGGTTGCGCAATGGGTTTAACTGGAACGGATGTTGCAAAAAGTGCAGCCGACATGATTTTAACCGACGATAATTTTTCTACAATAGTAGAAGCTGTCAGGGAAGGTCGTGGAATTTATGCAAATATAAAAAAGGCGG
>CAMTJU010000011.1 GCA_947073045.1 uncultured Clostridia bacterium | reverse complement strand
TCTCGCCATCTCCACTTTTTATTCTTTTTTTCCTTAATTTATACAAAAAAAGTCCAAACATAAGTTTGGACTTTTTTTGTATTGCATAATCATAATTTAACGTGGTTGGTTTTGATTTTTGGATTGAATAAATTCAATATTTGCATAATTATAACATTGGTTAGCAATATCATGTATGAAATTAGGTTTATTTTCTTCATTTTGTTCATTGTATTGTTGAATAAAGATTGAGTAATTTATATTAGGTAAAATTTTTTTGAAAATTATGACTGTATGAGGATCGTTTGTTATTTTAGTTATTAAACGCAGCAATTTACGATAATTGTGCCCATATAATCTTAAAATTTTTTCCAAGAAACATTCAAGATTTGGCACATTGAATTCTAGTATTCCCCTTACAAATGCTTTTATAGAAAAATTATCTTGTTTTTGACAGTATTGAATAATTATTTCTTTTTTAAGTTTGTCTATTTCGCTTTTATGCTCATCTTCTACAAGTAAATTTTCATTTTCTACAAATAAACTATCTGTAATTTTATGCACTATTTCAATTTGTTTTTCTTGTGGATAAAAAGATAGTTTATCAATTGCTGCTGATGTTAATGTTTTTACTTTTAGTTCATGAAATTCTGGAGTGATATTTTCAGAATTTGAATAATAACTTTTGTTTTCACATATTGCTTTTACATAGCCATTTCCTTTTATTGAATAATCTGGATAACTATTGTTTGTAATTAAAGCAACTTGATTTTTTAAAGATAAAAGATTAAATAAATCTTGTCTTTTTGTAACTGAAAAATATTTTTCGCTATTTAAAATTTTGTTCAGTGAATAATAAAGTGATGTATAATCATTTAAAGAAAGATTAAGAGAATTATTGTTTAACTTATTAATAATATCTTTTAATGTTGAATACAAAATATTTTTTCCGTTATCAGAATCAGGTAATATAGTTATTTTTTCATTAGTTAAGATAGAAAAAAAGTCTATCAATTGTTCTGAAAGATTTGAAAAACTTTTATTTGTAATTAATGAAATTTTCGTTTCTAAAGGTAAAATTTCAAACAATCGTTCTTTTATATCAGTTTGTAAAAGACCGTTGTAAAGAAGAATAGTTTTTAATCTGTAAATACAATATGAATTCTCTTTTTTTAAATTTAAGGTTAAAATAAATTTTTTTGTTGCTTCAAAAAAGATTTCATGGTGTTTATAATGAATTTCATCATTAGGATCAAAATATTTATTAAAATTTCCTTTATTTAATTCGGATTCAAAAGTTGTATTTTTAGTAGCACTAAAGCTATATAAATTTAAGTAGTTTTGTCCTGTGATTATGGATATTTTTAGTTCTGCAGACAAGCTTTTTATTTTTAATAACTCTTTTTTTTCGCTTTCACTAAATTGTTTATCTTCTGCGATTTGCCGTTTTAACTCTTTTTGGTGATTGTATGACCAATTTTCGAATGGTATTTTTTCATTTTCAATTTTAATAATTGCATTTTTAATGCAATCTGTAAATCTATCACTTACCTCTTTAGGGGTTGGAGGTTTATAAAGATCAAAACTTTCTACTGTTTCTTGAAAACTTTCTGGTAAAATCGATAAGATATCAACTGCTTGTGGCTCCTCTGCATCTTTAAAACTTTGTGTCATACCTTTTCTCAAATCATAGTCTTGATCGAACAGATAAGAGAGAAATTCTTTAATTTCATCGTCTAAACCTAATTTATCAAATTTAGGATTAGTGACATATGATGTTTCAAAAAATTTATCATCTTTTTTTACATTCTTTAAAAGTTCAATTTTTTCTTCCCTTGATAATTCAGTCCCATCAGAGAATAAATCAAATAAATCAACCAATATATTTTCTTGTTCTTCACTTAAATTTTCTGGAAAATTTTCATCATTATTAATTAAGAAAGAAAGTTTGCTTCTAATTGTATTAATAAATTCCACTGTTTCAGCCCTATTTAATTTATTAAACGGTTTTTTTGAACAAATATTTTCTATATCATCCAAATCCAAATCTGCATTCTCAAAATATGTTTTAATATTTCTTATTACCCAAACACAACTCAATTCAGCAAACTTAACTTTTGGTTTTATTTTAGAATATTTATAAATTAGTTTTATCTGCTCTTGTGTTAAAGGTTGCAAACTTTTCCCATTATGCTTACTCTTATAGTATTCTTCGTATTCTTTTCCTTCATAAAGTCCTTTTACTTGACCCGAATAAATATATTTAAATTGCTTTTTTGGTTTATTTAAATTTTTATCTAACACATGTATTATATATATAATATGATTTTTATCTGGCATATTCTCTTTAATATTATCTATTGTTATTTCTGTTACGCCTTGCTTAGGCCACGGTTTAAATGATTCAAAAAATAATTTAATTACATTATTTTGAAATTCTTTGCTATTTATTTTTTCTTTTATTGCTTTTTGTACTGGTGTTAAAAGAAGGTCAGGCGTATTTAACAACTGGGCCAATTTAGTTTTTTCATCATAAGTTAATGGTATTAAGTTGTCAAAGGCTATCCAAAATAAAAGAATTCGTTCATTAGGTATATTTTCACAATTAATCAAACTTCTATCATAAAAAGCTGCTATTTGTAGATTACTTGTGATACGTCGATTTTGATCAGGAAAAGACCTACCGCGTGGATAATCTTTAAAAAGCACATTTTCTTTTTCTTCAAACTCAAAGTGAAGAGAGTGATCTGTTGGACCTTGAGTATTATAGTATTTACTTTCATATAAATAGTGATACGGTTCTAAAAAATCGTAATAACTTTTAACTAGTAATTTAATAATTTCTATTAAATCTTCTTCGGAAACATCCGTTATATTCGGAAAATAATCTCTATTATTAGAAAAATTTAAGCGTGTAAGATTAATAACTCCATCATAAGCATCTTTAGGGAAATTATTAATATCAAGTTCATCAACTTCCAAGTTTGCTCGCGCTAAATTGGCAATTGCAGTATTAAGCATTCCATTTAAACATCCATAAGGATTATTTGCAGAAATAGTCAGATTTTTTGACAATGATAAGTCTACACGCATATCTTGAAACGGTATTCTTCTAAACTTCGGCCAATCTTCTTGCGTGATATAAGGATCTGTTTGATTCTCAAGACTATTAATTTTATCCATTATTATTATTTGTTGCTCATTTTGGTTTTCCATAAAAATCACCTCATTCCTCTTTTCTATAATTCAAATATATATTACATATTATATACCAAAATTGTTATAAAAATAAAACAATCAGACATGATTAATCTTATCCAAACACAAACATAACATGTATTAATTAACAAAAAATATTTTCTAAATAGAAATATAGCAAAGCATTTGAAAAAAGCAAAGTTCACATAAAACGACAAATTTATTTCAAATTTACAAGTTTATCTTGATTAAAACATCAAAATTAATATTATTGTACGCAGAAATTTTTATGAAACGTACAGCGCAATATGCCTTTTTGTATTGACTTATGCCCTCATTTATTTTATAATGATTAATGCCACTTAAGCCCTTAATAATTTTTTGTATTGGGAGGAAAAAATGAGAACTACTTCTATCACAAAACCAAGTCAAGTTAAACATGATTGGTTTATTGTTGATGCTACTAATCATAATTTAGGACGATTGTCGTCTGAAATAGCAAAATTATTGCGCGGAAAACATAAAGCAATTTTTATGCCGCATGTTGATACTGGCGATAATGTAATTGTTATAAATGCAGAAAAAATCAAAGTAACAGGTAAAAAACTCAATCAAAAATTTTACAGACATCATTCTGGATATCCTGGTGGAGTAAGAGATATTTTGTTAAAAGATATGCTTAAAAGAAAACCTGAATTTGTATTGTTCCATGCAGTAAAAGGTATGCTACCTAAAAATAATCTTGGTCGCGCAATGTTGAAAAAATTATATGTATATGCAGGTTCGGATTATAAGCAAACTGCTCAAAAACCTGTTCAATTAAATATAAAATATTAATGGGAGGGATAATTTTTGGAGATATATTATGGAACCGGAAGACGCAAAACTTCTGTAGCACGTGTTTATTTGCGTCCGGGTACAGGCAAAATTACTGTCAATAAAATAGGAATTGATGAATATTTTCCAATGGAAACTTTAAAAGTTATTGCACGCCAGCCACTTGAATTGACAGGAAATTCGTCTAAATATGATGTAAAAGTAAAAGTTAGTGGAGGCGGATTTACTGGTCAAGCAGGTGCAATTCGTCATGGAGTTGCTAGAGCATTATTAAATGCTGATAGTGATTTGCGACCTGCATTAAAAAAAGCAGGATTCTTAACTCGTGATCCACGCATGAAAGAAAGAAAAAAATATGGTTTAAAGAAAGCGAGAAGAGCTCCGCAATTTAGCAAGAGATAATCTAAAAAAAAACCGGTTTATTACCGGTTTTTTTTTTGCATTTTTTATTCTTTAATAGTTTCTATAATTTTTATTCTTTCTTGAGATGTTGAATTTTTTTGTTGCAATTCATTTATATACATCGATTTCAATTGTGCTAAAAAAATAATATATAATTTATCATCATCTTTACATTGATTGACATTTATATTGCCATTTAATATAAAAAATGTATTTGTGATTTCTAATAGTCTAGAATTATCAATAATATTAGAAAATATATTCGCGATTTTTGAATCTTCCGGATGTTTGGCAAGTAATAATATGGTTTCATGATTTATTTGACTAAATAAATTTATAGTGTTTATTAGTGTAAATTCTTCTTTTTCGTTTTTAATTATATCTATAATTACATCTATTAATTGGTCAAAATAATTTATTTCAGATTCAGAAGCATAAAAAAGTGATGCTATAACAAAATTAAAATATGTTGATAGAAATTCATTTTTTTCTTTAGATTGTATAGTTATTTCCTTTTTTGCCAATAAAATATTCATTGCTTGTAATTTTTTCGAACAATAATTTAATTTGTTACGACTAATTAAATTATTTTCACACTTTTGTAGAAAATTTACGTTGTCTACAGATAAATAATCATATGCGTCTAATATTAAATTAAAAATATTCTTGTATAATAATATATGTTCTTGGTTTTTATCAAAAAACAATTTGCATAAATTAATGCATAAATTAAATTTAACTGGATTTTCGTATATGAATTTGTTTATTTGATTTGGAGATATTTGTTTCAACATTAAATTATGTATACATAAATCAACAATTCTATATTTATCAATTTCATTTTTATCAAAATTTGAATTAGGGAAAAATGAAATATATTGTAATACAATAAAAAATTTTTCTTTATCGTTGCATAATTCTTCAAATAATAACATATCGTTAAGACAAAGCTTAACAAAATCATCATTTTCAATTATATATGAAAATACAGGTGCATATGATTCTCTTTGAAAAAAATTAAAATAATTTTTAGTTTTCTCATCAAATTGTTCACAGCAAAACTCTATAACTGTTTTAATAAATTTGATGTAATTTTGTTTTTCTTGTTCATTTAATACCTGATAGAAATTTGAAATAAACATAAGTGAATTAAGTGGAACATAAACAAGATTCTCCCAAAGATCATCTTCTTTATCAATTTCTTTAACTAGACTTTTAAGTATATTATTTATAAAATTCTGTACTCTAATTTTAGTTAAATATATTTCTAAATATTGAGTTATAAAGGTTTCATATTGCCCTAAAACCATTTTTAAATACACAAATAACTTAGAGTTTTCCTCGGATTTTATATCCTTTTCTAATAAATCAATCATATTTTTAAATTCATTAAACAAAATAATCAAATTTTCTGGAGACTCATCAGACGATATATATTTGGGTAAATACTTACCTTCAAATTTAAAAAAACTAGGTGCTTTCGCTAGGCATATTGATTTTGTTAGTTTATCTAAGCAACTGTATATTTTTGATTTATTATCAGAAGTCATTTCTAATTTGCATAATAATTCATTTAGTCCATGTCGCGTGTATTCTTCTAAATGAATTCCATGATTAAAGTTAACTAAATTTACAAACCCATTCTGCTTATTAGATATACCCATATCTTCATAAGTAATAGTAGATTGCTTAGAAAATTCTTCTTTTAAAAAAAATATTGCATTACATCTCGAATCATATACAGAAAATGCACCATTTGCATAATACTGATAAAAATTTATATAATCATATGTAAAACATTCAATAGCAAAACAAAGCATAAGCATATATTTTTTATCTTGTTTTACGAAAGTAAAAAAAATGTTACAATCTTCATAATTCGCCCAAAACATTTTTTCATAATCTTCTGACAAATTTATGTTATTAATAAGTTCATGTTTAAAACTGGTCCATTTAGCCATAATTTCATATTTTCCATTCGAATCATTTAATAAATCGTTTAAATGATTTTGCATATTGCTAGTTACATAAAATTTACCTGTCAGCTGAAAATAGATAAGCATAAGATTTTCTGGCGTACAAGCCCTTTTAATTGAATAATAAAAAAATGGATTTTCTATTATTTGTTGCACAATATCTAAACGAATAGTCTCTATTTGCTGCATTTCTTCTATATCAGTTAAAGAAAGATAATCATAAAAATCATTTATTAAAGCATTTAGCTTGTTAATTTCTTTTTGAATTTCATTTTCTTCTGTTGCTATATTAAATTCCATCTATAATTCACCTTTTTTAAATTTTAATTTGAAGTAATTATATCACAAATTTGTTATAATGTTAATATTTGTTGAATATAAATTTTTAGGAGATACAATGAAAAAAATCAAAGTGAATGTTGAAGACTCAAATCAGCGCTTAGATAAATTCCTTTTGAAATTTTTTAATGGCGCTTCAAAATCTTTCATATATAAAATGCTTCGGAAAAAAAATATTAAATTGAACAATATTAAATCTGTTGGCAATGAAATCTTAAAAGCCAATGACGAAATTTTTATATACATGTCTGATGAAACAATAAATAAATTTCAAAAGGAAGTTAGAAAAATTAAATCCAATAGACCAATAAAAATATTGTATGAAGATAAAAATATTTTAATATGCGAAAAATCAGCCGGCATTTTATCGCAGCCAGCTCAAAAATTTGACAATGATACACTTTTAAATCGTTTGTATAGTCTATACACAAATAAAATCAATATTTGTAATCGTCTTGACAGAAATACTAGTGGAATAATTATTTGCGGGAAAAATTTTTTGGCACTGCAAAAAATAAATAATTTGCTAGCAAATCATTTGATTGACAAATATTATTTAACTATAGTCAAAGGAAAAATAGATAAAGCTGGACATATTGAAAATTATATAGTCAAAGATGAAGTTTTAAATAAATCGCAAATAAATAAAAATGGCATTGGCAAAAAAATCATTACGCAATACAAACCAATTGCATTTACCAATGATTTTACATTGCTTGAAATAAAATTAATTACGGGCAAGTCCCACCAAATCCGTGCGCATTTGCAAAGTATCAAGCATCCTATCATAGGCGATACAAAATATGGTGATAAGGATACGAATTTGTTTTTCAAAAATAAATTTAATTTGCATCATCAACTTTTGCATGCATATAAAATAAAATTTAATGATAACGAATTTGCAAATAAAGAGATAATATGCCCGCCTCCTAAGATTTTTTCCGATATAAAAAATTTCCTTTTTTAATTTAAAAACGGCCAACCTTATTCTGTATTTAGACATAAAAAATGAACCATCATTATTAAACTTTTTTGTTTAATATTTGAGGTTCATTTTTTTTATTTTTTTATTAAATTAGTTCATAAGCAAATATGAACGATTGAGACTAAAAATTAAATTTGAACACGATATTTCATTTTTATCTAACATATATTGCGCCTGCTCAACATTTATTTTGCTCTCTTCTAACATATTTGCACTAATCAAACCTGCTTTGTATTTTATTGAATTTGTATTATAAATATTTTGCATAGATGCAAGATTTTTCTCTAGAGCATTTTGATTTTCTTGAAGATTTTTTAGATTGTTATACGCACTTCTAATGTTATTTTCTAATGTCTTTATAGTTTGCTCGTACTCGCGAGTTGTTTTCTTGAGATTATTAACGGGCTCACTCTCAACTTCATTAATTAAATTTGTAAATGAGTCCACGGCGTATTGGGCCTCGCTCACAAGCTTTCTTTGCATAAGAATCACAGGTGAATTATTCTTTTCATTCAACACATAAGAATCAATATCCTTATCGAAAGTTTCGAGTGGCATTTCTAATTCAACTTCAATATTAGAATTAATATCAAGACCCATTAATTTATTTAAAGCTTGTTTCTCATTTTGTAATTTAATATTTGAATTAGATAGATTATTTTTTTGCTGAGCGAGATTATTTTGTGCATTTGATAGCTCTAAATCACTCGCTAATCCGCGCTCATTTTTTAATTTTATTACATTCAAATTTTTTGTACCAAGCTCAATCTGTTTTTTGAGCAAATCTATATCCATCATGTATAATTTTATATTTGCAATGTGATTGCGCAGTGTAAACTCCGCCGTATCGCGCAATATTTGCTTATTCATTTCATAATTTGAAATTTGGTTCTCATAAGACATTATTGCGCGTGTAAGCTGAATTATTTGAGTATATGCAGTGCTTGCTTGCTGCAGCGGCATTCCCATACTTGCATTTAAATCACTAAGATTTGTATTAGCCTTGCTTTTTACTTCATCCAAATAAACCATACTGTCTTCTAAATTTTCTAATGCATCCGTATTTTCAATAACTTTATTTAATGCCTGCTCGTACGAAATTTTATTTTCATCTGCAAATACAGAAAAATTTAGTACAAAAAAAAATGCTAGTGTAAACGTTAGAATTTTTTTCAAATTAAACACCTTCATTTTTTATTCAACTTTTATATTGTATTCGAATGTTTCGTCAATACTTCCTCCAACCAATGATTTTATTGGGATTGACAACGTAATTTCTTTGTCTGTATCGGCTATTTTATCAAAAACCATTATACGGCCTTCACGCTTTTCATCCGTATCCATACTATTACCCCAATCTGCTGCCGACATTGAATTTGCAAAATATTCGCCCGATTCTGCTTTTATTTGTGCCCTACTATAATCAACTTCAATTGCATCACCAGTTTTGTTTTCTGCATCTAAATAAATATAAGTCAAATTATTTTTCATACTCATCCCTGTTATATTAATTATAAAATCTTTTTTTGTTTGCTTTAAAGGAAGCGTTTGGTAACTTATTTTGGAATCACTCGGAACTTCTACTATTTTTTCAACAATTTTTTCTACAACCCGAGGTTCAGGTTTAGTTATTTTAATAGTTTTTGTTGCATCATCCCAATCAACTTTTCCACCCATTGCCTCTGCAATTAATCTTGCAGGCGTATAAGTTCTGTCCCCAAAATTTATAATGCGCATATCGTCTGGACGTTGCAGCTCTATGTCATCAATTTCTATTTTGTAGTCATCTTTTAAATAAGCCTCAATTTTTCCACCAACAGCAAACACATTATAGCTAGCAAACAAAATTGTAGCCATAGCAAATCCTGATACAAAAGATTTTTTATTCATATTAACCTCTCCTTTTTTTTCGTATAAAAAAAGCCCCAATGAAGGGGCTGATTTTTAATTTAATTATTCAACTGTTATAGTGTTGTCAGTGCCATTCCAGTTGATAGTTTGACCTAATACTCTTTCTACAAAGTATCTTAATGGCAAGCAAGTGTAATCATCTTTAATAATCATGTTAACAGCTTGACCTTGCTCATTTGTCATAGTTTCAGGAATTGTCTGACCAGCTATTTTAACAATTGATTTGTCTTTTTCGAAAGTTCTATCTCCGAAAGTAACAAATAAAGTTTTGTCCATTCCTTCTACATTTTGAACTCTATTGTCAAAAAAAGTGCAAGTTTTGCCAGTTGCTCTAACAATATCACTTACTTGCATGTAAGTTGTTCCAGTTTTTGCATCAATGAATGGAGCAAGTTTCATTTCAATATTTTGTCCATTTACAGTAACCATTTTATCACCAATTGTGATTTTCATAGTTACTTTACCACCGTATTGCAATTTAGCAACTGCTATACCTTCAGCAGAGAAAGAAGCAACATCGCTGTTAGAACCAATTATTGCAGTGCTGTTACCAGCTATTGCATTACCACCAGCAACTATAGTATAAGTTCCTTGAGGAGTAGCTGCACTTGTTGCAATTTTAAGACCAGAAATTGTAATTTTAGAAGCTTTATTTCTAGATGAAGCATCATCTATTGTGAAAGAAAGTGCAGAACCACTTACATTTGTACTGCTAGTCTTTACATTTTTAACTGTTAAACCATTTTCAGTTTTAATTGTAGGAGTTCCAACAACTGATAAATAATTATTGTTGTTGTTGATTCCTAAAACAATTGTTTTACCTGACTCTAATGCGGAGTAACCTTTGTTGTCCATTTGTTCAGTTAATACTATATCACTTAATTCAACAGTTTGACCTGGTTGAATGTAAGAAGTCTGAACATCAGCAGTTAAAGGATTTATAGTTTTAGCTATAACAACTGGTTCAACTGAAGCACTATTTCTGATAGCGTCTCCAGAAACTGACATAGTTACATCGCCAACAAATCCTGCTTCAACACTTAAATAGAAAGAAATAGTAAATTTAGCTTTTTCAGTTGAAGAAGAATTTGCAATACCTCTTAAAGTAACTTTGCTATCTTTAACTTCAACATTGTTGTAAGTTTTTCCTAATTCATAAGTTCCGTTAATAGCTTGCTCAATATTTTCTTTATCTTCAATTTTTACGCCTCTAATTTTAGCGCGATCAGATAAAGTTAATACTAAGTCTCCACCATTTATTAAAGAACCTGCTGTTTCTTCAGAAACGATAACTTTTACAGATTTAGTTCTGTCATTAGTATATGAACTTGTGTCATAGAATCCATTTAATAATGTAGGAACAGTTCCATCAGTTTTGAAAGATATGCTGTAATCAGCTCTTGTTCCTGCAGTGAATTCTTGAGAAGTTACCATATCAGAACTTCCAATGTTATCAATGCTAATGTTTACATCTTCTTTAGTAATTGCATCAGAAGAAGAGTTAGGAATTATTTCTAATCCAGTAATAGTGATTTGACCAATTCTTCCTTCAGAAGCCATGAAGT
The DNA here is from genome assembly GCA_947073045.1 of uncultured Clostridia bacterium. Taxonomy (GTDB): domain Bacteria; phylum Bacillota; class Clostridia; order Lachnospirales; family CAMVHY01; genus CAMTJU01. The sequence goes on along the minus strand of CAMTJU010000011.1, from coordinate 41,139 downwards.
TTTTGAAAGTAACATCAAATTTTCTGTTACCGTTTTCAAAGTTACGAGTAACTTCGCCTAATCCTACATTTATACCTTTAACTTCAACACCATTATCTCTGAAGTAGTAACCACTTGGTAATTCAAGATAGAAACCGTCACCATCAGCTGGGTTCATAGAACCTGCAACATTTTCTTTTATAACTAATTTTTGAATTGCAATTTTGTTTTTACCAGTTTGTGCGTCTTCTACATAAGCATTTGTAGAACCTTTGCTTATTGTTGCAAAAAGAAGTGAATTAGAAGATAATCCGCTACCAGTTGCATCTACGCGAACTTTTGCTTCACCTTTTGTAAGGTTTTCATCCATTCTAGCAATCAAAGGAATTCTAATTGTTTCCCCTGCAGTAGCGTCTTGATTCAATTCAACAACAGCGTAATCATCGCTTTGAGTAGTCAAGCTGTATCCTACACTATCGCCACCATTGTATCTTGTGTAGACACCATTTTTTAATTCACCTTTACCTTCGTTAATTGGAGTAGTTGTTGCGTACTTATTCCAATCAGCAAAAGCAAATTTAGCATTAGTAAGTTCCAAACCAAATGAAACTTTGTGCGAAGCACTACTTACGATGTCATCTTCTAATTTAATGTTTAAGTAGTTAGCTTCTGAGAAATATTTAACTTTAGAGTTCCCAGCAGCTTGTGGCTTTGTAGTACCTGCTTCATAAAACATAGTTTTTTCTGAAACAGTTACGTTGCCATTACTTAACTTGTTATCAGAAGATGCGTAAGAATTAATTGTTGGCATCATTGATAAAGACATAACAGATGCCATAATAAAAGCAATTTTTTTCTTCATTTTGTTTCCTCCTTAAAATATAAATTTATTAATTTTCGAGATCAATCCCTAATATGCAGTATGTCGTGGGATCGTATCTCAGCAACAAAAATATTATAGCAGCAATAAAATCCATTAGTCAATACATATTTTTGATTTAATCTTAATGTAACAATCAATAATATACATCGACTCAACTGCTACATTTTTCACTTTAACATTTACCAGAACAAAAAGCAAGACAACTTCCAAATTGTAATTTTGGTGTAATATAAATTTCAATGTGCGAAAAATAAAAGTCATATATAACTTTTTTTGCGACTTTCAATATCTATTATTTGTTCAAATGATTTTTTTATTCAATGCCCAACATTTTCATAGTTATTCATTTTTTGCATTTAAATTTTTTTTGCATTTAAATTTTAAATTCATTTTTTTAAAAACAAATTTTTAAAACGTAGTCACTCTCAAATTTTTTGTGTTGCATAAAAAAATCGAGTTGCTAAAAAAAATCATGCCCATAAAAATTTTATATTCACATAAATTTTTTCTTGAGACATTAATGTTTTTCTTGCTTTAGAACTTCATTTTTGTTTTAATATAAATAAAATGTAGAGTAAATAAAATTTGGGAGCTGGTATGCTTGAATTATTTTTCGTACGTGCGCAATTTATTCATAAATTTTAACGACATTATTGATATATTAATAGTTTCATACGTAATTTATAAAATTATGTTATGGATAAAAGAAACGAGAGCCTGGTCACTTTTTAAAGGAGTAGTTGTTGTACTAATAATCTTTGCTATTTCAAGCATACTTAATTTCAATACACTTTATTGGATTATCTCCAATATGTTTAATGTAGGAATTGTAGCCGTAATAGTTTTATTTCAACCGGAAATACGTAAAGCACTTGAGCAACTTGGCAAGGGTAATTTTATAAAATCATTAATGAAAACGGATGATACACAACAAAAAGTTTCAAATTCAACAATAAATGAAATAATAAAAGCTGCCAAGATTATGGCAAATGCAAGAACAGGTGCATTAATTGTAATAGAAAAAGAAGTTCCACTTGGAGATTTTGAACAGACAGGAATCCTAATAGACGCCGTAATATCAAATCAATTGCTTGTAAATATTTTTGAAAACAAGACACCGCTGCATGACGGCGCCGTTATTATCAGAAATAATAAGGTAAAAGCTGCTGCATGTATTTTGCCGCTAAGCCCAAATGTTGCAAAACATGATTTTGGTACAAGACATCGAGCGGCAATTGGAGCAAGTGAAGTTTCAGATGCATATGTTCTTGTAGTGTCGGAAGAGCGTGGCGAAATTTCAATTGCTAAAAACGGTAAGCTCCACACAAATTTAAATGAAAAACAAATCAGAAATATTTTTTCCTCAATTAATACTAAATCCAATACGAAATTTACAAAATTAAAAATATGGAGGCGAAAAAATAATGAACAAAATTAAAAAAATACTTACTAGCAATATTTTGCTCAAATTAACGGCTTTAGTTATTGCAATTACTTTATGGCTAATAGCAATTAATGTAAACAATCCAACGGTTACTTCAACATATTCCCTGCCGCTTGAATTTTCAAATGCAGAAAATCTTTCTGATAATGGATTTATTATGCTTAACGAAAAAAATATTGCAGATAGCAAAATTGATGTACAAGTTCAAGCAACTCGTAACGATTTAAAATTTATTAATCAAAATCCAGACAATCTCAAAGCTACAATAAATTTCAAAGATATAAATTCGTCGTATGAAAAATACGTTGGCAATTCTTTAAGCATGCCTGTAAATATTTCATTCTCGAATTATTTAAATAGTTCACGCTATCAAATTATAAATGTTTATCCATCAAAAGTTGATATATTTCTTGATCACTACATCACTGCAAATGAACAAATATATTATGAAACAATTGGCGAAGTTGCAAACAATTATTATATAAAAGATATAAATATTGAGCCGCAAAATTTAAAACTTTACGGTGCGCAAACTATTATCGAATCTATTAAACCCATAACATTAAAAATTGATACTACGTCTGCTACGAAAAATATTGTTACCAAAATTCCAATAAAAATATTCGATAACGATAATGATGATGTAACAAATAATTTTATTTTGAGTAACAAAGAAGTAAAAGTAAAAGTTGATATAGATTCTTACAAGACAGTTGATATAGAAAAACCAGAGACAATTGGAAAAGTAGCAGATGGTTACACATTAAAAAGTATTGATTATGAACCAAAAAAAATAGATATTACCGGTGAAAATAAAAAAGACGTAAACTCAATCAAATTACCTGCAATTAATATAGATAATTCATCACTTTCGAAAACAATTACTTATAACTTAAATGACATTCTTGAAAATAATTTGCAGGTAAAAAAAGGCAATACCGATAAAATTTTAGTCACAATCAATATAGAAAAAAATAATTAATTTCAAGCACAAATAAAAATGGGAGATTAAAAATGAAATATGTAAAAAAGAAGACTCCAAAAAAGTCAATTGCCCGTAAATTTTTTTATATGGTATTTTTTTTGATTATGATTTATATTTTTGGATATTGCGTATCTTTTTTTACACAAAAAAAAATAAATTCAACCTTAATAGAATATGCAAACTCTGACAATCCTCAAATATTTTCGGGCGTTATTGTAAGAAATGAAAAAATTTATACATCCAAAAAGTCTGGCGCAATCTCGCTTAATCTCCACAATTTTGACATAGCTAAGAAAAACTGTGTCGTCTGTACTATTAAAGATAAAGAATCTGTTGAAAAATTAGAAGATGATTTGTCAAAAATAAATAATGACATCCTCGATATGCAAAAAAATCGTATTGACATCTCTCTTTTTCAAAACGATATTAAAAATGCAAACAACCAAATTGAAAAAATAGTTGATGAAAACATTTATGTTTGCAGTCAATATAATTTTGATAAAATAAATTCTTTTGCCGATGCAATTAAAAAAAATCTTGATTTGCGCAATCAAATTTTACTTACCGAAAATCGTGGAGACGTAAAGGAGATGGATGAAAAAAAATCGCAGATAGAGCAAAAAATAAAAAAGAATATTGAATCAATTAGCGCAACTCAAACAGGAATTGTTTCATATTTCATAGACAGCCTGGAAAAAACATATACACTGAATAAATTAAACAACCTAACTTCTCAACAAACAAACATAAAATCTCAAAGCATTGAGACGATAGATAATTCATATGTTGAAGCAAGTCAGCCCATTTTCAAAATCATAGAGTCAAACGAATGGTATATAGTAAGTTATGTCAAGAATAAAGACATAGAAAATCTCAAAGAAAATGATTCAAAAACTATATTTATAGAAAATGAAAACAATTTTACACCAATTGATGTATATATAGAAAAAATTATTGCTAAAAATAAAAACGAAAGTTGTTTAGTAATGAAATGCACAAAATTTGTTCAAGATTATCTGCAAAATAGAAGTATTAAATTCAAGCTCGACGATACAAAACTTCAGGGATTTAAAATTCCCGTTTGTAGTATAGATAAAAAAAATTTGTTCAAAATACCTACGCAGTTTGTGTTAAAAGACAATAATGAATACACACTAATCAAAAAAAATAATGAGAAAGTTAAAGTTAAAATTTATGATTCAGATGAAAATTATTATTACGTAGAATCAAATGGATTAAAATCAAAAGATATTATAATTTCGTCCGATGAATCATATGAAATTTCTCAAATGAAAAAAATTTACGGTATATATATTGCAAATACCGGCATAGCAGAATTTAAAAAAATAAATTATGCTGACGAAATCTTAGAAAATGGTTTTATTATTATTGACCCAAAATTAAATCCATCAATTAAAATTTCCGACCGAATAATTACAAATGTGAAAGACGTTAACGACGAGCAGAAAATCATTGAAAGTTAATTAATTTTTATTTATGTATATTTTTTTTATTGAAATGAATATCTCACAAAAATTTTCTTGACAATTTTTTAACTTCTGTTATAATATTTGTTGTAGATAGGAGCATAGTTCAGTTGGTAGAACGTCGGTCTCCAAAACCGGATGTCGTGGGTTCGAGTCCTACTGCTCCTGCTTGTTACTTTTTGAATATTTTATTTCAAAAAAACTCCTTTTTTTTAAAATAAAATCCGTGTAAGTTATTTAGAAGCTTACACGGATTTTTTGTATGAAAATTAATTACGAGAAAAACTTTCTTCTTCTACTTTATTAAATAAACATAATGAATAAATACCAGCAATACCGACTATGGCGTAAAGTATGCGGCTAACCCACGAAGTTACTCCACCAAAAATTGCTGCAATTAAATCAAACTGGAAGAATCCAATTAATCCCCAGTTAATAGCTCCAATAATTAAAATTGTAAGAGCAGTCCAATCTAAAGGTTTTGAATTCATAATTGTAATCTCCTCCCTTAATTATATAAAATAGATTTTCCGAAAATAAAATCGGTTGTCTACGAAACATATTATTACTCAAAAAGTGAATTTTAATGAAAAATTAATTTGGGAGATGAGATAAGATTTATCAAAATTGGGATAAAAAGTCTTCTTGAATGCCATAAACATATTTTTTAGATTTGGATCTAGTGTAATCACCAGATGCGATAAAATTAAAAGCAACCTTCTTGTATTTTGAAACGACACCATTTTTAACACTTACGTAAATAAAATTTTCAAGCTCGATATTTTGGGCAAAATTTTTTTCAATTTCAACCGGCACATTATTTATTACGTAATCAAAATAAAAATCAGATTGGCAATCATCTTGTTCATATCTTTTTAAAATAAAATCGTTTGTTACACACGTATCTTTTTTTATAAAATTAATTGCCACTGCGTAATCATTTAATAAATCTGACGATTTGTCTTGCGTCTGGTAATTTGTATATTCTAAAACATTTTCGGGATAATATTTTACAACAACTGAATTATTAGAGAACGTGAAAATATTATTTACATTTTCAATATTTTTATTAGCAGAGTTTATGAAAAAACAATCCAATTTTTTTTCAATTGTATTCATTAATAAATCATTGTTTTGCGCGTATGGATTATTGATTTTTATTTTGGGCAATGACAAATCTACAACAGGTATTAAATTTTTATCGTATTCATATTTTTGTTGCAAAAGGCTTGAAAAATCAAACTTGTTTTTCGCTTGATAGCGATATAATTTCTTTTCAAGTGTATCTACAAATGCTATTGCATCACTCTCAAAAAATATTTTATTAAAAGTTTTAAGCTTTGAGATATTGTTTGGTTTTGTACCCAGATACGAAGCAAAATTTTCTACACTAATGAAGAAATCGTAATCATATATGCAAATTGTTTTTTTAAGTTCTAAGTCAAAATCAAAATTAGTTTTTGAAACAAACTTACCTTTTTCAAAAACTTCTTTAAGCATGTCATCAGTAATTTTTTTTATTTGGTCATCCGGTTTATAAATAACAGCGAAAAGATTTTTTTCATTTTTTATTTCTAGTTTAAAATTTTGTGCAAGATGATATTGATGAATTTTCTCACGCTGTGCCGTTTTATAAAAAAAATTATGGTGCGAAATATTCTGCAGCCATAATATATTTGTTTGCACTATTGCAATTAATATAAGCAGTATTAATGCAAGATTTTTAATTTTGTTCATCTGCATTCTCCTTGAATTTATTGAAACGTAATATTATCGTTGTGCCTTCATTTAATTTACTGTTTGCTGTAATTTTTCCATCATGCGCTTCCATTATTTTTTGCGCTATGGACAATCCCAAGCCTGTTCCACCCATCTTTCTTGAGCGAGTTTTATCTACCCGATAAAATCTTTCGAATATATGATGCAAATCTTCTTTTGGTATTCCATAGCCATTATCTTTTATATAAACCCTAAAATATTTTGAAGTCTGCTCAATAAAAATATCTATTTGCGTTTCATTTGGACTGTATTTTATTGCATTAGATATTATGTTTGAAAAAACTTGATTGATTCGATTCGCATCGGCATTTATTATATATGTTTCCCCTTTTTGTGCAAAATTAATTGTTTGATTTTTAGCCTCGTATAATATTTTATTTTGCTCAATACTTTTTTGAAGTATCTCGGATAAATTTAGTAAAGCAAATTCTAATTTCATTTGATTATTGTCAAAACGCGATAGCTCTAACAAATCTTTTGCCAAAATTGAAACTCTTTGTGTTTCATCATTTATTGTATTTAAAAATCCCAAAGCTAAATCTTTATTATCTATCGCTCCGTTTAAAAGTGTTTCCGTATATGCTTTTATAGTTGTGAGCGGCGTACGGATTTCGTGCGAAACATTAGCAACAAATTCTTTTCGCATATCGTCTAATTTTTTATGCTTTGTGATATCCTGCAATACAATCAATATACCGTCCAAGACATTTTTATTGTGACAGGGCACAAAATTTACATTAAGATATTTTCCATTAATAATAATTGTTTCATCGTACGACAAAGAAAAATTATTTTTATAATCCGATAAATTATTTTTGATACCCATTTTTTTAGTAAGGTCTTCAAAATTTATTTTATCAATTTTAAAACCCAATAGATTTTGTGCAGCGTAATTAAATTGCATAATTTGTCCATCCGAATTAAAATACAATACCGCATCGGTCATATTCTGCAAAATAATTTCAAGCTTGTTATTTTCCGTAGTTAATTTTTGCATAGTTTGATCTAATTTTTGAGTCATGTGATTGAAACTCAAAGTAAGTTCACCAATTTCATCATTACTGTTTATAATAATTTTTTGTTTAAGGTTTCCATTAGCAATTTCTTTTGCTTTATTAGATAAATTTATAATTGGGCCGGTAAGTGTCGAGGCAAACAAAAAACCAATTGCCCCAGCTAAAATCAAAGACAAAATCAATGCGAAAATCAAAGTGAAAGTCATTTTATAGATATTATCCAGGAAAAATGCGGCATTTGTTCTAATAAATATTATGTAATCGGAATCATTAAATTGCGAGCGTCGTGCATAATTGTACCAAATAATTAATTTGTCGTCACGTCTTTCTTTCAAATATGAAAAACTTTCCTCACCTTGCATTGCTTTTATTATTGATTGATTATTGTATTCTTCATATGGCAAAGAAGTTGAAGCAATAGTTGCGCCACGCGAATTTAATATAGAGCATTGCATATTATTTTTAGCAGAGTAGAAAAGACTTTCAAGACCATGCTGAAAATTTTCTGGCGACTGCAATTCATTTATAATTTGCTCATCGATATACAATGCGTAATTTGTAATTTCATTATTAATTTTATTGAGTTCCTGATTTTTCAACGAAGACAAAATATAAGTTCCAGATACAATCATTACAATAAAAACTAATGTCAAATAAAGAAACATTAGTTTTATTTTTATACTTTTCATTTTTAATACCTCGGTTATAAATTCTTTCTTACTTTTTCTTTGAAAAGAAAAAGTAAACAAAAATAAACCATAAAAAATCAGGCAATGCCTGATTTTTTTTTATTAAAGTTTTTTGGTCAAGCTTTTTTACAAAAAAAGCTTGTAGAACTTGAATCAAAATTTTTATTTTTTAAAGTTGAAGTAATATCCAACACCGCGTTTTGTTAAAATAAATTTCGGGTCATCAGGAGTTTTTTCAACTTTCATTCTTAATCTTCTTACTGTAACATCAACAGTTCTTGCATCACCAAAATATTCATAGCTCCATACTTTATTCAATAATTCTTCACGATTAAAAATTTTGTTAGGATGAATCGCCAAAAATTTTAATAAATCAAATTCTTTTGGCGTAAGCGAAATCATTTTGTCATTGCAGAAAACTTCATAGCGATTAAAATCAATTTTTATATCTCCAAAAGAAACTATATTTGATTCACAATTGTTGTCGCTACGTCTAAGATTTGCTTTAACACGCGCCATTAATTCATTAACACTAAAAGGTTTTGTAACGTAATCATCTGCTCCAAGTTCAAGCCCCAAAACCTTATCCACTTCATCTGCGCGGGCTGTCAACATTATAATTGATACCTGCGATTTTTTACGAATCTGTTTGCAAACATCAAAGCCATTAATTTTTGGCATCATTATATCAAGTAAAACAAGGTCGGGCTTTTCAGATTCAAATAAATCTAAAGCTTCTTGTCCATCATATGCACAAAAAACTTTGTAGCCATCATTTTTTAAATTATAAGCAATAATGTTTGCAATATTTTTTTCATCTTCTGCTACCAAAATTTTTTTTTCCATTCCATTCGCCTCTTTTGTTTTCTTTTTATTTAAAAATATTATATGTGATATAATAAAAAAATGAAAGGGGATGTTTATCCATGAATCAAAATATAAAAAAAATTATTGGTGATAGAATTAGGGCTGAACGTTTAAAAAGAAGTATGACTGCTGAAGAACTTGCATCTTTTTTAAATGTCTCTCCAAGTTTTGTTGGATTAATTGAGCGTGGAAAACGCGGTACAAATATTAAACTTTTGTTGGGTGTCTGCGATATCTTTCAACTATCTATTGATGATTTACTTTCCGCTGAAAAATTAGCTATGTGTGAAAATAAAAATGATGAATATAATTCAAGATTAGATGCCGTTAATGGCCTATCTCGTACTTTAAATATAAATGAATTAGATTTCATAATATCAACCATAAAGAATTTGCATCGCATGAAAAATAAATACGATGAAACTAATTTTTCCGATTCAAAACCTCAGGAATGCTTTTATTAATTTTAAATAAAGGTGATTTTTATGCCGTCGCGCCAGAATTTTATCAGAAATTTCTGTATCATTGCACATATTGATCACGGCAAGTCAACTCTTGCAGATAAATTAATTCAAAATTCAGGTTTGCTCTGTGAAAGACAAATGCAAGATCAAGTGCTTGACAATATGGATTTGGAACGTGAACGGGGTATAACAATAAAGGCGCAGTCAGTGCGCCTTTCTTATACCCATAATAATGAAAATTATATTTTGAATTTAATTGATACACCTGGGCATGTCGACTTTAATTACGAAGTGTCAAGAAGTTTGGCAGCATGCGAAGGTGCTATTTTAGTAGTTGATGCTACACAAGGTGTAGAAGCTCAAACTATTGCTAATGTATATTTGGCAATTGATGCGAATTTAGAAATTATTCCTGTTATAAATAAAATTGATTTGCCAAGTGCAGAGCCTGAGCTTGTAAAAAAAGAAATTGAGGACATAATTGGAATCAGTAGCGAAAATGCACCTTTGATTTCCGCAAAGGCAAATATAAATATCGACCAAGTCTTCGAAAAAATTATTAATGATATTCCATATCCAAGTGGTGATGAAAATAATCCGCTCAAAGCTTTAGTTTTCGATTCAATTTATGACGCTTATAAAGGCGTTATTATTTTTGTGCGTATTTTCGATGGAGAAATTAAAAAAGATTCCAAAATAAAATTTATGGCAACAGGAAAATCTTTTGATGTCGTCGAAACAGGATTTTTCTCACCTGGTAAATTTATAGCATGCAATCAATTAAAAGCTGGGGATGTTGGATATTTTACAGCAAGTATTAAAAACGTACACGATACGCAAATAGGAGATACTGTTACAGATTTTGAAAACCCGACAGAAAATCCACTGCCTGGCTATAAAAAAGTGACGCCAATGGTTTATTGCGGTATCTATCCTGCAGATGGTTCAAATTATCCAATGCTTCGCGATGCATTAGAAAAATTAAGCTTGAACGATGCATCTTTAAGTTTTGAGCCCGAAACTTCTTCAGCTTTAGGATTTGGATTTAGATGCGGATTTTTAGGATTATTGCATTTAGAGATTATTCAAGAGCGTCTTGAGCGTGAATATAATTTGGAACTTGTTACAACAGCTCCGGGTGTTGTATATAAAATTTATATGAGTGACAAAAGCTGTATTGATTTATCAAATCCATGCGATTTACCCGACGTTACTAAAATTTCTAAAATGGAAGAACCAATAATAAAAGCACAAATTGTTTTGCCACCTGATTATATTGGTGCAGTTATGAAATTGTGCCAGGAGCGTCGCGGAATTTATATCGATATGCAATATTTAGATGATACACGTGTAAGATTAATATATAATTTGCCGCTTAACGAAATTATTTATGATTTCTTTGATGTTTTGAAATCACGCAGTCGTGGCTATGCATCTTTGGATTATGAATTGATTGGGTATAAAGAATCAGATTTAGTTCGCTTAGATATTTTGATTAATCATGAATTAATTGACTCATTATCATTTATAGTTCATCGTTCAACTGCATACGAACGCGGAAAAAAAATGGTAGAAAAATTAAAAACGCAAATACCACGCCAACTGTTTGAAATCCCAATTCAAGCAAGTATTGGAAATAAAATTATCGCACGCCAAACAATAAGTGCAATGCGAAAAGATGTACTTGCAAAATGTTATGGCGGTGATATTTCGCGCAAAAGAAAATTATTAGAAAAACAAAAAGAAGGTAAAAAAAGAATGCGTCAAGTTGGAAGTGTTGAAATTCCACAATCTGCATTCATGAGTGTTTTAAAACTTAATGATGAATAAATTTTAGATGTTTTTAATTTTGCTCGCATTATTTTTATGCGGGCATTTTTTTTGTGAGAATTTGGTATGTTTTATAATATTTTTTTGTGTTATAATTTCTACCAAGATTAATAATTATGGAGATGATTAAATGTACAGCTTTGATGAAATAAAAAATGTTGACGACGAGATTGCTCAAGCTATTTCTAAAGAAATTGACAGGCAAAATAACAAAATTGAATTAATAGCTTCAGAAAATTTTGTATCAAAAGCTGTGATGGCAGCAATGGGTTCGCCTCTTACAAATAAATACGCAGAAGGCTATCCGGGCAAAAGATATTATGGCGGATGTGAGAATTTTGATATTGTAGAAAATTTAGCGCGCGAGCGTGCAAAAAAATTATTCTCGGCAGAACATGCAAATGTTCAACCACATTCAGGCGCTCAAGCAAATATGGCTGTATTCTTTTCAGTTTTAGAACCTGGCGATACAATAATGGGAATGGATTTAACGCATGGTGGACACTTAACTCACGGAAGTCCAGTAAATTTTTCAGGCCGGTATTATAAAATTGTTTCGTATGGCTCAGATAAATCAACAGGAATGTTAGATTATGAAAACATACGCCAAATAGCTAAAAAAAATAAGCCACGTCTAATAATTACAGGTTACAGTGCATATCCTAGAAAAATTGATTTTAAAATTTTTTCTGAGATTGCAAAAGAAGTTGGCGCATATTTAATGGTAGATATGGCGCACATAGCGGGACTAATTGCAGCTGGTCTGCATCAAAATCCTGTACCATATGCTGATTTTGTTACATCTACAACGCATAAAACACTAAGAGGTCCACGTGGCGGATTGATTTTGTGCAAAAAGGAATATGCGCAGATAATCGACAAAGCAATTTTTCCAGGCGTACAAAGTGGACCACTAATGCATGTAATAGCAGCAAAGGCAGTTGCATTCAAAGAAGCATTAGATGATTCATTCAAAGTTTATTGCAAAAATATAATTGAAAATGCAAAAGCTCTTGCCGATGAACTTATGCATTTAGGTTTCAATTTAGTTTCCGCAGGAACAGACAATCATTTATTATTGGTAGATTTAAGGAATATGAATATAACTGGCAAGCAGGCAGAGATATGTCTTGATGAAATTGGCATAACTTGCAATAAAAACACTGTTCCCTTTGAAACACAAAGTCCATTTGTAACAAGTGGGATTCGATTGGGAACTGCAGCTGTTACAACACGCGGCTTAAACACAGGAGACATGAGAGAAATTGCACGCATTATAAAAGATGTAGTAACTGATTACGAAAACAAAAAATCTTCATGTATAGAAAGAGTTAATAATCTAACAAAAAAATTTAACCACAATTTTTAACATAAATTTTTAACATAAATTAGGCAAAATAATTATTGATATCAATAATTTTGTCTGCCCAGTCTTTATAAAAATTTTCTTCATGCGAAACTAAAATTAAATTTGCTTGCCAATTTTCTAGTTGCGTTTTTAAAACTGTTTTTGAATTTTCATCAAGATGATTTGTTGGCTCATCCAGTATTAAAAAATTTGATGGCGTTAGCATCAACAAACATATTTTTATTTTTGTTTGCTCACCGCCACTAAGTGATGAAACTTTTTGCAAAACATCTTTGCTTTTCAAACTGCATTGAGCTAAATATTTCCTTACCTGTTTTTCACTAAGCTTTGGGAATTTGGCAGAGATTATTTCTATTGCATTTAGGCTTGGATTTTCAAACTGCAAATCTTGTTTGAAATATCCAAGCTTTGTATTTTGTGCAAACTCAAAATTTCCGCTGATAGGTTTTATTTGACCTACCAGCGTTTTTAAAAGTGTCGACTTGCCAATTCCATTGAATCCTGTAATTACAGTTTTTTGAGCCGATTTGATTTCAAAATTTATTTTTGGCAACAGTGCATAATTGTATCCAATCTCCAAATTTTTTATTATTAATGCCTTTTGTGAACTAATTGGCAGCGATTTAAAATTAAATGTTGGCATGGGAACTATTTGCGGTTTTGTAAGCTTGTCCATTTTATCAAGTTGTTTTTGGCGGCTCTTTGCCATATTTGCTGTTGATGCTCGCACTTTATTTTTTGCTATGTATTGCTCAAGTTTTTTGATTTGTTTTTGCTGCATCGAATACGCTTTTAAATATCCTTCTCTTTTAAAATCTTTTTGCTCTAGAAAATGTGTGAAATTACCCTTGTATTTCTTGAGACTGCAAAATTCTATATCGCATATACAATTTGTAACTTTGTCTAGAAAATCAAAATCATGCGAAATAATTATGAATGCATTTTTGTATGCTCTTAAATATTCTTGAAGCCATTTAATATGTTTTTTATCGAGAAAGTTAGTTGGCTCATCGAGTAATAAAACATCAGGCTTTTCCAAAAGTAATTTTGCAAGAATAATTTTTGTCTGCTCGCCGCCACTTAAATTCTTTAATGGTTTATCAATACCAATAGCTGTTATTCCGAGGTTGTCGCAAACTTTCATTATCTGGCTTTCAATTTGGTAATATCCATTATTTTCGAGAAATTCTTGCAGCTTTGAAATTCTGTCTATGACTTTATCGTCAGTACTTAATTTCTCATAGAGCTCATTTAGTTTTCTTTCTGCATCAAAAATTTTTTCAAATGCTGTCTTTAGATATTCAAAAACTGTCAAATTTTCATCTAATTTTGCATACTGATCAAGATAGCCAATTTTAATATTTTTAAGCCAAGTTACATTTCCTTTATCGGGTATAATTTTTCCAAGAAGTATATTAAACAAAGTTGTTTTGCCTGTTCCATTTTGCCCAACTAAACCCATATGTTCGCCCTTGTACAATTCAAACGAAATATTTTTATAAAGTAATTTGTCGGCAAATGAATGCGATAAGTTTTCTACTTTTAACATTTTATTTCATCTCTCTTTTTAACAATTAAAATAAAAAAAGCAAAAGGAATCCCTTTTGCCTTACTTATGTATTATGTATTTATTTAGCCTTTTGCTTTGATATATCTATTGCCTTATCTATAATCTTATTAGCTAATTTATCTTTGGACATAATAGGCATTTCTTCAACACTATGTTGTGTTATAACGGTTACTATATTTGTGTCTGTGCCAAAACCTGCACCAGCTAATTTCAGATTATTAGCACAAATCATATCAATATTTTTGTTTATTAGCTTCTTTTTACTATTTTCAAGCATATTTTCTGTTTCCATTGAAAATCCACAGATTACCTGACTATTTTTTGAATGTCTACCAAGCCACGATAAAATATCTGTTGTTCTCTTAAGCTTAATTATTAAATCTTCATCGTTCTTTTTCATCTTGTTGTCATAATAATTTATAGGTGTATAATCTGCAACTGCTGCTGCCTTAAATATAAAATCCGCATCTAAACTTTTGTCTTTAACTGCTTCGAAAAGTTCCTGCATAGACCTAACTTCTATTACCTCTACAAATTTTGGCTTTTTAATGTGTGTTTCCCCGCTAATCAGTACTACATCAGCACCTCTGTATGCTGCCATTTGTGCTAAAGCATAACCCATTTTACCAGTAGAATGATTTGTAATATATCTTACCGGATCAATACTCTCTTGAGTTGCTCCAGCTGTTACAAGCACTTTCTTTCCCAATAAATCATGAGGCAGTGCGATCTCTTTTAATATATACTGCAACAAATCTTCAGGTTCTTGAAGTTTACCTAATCCTGTCGTTCCACAAGCAAGTCTACCTTTTACTGGCTCAGCGATTATCCAGCCATAATCTTTTAACTTAGTTATGTTATCCTGAGTAATAGGATTGATATACATATTTGTATTCATTGCAGGAGCAACCATTTTGGGACATGTGCAAGCTAACACTGTTGTACTTAGCATATCATCTGCTATTCCATGAGCCACCTTCGCCATTATATTAGCCGTAGCCGGCGCAATAACCACCATATTAGCCTTATCTGCCAATGCTATGTGTTCTACATTATGAACAAAGTTTCTGTCAAAGGTATCCGTGTAAACCTTGTTACCTGTAAGATGTTCAAACGTCAAAGGAGTGATAAATTCTGTCGCATTGCGAGTCATTATGACTTCTACATTAGCATGTTGCTTAACAATGAGCGATGTCAATTCAGCTGCCTTGTAAGCAGCTATGCCGCCTGTAATTCCAACAAGTATAGTCTTACCTTTTAACATATCCTTATCTCCTATTATTTTATAATGTTCCATATGCTATAAACATTGCAAAGAGCAAATTCAATCATAAATTTTATAAAAAATACTTCACTTTAGTATATAATTTTGCAAAAGTTTTGTCAATATTTATCTGAATGGTTTCCTAAAACATGTTATAATATAATCAAATAAGTAGGAGGTAATTTATATGAAACGACTATATAAATCTTCGGAAGATAAAAAACTTTGTGGTGTATGCGCAGGTATTGCTGAATATTTTGATCTTGACCCAACTCTCGTTCGTATTGCATGGGTTATTTTATCACTTTGGTTTTTCACCGGAATCATTATTTATATAATATGTGCGTTTGTAATGCCTGATAAGCAAATTTAATTTTGCAAATTACTTGCGTTTTTTATAATTCATAAAATGATAAAATGAAGGTGAATAATCTATATTTTCTATTTCAAAATTGTTCAACAATAATTCAAGTATTTCATTTTGATGCTTATTCAAAAAATATATTGATTCAGAAACAGCATTAAATTCCTCACATAAATTATTTATCAGCATTTTAAGATTGTTTGTTTCTTTTATAAACATCTTGCATAAAATAAGCATATGTTCATAATTAGTTTTTTCTTTTTTCATCATTTATCTTCTCCAATAACTTTTTTTAGTATTATGCCCAATTTTTACACTTTATACTTTTTTTATGGAGGTTTATTTAAATGCAAATACTCGGTATAATTGCCGAATACAATCCTTTCCACAACGGACATTCGTATCATATAGATTCAGCAAAAAAAATTTCTAATGCTGATTTTGTAATCACTGTTATGAGTGGAAATTACGTTCAGCGCGGCGAACCAGCTATTATAAATAAATATCTGCGGACAAAAATGGCACTTGAAAATGGAATTGACTTGGTATTGGAATTGCCAGTCGTATTTTCAGTTTCAAGTGCCCAATATTTTGCAACTGCTGCTATAAATATTTTGAAGTCTACTGGAATTGTTAATGCAATTAGTTTTGGCAGTGAAATTGATGAAATTGAACCGCTAAAAAAATTGGCGCGTATTAAAAATAATTTTGATGTGAAAAAAGAAATGGAGTGCAAAAAATCATTTGCGACTGCATTTTTTTATTATGTAAAAAAAAATCTTCCAGGTTATGAAAAATTTTTGACACCAAATAATATTTTGGTCATTGAATATCTAGCGGCAATGGAAAGAATAAATTGGCAACCTAAAGTCTTCAACATCAAAAGAAAATATTGTAAACACGATGAAAATAAACTCGCCAAAAAAATTTCATCGGCCCTATCAATACGCAATGCCATTTACAATAACATTGATATATCAAATTTTATTCCACAAAATTGTTTGCAATACATCCCCCAAAATTTTGCCAACCTTGATAATGCCAGCAATGTTTTTCATTATCTAATTGCTCAAAAAAAATTAACAGACGAAATATTAAATGTAAACGAAGGAATTGAAAACAGAATTATTAAAGCTGCGCAAAATAATTTTCTCATAAGCCAAATAATTTCATCTGCAAATTCTACAAGATATACAAATTCGAGACTAAGAAGAATCATTTTAAATACAATATTAAATATAAAAAAAGACACGTATCAACCACAATATTTGCGAATACTTGGATTTAAAAAAAGCAGTCAATCTCTTTTAAAAATGCTCAAAAAAAATTCAAGCTTGCCCATTATCACAAATATAAAACATATTCAACGCTTGAAGAATAATTTTGCACTAAATATGATAAAAAAAGAAATTGAAGCAACTGACCTTTATCCAATTTTTCTTAGCAATCAAAAATTTTTTTCATCAAATTATGAATACACGCAACCAGTTATAATTTTGTGATGCAAAATTGTTTTTAAATTCAATGGATTTTTATAAACGCTACGTAAAAAGGTAGCGTTTTTTATTTTTTTTAATTAATTGATTATGTATAATTCTATTTTTGCTTTGCGTATGATTTGCCATTTTAAAACACGAAAAATATTTTTTTGCATAAATTAATTTCACAAAAAATAAAATTGTTGCTAAATTAATTGAAATTTGTACATGAAATGCGATATAATTTAAAAAGATGAGTATTTACAATTAAACTTTGAATTAAAATGTGAAATTTTTTCGTAGAAATTATGTTTTTGTGTCTTTGGTAAATAAATATTTTTTGAATCGGGGTGAAGCTTATGAGTGAAATAAATTATGATTCTGTTAAAGAACCGTTGCATAGCATATCTCAAGAACTTTTTAATTATATGAATAGTAAAATTACAGATAATGATGAAGAAATTAATGCAATAAAACCTGAAATTGAAAGAATACAAAATGAAGCAAATAAAAGAAACAAAGATTATGAAGAAAAATCAAAAGAAAAGTATGCAAACAAAAAAAAATTAATTCAACAATTTCATCCATACAAAAATTGTATGGATGGTAATACCCAAAATGTTACTAATCATCCTTTTAAAACACAAGAATTCGATTTAATAAATATTGAAAATCAAAGATTATATTTTTCTAAAGTAATAGAAGAAATAAATAAAGTTAAGAAAAAATATTATGATATTTTTGTAGAAGAATATAATAAAGCCAAAGAAAGTAATCCCAAATTACCTAATTTACCTGAAAATTTTACTTGGCGTAATATGCGCTTAAGTAAAGGTTTTGAGGGTATAATTTCAGATGTACATGGTGATTTGACAGTTTTGCTATATTTTATTATTTTGTCTGGTATTGGCGATTTCATTCCAGGCGAATGTTCTTATCTTAGCTTAACAAATAATACACGCTATTCTCAAAAAGAATTTGATAAATACATAAACGAAAAATATAATTTAATAAAAGAAGAAGAAGAAACAAAAGATAGAAGCGAACAAATTGCAAACTTCAAAGAAGAAAGGTTTTACCCTATACCACTAATTCACATTAATCATGATTTTGATAGTAAATTACATTTACTTGGTGACCACGGCGACAGAGGTAATGCAACTGTTCAATGTTTGGAATTAATTAAAGATTTGTTATATATGGCACCAGATAGAATAACAAATATAGTTGGCAATCATGATGTTCTTTCAACTGGTCTTTATGCTCCAGAATATGAAGATTATTTCAAAAATTTATATGATAAAGGAAAATTCTTAACGGTAAAATCAAATAAAATAGGTGCAAAACATATAATAGATGCACATACCTTTTTAACTAAAAAACATTTGAGAGAACTGTTTACAATTTATAAAACGGTATGGACTGTTAACCATTATTCAAATCTTAAACGTTTAGTTGATGAAAAATTATCAGAAGATTTAAAAACAAAAATAGATGATTTCTTTAAAAATATATCTTCTGATAAAGCTAAAGAAAATAAATTTGATTATGAATATAATAAAGAACAAGAAATTTATAATGATGTAAATAGTTATAACGCTGCCTATGATAAGGATTATGAAAATACATATAATGAATTAATAAACGCAGGATTTACGGTTGAAAACTTTTTAGAGTTAAAAGATGTTTTGGGATATGCATATATTAATTATCGTTTAGGAAACGATGAAAATGACAATGATGAAGGTAACAACACAGAAAATGATGATGATGACAATACAGAAAATGACAATGATAATTCAGGTCTTTATATGACCAATACTGTAAACTGTGATTTGACTTCTATCTATAATAGAATAGAACCTCTTATTCTTTCAACAAGATTTATGCCAGAAAATCCGAAAGAATTACTTCCTCTTACAATTCAATTTACTGGACATAATAATATGTTTTATATATATCAAATAGGTAATTCTTACGGAATAGATGCAACTCGAAGTTTTGGATTTAAAACAGGTTACTCAAATTGTAATGTATTAATTTATAATCCATATACAAATTTTCGATATGTATTTGCAGATTATTTTCAACAAACTAATTTAGAACCGAAGCTTATGGATCCAAAACCATTGCCTCCTGCCATATCAAATAAACCGAATCTATACATAAACGGAGAAAAACCTGAAGAATCATCCTTGACAATATTTGAGGATAACGATCTAAGAAAATCAATATTACCAATGTTTATTGATTCTATTGCGCCAGAACTTGAAAAACAAGTAATTACTAATTTAAACCAATTATTTGATAATGAAAATCTTATATCAACTCCTGAAGAACTTCTTAAATTTATTAATAATGATTTATTTAGATCAGTTGGTTATAAAATAGATATGAGTAAAAGTTTTAAACTTAATAATATTCCAGAGACAAAAAATGCACTTGAAATAATTCAACTTAAACTAGCAAAAAATTTTCAATGGAATAATGATTGTTTATGTGCATTATTATCCTTGAGTATACCCGGCACAATTGCCCCAGAGTTAATAAATCCTATATTGCAAAATTTTATAGATTGTATAAATTTCATAGAATATGATACTTTAAAAAATTTAATAGTTTTATCTCCAAATAGTGTTTCAAAAGAAATTATGATATCACTTTTAGAAAAAATTGCTCTAGCAATGGCGCAAATTACTGTAGAAGATGTTTATGATTTAAAAAGTTATGCCTCAAATGAAATTGAAATTGAAAACTCACAGCAATTTAAAAAACTCGAAACTATCGCGACAATATTAAATTCTAATAATGAAATTAATATAGACAGCCTAAAGCTATTGGAACCTTTAGGAGAAAATAGTATACCAGGAATTATTATGGATGCAATTTTAGAGAAATATTCTTCAGAAACTGGAAATATTCCACAAGACACAATTCAAATATTAGAAAATGTTTGTGAAAAAGAAAAAGATAGTGATAAATTAAAATCAAAAAAATTAGAAACTCTTAAAGCAAGTCTTAATAAAAAAGAGGAGGTTTTTATTCAAAAAGTAATTGATAATAATAGCAATAACGAACAAATTATTGAAGAAGAAGAAGAAGAAGAAAATGAAAATAAACCTATTACTAAAACAAACGATATATCACAAATTCCAAAAGATACAGAAATTAATTACATTAGTAATAATAAAGATGAACAAAATTTAAATTCATCAAATGGACCTCTAATCACAACTAATTCAAAAAGAGAAGATGAAGAGAAAACTAACGACAATATAACTAATAATTTACAAAATAATAATACTTCTGTTTACAATATTCCTGTACTAACACAAGAACTTCAAACTCGAAAAAAAACAACTTGGTTAGATTGGTTAAAAATTACTGTTTGTTCTATTTTGGGAGTAATAAGTCTTGCTGCAGCAGTTGTATCTTGGTTTGTTCCGGGAGCTCAAATATTATCACCAATTTTGACAAATTTAGGTTTATCGTCTTTAACAGCAGCAATAGTAACAACAGCTTCGCTTGGTGCAATTTCACTTATGTCAATAGGAACATCAATAGGAATTGCAAGAAAAACAATTCAATTTAACGATGGTTTGTTTCCACTCGGTTTTCTTGGAGAGACAGTTCGTTTTGTAATTGAAGTAGGTTTAAGTATTGTTTCACCGTTTTTGCCAAATAAATGGCTAACCAACATTCGCATGCATTTGTATAAACGAATTGATAAATCCAAAGGAAGTATTGAAACTGAACAAACCAGAAATAATAAACTTGAAACATTAACAGCATCTCCAAAAAATTTTGGTAGAAAGTGTTTAACCTTTTGTAGAAATTTTGCTGTTGGAATAGGCAGTGCAACTGCACATATAGGAATTTTTGTAGCGCGTATTTCTTTAAGAGTTGTAACTGGTTTTTTAAAGCTTGTAACAGTTTTTGCAACTAAAACGTTTGCAGATCGTGTTCATAGGCCTTTTGATTTGGCAGAATCTAAACTTACAGAAGCAACTTGTCGTATAAGTAATTGGCAAACACAGAAAAGTTATTATATAAAACCATCTATACATTCGCTTGTTCCTAGCGCTAAATTGAGAGCTATAGAATATAACGCTAAATTTGGTAAAAATGATCAAGAACCACTATTACCAAATCAATAAAATTTAGATTAAAAATAAAATTCTTCTAAACAAAAATCTAAAATGTTTACGAAAAAAGCTGTCACACAATCTTGTGTAACAGCTTTTTTTGTATTCAAAAGTTCTTTTGCTACTTTCTTTCAAGAAAGTAACTAAAAAATCAAATTACTTGTATGAGCTTCTAAGAGCAACAATTTTGTTAAAAACCAAATTGTTTTCGCTTGTGTATTTATAATCTAATGTGAAATAGCCGCTTCGCATAAATTGAACCTTTTCATCTAACTTGATGTCTTTAGCTGCCGATTCAATTTTGCAGTTATTAATTATTTGTAATGTGTTGGGATTTTTCTCGCCATTTTCTAATAGTAAATAATCATAAATTCGAACTTGTGCGTCAATACAATCCTTTGCCGATACCCAATGGATTGTGCCTTTGACTTTGCGACCTTCAAATCCATTACCACTTTTTGTTTCGGGGTCATATGTGCAATGCAATTCGATTATGTTGCCAATATCATCCTTTATGATTTCGTTGCACTTTATAAAATATGCACCTTTTAAGCGTACTTCTTGTCCACTCGTTAAACGATGGAACTTTTTTGGCGCATTTTCCATAAAATCATCGCGTTCAATAAATATTTCGCGCGCGAACAAAACCTGACGACTACCCTTCTCTTTAACTTCAGGATTATTTTCAATTGTGAGTTGTTCAGTTTTGCCTTCGGGATAATTTGTAATAACCACCTTGAGCGGATTCATTACTGCCATTAGAACTTTGGATTTAGATTTGAGATCATCACGCACGCAATGTTCGAGCAATCCTATATCTACCACACTGTTAGCTTTTGAGACGCCTATCTTTTCACAAAAATTTCTGATGGATTCAGGAGTGTAACCGCGGCGGCGTATACCAGAGATTGTTGCAAGTCGTGGGTCATCCCAGCCATCAACTTCTCCACTTTCAACTAATTCTTTCATGTATCTTTTGCCCATGATAGTACGAGATAATTGTAACTTTGCAAATTCAATCTGCCTGGGTTTTTGTTCAAACTCGCATTCATCTATAAACCAATTGTATAATGGGCGATGATCCTCAAATTCCATTGTACAAATTGAATGTGTAATGTGTTCGATAGCGTCTTCGATTGGGTGCGCAAAATCATACATAGGATATATGCACCATTTATCTTTAGTATTGTGGTGATAAATGCGGGCAATTCGATAGATAATTGGATCACGCATATTTATATTTGGAGACGACATATCAATTTTAGCGCGGAGAGTTTTGCTGCCGTCTGCAAACTCACCATTTTTCATACGCTCAAACAAATCCAAATTTTCCTCTACAGAACGATTACGGTATGGACTAGGTTTTCCAGGCGCATTTAAAGTTCCACGGTATTGTTTAATTTCTTCTGGGCTTAATTCACACACATACGCCTTACCTTTTTTGATTAGCTTTATTGCGCATTCATAAAGTTTTTGAAAATAATCGGATGCATAAAATAATCTGTCTTGCCAATCAAAACCCAACCATTTTATATCTTTAATGATTGCTTGCACGTATTCATCATCTTCTTTTGCAGGATTTGTATCATCAAAACGAAGATTGCATATGCCGCCATACAAATCTGCTAGCCCAAAATTCAAGCAAATACTTTTTGCATGCCCAATATGCAAATATCCATTAGGCTCAGGCGGAAATCTTGTGTGTATTTTATTTAATTTACCTTCTAAATCTTTGTTTATATAATTATGAATAAAATTGCCTGTAGAACTTAAATTATTTTCAGACATAAAAAAAATGCCTCCTGTTTATTTTTTATTGTTGAGAATATTTAATTCAAGTGAGCGCTTGAATTTATTTATAAAATCAGTGCGTTCGACGAGCGGAGCAACTAATATTGTATAAATTTTTTGAGTGCGCCCGCATATTATATCTGTAAATATCTGATCGCCAATAATTGCAAGTTTGTTTCTTGGTAAATTCAAATATTTTATTACACGCCATATTCCAAATGGTGTTGGTTTTAATGCTGTATGAAAACCGTGAATATTAAACAATTGTTCAAAATGTGAAACACGTTTTTTTTTGTTGTTCGAAAGAAAGCATACAGCAAATCCCTCACGTGTAAGATTTTTAAACAAATCTAAAACACTATCAGGTATTTCATATGTATTATAAGGCACAATTGTATTGTCTATATCAAAAATGAGTCCTCTGATTCCTTTTTTATAAATTTTTGAATAATCTATATCCATTATGGATGGAAAATAGTCGTCCGGATAAAAAATTTTATTTATCATTTGTACCTACCTCTATTGCAGTGGTGATATATACAATTTATCATCACTAATGTAAGCATACGATGGTTTTGTTACGACTTCATTATCTGGAAGGCACGTTAAAATATTTGCAATCCGCAATTGTACAGGTAAAAGGCTTAGTGCGCAAATGACACAATTTTTATTGCCATTGCATCCTGCATGCACTAATCCTTTTATTGCGCCCATAACAATAACATTTCCGCATGCAATAATTTCTGCACCGGGATTAACATCTCCAAATATTATAACATTACCATTGTAATGAATAAATTGGCCACTGCGCAATGAACTTTTATGAAAAACAGTTTTCAATTCATCCGGATTAATTGTACAATCAAGTTTTTTTTCAGGAATAAATAGTGAAACCTCAAGCCCTGTCTTGTTTGAAATAATATCTAGCATTTGAGATTTTTGCATATCAGATAATTCGCGCCCTTTAAATTCAATGGACGCTTTTTTTACGCCACTAAAAAAATTTTGTGAAAGCTCGAGTTTTTTCTCAAAATCATTTTGTAATTTCTCAAAACTTTTATTGCCATCAAATATAATAGTTATTCTGTCTTTGTGGCCTTTAAAAATGATGTCGCTCATTACAAATTCCTCCACTTTTATTTGTTGTTACTTTCTTAAAAAAATTTTGATTTTGTTATTGAATTTTATTTTTTATTTCGTCAAGCAGTTTGTTTCAGATTTTAATGTCGGCGATGAATCTAGTTTAAAATATTCTTTTATTACATCGCGGGCAACTTGCGATGCCGGTGCCGCCATCAATTTTGTATCTCCAAACGGCACTACAACATAAACTGCTATACGTGGATTTTCAAACGGCGCAAATCCTCCAAAAGATGTATGATCGGGACGATTATTGTTTTCCTGAGCAGTACCAGTTTTTCCAGCAACTCTTATCGGAAAATTTTTGAACACACTACGTCCTGTCCCACGACTTCCTTCCGTCACCAACAACATTCCTTTGTATACAGCATCCCAATTTTTTTTGTCTATATCTAATGTTTTTTCAAGTTTGGGGTAAGTTTTTTCAATTGATTCGCCGTTTATGTCTTTAATTTCTTTTGTCAGATGCAACTGAAATCTTTTTCCGCCACTTGCCAATGTATTTATATATTTAGCCATAGTTGCAGCTGTATAATTATTTTTAGCTTGGCCAATTGCCGTACGGATTGTGTCACCGTCGTACCATTTATTTTTTTCACCATTTTTCAATTTATATTCAGGCGATGAAATGTTTGAAACACCAGGCTCTGAAAAATCATAGAGCTCTCCAATTTCTACGCCGCTTCTTTCATCCAGCCCAAACTCGCGCATATAAAAATTTAACGCAGAGATTCCATCTAGTAAATTTTTTGATTTGCTATTGCCTAAACGATAGGCAGTTTCAAAAAAGAAATAATTGCAAGAAACTTCGAGAGCACTTGATACATTTAATGCACCATGCGAGTGGCCTGCCCAGCATCTACCATAAGGACGGCCTGCTTTTTTGAAAGTTGTTTCGTCATATATTATTGAATTTGGAGTAATGACTCCTTTTTCGAGGCCGGTTATTGCCGTTATCATTTTAAAAGTTGAGCCGGGAGCACGCGGTTCCATAAATGGACGATTTACCATCGGCGTATTTATTGCGGATAAAATTTGCGAATAATAATCATTAGATGAGCTGCTCGATAATTTGTTATTATCGTATGAAGGATAACTAACGGCTGCCAAAACATCGCCATTATCAACATCCAGCACTACAACCGAACCGGTACATGGGTCAAAATTAAACATACTTGGATTAATTTCATGAGTTTCTAATTTATCATAAAAAATTTTTGTAGCAGAAGAGTTTCTAAAATAATTGTCGTCGCCCGAAATTAAATTTTGTTCACGCATAACAAGCAATAATGTTTTTATTGATATACTATGATTTTTTACGCCATCGTAAATTATTTTTCTAATTGTTTGCTGACCGTTACCTGTTGTATAATCCGCAGATGAATTATTTTTTAAAACAAATGATTTTATTATATGTGAATAAGTATTATCCTCAGATTCAAATATTTTTTTTATCGATAAAGTATTTGTTTGAATCATTGACTCAAATAAATTATTGATAGTTAATGCGCCACTTTTGAGTTTTGCAATCATGAGTTCAGTCAGAGTATTTTCTAAAATCTCGTAAGATTTTTCCTGCAAATTTTTATCGATTGTTAAAAATACATCATTTCCGCGTACAGGATCTTTTTTATTTATGGTTCCAACGCGCTTTCCCATATTATTTACCTGTACTAATAATTCACCGTCGCTGCCACGTAAACTTTTTTCAAATGATTTTTCGAGTCCTGTTTTTCCAATAATATCTGATGCATCATAATCTTTATTTGTTTCTAATTCTTTATCTGTAATATTGCCAATATATCCAATAATATTCGAGAAACATTTTGCATTGACGTAATCACGAATCGGCTCGCCTTCAATATAAATTGTAGGATATTTATTATTTTCTTCCTCGATAGCAACAATAGTTTTGTCTGAAACGTTTAGGGCTAAAGTAAGCGGATTATATTGGCGATAGCGTTGTTTATAAAGTTTTGCTCGAAGCGAAATTATTTTGCGCGCCTGTGTATCATCTAATTCTTTTGGTATATCGAAAAATTCACGTAAGTACTGAATAATTTGATTGGCATCAAGATTTTTATTTAGATTCATATCTGTTAGCCAACGATTTTTTTCACTTTCAGACTCAAACGTAAATTCAAATGGCTTATTTTTGGATATAGGCAAGTCATCCAAATAATCCTCATTATTTTTTTCAAGTAGTTTTATTAAATTATAGAGGCTTTCATTTAAATTATCAATATGAATACTTTGATCAAGCTTAACATTGTAAACGTACTTGTTTTTCACAATAGTACGTCCGTATCTATCAAAGATATTTCCGCGTGGAGCAACTATATTTATTTTTTTGACAATATTAAGACTAAGGTTATCCAAATACATTTGCCCATTGATAATTTGCATAAAGAACAACCTTGTGGAAAGCAAACAAAAAATCATGCACACAAAAAAAAACAGAACAAAAACTCTGCTTTCAAACTTTTTTTTTATGTTCCAAGACAAATTATTCATAGAAACTACACTCCATTACTTTAAAATAAAGTAACCAAACAAATTATGCACATACTGCTTTGCAGTATATGATTACATTAAAATCAAACAAAGCTTAATTTTTGTGATAAATTTTTTTCATAAAGCGGCTCTTTTTAATTTTTAAAGAGACGCTTATGCATCTTTTTTTACAAAAAAAGAAGAAGGTTTTATTTTTTTTGTTAAAAAAAATTACGCCGTCTTATCTCATGATTTTCAATTTTTTTATTTAAAAAATACATAAGTGGATAGAAAACTAAGATTAAAACTGTATTATATACTGCCTGCGGAAAAACTATCGAACTCAAAGCATAAAAAATTTCTGCAGGTCTTAGAAATTTTAATAAAAAATAGCATCCATCAAAAAAAAATGTTGCACAAAAACATAATATCATTGGCACAAAATAATTTTCGCGATAAATATATTTAAATGGTTTGCCACAAAAATATCCTGTCAGCATATACAATAATGCAAAAAAACCCAGTGATTTTCCAAAAAACATATCTTGCATAATCCCGCACATAAACCCTAACAAGGCACCTTCTATATCATTTCTTAAAACTGACATACACACAATAATTATTATAAACAAATCAGGTTTAACAGAATGTAGCTTTATATGTTCAAAAATAGTTGAATTAATAATAAAGGCTATTATTGGCAAAAAAAAATCAACTACCAAACGTATCATTTATTCCTCCATAGAAAAATTTTCTTGTACGTCAAAAACTTTTGTAATTACAAGTACATTTTCCAAATGTTTCAAATCAGCTACCGGTTCCAAAATTGCTGTAATTGTATTTGAGTTTGACTCAATTTTTTGTACATGCCCAACTAAAAGACCTGGTGGAAATATTTCACTTAAATTTGAAGTTACAATTTCATCGCCTTCAATAATTTGAGCTGCTGCATCTAAAAATTCTATTTGGCACAATCCATCTTGCTTTAATTTTAAATCACCCTTGGCAAATCCCAAGTCATCCGTTCTGAAATTTTTAATGCTTAAAGAACTTTTATCGTCAATTATTGACGAGACTTTAGAAAAATTATTCCGGCATTCAGTAATTTTACCGACAACACCATTTGAATCTAGCACAACCATATTATTTTTTAATCCGTCATTTAATCCTTTATCAATTATAAAAATATTGAACAATTTTGATGTATCTTTAGCAATAACTTTTGCACCCGTCATTTCGTAATTAGGATAGTTTTGACTAATATTAATAAGATTAGTAAGCTTTTTATTTTCCGCCTCAATCATTTTAAATCTTTGCTCGTTTAGATTGTATTGCTCAATTTTTTCTTTGAGTTGTATGTTTTCATTTTCTATTTCAAAAATATTGGTTACAAGATAAAATTTTGAACCAACCCAATTTATAGATGAATTGCAAAATTTTTCAATCGGTATAACTATAAATTCAAATGTGTCACTGATGAATCCAAAACTTAAAAATGAACTTGCAAAGATTAAAACTATGCAAGTTATTATAAAAATTAATAGAATGAGTTTTTTGTTTCTTCTTAAAAATCTCAATGGTTTTATCCTTTCCGTTTTTTAATTTTAATATGAAGATTGAAGAGTATTTTTAAGTGTGTTCATATTTTCCAATACAACACTCGTTCCTAAAACGACAGACTTTAAAGGTTCATCAGCTACTTTTACGTTAATTCCTGTTTCTGATTCAATTAATTTATCTAATCCATGAATTAATGCTCCTCCACCCGTTATAGTTATTCCAGTTTCGATTACGTCTGCAGATAATTCTGGTGGTGTTTTTTCAAGTGTTAATTTTATTGAATCAATGATATTTGATATTGGTTCTTTAATTGCATTATAGACATCAATTGAACTAATACTTAAAGTTTTAGGCAAGCCCGTCAATAAATCTCGGCCACGCGTATCCATTGAAATTTCTCCATCGGGTTCATACACACTTGCTATATTAATTTTGATTTGTTCCGCAGTTCTTTCACCTATAGCTACATTATACTCCTTTTTGATGTAATTTAATATATGCTCATTTAGGGTATCGCCAGCAACTCTTAATGAACTGCTTGTGACAATTCCACCCAAAGATATTACAGCCATTTCACTTGTTCCGCCGCCAATATCAACAATCATACTGCCAATAGGTTCCTCAATAGGTAACTTACAACCAATAGCAGCAGCCATTGGCTCTTCAATAAGATATGTACCATTTTCTTTTGAACCAGCATTTATTGTTGCTTCAATAACAGCGCGTTTTTCAACTTGAGTAACGCCAGATGGTATGCAAATAACAACTTTGGGTTTAGAGCCAAATAAAAAATGTGAACGAGTTTTTTTAATAAAATACTTAAGCATAGCTTCAGTAACTTTGAAGTTGGCAATAACACCTGATTTAAGTGGTCGAGTTGCAACAATATTTCCAGGGGTACGCCCAATCATTTCTTTAGCATAATTGCCGACAGCCAGTACATTGCTATTTTCAGTATTCATGGCAACTACAGAAGGCTCATCAATAATAATACCCTTACCGCTCATATAAACCAGTACATTAGCCGTACCCAAATCAATTCCCAAATCATGTGACATATTAAAAACCTCTCTATAAATAAAAAATTAATTAAGGGAAATAAAGAAGAGCTAATAAAGATATTATGGCCAAGGAATTAAAAATCAGACTCAATACGAAAAAAAATTTTCCCAATAATATATAAGCATAAACTTTTTTAAGACAAACTTCAACAAAAAATGAACCTAATGTAAAAATTTTTTCTTATTTTTTAATTCAGTCAATAAATATTTGTAGTATAATTCAATAATGAAATTAAGGGGGAATTTAAATGGGAACAGTTATATTTGATATGGATGGAGTTATGTTTGATACCGAAAAAATTTTTGTAAAGGCATATGATTACGCTGGGAAAAAAATGGGTATAAAAAAAGCTGGTTATATGGCAATGAAAACTTTGGGAATGAATATAGATGTGGCAAAAAAGATTTGGCTGCAGGAATTTGGAGAAAAATTTAAAGCAGAAGAACTTGAGGGCTACACACTTGATTTTTTCACACAATATTATTTAGAAAATGAAATACCTGTAAAAAAAGGCCTCTATAATTTATTAAACTATCTAAAGCAAAATAATTATAAAATAGCAGTTGCTTCGTCGTCACCTAAAAAAGTTGTAGATGATTACTTAAACAATACAAATATCACACAATTTTTTAATGTTATAGTTGGCGGGGATATGCTTGAAAAATCTAAGCCTGAACCTGATATATATTTACTAGCATGCAAATTGCTTAAAGAAAAACCGAATAATTGTTTTGCAATTGAAGATTCCAAAAATGGTTTGATATCGGCATATCGTGCAGGATGTAAAACAATTATGGTGCCAGATATGTGGCAATGCGATTCTGAAACAGAAAAAATTTTGACAGCAAAATTAAATAACTTAGATGAAGTAATTAATTTTCTTGAAAATACCAAATAAATAAATATGAATAAAAAAATACTCACATGATTATAAAATTTCATGTGAGTATTTTTATTTTCGAATCAGTAAAAAAATTACTTATTTAAATAATTCCATGGGCTTGTATGTTTTCCATTCAATCGCACTTCAAAATGACAATGCGGACCGGTTGCATATCCTGTACTTCCTACTAATGCTATAATGTCTCCACGTTTTACACTTTGACCAACTTTTGCTATAAGGCGTGAGTTATGACCATAAAGCGTGCTTAGGCCACCGCCATGATTAATTATTATTGTATAGCCATATCCATTTATGTTCCCTGAATTTATAATTACGCCATCTTCTGCTGCATGAACAGGCGTTCCTGTTGGAGCCGGAATATCTAAACCTGTATGAAATTCTCCGCGTCCACTTATTGGACTCGTACGGCTTCCATATCCTGAGCTAATATAAGTTCTGCCGGGCAGTGGCCATTCAAGTTTTCCACCACTATAAGCAGAATTCAAACTTGCACTTGAATTATTAGATGAAACCTGTGCCTGACGTATTAATCTTTCTATAGCGTTGCTGGAATTTTCAAAGTCTTTCAATTGTTGCTGATATTTTTCAACATCTGAATTTAATTTGGTCATTAACTCTTCTTTTGCCTTTACTCGCGATTCTAAATTTTCTTTATGCTTTTTTTCTTGCTCGACTAAATTTTTCATTTGTTCCTGATCTGATTTTATATCATCTATTTTTTTCGCAATTTCATTTTCACTCTCGCGCAATTTATCCAAAAGATTTGAATCATATTTTATTATGTAATTTACATATTCCGTGCGCTTTAAGAAATCATGGAAGCTGTGCGCTTTAAATATTATGTGTATATACGCATTCTTTCCATTCTCATATATAAAACGAATACGCTGTTTATATGCAGCGTATTGTTTTTCTTTTTTACTTTGTGCATCAATTAATTCTTGTTCGCTCTTTTCAAGATTTTTTTTTGTCTGCTCGAGCTTATTTGAAGTCGATATCAATTCAGCTGATGCTTTTACTAGTTCTGCATCAAGATTATTTATTTCTTGCTGCATTGTATTTTTTTCTGACTTCGCTTTATTAAGTAATTGATTTGTTTGAGCAGAATTTTTTTTGATTTTATTGGCTTCTTGCTCTAGCTGCGACAAACTCTTTGCATAACAATTTATATTTAAAAGCATAAAAAAAGCCAGCACTATACAAAATAATTTTTTCATATGCTCACCTAAACATTTAAATATTTTCTTACCGATGAAAAACTTCCTATTATTCCTATCATAACACCTAAAGCTAATGCAATTGGTGCAAGCTCAGAAAAAATAAATATTCCCGGCTCGAACTCAAATAATTTTTTTATTACCGGTATTTTTTCATATATAATCACAACCAATTTGTCATAGCACGGCCAACTTATTAAAATCGGAATTAATGAACCAATAAATCCTATTATCATTCCTTCGATTATAAACGGCCAGCGTATAAACCAATTTGTCGCACCAATATATTTCATAATGCTGATTTCATCTTTGCGACTGTTAACCGCAAGCTTTATCGTATTCATAATAATAATAACGGAAATAAGTGCAAGCGACAAAATTATTACTGCACTTACAACATGAATAATTCTGCTGATTGATAATAAAATATTTGTTTCCTCTTGCGCATGTTTAATATTTGCAATCCCGTCAGATTTTAAATTTTCCAAACTTTCTATTGCATCCGAATAAAATCTATTGTCTTTTAACGTAATATCAAATGAACGCGGAAGAGGATTATCATCTTTTAATCCCTTCAGAATCTGCGCTGAATCCTCCAGCGTTAAACTTAATTCCTCCAGTGCTTCTTCAGCCGATACAAATTTAACTTCAGATACATAAGGTATACTCGATATTTTTTCATAAAGCGTATTAATTTTTTCAGATGACAAATTATCAGAAATTATAACAGATAAACCAATAGCATCATTAAGTTGCACAAGTGCATAATTTATATTTTTTGCGATGCAAAACGAAATAGAAAGAATAAATATACATGAAGCAACAGTAATTGCCGAAGCAAATGCCATCAATTTATTTTTGATTAAACTATCAAAGGCCTCATCTAAATAAAATTTAAAGCTACGCATCTTCATAATCATAACCGCCTTCTTTAATATCGCTGATAAGATTTCCACCATCTAATGTAATAACACGTTTTTTCATATTATCAACCAAATCTTTTGCGTGCGTTGCCACTATAACTGTCGTGCCCTTAGAATTTATTTCATCTAGCAAGGACATAATTTCAAGTGCATTATCCGGATCGAGATTACCAGTTGGTTCATCTGCCAATAAAACTGGTGGTTTATTTACAATAGCTCTGGCAAGGGCCGTACGTTGTTTTTCGCCACCAGACAATTGATTAGGATAAGCCTTGTATTTTTTCTCAAGCCCAACCATAGAAAGTACAGCTGGAACGCATCTTCTAATTTCTTTAGTAGAAGCCTGAACAATTTTCATAGCGAAAGCAACATTTTCATAAACCGTCTTATTAGGTAACAAACGAAAATCTTGAAAAACCACACCAATATTTCTGCGATAAAATGGTAATAATTTAGGATGGATAAGGGAAACATTTTGGCGACTGACAATAATTTCGCCCTCAGTCAAATCAACTTCTTTAAGTAAAAGACGAATGAAAGTAGATTTTCCAGAGCCACTTGAACCAACAATAAATACAAATTCACCACGTTGAATCGACAAAGATATATGATAAAGGCCTTTAGCCTGATTGTCATAAATTTTAGTTGCATTATTAAAATAAATCAAGGACATACTCTCCTTTTTACGTAATCAATCTTAATTCTACAACATTTTTCGCTTGTATTCAACATAAAATCTCTGCCAATTAACAAATGAAATATAATGTGGTATATTTAAAAAAAATAGGAGTGATGAAAATGCATAACTTTTATAAAATAGGAGCGGCATCTCCAAAAATAAAACTAACTGACTGCAAACACAATGCTAAAGAAATTTGTGACTTAATTTTAAAAGCTGAGCAATTAAAATTACAGGCAATAATTTTTCCACAATTGAGTTTGACAGGAGCAACATGTTTAGATTTATTTAAGCAGTCTGATTTAATTGAAGATGCAAAAAAAAATTTGGATGAGATTTTGAAAAACCTTTCCCAAACTCAAATTTTATATGTTATCGGACTTCCAATGAAAATTGAAAACCAATTGTTTAATTGCGCTGCTATCTGCCAAGGCAAAAATATTTTAGGTATCGTATCAAAAACAAATCTGTCGGACACAGACCAAAGATATTTTTCTGCGATACAAAAAAATTTCACGACACAAATAAATAATATAGCGTTTGGTGATTTGACATTTATTATCGATGATAAATTTACAATGAAAATAAATTTCGATAATGATTTTTCACCCGATGCCGACTTAAATTTAAATCTCTGCGCAAAACCAATTCAATTAGATAATGATTGCGATGAAGCAATTATAAAATCCGAATGCATAAAAAATAATAGCGCATGCGTTTTTATAAATGCAGGCTATGGCGAATCAACAACAGATTTTGTATATAGCGGCAACGGATTTATTTTTGAGAAAGAAAAAAAACTTGCCCATACGAAAAAATATGAAATGACTTCGCAGATAATTTATAGCGATATTGATATTGATGCAATTGTCTGCTGTGATAAAGAAAAAAATTTTGGACAGAAAATAAAAATCGATCTGCCAGATTTAAATGAAGTTACAAGAAAATTTTCACCTAATCCATTTTTAGAAGGTCTGGATAAAACAAAAGCACTTGAAGAAATTTTATTAATACAACAAAGAGCAATTATCACACGCTTTCAAAAATCACACTCCCAAAAAATAATAATTGGAGTATCGGGCGGAGTTGATTCAACTTTAACATTGCTGAATGCAGTTTTCGTTTGCGATAATTTAAAAATTTCACGCGAAAATATTTTAGCAATAACAATGCCAGGCTTCGGTACAAGTACAAAAACTTTTGAAAGCACACAAACTTTATTAAAAAATCTTGGTGTTACACCAAAAACTATTTCCATTAAAGAATCATGTATCAAACATTTTGAAGACATCGGACACGATATTAAAATTGCAAATATAACGTTTGAGAATGCGCAAGCCCGCGAACGCACACAAATTTTATTTGATCTGGCAAATAAATTTAATGGAATTGTTCTTGGCACAGGTGATATGAGCGAGGAAGCGCTTGGATTTACAACTTACAATGGCGATCATATTTCAAATTACAACCCCAATACAAATTTGCCAAAAACAATTGTGCGCGAGCTAATAAATTTTGTTGCAGACAAAAATTATTTTCCCGATGAAATTAATTCATGCTTGAAAAATATTTTAGAAACACCAATAAGCCCTGAGCTTTTGCCTGTCAATGAAAATAGAGAAATCATTCAGCATACTGAAAACATTGTCGGACCATACGAACTAAATGATTTTTTTGTATACTATGTTTTAAAATACGGCTATCCAAAACAAAAAATTATATACATGGCACAAAAAACATTTGAAAAATATTCACACGAGCAAATCGAAAATTACTTTGACGGATTTTATAAGCGATTTATACGGCAACAATTCAAACGTTCCTGTGCAACTGATGGCCCTCAAATTTTTAGTTTCGGATTTTCACCGCGCAATTCATTTTTAATGCCATCAGATGTTTGATTTATTTATTCTTTTTTTGAAAGAAAGAATCATAAGTGTATTCTGCGAATCTGCTACATGAAAAACTTAAATAAAAAAGTGTGCACATGCACACTTTTTTTATTAGGTTTCTTTGGCTTACTTTTCTTTTTCTAAAGAAAAGTAAGAAGAATTCTTTATTTCGAAAATATCAAACTTTACAAACTAAAATTAATGAATGAAACAAGGTCCTTGATAATATTATCAAATACATACTGTAAAAGTAGATATAGACTACCGCAAAAACAAGCTATATTTAAAATCTTAGACTGATAAGATTTTTCATGTATATTCATAAAAACTTCAATAAGTGTTTGAAGGCATGATATAAAAAAAATTTCACCTATAAGCACAATAAATTCTTTCATAAAAAAATCACCCATATATTATATATGAGTGACATATTGCTACAGATTACATAATAGCATATATTTTAAGCTTGCTAAACTTATCTGGTTGATTAATCAAATAAAAATTAATAATACTTTCTCTCTTGTGTTTTTTATCCATGAATAATACCGACTTAACGATAATATTTTTCGAATTCAAATTAAAATTGCCATCTGAGAGATATTTATAATGCACATTCGAGCCGAAATATTTTTTAAATGCATCTAAGTCCAATAAATCGTCGGAATTCGAGCAAACAAAATTTCTTGCTTCATCAGTAGATGAATTAAATAATGCATGCAAAAATGAATCCACAGCCCCATTTTCATTTTCTATATGAAAAAATGGGCCATTAGCATTAATATTTTGATACATACCTGCATTAGAATCTACAGAAATTTCTATATGCGCAAAATTATTAAACTTAACTGGAATAAAACATCCCAAGCAATTCATAAATATACCTCCCGAAAATAACATATACAATTTTTATTTTCATGCGGAAGATTTCCGCTATGTAATAACCAGATATTAATATGATAACTTGTATATTTTATATTCAGGTGAACAGAATATGTATTTTTTATGAATTTTATGAGATATTTTTGTGAACTTGCAGATATATTAGTAAAACAGATACGTCTGCATGTGATACTCCTGCTATTCTTAAAGCCTGCCCAATATTTGCAGGCCTAATTTTTTCTAAATGATCAATTGCTTCCTTACTTAATCCTTTTATTTGTCTGTAGCTAATATTTTGAGGCAGAGATTTTTTCTCTAACTTCTTAAATTTTTCAACTTGATTCATCTGCCGATTTATATATCCTTCATATTTTATTTGGATATTAACTTGCTCTTGCACATCTTCATTTAAATTTGGACGATTATTATCAATTGGCACAAGAATTTCATAATTTAATTGAGGACGCTTAATCAATTCCGATAAATGAATACCATCCGTAATTTTATTAGAACCATTGTCAGATAAAATTTTGTTTACTGCATCATCTGATTTTATAAATACTTTCTTTACTCGTTCGATTTCTCTTTGAATTTTCTCGCGCTTATCCAAAAATTTTTCATATCTATCAGATTTTATCAGGCCGACCTCATAGCCTTTGGGTGTCAATCTCAAATCTGCATTGTCCTGTCGCAAAAGCAATCTATATTCTGCGCGCGACGTAAGCATTCTATATGGTTCATTTGTACCTTTCGTAACCATATCGTCAATCAAAACACCAATATAGCCCTCAGCCCTGCTTATAATAAGCGGGGATTTTTTTTGTACATACATTGCTGCATTTATTCCGGCAATAATTCCTTGAGCTGCAGCTTCTTCGTATCCTGAACTTCCATTAAATTGTCCGGCACTAAAAAGTCCCGCTATATTTTTAAATTCAAGAGATAATTTTAATTGCGTAGCATCTATGCAATCATATTCAATTGCATAACCTGTGCGCATAAACTCACATTTTTCCAAACCAGGTATAGTTCTATACATTTTAATTTGCACATCTTCCGGCAGTGAAGTTGACATTCCCGCTACATACATTTCATTTGTATCTTCGCCCTCTGGCTCAATAAAAATTTGATGATGCAATTTATCGGCAAATCTCACAACCTTATCTTCAATCGACGGACAATATCTTGTTCCAATGCCTTCTATCAATCCTGAATACATTGGAGATGATGAAAGATTATCCATAATAATTTTGTGAGTGTCTGAATTAGTATATGTCAGATAGCAAGGAATTTGTTCCCGATTCAAAAAAGAAGTTTCAAATGAAAACGGAACAATTTTTTTATCTCCGTATTGAATTTGCATTTTGGAAAAATCAATCGTGCGCTTGTTAATTCTTGCAGGCGTACCTGTTTTAAATCGATACATCTTTATTCCCAAATCTTTAATACAATCACTAAGACTCACTGATGATTTAAAACCATTTGGCCCACTTTGAATAATAGTTTGTCCAAAAAGACAGCGCGATTTTAAATAAGTGCCGGTGCAAATAACAACAGCCTTTGATTTATAAACGGCACCACTTTTTAAAACTACACCACTTACTTTGTTATCGTTAACCAAAATCTGAATAACTTCGCCTTGCCGCACAAAAAGATTTTCTGTATTCTCAAGAGTTTTTTTCATTTGGCGGCTGTATTTAAATTTATCGGCCTGCGCACGTAAAGAATAAACCGCCGGACCTTTGCCGGTATTGAGCATTCTCGATTGTATAAAAGTTTTATCGATGTTCTTTGCCATTTCTCCGCCCAATGCGTCTATCTCGCGAACTAAATGACCTTTTGATGTCCCACCGATATTTGGATTACAAGGCATCATAGCAATCGAATCTAAATTTATCGCAAACATTACAGTTTTCAAACCGATACGGCTGCTTGCAAGTGCAGCCTCACATCCTGCATGCCCGCCGCCAATTACAACAACATCAAAACTTCCGGCTTCATAATTCATAATATATATCCTACTTTCCAACACAAAATTTAGAAAAGATTTCATCTGCAATTTTATCGCTGACAGATTGACCCGTAATAGCCCCGAGAAAATCGTATGCATCACGCAAATCGATTGACAACAAATCATCAGGCATTTGACTATTAATAGTATCCAAGGCAACGTTCAAACTATTATAAGCATTAAGCAAAGCAGATTTATGTCTCATGTTGCAAATAAATGATTCATTATTTTTATCGAAAATGCTTTCGCCAAGCACTAATGATTTTATTTTGCTGCGTAAATTTTCAAGACCCAAATTATTTTGAGCCGAAACACTGATTAATTTTTCACGAATCAATTCTGGCACCAAAATTTTTTGTGGCAAATCAATTTTATTTTCTACAAACAAAATTTTTTGTGCCACTTTTTTATATGCATCTAATAAATTTTGATCATCCAAATCAAATTCGCGCGATGCATCAAACACCAATAAAATAACATCCGCATTATCTGCACATATTTTGGCCTTTTCAATCCCTAAATTTTCAATTGAATCATTTGTATGATGAATCCCGGCAGTATCTAAAATTTTTGCCGCTACTCCATCTATATTTATATATTCGTGAATAACATCGCGAGTTGTCCCTGGTGTATCAGTTACAATTGCTGAATTTTTTTCTGCCAAAGCATTTAACAGCGATGATTTCCCAACGTTTGGCTTTCCAATAATCGCAATAGTAATTCCGTCATGAATAATTTTTCCTGTGTCAGCTGAATCTATCAACTTTTTAACTTTTTGCATAGCTACTTCTATTTTCTCTTTCATATTCAAAATTTCATATTCTTCCGGATAATCAATCGCTGCTTCAATCTGTGCTATTATGTCTAAAATCTGCTGCATGCATTCATTAATTTTTTGTGACAAACTTCCATTTAATTGATTAAAAGCAATTTGCTTTGCTAAATTTGTCTTCGAATTAATAATATCAATTACAGCTTCGGCTTGCAACAAATCAATACGCCCGTTCAAGTATGCACGCTTTGTAAATTCGCCAGGCTCTGCCAATCTTGCTCCATTTTCCAAAACTGTTTGCAAAACTTGATCAATGCACAACAATCCGCCATGACAATTAATTTCCACAACATCTTCACGAGTATAAGTTTTTGGCGCAAGCATTATATTCACCAAAACTTCATCGACAATTTCATTTTTTGAATTTATAATAAATCCGTGATAGATATGATGCGATAAAACTTCGTGGCAATTGCATTTAAAAATATTTTTCAATATTTTGAGTGAATCTTTGCCGCTCATTCTTACAATTCCTATTGCACCAGTTCCAACAGGCGTAGAAATAGCAGCTATAGTATCTTCAAAAATTTTTCTCGCCTCCAATTTTTTTATATATAATAAATTATATAATAAAATTACATGTTAGGACTGAACTCGCAAAAACATCAAGGAGAAAAAAATGAGAATAGGCAATGTAATAACAAAAAACAATATATTTTTAGCGCCGATGGCCGGCATTACAAATTTGGCATTTAGAACAATATGCCGTGAAAATTCATGCGGCTTAGCATATTCTGAGATGATAAGCATAAATGGAATCCATTACGATAGTAAAAATACATTCAAGCTTTTAGAGACAAATGAATATGATCGGCCACTGGCTATTCAATTATTTGGACACGACCCCAAAATTTTTGCTGAGGCAATTAAAAAAATCGACTGTGATAAGTTCGATATTATTGATATAAATATGGGATGTCCCGCAAAAAAGATAATACGAAATGGGGATGGCTCATTTTTGATGGACAACCCAAAATTAGTTTATGAAATAGTTACATCATGCACAAAGGCCACCAATAAACCTATCAGTGTGAAAATACGCAAAGGTTTCACAAATACAAATGCTGTTCAAATTGCAAAAATAATTGAACAAGCCGGCGCATCTGCAATTTGCATTCACGGACGCACTGCAAAACAAGAATACAGTGGGCAAGCCGATTGGCAAATAATCAGTCAAATCAAAAAAAATGTCTCCATTCCCGTAATTGGTAATGGAGACATAAAAAATCCACTTGACGCAAAAAAAATGCTCGAACAAACAAATTGCGATGCAATTATGATTGGTCGTGCATCATTAGGTAATCCTTGGATTTTCAAACAAATTGAAGAATATCTAAAAACTGGCTTGGAAGATTTTTCACCATCCGCAATAGAAAAAATCAATACCGCAAAAAAACATCTGACTCTTTTAAATCAAACACAAAATGTAGTAGAAATGCGCAAGCATCTTTCCTGGTACACAAAAAAATTTCACAACGCATCTTATATTCGCTGTGAAATAAATAAATGTAAAACATATCACGAATTTGAAAATCTACTTGATAACATTATTAATGGTTTGCTCTAACCGATTAATGCTGTTAGTCAAATCAGTAATTCGTGATTCAAAGCGCACTAATAAATAAATTGAAACGACAGTGGGAAATCCCACATTTGCTATTGCCGTAATAATTTCGTCCATTTTCACACTTCCTTTCATAAAATATTCTTTTATACTAATATTTTAGCAATAAAAAAAAGAAGTGTAAGCATACAATTTTCAAATTTATTTTCCAAAAAAAACTCCTTTGCACAACCTAAACTCAAAAAATCTTTCTTCTTTTTTTGAAAAAAAAGAAGCATAAGCGTATTCTACGAATCTGCTTCATGAAAAAACTTTTAAAAAAAATCTCAAGCATTTGCTTGAGATTTTTTATTTGGTTTCTTTTGTTTACTTTTCTTTTTCTAAAGAAAAGTAAAAAGATTTTAGTTCTCGCCATTTACAGCATTCATGATATATTTGTATGCCCAATGATTTTGCAAAACATCTTTAAAATTTACTCTTTGAGAAAAGTTTTGTGACCTGCCAAAAACTTTCGATATCATCGTAACTGATTCTGCGCGCGTAATGTTATTGTTTGGCTTGAACGTTCCATCGCCATAT
>CAMTJU010000010.1 GCA_947073045.1 uncultured Clostridia bacterium | reverse complement strand
AGAAATCATAACACTTTTTATGGCAATATTTTTTGGATGGAAATCACCTCTTTTGGCAATTCAATTATTATGGGTGAATCTAGTTACTGATTCATTTCCTGCAATAGCTTTGGGACTTGAACCAACTGAAAATGATGTGATGAAGCAAAAACCAATTAAAAGTTATCAGTCAATATTTACTAATGGATTATGGCAAAGAATAATAATTGAAGGTGCAATGATAGGAATGCTGAGCTTAATAGCATATGGAATAGGAAATGTTTATTACAATTTGCCAGTTGCAAGAACGATGGCTTTTGCAACACTTAGCATAACTCAGCTTGTACATGTATTTAATATGAGAAGTGAAAAGTCTGTTTTCTCACTCGATTTTTTCAGCAATATTTATATCATTTTGGCATTTATATTTTGCTTCATTTTACAGATTGCTGTTATAATGATTAGACCATTGAGTGTAATTTTTCACGTACAAATCTTGAATTTTATTCAATGGTTGATTGTTGCAATTTTGTCGCTTATTCCAATTTTGATAGTTGAGATAGAAAAGCGTTTAATAAAAGAAAGTTTCTGATTTTTTTCAGAGACTTTTTTATAATAGATTTTTGTTTTTATTATGCATTGAGAAGAATTATTTAAGATTAACAATATTTTGTGATATAATTAATACTAGATTAGGAAAAACAATAATGTTTGAGCAGGATGTGGAATTATGGAAAATGAATATATGCTAATTAACAATGATGAAGTTGAAAAAAGAATTAGATATGAAAGAGAATTAGCAACGGCATTTGTTGGGATGAAAAGACGGTACAAAACGTGGGATAATTTTAGAAAATTAAATTTAATTGATACAAAGGCAATAGCAAAAGCATTTGGATTTGTTTACTTTGATTATCGAATATGGGATAATTTTAAATGGCTGCTTGAAAATACTAATCTAAAAAATAATCCAAAGGTAATTGCAGAAGTGTTTGGAAATATTATTTATCAAAAATGGGAAAATTTAATATGGTTGCTTGAGAATACTAGTTTAAATAATGATCCAAGGTCAATAGCAGGAGTGTTTTCAGCTATAAGTTCTAAATACCTATTTGATAATGGTGGTCGATGTTTTTTTGATAGTGATCGAACATGGGAAAATTTAAAATGGCTATTTGATAATACTAACTTAAAAAATGATCCAATGGCAATTGCGAATGCGTTTAGTGCTTTAAAAGAAAATGATCGAAGCTGGGAAAATTTAAAATGGCTATTTGATAATACTGATATAAAAAATGATCTAAAGGCAATAGCAAGGGCTTTTAGTGCTTTGTGGTCAAGTAATCCAACATGGGACAATTTAAATTTTTTGCTTGATAATACTAACTTAAAAAATGATCCAATAGCAATTGCAGAAGTGTTTAGAGCTTTGCGAAAAAATGATCGAACATGGGGTAATTTTAAATGGTTGTTTGAAAATACTAATTTAGCTAATGAGCCAATGGCAATAGCAACTGCATTTAGAGTTTTGAATACATCATGGACTAATTTTAAAGATCTGCTTGTAAAACTGGAAGGTAATCCAAAAGCAATAGCAAAAGCATTTGCTGGTTTACAAAATAATGATAGAACACAGATTAATTTACAATGGTTGCTTGAAAATACTAATTTAGCTAATGAGCCAATGGCAATAGCAACTGCATTTACATATTTGTCGTATTTATATAAAAATTTGACTACTTTTAATTTCATGTGTGAAAAAGTAAATGGTAATTCAGCGGCAATAAAGAAAATGCATGATAGCTTAAGCTCCATTGATCGAGAATGGGAATTTATTACAGATACAGATTCAACATGTTTACCGGAAAAACAGATTATACCAAATCCTATTACGCATAAATGCAAAAAAACTTGGAAAGATTTAAAAAGAGACTTTGGACAAAAAAGTCCTGCTCGTATTGGCGGTGGAGTTATTTTAGGAATTTTAGCTGTTCCTGCTCTTGTTCTATTATTTTTGCATATTTTTTGCCCACCGGCTGCTGTAATAATAGATGGTGCTTTAGCTACAGTAGGAATTGGTGGAGGTTCTGCTGCAATTGTTGTTCCAGTAACTGCAGGAGGCATTGGTTTAGGTAGTGGAGTATTAAGTGGTATACTATTTCATAAGCGTTTTATATTTCCAGAAGTATCTAATGATGTAAAGAAGCAAATTCAACAACGCAATCAATCGTCTTTATTAGCAGGAAATACAGGAAATTCTCAAGCAAACGAACGAGATCAGCTGCAACAAAGAAGCAATGAAAATGATAAACCGAGTGTTTTGAATGATCTAGTTCCAAATGCTATATTAGAAAGTAAAACTGGTATTGGTAATGAACAAATACAAAATGAAAATGATATGGATTTAGATAATTAAAGAAAGTAATCAATTTTTGTGTAGCTGCAATGAAATTTGTAATTAAAAGATTAAATCAACAATATTTTGTAACTAAAAATAAAAATCAAGCTAAGAAGCTTGATTTTTTGTTTGTTTCTTTTTGTTTACTTTTTCTTTTCAAAGAAAAAGTAAGTAATCTTTAGAAATTTTTATTTAAATTTTTTTCATGTAACATTTTTTTAAAAAGGGACTTGTATTTGATTTTCTTAAGGGAAAAAGAAAAAGTCTTTTATATTGCAACAAAATTTAATTGTTGAAAATAATGCACATGAATGCTAAAATGTTTATTTATAAAATAAACTAGGGAGAGAGAAAATTATGTTGGATATAAAAAAACTGAGAAATGAATTTGAAAAAACAAAAGAACTTATATCTCGCAGAAATAAAAATTATGACTTGGATAAATTTTTACAAATAGATAAACAACGTCGTCAATTAATAGTAAAGCTTGAAGAACTAAAAAGCAAGCAAAATGAAACTTCACGTATTATACCAAAATTAAAAGCAAGTAGCGAAAATATTGATGAACTCTTAAATCAAATGAAAACTATCTCGGATACAATTAAAGAAATTGAACCGCAAGTTAAAGATTTAGATATGCAGCTTGAAGATTTTCTTTTGTCAATTCCAAATACTCCACACGAAAGTGTGCCAATTGGGGCTAGTGATGCTGATAATTTGCAATTAAGAAAATTTGGGGAGCCTACTCAATTTGATTTTGAGCCAAAACCACATTGGGAACTTGGTGATAAATTAAACATACTTGATCCAAATACTGCCGCCAAAATTACAGGAGCACGCTTTATGATTTATAAAGGACTTGGTGCGAAACTTGAAAGAGCGATAATAAATTTAATGCTGGATGTTCATACAAAAAAACATGGATATACTGAGATATTTCCACCTTTTATGGTAAACAGAAAAAGTATGCAAGGAACTGGCCAATTGCCTAAATTTGAGGATGATGCATTTAAGGTTGGCAATACGGACTATTTCATGATTCCTACGGCTGA
This sequence comes from uncultured Clostridia bacterium, assembly GCA_947073045.1. Taxonomy (GTDB): domain Bacteria; phylum Bacillota; class Clostridia; order Lachnospirales; family CAMVHY01; genus CAMTJU01. The sequence goes on along the minus strand of CAMTJU010000010.1, from coordinate 52,323 downwards.
AGTTCCGGTTACCAATATGCACTCTAATGAAATATTAGATGGCGTAAATCTTCCTATTAAATATTGTGCATATACGGCATGTTTTCGTGCTGAGGCTGGTTCGGCTGGGCGGGATACGCGTGGTTTAATTCGCCAGCATCAATTCAATAAAGTTGAAATGGTGAAATTTGTGCGACCTGAAAATTCTTACGAAGAACTTGAGAAATTAACCCATGATGCTGAAGAAATTCTTCAAATTTTAAATTTGCCATATCGCACAGTAAAGTTGTGCACAGCTGATTTAGGTTTTTCAGCTGCTATGACTTATGATATAGAAGTATGGATGCCAAGTTATAATCGTTATGTTGAAATTTCAAGCTGCAGCAATTTTGAAGATTATCAGGCACGCCGCGCTAATATTAAATTTAAGGATAATATTAAAGATAAGGCACAATTTGTTCATACTTTAAATGGGAGTGGGCTTGCGGTTGGGCGTACCAGTGCCGCAATCATTGAAAATTATCAGACCAAAGATGGTGCAATTAAAATTCCTGATGCACTTATTCCTTATATGGATGGTGTAAAGTATATAAGTGGTTGAATCAGACCGAAATCCTATGTTATAATTTCCTAGATGAATATTTAGGAGGTTTTATGTAATGAGTAGATTAGAGGCAGTAGATGAAAAAAGTGTGAAATTATTTTTCGATATAGATTCACAGAATTTTAATGATGCAATTAAATTTGTTTATAACAAGAAAAAAAACAGAATAAATATTCCAGGATTTCGTAAGGGCAAAGCTCCTTTGCAAATCATAGAAAATTACTATGGAAAAGACTTTTTCTATAACGATGCATTAAATCATATATTACCTGAAGAATTTGAAAAGGCATTATCCGAACATACAATAGATACCGTTGGTTATCCAGAGTTTGATTTGGAAAATATATCTGACGATAAAGTTGTATCAATGGTTGCTACTTTAACACTTCATCCAAAAGCCCAAGTTAGTGAGTACAAAAACCTTCCTTACGTGCCATTTGATACGAATGTAACTGAGGAAGAAGTTAATAAAAAGTTAGAGGCAGAGCGCAAAAAGAATGTTCGTTTGATTAATGTCGATCGTCCGATAGAAAATGAGGATATTGTTAACATAAATTTTGAAGGATTTATAGACAATGTTCCGTTTGAAGGAGGCAAGGGCGAAAATTATGATTTGAAAATTGGTTCGCATTCATTTATAGATACATTTGAGGAACAATTAATAGGAAAGAATATGGATGATGAAGTTGAAGTTAATGTAACTTTCCCTGAAAATTATCATCAGGCTGATTTTGCAAACAAACCTGCATTGTTTAAAGTTAAGATAAACAAAATATCAGTGGAAGAGTTGCCAAAATTAGACGATGATTTTGCACAAGATGTTTCTGAATTTGATACATTAGATGAATATAAAAAAGATATATTGGAGAAAATGAAAGAAGAAAAATTAAATCAAGCAAAACACGACAAAGAAAACCAAGTTACACAAGCTTTAATTAATAACACAACAGTTGAAATTCCACAAGTTATGATAGATAATGCGGCAAGAAATATGTTGAGGGGATTTGAACAAGATTTATCATCTCAAGGTTTATCATTTGATACATATTTACAATACATGGGACAAACTCGTGCTTCAATGTTAAAAATGTATGAATCAAATGCACAAAAACAATTGAAAATACGTTTGGCCCTGGAAGCTATTGCGCAATCTGAAAATCTAGAAGCAACAGAAGATGAAATTAATGCCGAAATAGATAAAATTGTTGAACAAACAAAACTTGAGAAAGAAAAAATTTTATCGCTCTTAAATAATGAAGAAAAGGAAAATATAAAAAAAGACATAATTGTTAAAAAAGCTTTGGATATAGTTCTTGAAAATGCTGTTGAAAGTAGTCAGCCACAAGAAAATCAAGAAAGTGACAAATAAAAGGAGGAAAATTATGAGTCTTGTACCTTATGTAATTGAACAAACTAATCGCGGTGAGCGTTCGTACGATATTTATTCACGTCTTTTGAAAGATCGCATAATATTTTTAAGTGAAGAAGTAAATGATATAACAGCAAGTTTAGTTGTTGCGCAGCTTTTATTTTTAGAAGCTGAGGATCCTGAAAAAGATATCAATTTTTATATAAATAGTCCAGGGGGGTCCGTTTCGGCAGGCTTTGCAATTTATGACACAATGCAATTTATAAAAGCAGATGTTTCAACAATTTGTGTAGGGCTTGCGGCAAGCATGGGAGCTTTTTTGTTGGCTGGAGGTGCAAAAGGCAAACGTTATGCTCTTCCAAATGCAGAAATTATGATTCATCAACCACTTGGAGGAGCACAAGGTCAAGCTACCGATATTCAAATACAAGCAAATCAAATTTTGAAAATAAAAGAGAAGCTCAATACAATATTATCAGAGAATACGGGACAGCCTTATGATATAATATGTAAAGATACGGAAAGGGACAATTATATGATGGCGCAGGAAGCAAAAGCTTATGGTCTTATCGATGATGTAATAAAAAGAAAATGAGGAGAAGCTTAAATGTTAACGTCTAATAATAATAAGGAACAGCCGTGTTGTTCATTTTGTGGAAAATCGCAAGAACAAGTAAAAAAATTGATTGTTGGTCCAAATGCGTATATTTGCAATGAATGTATTGAATTATGTATAGACATAATAGATGAAAGTTGTTGTGCACCAATAGCTATTGAGAATGATCTTGATATACCAACTCCACAGCAAATTCGTAATATACTTGATGAATATGTAATAGGTCAGGATGATGCTAAAAAAGTTTTATCAGTTGCGGTTTATAATCATTATAAAAAAATATTTTTGAGTGAAGTAAATGATGACATACAAATAGATAAAAGTAATATATTAATGTTGGGTTCAACAGGTGTGGGAAAGACGTTGCTAGCGCAGACATTAGCTCAAATTTTAGATGTGCCATTTGCAATTGCAGATGCAACATCGCTTACAGAGGCTGGCTATGTTGGTGAAGATGTTGAAAATATTTTGTTGAAACTTATACAAGCTGCAAATTATAATATAGAAAAAGCAGAACGCGGTGTTATTTACATTGATGAAATTGATAAGATTGCAAGAAAGTCGGAAAATGTGTCTATTACACGTGATGTTAGCGGCGAAGGTGTGCAACAAAGTCTTTTAAAAATAATTGAAGGAACAATAGCTTCTGTACCGCCACAAGGTGGACGTAAGCATCCGCATCAGGAATTCATTCAAATTAATACGAAAAACATATTATTTATATGTGGTGGATCGTTTAGTGGTATAGAAGAAATAATAAATAACCGGCTTAACAAAAAATCAATTGGATTTTCAAATCAAGCTTATGAGCCTAAAAATGCTGTATCAAATACAATTAAGAATGTAATTACGGATGATTTATATAAATTTGGATTGATACCTGAATTTGTTGGACGTTTGCCAATTATTGTTGCATTAGACAATCTTGATGAAACAGCTCTTGTAAAAATATTAACTGAGCCGAAAAATGCTCTAGTAAAGCAATATAAGCAATTGTTTGAGTTAGATAATGTTATGTTGGAATTTACGGATGATGCACTTAATGAAATTGCACGAATAGCTTTAGAGAGTAAAATAGGTGCGCGTGGTTTGCGGTCAATAATTGAAAGTTTTATGACGGATATAATGTATAATATTCCAAATGATAAAACTATAGAAAAATGTATAATTCATAAGGATACTGTAATAAATAAAACAGAGCCTGAATTTGTTCGTAATATAAACAGAAAGCCAATTCCTATTGTTAAACATAAAGCAATGTTACGCAATAAGAAAAATGCTTGTTAAAATCAAAAATTTAAAATTTATGTTTCTATCGTATAAATTAAAGATAACACTTTTTAAAGTGTTATCTTTTTTGCAATTTGATTCATAAAAAATAATGTTGGTCTTTTATTTTTTTGCTTATTATTTTGGCATTTGTACTAATTTTTCATCTACCAATTGATTAAGTTCAGTTAATGTTATAAAATTTACGCCATTGATTTTGTATTCATCATAAATTTCTTTTATAGCTTGTGCTGTTTTTACACCGCCTGCTGGTCCGACATGTCCTATTGCTATTGCAAAACCTTTTGCTTTAGCAATTTTTATTGTCTTTTTTAATTTCTCGCGCACATTATTTATGTTTTTATCATCTATAAACATATCTCGTGAATACAATCTTACATTGTATTTTTGGGCAAGCATATTTGCCTTAGACTTAGCAGTAGTTTTGCTATCAACAAATATTAAATTTTTTTGGCTTATTATTTTAAATAAAATTTCTAATATGCGCTCGTTTTCCATTATTTTTGAACCCATATGATTGTTTATTCCAACTGCACAATCCAATTGAGCGAGACTGTCCAAAATATTTTTTTCTATCTGCTCATTTGACAAATCTGTAGTTAATGCATTTGCTCCAAGCCATGATTTTTTGCCATTGTGCGGCTCCATTGGCATATGCAAAATAATATCTTTGCCTGCATCTTTTAATTTTTGCATATCCGACTCAGTATTCTCGCGCGCAGGCATTATTGCTGCTGTAAATGGGCAGTCAAGCTCAACAAAATTTTTTGTGTCGGCTGAACCATTTCCAAAATCATCAATTATAATTGCCACATAACATTCCTTTTTATCATCTGCCTTTACGTGCATCATCATTGGCAAAATAAATCCTGTTATCAGAATTAGTGCATATATTTTCAAACGTTTTTTGTTTGCAGATATTATTATCAATTTTAAATTACCTCGCTTTATTTTTATTTTTATATACAGTGATTTTTCAATCTGGTAGGTTTATAATTATTTATTGGATGTATCGAAAAAGGAGAAATTAATTATGTCAATAATAAAAATAGAAAATCTTACGTTCTCGTATCCTACAAGTTTTGAAAATATATTTGAGAATGTAAATCTACAAATTGATACTGATTGGAAACTTGGATTTGTCGGAAGAAATGGTCGTGGTAAAACTACTTTATTAAATCTTTTGCTTGGCAAATATGAATACAGCGGGAAAATAATAAGTTCGGTTAAATTCGATTATTTTCCATATCAAATAAAAAATAAAAACCAATTGACGCAAGAAATTATTGAACAAATATGTCCGTATGCAGAGCAATGGGAAATTATTCGCGAGTTGTCATATCTTGAAATTAGTCAAGATGTGTTATATAGAACATTTGAAACTTTGTCAAATGGCGAACAAACTAAAATATTGCTTGCAGCTTTATTTTTGAATGAGGGACATTTTTTTCTGTTTGACGAACCAACAAATCACTTGGATATAAATGCACGGAGTTTAGTTTCAAATTATCTGAAAAAGAAAAAAGGATTTATACTTGTTTCTCATGATAGACATTTTATTGATGAATGCGTGGACCATATATTATCGTTAAACAAAACCAATATAGAAATACAAAAGGGAAATTTATCATCATTCTTGGAAAATTTTGAGCGCCAGCAAAAATTTGAGCAAACACAAAATGAAAAATTGAAAAAAGATATTAATCGTCTGCAGCAATCTGCCAAACGTACAAAGACATGGTCTGACCAAGTAGAATCATCAAAACATGGTGCATTTGATAAGGGTTATGTTGGTCACAAGTCGGCAAAAATGATGAAGCGTTCGAAATCAATACAGGCGCGGCAAAAAAATGCAATTGAGCAAAAAGAAAAGCTTTTGCAAAATACCGAAACAACTGATAGCTTAAAAATACATCCACAAAAATATCATTCGCAAACTTTAGCGACATTGTCTAAAGTTTCAATTTGCTATGATGGTAAGGCAATATTTTCGCCCGTTTCATTTACAATAGAAAATGGTGAACGTATTGCAATTAGCGGCAAAAACGGTTGCGGTAAAAGTAGTATATTAAAACTTATATTGGGGAATAAAATTGATTATACGGGACAAGTGAATATTGCCTCAAATCTTATAAAATCTTACGTACCGCAAAACACGTCAGGATTAAGCGGCACACTTGTTGATTTTTCAAAAGAATATGGCATAGACGAAAGTTTGTTTAAGACAATTTTGAGGAAGATGGATTTTGAGCGTTCGCAATTTGAAAAAAATATGAAGGATTTTTCTGCCGGGCAAAAGAAAAAGGTATTGATTGCAGAAAGTCTTTGCCAAAGGGCAAATTTATATATATGGGATGAACCTCTCAATTTTATTGATATTTATTCACGCATGCAAATAGAACAGCTTATAAAAAAATTTTTGCCTACAATGATTTTTGTAGAGCATGATAAATCGTTTGCCGATGCAATTGCCACAAAAATAATTGAAATTTCTTGAGACAAAAATTAATTTACGATTGAAAAATATAAAGATTATGACATAAAAAAAATGACACCAAAGTGTCATTTTTTTTTTGCAGCTTAAAACCGGCAATTTTATATTTTTTTTTGATACTTCTTTAGTCTTACTTAATTATATTCTATCTTTTTTCAATTATAAACTTAATAGAAGTTTTAGTTTCGCCGTTAACTTCTAATTGAAAAAAGGCAGGAATTGTTACTAAATCAATACCATTAGGTGCAACATAACCACGAGCTACTGCAATACTTTTGACAGCCTGATTAACCGCACCGGCACCAATAGCCTGAATTTCAACAGGATTACCATTACGTAAAATAGCAGCGATTGCGCCGGCAACTGCTTTAGGTTGAGAAGTAGAAGATACTTTTAAAACTTCCATAGATTGATTCCTCCTAATGTTTAACAAAAATATTTAACCATATAGACACATCAATGTCTACATATATGATAACATAAAAAAAATATTTTGCAATAGATATTCAAGCAAACATAAAAAAAATCAGGCTCAAACCTGATTTTTATAAACTATTTAATTTAATGATTTAGCATATTATACAAGATTTATCGTTTGTTTTTTGATTTTGAGAAGGGACATTAGTTTCTTTAGACCTTCTTATAGCATCTGGAACTTTATTAAATATGCTTTCTTTTTGCATATTTTCTTTGTTATTTTTTTGGCTATTATTTTCTACCATTACGATTATGTCAGGCATTAAGTTCATTAAGTTGAAATTTTTAATAGTTTCAAAAAGAAGCGCAGGTATTTTTATAATTTGTAAATTTATACAATCTTTAAAAACATAAATACCAATGTTAGTTACATTGTTAGGTATTTCTATTTGAGTCAAACTGCTGCAATTTTCAAAAGCGGCAATGCCAATGCTAGTTATACTATCAGGTATGCTTATTTGTTTTAAACTCTTGCAACCGGCAAATGCATAATCGTGAATGATGTTAACTTTGCTTGGTATTGTAAATTTGGTCAAATCGAAACAATTGCAAAAGCTCCAAGAGAAAAAATCGACAATGTTCGAATTATTTATATTTGTATATGTGGTTTTATGGATGTTAGATTTAAAAGGAATTTTATGATTATATACTTCCAATTCAATAAAAAATGTTGAGTTGCCAGTACATTTTAAATTAGAAATTAAAGTAAAAAATTTGATGTAATCATTGCTAGTTATATTGTTTGATATTGATATCGTTATATTAGTCAAAGAATTGCAATTTGTGAAAGAATCAAGATCAAGCCTAACATTATAAGGTATTTTTATTTGAGATAAGCTTCTGCAATTGTAAAAAGCCCCATTTGCAATACTAGTTACACTACTTGGTATTTCTATGTTGGTTAAATCGGAGCAATTAAAAAAGGCACAAAAGCCAATACTGGTTATATGATCAAGTATTATTACTTTTTTTAAATAATCGCAACAAGCAAAAGCCTGATTAGGAATTTTTTTAGTATCTTGTGAATATTTAACTGTAGAAATTATTTTATCCATAGTTTTATCATTAAATTTATTGTTTACAAAAAAGAATGTAAAACCACATATATTAAATGAAACTTCAATTTGATTTATATGATTTCCAACTTGATTTTGCATAAGATTATTAACTCCATATAAAATTAAGTTTTTTATACAGTAAGTCTATCATAACATATATTAGATATCATTACAATTTTTTTAGATAATTATATTATAAAAAAATTTATTGAACATTAATAATAAATGTTATAAGAGGAATAAAAATAAAAATTATTCATTTGAGTACTTATTTATCAAATATTTTATATAAAAATAAAAATTATTGTTGTTTTAGTATGCATTTCATAAATTTTTAACATAAAAAAATCAGCTTTGAACCTGATTTTTTATAAAATATTTAATTTAATGATTTAGCATATTATACAACTTTTATCTTGAGGTTTTTGATTTTGAGAATGTTTATTAGTAGTGTTAGAATCATTAAATTTTTCAGCTCTTCTTCTAGCATTTGAAAGTCTAGCAACTATGCTTTCTTTTTCATCATTATCTTCATCATCATCAAAATTTTCTAATTCAATTTCTTCAGAATCAGATGTTGAATTTAATTTTATTTCTTTCTGTTTTGCTTCATTTGGTTTATGAGCTGAACAAGTATTATCTTCGCCATTTAAAGTAGTAGTCTGCGTTTCATTTGAATTGTTGTTATAATGCGTGTATGTCACAGTGCTATTATAATCTTCATCAATGATTTCTACGCTTTTGTCTATATTAATATTAGTCAAATTAGTGCAACCAGAAAAAGCATCATTCTCAATGATTTCCATGCCTTCAGGTATATTAATATCAACTAAATTAGTACAACCAGAAAAAGCTTTTTTACCAATTCTTTTCACAGTGCTAGGTATAATTATTTTTTGTAAACTGACGCAGCCAGAAAAAGCATTATCATCAATGTTTTCCACACCTTCAGATATAGTCACATCAGTTAAAAGGCAACAAGCAGAAAAAGTCTTTTTGCTAATGGTTTTCGCATTTTCAGGTATATTTACTTTAGTCAAATTTTTACAAGCCAGGAAAGCAGCACATTCAATATTTTTTACACTATTAGGCAAAAATATTTCAGTTAAACCGCTAAAAGAAAAAGCACCGTTGCCAATTCTTATTACAGTGTTAGGTATTTTTACATGTTTCAAATTTGTACAATAATAAAAAGCTGAATTATCAATATTTGTCACACTATAAGGTATTTTTATATTAGTATAATTATTATCATTAGTAAGCCAATAACTAGGAATTTTACCATTTTTCATCTTATCCAATAGATAAGATGAAATTTGTTTATTTTCTGACATAAAATCATCCCTATATAAAATATATTTTTGTTACAACAAATTTATTATAACATATATTAGATATTATTGCAATTTTTTTAGCAATTATATTATAAAAATATTTATCAAATATTAATAAAAAATGTCATGGGAGAAATAAAAATAAAAATTATACAATTAAAGATTATTTGCCAAACATTTTATATAAATTTAAGAATTGCTTTTGCTTTTGTATGTGATTTGTAAATTTTAAATATAAAAAAAATCAGGTTCAAACCTGATTTTTTAATTGGATGCATATATGATTTAATTTATTATTTAATGTTCTCTTGAATTTTTTTATCTTGAGAAGGAGTAATAGTTTCTGCAGATCTTCTTCTAGCATCTGAAATTTTATTAAATATGCTTTCTTTTTGACTATTATTTTCTACCATTACAATTACGTTCTGCGTTCTGTTGAACACCAAATTTTTACCATTTTCAAAAAGATGCTCAGGTATTTCTATGATTTTTATGACACAATCTCTAAAATCAATCTCACCAATACTAGTCACGCTGCTTGGTATTGATATTTGGGACAAACTGGGGCAATTCGAAAAAGCATCATTACCAATGTTCTTTACACTGTTCGGTATTAATACTCGAGATAAATTACGGCAATTGTTAAAAGCATTGTCATTAATTCTCTTTACACCTTCCGGTATCGTAAATTGAGTTGAATTTTTGCAATTTTGAAAAAGCCAAGAAATAAAATTTACAACATTATTAGGTGCATTTATGTTACACACTTGAGGAGTATTATTTTTAAAAGGTATAAGGTTTTCGTCATTTATTTTTAAATAAATATGTGTCGTTGTCGTTAGACCTTTCAAATCTTTTAAATTAGAAATTAAGGTGAAAAAATTAATACAATCATTTTTAGACACATTTTCTGGGATTGGTATAATTATTTTTTCCAAACTGTTGCAACCTTCAAAATCATAAGAGTAAATGTTATTTACACTGCTAGGAATCTCTATTTGAGTCAAACTGCGGCAACCGGAAAAAGCCTCCACACCAATGTTCTTCACACTGCTAGGAATCTCTATTTGAGTCAAACTGCTGCAACCGAAAAAAGCACGTTCTCCAATGCTAGTCACACTGCTAGGAATTGATATTTGAGTTAAGCTGATGCAATCAAAAAAAGTAGATCTACCAATGCTAGTTACACTGCTAGATACGGTTACTTTTTGCAAGCTTTCGCAAAAAAGAAAAGCCAAAATGCCAATCTCAGCTACACTGTTAGGTATATTTATTTGAGTCAAGCTGCTGCAACGGGAAAAAGCACTTTCCCCAATGCTAGTCACACTGCTAGGAATTGTTATTCGTTTCAAACTGCTGCAACCGGAAAAAGCCATCTCACCAATGTTCTTCACACTGCTAGGAATCTCTATTTGAGTCAAACTGGTGCATTCTTCAAAAGTACCATAGCTAATGCTGGTAACACTATCAGGTATAGATATTTGAGTCAAACTGCTGCAATCGGAAAAAGCAAAAACACCAATACTAGTCACACTGCTAGGAATTTTTATCTCAATTAAACTGCTGCAAAAGGAAAAAGCAAACTCACCAATGCTCTTCACACTGCTAGGAATTTCTATTCCAATCAAATTGTTACATTCACTAAAAGTTTCATCAGAAATTATTCCAATAATTGAAATTGTATACATTTTTGCATATAAATCAATTACAAATTTAGGATCATTGTTTTTTACAGCAAATATAGTTCTATTGACTTCAAACAAAATATTTATCTGTGTATCTATCGAGTTACTTATAGAATTAACCAAACTGCTTAATTTTTCATGGCTAATGCGATTTGATATTGATATTATTATTCGAGTCAAATTAATGCAATTCCCAAAAATATTATCGCCAAAATTGATTACACTGCTAGGTATTATTATTTCTTTTAAATTGATGCAACCTGCAAAAGCTTCATCATAAATGCTAGTTACACTGTTAGGTATAGCTATTTTAGTCAAACTAGTACAATTCAAAAAAGCACAAACATCAATGCTAGTTACACCGCTAGGTATTGTTATTTCAATCAAGCCAGTGCAATCAGCAAAAGCAAGAATAGGAATTACCAAAGAAGCATCTTCATTAATCTCTTCAAGTGTTTCAATCACTTTAGGTTCGGTTTGTAGATCATCTGCATCAATAATGGCAACAAATCCACCAATTTTAATTTCCTTTAAATTCCTAACTTGATTTTCCATAAAACCATCCTCAAATTAAAATTTTCACTACAAAAAATTTATTATAACATATATTAAATAACATAGCAATTTTTTTAAATATTAACAATAAATCTCAGAGGATGGGTAAAAATAAAATTTCTGTGAATCAAGCACTATTTGCCAAACATTTTATATAAATTCAGGAATTGTTGTTGCTTTTCTGTAGGCATTTTTTTTAATAATGCAGTAACTATAGCATCTTTTTGTTCTTTAGTAATGTCTTTAGGTAGTTTCTGACTGTATTGCATAAAGACTTGGATAGCCTCCATTTGTGATTTGCCAGATATATCGTGCATGAAATTTTTTAAAAGCTCAATATTTTCGGCTGATAAATTTTTAAATGCGTCATCATTTAATATTTTTTCCATTTCATCACCTTTTACATTATTTTTATTTTCAAACATATTTTTTATTTGTAGAGCTTGCTGGAGAATTTTCATATTGTCATTATTAATATGTAACTTCATAGCGTTTATAATGGCACTTTCAAAATCATTCTCATTTTTCAAATTTGTATTCTTATCGTACATATCCATTAGCATTTGGATTTCAACAAGTTTAATAATAATACCAATTTGCCTTTGGTATTTATAATCCATATACGCAACTATAGCCTTAATAGTTTTGAGAGCAGGCGTATTTATATCATCATCATAATATTTCACATTTTTATTGCTAATATTTTGGATTAATTTTTGAAATCTGTCCTCATTCATGTATAAAAAATCCTCTCATATCATTTAAACTTAATTAAAAGATATGAGAGGATAATATATTTAATACTTATTTTCAATCATAATATTCGTCATAATTTTCATCATCAAAATCATTCGACCAATTTTTTTTAGTTTGTGGAACTTTTTTTAAATTCATAGATTTTTTCTTTTGGATGGGTTTATTTTTATTTTTAGATTCGCGTTGCAATCTATCTTTTTTATTTTTTTCAGGCTCTTGTGCCTTTTTGCTCACTTATTATACCTCCTATTTTTTAATGTGTATAGATTTCAAATCCCAAATTTCATTTGCATATTCCAAAATTGTGCGGTCACTTGAAAATTTACCACTGTTTGCAACATTAATTATTGCAGATTTTGTCCAAAGTTCTTTATTTTTATATTTCTCATTTACTTTTTCATGTGCAAGCGAATAGCTATCAAAGTCTTTCAAAATAAAATATTCATCAGCTCTTTGTCCGTTGCATCCATTTAATAATGATTCATATAATTCACGAAAAAGTTCACGGTCATTTGATAATTCTCCATTAATAAGTTGATTCATGACCATTCTTATACTTTGATTTTTGTTGAATAAATCCCAAGGATTGTAATTATTTTGAGTATATAGATCCATAACTTGTTCGGCATTTAAACCGAATATAAAAATATTTTCTTCGCCAACTTCTTCTAAAATTTCAACATTTGCACCGTCAAGTGTTCCCAAAGTTAATGCACCATTGAGCATAAATTTCATATTGCCTGTACCAGATGCTTCTTTGCTGGCAGTAGAAATTTGTTCGCTTACGTCAGCTGCTGGAATTAATTTTTCTGCTAGTGATACACAATAATTTGGCAAGAATAAAACTTTTAACTTACTATTGACAGTTTTATCGTTATTAACCAAGTTAGCAACGTTGTTTATTAATTTGATGATTAATTTAGCGCGATAATAATTTGCAGCGGATTTGGCAGAAAAAATAAAAGTGTGAGGCTCAATATCTAATGCTGGATTTATTTTTATTTTGTTATAAAGGTCGAGCACATGGAGAATATTCAAAAGCTGGCGTTTGTATTCATGCAGCCTTTTTACTTGAATATCAAAAATTGAATCGGGATCAATTAAAATTCCGTATTGTGAATGAATAAAATTAGACAATGAAATTTTATTTTTTCGCTTAACTTTCATAAATTTATCGCAAAATGATTTGTCATCCAAAAAATTTTCAAGTTGCTTGAGCTGCGTCAAGTCTGTTAAATATCCATTGCCAATAGTTTTGTTGATTAATTCAGCAAGGTTTGGATTGCAGTGCGCAAGCCATCTTCTTTGAGTTATACCATTTGTTTTATTATTAAATCTTTCGGGGAATATATCGAAAAAATCATTTAACTCCCGATATTTTAAAATATCAGTATGCAATTGTGCAACACCATTTACACTATGACTGCCGACTATTGCAAGATGTGCCATTCTGACTTGACCATCAGCTATTATTGCCATTTTACGTAATTTTTCTGGATTATTGCCAAATATTTGTGTAAGTTTATTGCAAAATCTTTTGTTTATTTCTTCAATTATCATATAAACTCTTGGCAATAAATGGCTAAATAATTCAGTTGGCCATTTTTCCAGAGCTTCTGACATTATTGTGTGATTTGTGTATGCACAAGTTTTTTTTGTTATTGCCCATGCATCATCCCATGGCAAATCGTAATCATCAACTAAAATACGCATAAGTTCTGCAACTGCCATTGATGGATGTGTATCATTCAATTGAAATGCAACATGCTGTGGTAATTTATTAAAGTCCTTGTATGAATTGTGGAACTCTTTTACAACTTGCTGCAAGCTCGCCGATATAAAAAAGTATTGCTGCTTGAGACGCAATTCTTTACCATGAATGTGTTCATCTGCAGGATATAAAACTTCTGAGATTGTAGCGGCAAGATTTTGTTCTTCAACAGCCTTTGAGTAATTACCAGCATTAAATGATTGCAAATCGAATTTATTTTTTGCTTCTGCATCCCACAATCTTAAAGTGTTTACAGTATTATTGTTAAATCCCACAACAGGATAATCATATGGAATTGCGACAACAGTTTGATAATCTTCAAGGAAGAACTTATATCCGCCATCGGGTTTAATAGAAGAAGAAACTTTTCCGCCAAATTTAATTTCCTGAGCAAATTCCATATGTTTAACGCCCCAGCTATCACCATTTTCAAGCCAGTTATCAGATTTTTCAACTTGATATCCATTTTCAATTGATTGTTTAAATATACCGTAATGATAACGGATGCCGCAGCCGTATGCAGGTAATTCTAAAGTTGAAAGTGAATCCAAAAAACATGCTGCTAATCTACCAAGACCGCCATTACCAAGGCCAGGGTCTCTTTCTGCTTCTTCAATCAAATTATAATTTACGCCCAATTCTTCAAGAGCTTTTTTAAAATTTTTTTCCATTGATAAATTAATAAGAGTATTGCCTAAAAATCTACCCATTAAAAATTCCATTGATAAATAATATAAAGTTTTCGGGTGCTTTTTTTTATAGACTTCACGAGTTGCAATCCAATTATCTGCAACTATATCACGAACTAAATAAGCTACAGCTTGATAAATTTCTTCATTTGATGCTTCATTTATTGTCTTACAGAAAATAGTTTTTAAATTATTTTGTATATGTTCCTTAATTTCTTTTTTTGTCATTGATAAAGTCATAGAGAACAATCCTCCCAATATTTTTATGTTAATATGATATAAAAAAACAGTTTGAAATTCAACTGTTTTTAAATTTAAGCCTATAATTTTCCATTCGTTCTTTAAATAATTCAGATGTTGATGGAGGTGTATACGAAATTGCGTTTGCACCAGCATTAATTGTTTTCAAAATACTTTCTTCATCTTTTCCACCTGTAGCTATTATAGGGAAAGATGGATATTTTTTTCTTATCACCTTAACAATCTTAGGTGTATTTATACCGCCACTAATATTTAATATATCGACACCCGCTTCTATTTTCTCTTCAATATTCATATGTTCAGATACTATAGTCATTATTACAGGTATATCAATTGTTTGTTTTAGCGCGCGGATAGTTTCAAGATTTGAAGGAGCATTTAATACAACTGCTAAAGCACCTTGAAATTCTGCATGCAATGCAATATTTGCGGAACGCAAGCCATTTGTAATACCGCCACCAACTCCACAAAGTACCGGTACATCTGCAATAGACATAATAGCTTGAGTAATAGCGGGATGTGGAGTAAATGGGTAAACGGCAATAATTGCATCGGCATTTGAATTTTTAATAATCGCAACATCCGTTGTAAATAAAACAGAATATATGATTTTGCCGATAATATTAATACCGCTGGCTTTTTCACGAATTATCGATGGTACCTTTACAAAATTATTGCGAAGAGTAGGTGTGTATTCTGGCATAATTTTATTTTTCATTTGCAAACTCCTTTATTCAAAATTTATTTTAAAAAAAAGAGCAGCTCATAAAAATACAAAAATGAATTATATTTTCACGGCTGTTCAAAATTATATGTAATAAAAATATCGGAGAAACAGGATTTGAACCTGCGACCTCTTGGTCCCGAACCAAGCGCTCTACCAAGCTGAGCCATTCCCCGCCATTTCTAATATACAATAATTATTATATTATGTCAAGGATTAATTTAAAATCAGTTATAAAAAATTATAAAAAAAACAGACTTAAGCAGTCTGTTTTTTAGAATCTTGCCAGTCAATAACTATGTGTCTATTTTGATTTTCGCCTTCGCTATAAGTAATTATATTCGGGAAACTTTGTAATGTTTTATGAACAATCAATCTTTCATACGAACTCATTGGTTTTAAAATGCATTTAACATGTGAACGTTCCACTTTTTTTGCTGAAGTTATTGCTAAATGTTCAAGCATTTCTCTTTGTTTAAGTCGATAATTTTCTGCATCAATAATAACTTTAACATTGTTAAATTTTTTTAATGCGGAATTTAAAATTTGACTAAATGCATCCAAAATACAACCATGTTTGCCTATAAAAAAGCGTGCATCTTCTCCAACAAGCTCAATATTTAAATCCTTGTTGTCTAATTTGATTATAGCATCAACTTTTAAATCAATACTGCTTATAATTTTTTGAAACAGTTTTTCAGTGTAAGCTATTAAATCAAAATTTTTACGTATTAAAACTTTAGCAAGACGTTTATTAAATCCCAAAATTCCTTTTGAACCACTATCGATTATTGTTACTTCAATGTCTTTATGTTTTAAATTATTTTCTTCCAAAAAAATTTTTATTGCTTCATCAACCGTATTTCCAGTAGCTTCAAATTCTTGCATATTAATTTTCCTCCTGTAATTTCTTACGATATTCATTTGCAAATAATTGTTGAATTAATTGAATAACGCTGCTCGTTATCCAGTAAACTCCTACACCTGATGACAAAGTGAGAGAAAGCCCACCCATCATAAGTGGCATGATAACTAACATTATTTTTTGTTGAGTTTTAATTGCTTCATCGACTGCCGGCATCATTTTATTCATAAAGTACGAAGAAAGAAAAGTTGTAGCTACGGCCAAGATTGGAATCATTACGCCCGGGAATTTCAAACCGCAAGGGTCTATAAGATTTATACCGAATAAATTTTCAACAGATTGTTTTTGCAAAAGCATATCTACTAGTTGATTATGAACATCGCCGCTGGTATGTGATAAAAAATTTGACCAATCAGAAGTCGTAAATTTATTTATAACTTTTTGCATATCTTCAACAATACTCAAATCTATAGTCATGTTAGATGGAACTTTTGGTATAGCCAAAGGTTTTATAAGCGAAACATAATTTGGTACCGACATAATTTTTGTAGCTAAATTCTTATAAATTGTGCCAATATCACTTATGTAATAATAAGAACGTGACAAAAGCTGATTAAGCGCCATAAATATGGGAAGCTGAATAAAAGCCAAAAGACAGCCACTTGCAGGATTAATATTATTTTGAGCATACAATCGTTGAATTTCAATATTGAGTTTCTTTTGCGACTCAACATCATTTTTATTTGGATATTTTTGTTGCAGCTTTTTTAATTTTGGTTGTAAGTGCTGTATTGCTACACTGTTTTTAACTTGTTTAATTGACAAAGGCCAAATTAAAATACGGACAATTATCGTAATAATTATTATAGATATACCAAGGGAATTTGCAACAGTTGTATCATGAACAATGTCAAAAACAAAATTAAATATAAAGCCCAATAATTTTGTTATTGGCCCAATAATAATTCCGGGATTTTTCTGTATCATTTAATATCCTCCTAAATTGGTGATGAAAAATTAAGGGACGGGATCGTATCCACCACTGCAAAATGGATTGCATCTAAGTATTCTTTTTGTGCAAAGAAATAATCCCTTTATTGTTCCATATTTTAAAATAGCCTCACGAGCATATTGCGAACAGGTAGGGTAAAATCTACAACGATTGGGCAAAAATGGTGACAAATATTTCTTGTACATATCTATTATATAAATCAAAAATGATTTAATCAAGTAAAGAACCCTCCAATTAAGAATTAAAAAAGATTTTATGCCTTTTTGCAAGATTACATACGGATTTTTTGATTTCATAAAAATTTGCTGTACTTGCAGGATTTCTAGCAATAAAAACAATATCAAATCCAGGCAAAAAAAATTTTTCATTGAGTCGATAATTTTCTTTAATAAGACGAGTAATGCGGCTTCTTGTAACACTTTTACCAACTTTTTTGCTTACAGATATGCCTAAATAATTTTCGCATGAATTATTTTTTAATATGTACATAACCAAAAAAGTATCAGCAAAGGATTTACCATGATTATAGACGTTTTTAAACTGAAAATTTTTGCTCAAAGACTTGGTAAAAATCAATTTCAAGCACTCCCCAAAAAACAAAAGACCACAACTTATGCGGTCTTGAAGGATATAAACAAATTTAGGCAGATAAAACTTTGCGACCTTTAACACGTCTTCTGTGCAAAACCTTACGGCCATTAAAACTACTCATTCTTTTTCTAAAACCATGAACTTTAGACCTATGGCGTCTGTTAGGTTGAAATGTTCTTTTCATGTAAAAATACCTCCTGTTTCGAATCAGTCTGTTTTTTTTAAACTAACGCATTTAATTATAATAAATGTAGCTGTTAAAAGTCAAGTAGCGCATTAAAATAGAAAAGATTATTTTAGAAAATGGTTTTATAAATTGCTGTAGGCAAAAGTTAAAAAAAAAAAGAGGATTCAAAAAATCAATCCACGATTTTTTAAATCCTCCATTTATTTTGCTTATTAAAATTAATTTTTAACTGCAACCGGTAGTTGAGCCACACTCTGTACAAACTTTGCACGTTCCATTTCTAACAAGCTTTGTACTTTTACAAATCGGGCATACTTCTCCATATATAATTTCGTCAGCATTTTGAACTTTTTTTTGAGAATATTCGATTGAATCATTTTCGGGCTTGACCTGGCAATAAGTATAATCACCAAGTTCTATATCAATTATTTTGCTTATTAAGTCCGATATCGAATCAACATATTTTATGTATGGATGACCCGTAACAAATCCGCTAGGCTCATATTTTTGACCACGATACATTTTTGCTATATTCTCAGGTTTTACGCCATATTGTAATGTTTCTGAAATAATTGTAGAAATACTGTCCAAAAGTCCTTTTACTAATGAACCCTGTCTGCCAGAAGAAACATAAACTTCCCCCAAACGTCCATCATCATAAAATGAAGTAGTTATGTAAAGTTTTAGGCTGTTTATTGCAGCTTCATGAACATGCGCTTTTCTTATTCCTGATGGTTTTGTTCGCATTGGCACATAACTTTGTTTCGTATTTTTTATAAAATCTATTAATTCCTGGTACGTATATTCTTCAAAAGGTTTAAATTTATCAGAAGTTTTATATGAATTAAGCGGCTGACAAACTTTGCATCCATCTCTATATACAGCTATTGCTTTGACTCCTAGTTCCCATGCCATTTTATAAATATTAGATATATCATTTTGAGTTGATTCATTAGGCATATTAACAGTTTTGCTAATAGCTCCTGTAATGTGAGGAGTAAGTGCCGCCATCATTTTTACATGACCTTGAGGCAATATAAATCTTTTACCAGTGCCGCACTTATTTGCAGTATCAAAAATTTCATAATGTTCAGATTTAAGATGGGGTGCACCTTCAATTTTTCCATCTTTAATATTGTTTTCGCCATCTTTTTCAATTACATAATTTATTATATCTTCAATTTGAGATTTTGTATATCCTAATTTTTGCAATGCATCACCGATAACAGGATTTATTATTTGCATAAATCCGCCGCCAACTAATTTTTTATAAACTATGTGGCTAAAAAAAGGTTCGGACGAAGTTGTTGCACAATCCATAGCAAATGCAATTGTACCGGTTGGAGCTAACACACTTACTTGAGCATTTCGAAATCCAAATTCTTCTCCAGCCTTTATGGTTTTTTTCCATATTGATTTAATTGCAGTTGATAAATTTTCAAAGCCAACTGATTTTAAAACATCATGATTTATTTTCATTGGATTATAAAATACATTTTCGAGTTTATTGTCAGAGTCTGAGTAATTAGCAACGATGGCATGATTTTTAATAACATTATTCATATAAAATTTGTTTTTGTCGTAGCAATCAAATGCACCAACTTTTTCAGCCATGAGAGCTGAAATATAATAAGAATATCCTGTCATAATGCTGCATAATGAAGCACAAAGATTTCTGGCATTATCCGAATCATAAGCAAAAGCATTTTGCATAACCAACATTCCTAAATTTGTTAGACCTAAGCCAGTTGTTCGAAATTCATAAGATTTTCTGGCAATATCTTTTGTAGGGAATTGTCCCCAATGAATTGTAGCTTCAAGAACAAGCTGAACAATTTTTATAGTGTGAGTATATGCGTCGCAATCAAATTTTCCACTTTTACAATCATAAAATTTTGCAACATTTATACTTGCTAAATTGCAGGCCGTATCGTCCAAAAACATATATTCCGAGCATGGATTTGAAGCGTTAATTCTGTTATGTTTTGCATTGAATTTTCCATCTTCACCGGCAGGGCATGTATGCCAAGAATTTATAGTATCATCAAACTGAATTCCTGGATCGCCGCATTTAAAAGCTGCCATGGAAATTTTATCCCATACATCTTTAACATTTAATTGATGATTTACTTTATCGTCCACACGTCCTTTTGTATACAGCATAGCTTGTGGATTATCAAGAGATTTCATAAATTCATCTGATACTCGAATAGAATTATTAGCGTTTTGACCGGAAACAGTATCATATGCTTCACCGTCAATATTTGTGGAATAACCCATCTTTCCTAAATCACGAACTTTATCTTCTTCGTGAGCCTTCCAATTTATAAAATCCAATATTTCCGGATGATCAATGTCTAAAATATTCATTTTTGCAGCGCGGCGTGTAGTACCGCCAGATTTAATTGCACCTGCATTTCTATCTGAAACTTTTAAAAAACTAAGTAGACCTGATGATTCACCGCCGCCAAATAAAGCTTCGCCCTTTGCTCTTATTGCAGACCAATTTGTACCGACGCCAGAGCCATATTTAAACAATAAAGTTTCTGTAACTAATTCATCCGTTAAAGATTTGTTGCCAATCAAACTGTCTTCAACACTTATTATAAAACAAGCAGAGCCTTGCGTGCGAGTATAGGCATCATTTGAGGCAACAACTTTTTTTAATTTTTCATCAAAATAATAATGATTGTGAGGTGTTCCGCTGATTTCATAAGCTAGTTTCAAACCCGTATTAAACCATTGAGGACTGTTGGGTGCCCACATTTGATTTAAAAATGTATAAACCAGTTCGTCATATAAAATTTGTTTTTGATTTTGGTCAATGAGTTTTTCGTCTAATAGGGCATTTACCCAAAACAAAACCATTCTGTGAGCAACCTGTCTCATTGAATATTCATAACCACGTTCATTTGGAATACCTTTCTTGCGGAAGTATTTACTTGCAATAATATCGCATGCACTTTGTGAATAATGTGCGGGGAACTCCAAATCCTTCATATCGGTAATAACTTGTCCAGTTGAATGATTAAATAATTTAACGTCAACTTTTTTCCATTCAAACAAATCGTAAACAGTTTTGTCAGAGTTTTCGAGTTCACTCGTAAAATGCCTATAAATCAAATCATCAAGCTTCATTAAAATTTCTCCTATCAATTTTATAATTTTACATGAAATAATTTTATCAGAAAGGAAAACAAAAATCTAATTTTAATAAGAAAAATTAAAATGCCTTGATTTTAGTCTTGTATTTAAATATATTAGAAGCGGTGATGTATCTTGATAAAGATTGAAAATTTGTATTATGAATATTTTCCTCAAAAAGTTATTTTGCAAAATATAAATCTTGAAATAAATAAAGGAGAATTAATTTCTATTATTGGAGCAAATGGCTCAGGCAAATCTACATTGGCTCGTGTTATAAACTCTCTGCTCAAAAAAAAATCCGGCTCAGTTTTTATTGACAATTTTGATGTAGAAAATAATGAAAGCATTTTTAAAATGCGAGGCAAAATTGGAATGGTATTTCAAAATCCGGATAATCAATTTGTTTGTTCAATAGTTGAAGAAGATGTAGCATTTGGTCCAGAAAATTTAAATTTATCAACAGAGCAAATACAAGAGCGTATTGAAACATCTTTAAAAATTGCAGGAATGTATGATTACAAAGAATTTTTATTGCAAATGCTATCGGGCGGGCAAAAACAAAAAATAGCTATTGCCGGAATTTTAGCAATGAATCCCGATTATATTATTTTTGATGAATCAACTTCTATGATTGATAACAAAGATGAATTGATAGAAAAAATAATTGAGCTCAATAAAATACATAATAAAACAGTAATTTTTATCACGCACGATATCCAAGAAGCTGTTAAATTTAATGGATTAATAGTGATGGACAATGGAAAGATAGTTATAGACGATGAAACAAAAAATATTTTATTGCATGAAAAAAAATTGATTGAACTTGGTTTGCAAATTCCTTTTGCGCTTAGTATGCAAAAAAAAATTTGTGAGTATGGATTCGAGCTCAAAAAAACTTCTTCACTTGATGAGCTTGCACAAATTATCTTAAGTCAATATCAATAATTTGATTATTTATAAAAGAAGTCTATAAAAAAAATCTCAAACTTTATACACGTTTGAGATTTTTGTTTTGCTTGTTAAAAAAAGCTTAATTTAATTTTGTAGGGCGAAATTTTTTATTCGGTTGATAGCTTCAAGAGTATTTTCCTTGTTGCCAAACGAAGATAATCTAAAATATTGTTCACCGCTTTTGCCAAAACCAATTCCGGGAGTGCCAACGACACCTATTTTTTCTAGCCACATATCAAACCATTGCCAGCCTGAAAATTCATTCGGTATTTTGAGCCATATATAAGGAGCATCAATTCCGCCGTAAACCTCATAGCCAGCTTCTTTTAATCCATTATAAATTACTTTTACATTGTCCATGTAATATTTTATATTTGCAGCGCATTCTTTTTTCGCTTGATATACAGCTTGTGCAGCTCGTTGGATTATGTACGATACGCCATTTGTTTTTGTAGATTGTCTGCGATTCCAAAGTTTATTTAATGAAACATGTGATTTGTTGCAAATTAAATCATTTGGAACAATTGTATAACCGCAACGTATTCCTGTAAATCCTGCAGATTTTGAAAAGCTACGAAATTCTATCGCACATTTTTTTGCATTGTCTAATTCGTAAACAGAGTGGGGGACATTATCTGAACAAATAAATTTTTCGTATGCACCATCGTATAAAATAACAGAGTTATTTTCAACTGCGTAGTCTACAATTTTTTGCATCTGTGATTTATTTAAGGAAGTGCCAGTAGGATTATTTGGGTTGCAAATATAAATCAAATCAATTTTTTCATTAGGCAGTTGTGGCACAAAATTATTTTCGGCTACGCATGGCATGAAAAATATTTTTCGACCATTCATCATATTTGTATCGCGATATTCAGGATAAACAGGATCACAAATTGCAACGGTGTTGTTTTGTGCAAACAATTCTAAAATATTGCCGATGTCGGCTGCTATTCCATCGGATATAAAAATTTCGGATATATCGATATTTAAATTGTGATATTCATTTTCAATTATGGTTGATTTTAAAAAATCATAACCTGTTTCCGGTCCATAGCCTCTAAAAGTTTTTATGTCTGCCATTTCATCGGCAGCCTTTTTAATTTCATTAACAATTATTTTTGGAATCGGGCGGCTTACATCGCCAATTCCTAATTTTATTACAGATTTATCAGGATTTTTGCGTTTGAATTCATTTACTCTGCGTTCAATTTCTGTGAATAAATAGTTATCATTCAGCGCAAAAAAATTTTCATTGATAAACATAAATCAATCTCCTTTAACTAAAAATTTGTGATAATCAAATTCACCTTCAAAAACGAAGTTTGCACTGCCACTCATAAAAATATTTTCATCCCATTTTATTTTTAAATTTCCACCGGGCAAAATTATATTTATATTTTCTTTTGCATTAGCCAGATTTTTCTTTACACTGGTAGCGCAAACTGCACATGCTCCCGTTCCGCAAGCCATAGTTTCGCCGCTTCCTCGCTCGTATACTCTCATCTTTATATTGTTTTTATCAATCACTTGTGCAAATTCAACATTGATTTTATCCGGAAAGTGTTTATCGTTTTCAATTATTTTGCCGTACTTTGTAACATCCAAATTATCAAGATTATCTACAAAAGTTACGGCATGAGGATTGCCCATAGAAACACAAGTAAATTCAAAATTTTTATTATCTATCGTTAAATAAATTGAATTTTGTTTTGACAAGAGCGGAATTTTTTCAGGATTAAAAATTGGTTTTCCCATATCGACTGTAATTTGAATAACTTTATTGTCTTGCACTTTCAATTTCAAATTTTTTATACTCGCTAAAGTTTCTATTGTTAAATTATTTTTTTGTGTAAGTCCTTTTTCATAAACAAATTTGCCAACACATCTGATTCCGTTACCACACATTTGCGCCTGACTGCCATCAGAATTAAAAATACGCATTTTAAAATCAGCAGTAGTGCTTGGCAAAATTAAAATAATTCCGTCTGAGCCAATTCCAAAATGTCTGTCGCTTAAAACTTTAGACAAAGTAGGCAAAGATTTTTCATCAAGATTTATTTTTGTACAGTCAAAATAAATATAATCGTTGCCGAGGGCTTGCATCTTTGTAAATTTAATCATTTAATCACCATATAAATTATATGCCAACAATATTTTTTTAACAAGTTTTCATCAATTATAGTTTGTCCGCATAAAATAAAAATGTGAATGAGAGTGGGGTGGATATGAAAAAATTTTTATTTGTGTTGGCAATATTTTTTTTTATGCCAATAAATATTTTTGCACAGCAGTTAGACGAGCAACTTAATAATTTTGATTTTGAAAACGTAAATACTTTGATTAATGAAAATGCAAGTGAGCAATTTGATTTTAAATCGCTGACAAAAAAAATTATTTTGGGACACTTTGATTTTTTAAGCATATTTGATTTTGTAAGAAAAATATTTTTTGATGAGTTTGAAAAAAATTTGTTTGGTATAAAGAATTTATTGCTCTTAATAATTTTGTCGGGGATAATAAAAAATTTATCTGATTCATTTAAAACAAAATCTGTTGCGCAAATTGCTTTTTATATAAGTTATATCGTAATCTCATCAAATTTGTTTTCGGCATTTAAAATTTTAGTTGGGATATCAGAAAATTTTTTGCAAAGCCTTTTGCAAATAATGCAAGCATCTTTGCCGCTTATCATAAGTTTAATGACAATGAGCGGAAATTTTTATGCGAGCAGTGTTTTCAATCCAGTTATATTTTTGTTTGCAGACTTTATTATTATGATTATAAATTACATGCTGCCAATAGTCGTTATGTTTGTAGCTGTTCAAATTATAAATAATATGACGGGCAAAAACTTAATTGCTAATTTTGCAGCATTAATAAAAAATGTTATCGGCTGGATACTTAAAATTGTTTCGTTTGCATTTATGAGTATTTTGTCTTTGCAAAGAATTTCTGCTCCGCTTCTTGAAAATATTACAGTTAAAACTGCTAAATTTGCTATAAATACTGTTCCAGTTGTAGGTGAAGTTTTTACGGGCGCTTTAGATTCTGTTATGTCGTGGGCGCACGTAATTAAAAATGGAGCTATGATAGCTTTAGTTGTCTCAATTTTTTTGGTATGCATGATTCCAATAATAAAGCTTGGAATTTTTATTTTGATATATAAAATTTTGGGCGCTGTTGTTCAACCAATAAGTGATGAAAGAATTGTAAAGAGTACAGAAGCAATTGCAGATGCATGTGTTTTATTATTGAGCTGCTGTTTTACGGCGGTAGTTATTTTTTTATTTGCGGTAATGATTTTTATTTCGGTATAGGTGATAGAAAATATGGATGTAATTAGAGAATACATGCGAAATATTTCTTTGTATTTAATTTTTGATTCGTTCATAGGAATAATTTTGCCTTGTGATAAATATAAAAAATATATAAGCCTTGTTTCAGGTTTCATTTTAATTTTAATAATGCTTGCGCCAATAAAAAAAATTTTGGACGCGGGGCATAATTTGAAATTTTTTAGTGCAATTAATTTTCAAAATCAATCAATGAGGCAGGTGTATGAAGATGTTTATAAAAAACAAATTAAAAATATTGGAGAAAATGCGAATGTAAAAATTAAAGATGTTGAGATAAAAATAAAGGATGATGAAAACTCGCCTGCGTATTTAAAAATTACATTGGCTAATGAAAATACTGCCTTACAGAAAATAAATAAGTTTAAGAATACTCTTTGCTCGTTTTACAATCTTAGCGCCGAAAATATAAATTTTGATTAGTTTCAAAATTGAGGTGGTTTACAAATGAAGATACTGCAAAATCTTTTTAATAAGAATGATAAAAATACTAATTTGAAATTGATATTTGCTTTCGTTTTAGGATTGTTTTTATTGTTAACGGCGCGCTCGCCTAAAAAAAAATTGGACATCAAAACTGATTCCAATATCCAGTTAAATAATTCTTATGAAAAAGATTTGGAAGTGCGGCTTGAAAATTTATTATCACAAGTTAGCGGAGTAGGCAATGTTAAAGTTATGATTACTCTCTCACATTCAAAAGAAATTGTAATTGCGCAGGATACTAATTCTTCTTTGTCTACCACTAAAGAAATTGATAAGTCTGGCGCAGTTAAAGAAACTTGTGATAAAAAAAGTGAATCGAAAAAAATAATTGTTGATGGCAAAAATCCATTGGTTCTAAAAGAAATTGAGCCAAAAATTGAAGGAATAATTATCATAGCACAAGGCGCAGGCAACATATATATAAAAAGTGACTTGATAAAATCTGCGCAGACAATTTTAAATGTTGAGGCGCACAAAATTCAAGTTATGAAAATGAAATAAAATTTGGGGGAAAAGGTGATGTTTGTGATTAAAAGAAATCAGGTTATTATTACTGCTTTAGTTATTATGGTTGCAGTTGCTGGGTATCTAAATTATATGGATAATAATTCTATTGATAATGAAATTATGTTGAACGATGATGGAGAGGTTGCGGCCCTTGTTCCAAATGATACTCTTCCTGCAAACGCAAATATGGAATCAGAAGTTGGTATTGCTTTGACGCAAGATGAAGAAAATAAAAATGAAAGTAATGAATCAAATGAGGACACAAAAAAATCCACTCAGCAAACAGATGCGAGTGAACCGGGTAGTGCAGTTTTTGTTAACAGCTCTGTAGATTCATCATATTTTGTACAGGCAAAGCTCGAGCGTGAACAGGCACGCGCTAAAGAAAAAGAAATTTTAGATGAAATGATTAACAATACAAATTTGGATGAGAGCAAGAGGGGAGAATGTGCCGATGAAAAAATTGAGATTCAAAAACGTATAGAAAAAGAAACTGCAGCCGAATCAATGATTGAATCAAAAGGATTTAGTGAGGTTTATGTAAGGATGGATGACAATACGGTTGATGTTGTTGTAAATAAGGAAACTCTTTCGGATGCAGAAATTGCACAAATTGAAGACATTGTAAAACGCAAGACGGGTCTTAGTGCAGACAAAATTAGAATTAGCACAATGAAAAAATAATTAGAGATGCTGGGCGATGTAATTTAATAATTTTTCTGTTTCATAAATACCAAGGCATGGGTCGGTAATGGATTTTCCAAAGACCATGCCATTTTCATTTTGTCTTCCGCTTTCCAAAAAGCTTTCAATCATCAATCCGCGTACATATTTTTTAATTAAATCATTTTGTTTGCGATTGAATAAAATTTCTTTTGCGATGCGTGGTTGCTCAAATGAATTTTTATTTGAATTAGAATGATTCGTATCGACAATAATAAATTTATTTTCGAGCGGTGGATATTTTTTGATTGTCTCAATTAAATTTTCATAATGATAATTTGTATTTAAATTTGTTATTTCAGAAAGTGCAGCGTTATTTAAATTAAAATTTGTTCCGCGCAAAATTGCGTGCGCAAAAATATTTCCGGTTGTTTTCGTTTCATAGCCATCCAAAAATAATTTGTGTGAATTTTGTATGCTGCTTATATTTTCAAATAGGTTGCCTGCTTGCGAGTTTTTTACGCCTACTGGAACATCTGTGCCACTTAAAAATAATTTGTGCATTTGGCTGTCACAAGTTCGTGCGCCAAGCGTATAATAACTTATTAAATCATCCGCATAGTTAAAAATTTGTGGGTAAACAAATTCATTTGCTATTGCAAATCCAGTAAGCTCAATAATTTTTAGAATTATTTTTCTGTGCATGATTATCCCGTTATATAAATTTTCTGTCTCAAACAAATTTGGTTGGTGTACTAATCCTTTGTAGCTATTTAAATTTGTGCGGGATTTTACAGTAAATACCCTTAGAACGATAAAAATTTTTTGGCGCATTGCATCATAAATTTTTAATAATTTTTGTGCGTAATTACAAATTGATTTTTCATCTGTTACAGAACATGGTCCAATTATAATCAAAAATTTATCTGATTTGCCGCTTATGATATTTTTCAATTCATTCAAATTGTTTTCAATAATTTTTTGAGTTTGCGAAGTTAATATTATTTTTTCTTTTAGTTCTTGTGCATTTAAAAGTTTTCTCTCTTTGATAAACATTTTTTCTCCTTATTTGTTGTAAAAAAATAAAGCATGCATTTTTGCATGCTTTTTATCTTCCAGATTGAAATTACACATCAAGAAATTTAACAAACTTAGCATATTTTTGAATAAATGCACGACGCGGTTCAACTTTATCTCCCATTAGCTGCGTAAAAATCAAATCGGCAGCAATTGCATCATCCATTGTTACTTGCAGTAGAACTCTGCGCTCTGGGTCCATTGTTGTGTCCCAAAGCTGTTGTGCATCCATTTCGCCCAAACCTTTATAACGCTGAATTGGTTTGATGTCATTGCGTCCGATTTCATCCAGCAAATTTTCTAATTCTTCATCGCTGTAGACATAATGTTCTTTTTTGTTTTTTTCAACGCGATAAAGCGGAGGCTGTGCAATATAAACTTTTCCGTTTTCGATTAACGGACGCATAAATCTAAACATAAATGTTAAAAGCAAAGTTCTAATGTGAGCGCCGTCGACGTCTGCATCTGTCATTATAATTATTTTGTGATAGCGAAGTTTATCTAGTGTGAAATCGTCGTGAATACCTGTTCCAAACGCTGTTATCATTGCCTGGATTTCTTCACTTGATAGGGCACGGTCAAGACGTGCCTTTTCAACATTCAAAATCTTTCCGCGTAATGGCAAAATAGCTTGAGTTTTTGGAGTGCGGGCATTTTTTGCAGAACCGCCAGCCGAGTCTCCCTCAACCAAATATATTTCGCAAAGTGTAGGGTCTTTTTCAGAGCAGTCAGCTAATTTTCCAGGCAATCGACCATTTTCCAAAACTGATTTGCGACGTACAAGCTCACGAGCTTTTTTAGCAGCATTTCGTGCGTGCGAAGCCAAAAGTGCTTTTTCAACAATTATTTTTCCTACTGACGGATTTTCCTCCAAGAAATATTCAAGCTTCTCACTCAAAACATTATCAACGATATTTTTAACTTCACTGTTACCAAGCTTAGTTTTTGTTTGACCTTCAAATTGTGGTTCAGGGATTTTTATACTTATAACTGCAGTCAATCCTTCACGAACGTCATCGCCTGTTAAATTTTTATCATTTTCTTTGAGCAAATTAAACTTGCGTGAGTAATCATTAATAGTTTTTGTAAGACCGAGCCTAAATCCTGAAAGATGAGTTCCGCCGTCAATTGTATTGATATTGTTGACGAATGTATATATGTTTTCGACAAAGCCATCATTGTGTTGAAAAGCAATTTCTACATAAACATCATCTTTTTGTGCTTCAGCATAAAATATTTCATTGTACATAGCATTTTTATTTTGATTGATGTATTTCACAAATTCTGTTATGCCACCTTCATAATGGAATGTAATTTGATTATTGCTTTCATCACGCAAGTCGTATAGATTTATTTTTAAGCCTTTAGTTAAAAAAGCTGTTTCTTGCAGGCGTTCTTTGAGGACATCAAAATCAAATATAGTTGTTTCAAAAATTTGTGCATCCGGTTTAAAAATTACAGTTGTACCGCGTTGTTCAGTTTCGCCTATGATTTCTAATTTTGAGACAACTTTTCCACGTGAATATTTTTGCTCATAAATTTTGTTTTCACGATATATTTGGACAGTTAGCCATTCAGATAATGCATTTACAACTGACGCACCAACTCCATGTAAACCACCTGAAACTTTATAACCACCATTGCCAAATTTTCCGCCGGCATGCAAAATTGTGAAAACAACTTCGACGGCAGGTATTCCTTTTTGTGGATGCAGACCAATAGGAATTCCACGACCGTTATCTTTTACGGTAATTGAATTATCTTGGTTAATGTAAACATCGATGGTATTGCAAAATCCAGCAAGTGCTTCATCGACTGCATTATCTACTATTTCATAAACTAGATGATGCAAACCGACGCTTGAAGTACTTCCGATATACATACCCGGACGTTTTCTTACAGCTTCTAGACCTTCAAGAATTTGAATTTGATTTTCGTCATAATTACTCATAATAATTACACTCCATTTTCACTAAAAAATTTACCGCTTTCAACTTTAAAAAAGTTTGCGGTATGGATATTTTTTTTAATTGCATTTTCAATTCCAGTACACGTAAGTATGACCTGGAAATTTTTTATTGCATCGAGTAAAAAAAATTGCCGTGATTCATCAAGTTCAGACAAAATATCATCGAGCAACAAAACAGGAAATTTATTTGTGATTTCGTGTATTAGGTATATTTCCGCCAATTTTAATGATAATGCAACAGACTTTTGTTGGCCCTGTGAGCCAAAAATTTTGGCAGACATATTATTTATTTCGAAACTCAAATCATCTTTATGGATACCTGCCGAAGTTGAGCCAATTAAAATATCATAATCGCGTCGCTTTTTTAATTTACTTTCAAAATCTTGAACGTTAGCATTTGGTTTGTAAAATGTTTTTAATGATTCAGTCCCGCCTGTTACATAAAAATATATTTTTTGAGCGTGATTATCTATTTTTTCTATGAACTCATAGCGCTGATTTATAATGTTTATTCCACATTTGATTAATTGCTCGTCCCATACATCTAAAATTTGTTTAGGCAATTTATTTTCACGAATTTTTTTTAATGAATTATTTCGTTGGCGCAGTATCCGATAATATTGCTTGAGTTCATAATAATATATTTTGTTTATTTGACACAGTTCTGTATCCATAAATTTTCTGCGTACAGAAGGATTTGTTTTTACAAGCTGAAGGTCTTCAGGTGAGAAGATAACGGTTAAAAATTTACCGAACAATTCACCAAGTTTATTTATTTGTACGCTATTGACATCTATAATTTTTTTTCTGTTCGTAAAAAGATGAACATCTATTTTTTCACTGTTATCAAAAATTAATTTAATATCAGCTTGAGAATTTTCAAAGCGTATCATTTCGCTTTCAATATTTGTACGCATTGACCTGCCCATTGCACATAAATATAATGCTTCAAGAAAATTAGTTTTTCCTTGAGCATTTTGTCCGTATAAAATATTAATTTTGTTTGATAATTCAATTGTTTCTTCGGTTATGTTTCTAAAATTTCTAATGAATGCTTTTTTTACGTGCATTTTAATCTTTTAATCGCAATGGCAAAATCAAATATTTTGCATCAGTTTCATCAGTCGGTTTTATTATGCAAGGATTAAGTGATGTTGTAAATTGAATTGTAATATCTTCGCTGTCGATTGTCCTTAATGCATCTGTTAAATATTTAGGATTGAAAGCAATTTCGAGTGGCTCACCATCCATATTTACAGATAATTCTTCGTATGAAGCATCCAATTCGGTATTTGAAGTGATAATCATTTTATCATCTTCTATTTTAAATTTAACCGGATTTTTTTTGTTGTCAACACAAATTAATGCTGCGCGTTCAACACTTTCTAAAAATTCTTGGCGATTTGTTGTCAATATTGTTTTGTAATCGTCAGTAAATATATTTACGTAGTTTAAAAATTTACCTTCAATTAAACGTGTAACAATTTTGCATGACTCCAATTCAAACAATGCATGTTTATCAGTAAAGTAAATGTATATATCTTCGTTTTCTGTAGATGATAAAATTCTAAGAATATCGGATAAAGTTTTGCTTGGAATGACAACGCTTGCATCTTTGTAATTTTCTGCAGCCTCTATGCTTTTAAAAGAAATTCTAAATCCATCAAGCGCAACCATATTTATTCTGCTGTCTCTAATTTCGAATAATTCTCCCATTAATATAGGTTTAGATTCATCCTGTGAAACGGAAAAAATAGTTTGTCTAACCATGTCTTTAAAATCTTCTGACGATATTTTATATACCTCGGATTTTTCAACATCCGGTAATCCTGGGAATTCATCAGCATTTTGACTTGATATTTTAAATTCAGAGCGGCCACCTTTTATTGTTGTTAAATTGTTATTGCTGTTGATTGAGATATTGCCATCGGGAAGTTTTCTTATTATTTCTGCAAACATTCTTGCATCCAGAGCAATATTACCAGGGTTAACAACAGTTGATTCAATTTGAGAAGTTTCTATACCCATTTCGAGATTGTTGCACAATAATTTTACAGTATCATTTTCAGCCATAATAAGAATACATTCGAGGATAGGCAAAGTAGTTCTGGTCGGAACAGCTTTTAAAACAACATTAATCCCTTCCAATAATTTTTCTCTTGAGCATATTAAATTCACAAAACTCACCTCATAAAATTTCCAAAACTTTATATTTAATAATGCCGTCGGGTGCATTTACTTCAATAATATCATTTTTAGTGTGATTAATCAAAGCGATGCCAAGCGGTGATTCATTAGATATTTTGCCATTTGCAGGATCAGCCTCGGTAGAACCAACTATTGTATAATTCAGTTTTTCATTAAATTCGATATCTAATAACTTTAATTTGCTACCAATATTAATTTTATTTTTATCAATTTTTGTATCGCTGATAACTTCGGCATTACGAAGCATTTTTTCTATATTTGCGATACGTGCTTCAACTTCAGCTTGTTCTTCTTTTGCGGCATCATATTCTGCATTTTCAGATAAATCACCCTGAGCACGGGCTTCTTTTATTTTTTCTGCAATTTCTTTTCTGCGATTGACCTTTAATTCTAAGAGCTCATCCTCTAAATTTTTAAGTCCTTCGCTTGTTAAAACAATTTTTTTTTCAGCCATTAAAATCATCTACTTTCAATAAATTAATCCTAAGTAATTATAATGAAATGATGCAAAAAAGTCAACGAAATAGATTTCAATCATTTAAAAAAGAACCCAGATATGAAAAAATCTGAGCCATATTTTTTTTGTGTATGCAGGTTGATTTGTTTTTCAAGTACGAAAGAATTTAAATCATATTTATATAATTTTTGTCTGTCAATAGAATAAATTTTGTCTTTGGATAAATAAATTTGATATGGCGCATTTTTTATTTCGATTGATTTTGTATTTTGCGTCTCGAGATTTAAAATGCTAAGGTGTTTTCCATTTCCATGCCAATCTTCATGCGATATAATTAATTCATTTTTGTATAAAATAATTTGTTTTGGGCAAGTATGCTCTAAAATTATTTTTTCAAGCTGATTATTTTTCAAATTATATTTGCCAATAATGTTGCTGTCTGTTTCGCTGATGGAATTTTCAATTTGCATATAGTTTGAGAAATATATATCGTTATTTATTTTTATTGAGTCAAATTGCGCATATCCGCAATTTGTAATATCAACATCTTTTTTTATTTGCATTGTCTTTGTATCTATTATGTACAAGCGAGAATTATTATGAGGGTAAGAAAAATTTCCGAACGCAAACAAATTTTCATCATAAATTTTCATGTGCGTGATATACATATTTGGTATAACTAATTTTTTTATTGAGCAAGAGCTAATTTCGTATTTGATAATGTTAGCATTTTTATCACAGTTTGCCGCATAAATATTTTTATTGTCCACAGCAAAGCATGTATTAAATTTTTGATGAACGTTGTACAATTTATAATCTCCAGTTTTCAAATCAAACTGAGCAATATGTGATTTTGGCCACAAATCTGTTCCCTTTACATTCATATATACTTTGTTATCAATAATTTTGGGAAAATCCCAACATTGAGAAAGGCCACCGCAATTTATTTTCATTGACGAAATTTCGTTTAGGTCTTCATCAAAAAATGTTATGTACGATTTCAATTTAGCTGAGCTAATTTGAACAACTGCAATTTTAAATTCAGGATTGTATTTTGCATGATTGTAGTTTATTTCAAAAATGTAGACAAAAAAAATAAATACTGCTATCAAAAATAAAATTTTCTTATTCATATGCATCATCTTTGTAATAAATTAAGTCGGTTGTTTTAGAATCACTTAGAAGATGTACAGGAAATAAAATCATTGGGCGCGATGGAGCAATATCTATATTACATTCATTATAATAAGCTGCCCAAATTATCTGTGAACAGTAGAAGCTTTTAGCGTTTGGATTTTCCCAGAGATTAAAAAAAACGTTATAATTTTTTCCAATTTGATTTTGTGCCCATATTGCTGAATCAATTCGATTTTTTTGAGTAGTATGTTTTGGAACAACTGCATAGCATGTAATTTTGCTTGTATCCCAATCATTTGGTCCGTAGTGCACACCACCAAAAGGACTTGCTTGTACAACCTGATGAGAATTCACAACGATTGCGGCATGCCCAACAAATGGTACTAATCCAGTTAAATTATCTTTTGTGACTAATATGGCACCTTTAATATTTTTTGGATATGTAAAATTTTGCGATGCCTTTAAATTTTGGCATCTTTTTTTTACAATCGACCATTGCTTTGTTTCAATCTGTTTGAATTCAAATTGGTTAGATTTAATTAAATTTAGTGGCAAAATGAAAACAGATAAAGAAAGTATGCCTGCAAAAATTTTTTTCGATATTTTTTTTTTATACATAATAATTACCTCTTGGTTTTTCATCTGTCTATAAATATATCAGAAGTTAATTGCAAAATTCAACTGCGTTTGGTTTATAATAATATAAAATCAGAGAGGTGAGGGCAATGAGAAATATAAAACTAATTGCGCAAAATAAAAATGCTTCCTTTAATTACTTTATTGAAGAAACATTCCAGGCTGGTATTGAGCTTACGGGTACAGAAGTTAAATCGCTTCGCAATTCCAGATGCAATATAAAAGATAGTTTTGTACGGATTAAAAATGGTGAAGCTTTTATTATCAATATGCATATATCAGCGTATGAGCACGGCAATATTTTTAACACGGATCCATTGCGTACACGAAAGTTGTTGCTTCACAAGTATGAAATAAATAAATTACAAAAGGCGATGCAACTGCAAGGTTATTCAATTATACCAATTAAGATTTATTTTGAGTCAAGCTTAGCTAAAATTGATATTGCAATTGCAAAGGGAAAGAAATTATTTGATAAACGTGATGATATTGCAAAAAAAGATATGCGACGTGATGCACAGCGTAATTTTAAAATTAGCAATTTATATATAAAATGAGTGAAAATTTGTGCTTTCGAAGAAGTGTTTATATATTATATATTCATAATAAAAATAAAAAATAAAAATTTGAGATGAATTTGCTTGACAGGCTTTTTTTTTTTTGATATAATATAAATATGTCTCAATTAAAAAATAATTTAATAAGGGTGAATAAAATGAAAAATAAGTTATCTCAATTGAGAAAAAAAGCAAAAATAACTCAAGCAGATTTGTCAGATATATTGCATGTATCAAGACAAACAGTTAGTTCTATTGAAAATGGACACTATTCTCCTGCTTTGGGTTTAGCTTTTAGAATTTCAAAGTTTTTCAAAAAGCCAATTGAAGAAATTTTCATATATGAAGAATAAAAAATATTATTCAATAAAAAAAATCCACTTTTTAAAGTGGATTTTTTTTGTTTGTAAAATATGATTTGTTTTTTGTTATTTGATTTTAATGCTCTTGTTCTTGTTCTTGTTTTTTCATATAAAATATTTTATTGCCCCACGGACCAATTTTTTTTGTGAAAGGCTCTTGAATTTCTTTTATTTTGATTTTGTTTCGATAATGAACATTTTTGTTATAGACATTACTAGCATTTATATCTGAGCGCATATTTTTTAATTTTTTAGTTGCAGTAATTATTTTTCTTATTTTATCCATAACTTCTGGATCAGTTTCATGACCTTTATTTTCATTTATTATACGTTTGAGCAATGCGTTTAACCCATCTATTTTTTCATCTATTCTTTTTATAAGCTCTTTTTTATCTTTTTTGGGAACTTCAATTTCAGGAACTTCAATTTCTGCGTTAAGATTGTTATTGTTGTCGCACAAAAATGTTGTGAGTTGTCTAGCATCATCTATACTTGGATTTGGATTTTTCAAAATTTGCTTTATTTGCTTTATTTTGTTTATATCCGTTTCATCCATACTTGATATGCTTGCATCTTCAGTTTCTTGTTCAAAATTTTTGTTTTTAATAATATGATAAGCATGTTCTTTTAATTTAGGAATTAATATTTCTAAAGCTTTTGAATACCAATTTTCAAATTCTGTTTTTGTAATCGATGAAGGAGTTCCTATTTTTTTAGTTTCATCATTTAATAAATTTTGTTCGTTTAATGGTCTAATTATATCATGCATTTCTTTGATATTATCATAATTTGGAGGATTTTTAATGAAGTTTTGAAGTTCAGGGGATAATTTTTTAATTTTTTCTTTTATTTGTGGAAAATTTTTGATGTTATTTTGATCATCATTAATTAGATTTATAAGATCATTGATAGAATCAATTTCGCTTTGAAATTTATCAGAAAATAATAAAAGTGTTTGTTGACAATTTTCTAATTTAGTTTTTAAATCTTTTTTGAAAATTTCAAATACAGTTTTAGTAATTTGCTCGCCTTCAGCATTTGTGATTGAAATTTGTCGATTTAAAAAATCCTCGATTTTAGGTAATGTGCTTATATTATCCACAATACCCGAAGAAACTGATTTGATTTTTTCTGCATTATCTTTAGATGAAAAATTTCTGATAAGATTAATTGAATCAGTTAGAGTTTCTAAATTTTTTACTTTTTGTTCTATTGTTTCTAAAGTGAAATCGTGTGCATTAGCACCTTTCTTTTCAAATCCTTGTTCATCACTTAAAGCAGGACTATTTTTCCAATCATCAAAAAACGACTGAGTAGCGTGAGGTACTGCATTAAGACGTGGTTGCCATTCTTTATTGCTTTTTTCTACTTCTTCAGCTTGTTTAATGATATCTTGACTAAACAAATCTTTATTATTAGAAATTAAATTAATTGCTTTATTTTCTTTTTCCATAAAATTTGACATTTGTTCTTTTAAATTTTTGTTTTCATTAATAGGTTTTATTTCATTTTCATATTTATTTATTATTTCATCGCATGAAGTCTCAGATAATTGATTATCATTTAAGAGCTGTATGAGTTGCTCTTTTTTGTATTTTTTATTTTCGATTTCAAATTGTCCTTCAGCATTTTCTTGTTCTTGAGGGAAACTTTTTAAAATCGCCATAACTTTAGTACGCTTATTTTCAAAGTCTTGGTTGGCAAAATATATTTTGTTATGCAGAATTGTAAGTTTTGCAGAAATTTTGTTTAAATCATCAAGTGAAGACTCGGGTTTTAATTTTTCTTTTTCTTCTTTTATTTTTTTTAGTTCATCTTCAAGTGCTTTCTTATCATTAAATTGAGCATTATTAATTAATTGCTCAAGTGATTCAATATTTATGTTTATTATATTATTTGTCTCATTTTTTTGAGTTTGCAATTGATTTTTAGCATCTTCCTTAAACTCTGCCATTGTGCTATTAAAAGAAGTTTTCCATGGTTCTTTATTTATATCTTTAGTTTTTAATTCAATAAATGAGTCATTTGTTTCTTTATTAATTTCGTCTATTACATACAAAAGCTGAGCTGGAGGAATATTTATTGTAATTTCACCTGTATTTTTATCATATATAACTGCATCGTTTTTATTATAAATTGCATTGGCCCAATCAGCAATTTTTTTATTCAAATCTTTTATATGATTGTAATACTTTCTAACATCGTCTTTGTTTATATCTTTATTTTTATCATCTAATTTTGAAATAAGAAATGCAGAAGAAGTTTCATGGAGTTCAACTAATTTTTCATATGCATCAGCAACAACATTATAATCGTAATTTAAATTGTTGTTATTAATAATAATGTGTTTGCCAATACGTTTATTACTGTTTTGGTTGTGCACTTGATTTTGAATTGCATCAACAAGATTTTTATAAAAATTTTTGTCTATGTTGTGTATATCTTTTGCAGTATTAATATTCTCTTGTAATTTTTTAAGCTCTTCGTTGTTTGGGTCTTCTCTTAATGCATTATTTAAAGATTCTGATATGTTTTTTAGTCTTAATTCATAATTTTTGCTTTGATCAATTTGTTTTTCGTTTTCCTTTTCCTTTTTAACTTGAATTTTATGTTTTTTAGAGTAATTTTTTTCTTCTAGTGATTTTTTATAGTCTTTTATTGAGTCAATGTATTTTTCTTTTTTTTCATGCCATTTTTTTATATCTTCATCATTATTCCACTGTTTGTTGCCAGGTGGATAACCAAATAAGGCGAGGTATAAATCAAAATCTCGCGGAGTAAAGTAAGAAATTGAGTTAGGAGGTTTTGCGTTATTTAAAATTGTTGTCCATTCTTCCAGTTTTCTTATTTTTTCTTCGATAGACTTACCTTTAGTTTCTGCATTAAGTAAACCGATTATTTTATCTTCTCTGTATTTTTCCATTAGTGCTTCCATATTTATCACTCCTCTTGATAAACCATGCTACTTTTATTTTAACATATAAAAAGTAAATTTTCAATATATAAAAAAAATAAGAGAAGCTTGATACTTAGATAAGCTTTTTTTAATTTGCAATTGCTTGTGCGAACATTTTAAAAATCTGTGCATGTACTGAATATATTTTATAAAGGCATTCAGGATGCCATTGTACGCCTACTAAAAATTTTTTGTTTGGATTTTCAATTGCTTCAATTGTTCCATCGTTTGCCTTAGCCGAAATAATTAAATCTTTGCCTAAGACATTTACTGCTTGATGATGGAGCGAATTTACTTTTATATTTTTGCCATTACTCATATTAAAAATTTTTGTTTTGCATATAGGATTTATATTGTGCCAAACAAGATCGCGCGGAATATTTTGCATGTGATTTGAAATGTGCTGAAAAATATTTCCCCCAAGAGCAACATTTATAATTTGTATACCGCGACATATTCCCAGGATTGGTATGTTTTTTTTAACTGCTTTTTTACAAAGTTCTATTTCAAATTTATCGCGTTTAATATTTATGTTATTGACTTTAGGATGTAGACTTTGATTAAAAAATTTAGCATGTATATCTGGGCCGCCACTAAATAATATTCCATCTGCGACACAAATAATTTTATCTATCAATTCAAGTTTGTAATTTGAAATTAAAACGGGTACTTGTCCAAAATCACTTATCGCATTACAATAATTTTTGTTTATAGAAAAATTATTGTGCTCATTGTTTGCAGTAATAAAAATCAAAATTATCACCTACTATAAAAAATACATTACTGTAAAAATATATTTTGGCTAGCACATTTTTATTAACTTTAAAATATTAAACATGAAAAATTTAAATAATCAATATAAATTTGTTATAATGATATAAAATTAGCAGGAGGTATTTAATTTATGAAAGTAATTTTATTGGAAAATGTTAAAGGCAGTGGGAAAAAGTCTGATGTTGTTAATGTAAGCGATGGTTATGCAAAAAATTATTTGCTACCAAGAAAATTAGCTATTGAAGCTACAAAGGCTGCTTTGAATGAATTGAATATTAAACAAAATGCAAGTGAGTATAAAAAAAACAAGTTGATTGAAGAAAGCAAAAATTTAGCAGAAAAACTAGAAGCAAAAAAAATAATTATTTATGTTAAAGCTGGAGAAAATGGTAAATTATTTGGTGCTGTTACTGCTAAAGAAATTTCGGATGAAATTAAAAAACAATTAAATTTAGATGTCGACAGAAAAAAAATTGTTTTGAATGAGCAAATTAAATCGCTTGGTAGTTGGGTTATAAATATAAAATTGTGCCATGAAGTTGTTGCAAAATTGAATTTGGAAATATTGGACAGGGGTTAATATGGAAGAAAATTTGGCTAAAAAACTTCCGCCTCATAATTCTGAAGCGGAACAGGCGGTTTTAAGCAGTATGCTTCTCGAGATGGATAGTGCAATTTATGCTCATGAACATTTGTGTGCAAAAGATTTCTATCGTCCAGATCATCAATTGATTTTCACAGCTATGGAAGAATTAATTTTAAGAAATGAACCTGTTGATGTCATTACTGTTAAAGATAAGCTAGAGAGTGATGGGATATTACAAAAAGTTGGTGGAGTTGAGTTTTTAACTCAGCTTGCCAACAATTTTTATACGTCTGCAAATCTTAAGCAATATGTAAAAATAATAAAAGATAAATCGGTTTTGCGCAGACTCATTAAAATTTCTTCCAATATATCTATATCGAGTTATGAAGAAAAAGAGCCCGTAGAAATTATTTTAGAGAATGCCGAGAAAAATATTTTTAATGTCATACAAAACAGAAATTCAACAGAATTTATACAGCTAAATGAAATATTGGTCGAAGCTATTGACAACATAGAGAAAATATTTTATTCAAAGGAAAAAATTACGGGAATACCGACTGGGTTTATAGATTTTGATGCAAAAACGGCTGGCTTGCAGAATTCAGATTTGATTTTATTAGCAGCGCGTCCTTCAATGGGCAAAACTGCTTTTGCTTTAAATATTGCAGAGCATGTCGGTGTAAACGAACAAATACCAGTTGCTTTATTTAGTTTGGAAATGTCGAAATCACAGCTTGCAAATCGTTTATTGTGTTCGCAGGCAATGATTGATGCACAAAATTTGAGAACGGGTAATCTGACTCAAGATGACTGGTCTAAAATTGCTTTGGCACTTGCGCCACTTTCAAACGCTCCTATTTTTATTGATGATACGCCTGGAATTTCTTCGGCTCAATTGCGGGCAAAAGCTCGAAAATTAAAACTCGAGAAAAATATTGGCTTGATTATTATTGATTATTTGCAGCTTATGTCTGGAAACGGCAGAAATGATTCGAGACAGCAGGAAATTTCAGAAATATCTCGCTCTCTCAAAGGTATAGCGCGTGAACTTAATGTACCGATTATTGCACTTTCACAATTATCTCGTGCATGTGAAGCTCGTTCTGATCACAGGCCTATGCTTTCAGATTTGCGAGAATCTGGAGCAATTGAACAAGATGCAGATGTCGTTGCATTTTTGTATAGAGATGAATATTATAATCCCGATACGGATAAAAAAAATCAGGCTGAACTCATAATTGCAAAGCAGCGTAATGGTCCAACTGGTATAGTTGATTTATTATGGACAAGTGCGTATACAAAATTTATGAATATGGAGAGAAAAATGCAAAATGGGATTTAATTTAATTGATATGGAAAAATTCAAGCATGCGTCGCGATATAAATATTTTTTTAATGATTGCCGATGTAATTTCTCGATGACAGCAAATATTGATATAACAAATTTTTTATCGACGATTAAAAAAAATAATCTCAAATTTTATCCTTGCTATATTTACATTGTCAGCAAGATTGTAAATAAATATGATGAATACAAAAT
Source organism: uncultured Clostridia bacterium (assembly GCA_947073045.1). GTDB lineage: Bacteria > Bacillota > Clostridia > Lachnospirales > CAMVHY01 > CAMTJU01. Next base: position 10,637 of record CAMTJU010000010.1, on the reverse strand, counting down.
GGCAGTTGATGCGGAAAATAAATTGGGAGTGTGGGATGAATTAAATCCGTGTTACCCAAATTTTCATGAGGACGACGAAACAATCTCAATGCTGTGGATAGATTATAAAAATAAATTTGATGAATTTTATAATGATTTTATTAAGGAAAGCGAAGTTTATAAAAATAAACGCGGATATTTTGTTAAAGGTGTTGCGCCTAAAAATATCTTTCAAGTTAGTTGCATACCGTGGACAAAATTTACATCAATGAATTTTCAATTATTTTATGGCGGTACGTATTTATTTCCGATTATAACTTGCGGTAAATATTTTGAACAAGATGCTAAAATTTTATTGCCGGTGTCAATTCAATTACATCATGCAGTTTGCGACGGGTATCATATGTGTAGATTTTTTAATGAATTACAAAAAGAAGCAGACGAATTCTAACGTCTGCGTTTTTTATTGCGCCATATATTAAATTTTCGAATCAAAATTGCTATTATAATTATTATTCCAATAAATAATGCGCTGTAGGATAAAATTTTAATACTTGTAAAAAATATTTTGTGTATGACTTGATTGCGATTTATTTTTGCTATTACTTTTTCATCTAGAACATTTATATTTTCTTCGGGAACTAGATTTATTTTCTCTAATATTTGATTTTTGTATATGACAGATATTTGCCCAACGGATTTATTTTTGTTAACTGGTGCCGAAATTTTTTCAGGCAATTTTGCAGTTAGTTTTAAATCTTCTTTGTTGATTGAATCGGGTAGATTTAAAATAATATCTTTTTGTGGATAAATATTTACAGTATCAATGTCGAGTGTTTTGTTTTTATATTTTTGAGTGACGACGCAGTTTTTTTGATAGTCATTTGTTTTTAGTAATTCTACATTGTGAAATTTTGAGAAGCCGTAATCTAATAATTTTGTTGTGTCGAGATATGCATTAGAATTTTCTTCAGCCATAACAACACTGATTAATTGCATATCATTTTTTTTTGCATAAATTACAAGAGTATGGCCAGCTTCATCTGTATATCCAGTCTTTCCGCCAATAACATTTTCATTAAAATATTTGCCGCTTTGAATCATTTTATTTGTGTTATACAAAATTCTTGTTTCAGGTTGTTTTTCAGTTGGTGGTATATCATAGCGCTTAGTGCTTATTATTTTATTAAATTCTTCGTATTTGATATCTTCTTTCATTATCAAAGCTAAATCGTATGCAGATGTATAATGATTTTCATTATGGAAGTCATGCGCATTTACAAAGTTTGTGTTTTTACAGCCTAATTGTTTTGCGCGTTCATTCATGAGTTTACAAAAATCATTTATGTTTGTCGATATATATTCTGCAAGTGCATTTGCAACTTCATTTGCAGATGCCAAAAGTAATCCGTATAGAGATTGTTCAACTGTTAAAGTTTCACCTTCATTCATAGCAATATGACTGCTGCCCGGTTCAATGCTATAAATTGCGTTATGCGACATTTTTACTTTGTCTTCGAGATTTTTACAATTTTCAAGCGTGAGTAATGTTGTCATGATTTTTGTTGTGCTTGCTGGAAAATGTTTTTCATCCTTGTTTTTCTCAAATAAAATTGTTCCTGTTTTTGCATCAATTAAAACTGCTGATGGGGCAAATATTTCAAAGTCTTGTGCATTGATTACGATTGTTGAATTCAAAAACATTATGATATATAATAAAAGTAAGGTAAAAAATTTTTTAACTGTATTTTTCATTTGATTCTTTCCTTTCAAAAATTTTTAGTTCATTACAAATTATAAATGCGCGTAGAAAATTTCGCAATAACAAAAATCGAGGAGGAAAATAAATTGGATAGCGATCGTTTTAAAATAATTGGCACATTTGTAGTAATATTTTTAGTTTTGTGTGGGTATTTTTATCTTACACAAGGCCGCCAAAATATACAGCAAACAAAAATTCAAAAACAGCAACAACTCGAGAAATTTCAAAATAATTCTCAAGTTAGTACAGAAAGTGCAGTTGATACTTCAGCTGAAAAAAAATCCGGAATATATTATAAGGTGCATGTAGCGGGAGAAGTTAAAAATCCAGGTGTTTATTCTTTAGACAGTACGGATAGAGTTATAGATGCAATAGAGATTGCAGGCGGCAATACAGAAAATGCAGATTTAGACAGGATAAATCTTGCCGAATACATAAAAGATGGAGAAAAAATTCGTGTTCCAAGTATAAGTGAAAGGACTTCGTCAAGTAATAATTTATTTGGAAATTATGATTTGAATTCAAATAAAATCGAAGATATAATTTCTGATTCTGTCAACACAAATAGTTATAATTTGAATAGCAAATCAAATAGCGAATTGGTAAATATAAATACTGCTACAGTTTCGAAGTTAGAGGAATTACCCGGAGTTGGTGCAACTATTGCCAACAGCATTGTTTCTTACAGACAAGAAAATGGTGGATTTAAAAGCATTGAAGAAATAAAACAAGTTCCTCGTATTGGCGATAAGACTTATGATAAATTGAAAGATTTAATAACAGTTGATTAGGAGGTGATAATATGCCTGGCGGAGGTTCGTTTGAAAGATTTAAATCGAAGTGCGGTGGCGATAAAGCAGATACCAACAATAGTAATTTTAATGATAAAAATAAGATTAGAAAATCAATTATAAAAAAGAAAACTTTGTTAAAAGGTATAAAAAGTCAAAAAAAGATTAATCTTAAAGGTCAAAAAATTAGTATTCAAAAATTTGTTCTTGAGCAAAATATTAAGAATGCTAATTACAATTTAGTTAACAATGAGTTGAATTTTAATGATTCAATTAAAGCTGCTGTTAAGTTGTCGCAAGATAAACAGCAAATGCAAAATATAAATGATGAAAAAGATTCTATAAATGTTGAGCGTGGTCACTCTGATCGTGTTACAAAGTTAAATAAGTATGGGGTAAAGGGATTTAATTTAGATAGGTAGATAAAAAAGTGCATTATAACCAAATGATTATAATGCACTTTTTTTATGTGCTTTTTTAAATTGATTTTATACAACAGTACTTTTAGAAATTATGATTGGTTTTTCGCATGTACCAATAATTTTTTTGCCGTCAGATAAAATTACTTCTTTGTCTAAAATTGCATTTTCTACAATGCAATTGTTACCGATGTAACTTTTGTTCATTATTATGGAATTTTTTATTGATGTGTTTTCACCTGTATAAACTTTGTTAAATAATACAGAATGTTCCACATATCCGTTTAAAATACTTCCAATTCCAATTAATGAATCTTTTATCTTTGCACCAACATTATATTTTGTAGGTGGCTCATCCTTTGGTTTTGTTTCGATGAACGGATATTTTTTTGTGAACATATAACGTATGTCTTTGTTTAAAAAATCCATGTTTGCATCAAAATATGATTTTACACAGTTAATATTTTTCCAGTATCCATTGAATTCATATGACATTATTTTTAATTTTTTACGATAGCGAATAATTATGTCTTCAACTAAATTATAGCGACCTTGCGGCAATATTGATTCCAATAAATTTATTAAGAGTGTGCGGGAAATGATATATATTCCCAATGATACAAGATTTGATTGCGGCTCTATCGGTTTTTCCTCAAAATCTATAAGACGGTTGTTTTCGTCAACTTGCATTACGCCGTATTCATGTAAGTTTTCTTCATAAAGTTTTTTAGATACAATAGTAATGTCTGCTTGGTTTTCGATATGAAAATCGAGAGCCTCTTCGTAATCCATCTTATAAATTGAATTTCCAGGCGCAATTATTACATAAGGTTCATTGCTGCGTGTTAGGTATGATAAATTTTGATAGATAGCATCGGCAGTTCCGCGAAACCAAAATGAATTGTTGTTAGACAAATATGGCGAGAAAACGAACAGACCGCCATATTTTCTTCCAAGATTCCACCATTTTGCAGATGATAAATGATCGTGCAGCGAGCGTGAATTATATTGAGTAATGACAGAAACTTTATTTACGCCAGAGTTTGACATATTGCTTAGTGTAAAATCTAAAGCCCTGTAGCATCCACCAATTGGCATTGCAGCAGCAGCACGATTTGATGTAAGTGCATCAAGTTTTTCATTGTTGCCGCCCGCCAAAATTATTCCTATAGCTTTCATAGACTCGCCCCCTTAATAATTAAAGATTCTCCACTGCAAAGATTGTTATTGATGTAATCATTGGATGTAGTTTTTCCGCTGACAACGCAATTTTTACCGATAGTAATATTTTCTGGAATAAAAGTATTTTCACCAATAACGCTTATGCCTGTGTTATAAATTTTTGGTTCTAATTTGTTTATGATATTTTCACCAACACCGATTTTTGTATTTTCACCGACAAATGAATTTTCATCAATTATGCAGCGTTCAATACTGCAATTTTTTTTAATAACGGTATTTTCCATAATGATTGAGTCTTTGAGAAAAGTTCCTTCTTCTACAACAACATTGTATCCCAACACACAATTATATACTCTGCCGTAAACCTCACAGCCTTCAGAAATTATACACGTATTAACATCAGCAGTATTGGAAATATATTGAGGAGTCTGATGATCAGTTTGGGTATATATCTTCCAGAAATCTTCATACAAATTAAAACTTGGCAATGTCTTAATTAATTCCATATTGGCATTCCAATAAGATTCTATAGTACCGACATCTTTCCAATAACTATTAAAGCGATATGCATATATTTTTTGATTTTCGTTAAGCATAAGAGGAATAATGTGTTTACCAAAATCGCTGTCGTTATGTATTTTATTATCGTTAATAAGATTATTGCGTAATTTATCCCATGTGAAAATATAAATTCCCATTGATGCAAGATTACTTTTGGGATTTTGTGGTTTTTCCTCAAATTCATAAATTTTTCCACTTTCATCTGCATTCATAATTCCAAAACGTTTTGCCTCATCCCAACCAACTTCAAGAACTGCTATAGTTGCATCACATTTTTTTTCTTTGTGGAATTCTAGCATTTTTGAATAATCCATTTTATAAATATGATCGCCGGAGATTATTAAAACATACTCGGGATTATATGAATCAATATAACTAATATTTTGGTAAATAGCATTTGCAGTTCCCGAATACCATTCGCCTTGTGTTCCTTTTAAATGTGGAGCAAGAATTGTTACACCGCCATTTGGTCTGTCTAAATCCCAAGGGATTCCTATACCGATATGACGATTTAAAATTAATGGCTGATACTGCGTTAAAATTCCTACGGTGTCTATTCCTGAATTGACGCAATTACTTAGTGGAAAATCAATTATGCGATATTTTCCACCAAATGACACAGCAGGCTTAGCTTTAGTTTTAGATAAAATTCCTAGGCGACTTCCTTGTCCACCTGCTAAAAGCATTGCAATAATTTCTTTTCTGCGCATTTTTTAACCTCCTATTTTTAAATTTATATTAATAGTAGCACAAAATTATTTTAAGTGGAATAAAAAATTGATATGAAAAACTCAATTCATGAAAGAATTTGTTTAGTAAAATAAAAAAAGGTGAGATTGCAAAACAAAAGTCATTACAAATTTTTTTACTAATCTTGTTGAAAACAAGATGTTTTTTTATAATTTTTATATTACGGCGCAATAAATTTTTGGATTCGTAAGGAGATTGTTATGTACAAAAGATATGTGAAAAAAATTTTGGATGTATCGTTTTCTTTTTTGTTGATAATAATTTTATTGCCATTGATGATTTTAATTGCAGTAGCAATTAAAATAGATTCGCCAGGCCCTATCATATTTAGACAAAACAGAATTGGCAAGAATAAAAAAATGTTTTCCATATTTAAATTTCGAACAATGAAAATTGAAACACCTAAAAACGTTCCAACTCATTTGCTTAAAAATTCGAAAATGTATTTAACTCTTGTTGGAAAGTTTTTAAGAATAACGAGCCTTGATGAATTACCACAGCTTTTTAATATTCTCAAAGGGCAAATGAGTTTTATTGGGCCACGTCCGGCATTATGGAATCAATTCGATTTGATAGAGGCAAGAGAAAAACATGGCGTTAATAAAATTTATCCAGGGCTTAGCGGTTTAGCACAAATTAATGGACGCGACGAATTGGATATAAAAACAAAGGTCAAATACGACAGTGAATATGTTCAAAAAATTTCTTTTTTTCTCGATACAAAAATATTTTTTTTGACAATAATTAATGTGTTTTTGCAGCGCAACATAAAAGAAGGAAAATAAATTAAATATTATTTTCTTATTGACAAATATTGTTTTGTGTGATTTAATGTCTGAAAGATATTAAAATTTTTGAAAGGTATTTATTATGACTGAGGACGATTTTTTGATTTGGTTTTCAATTATCCCAAATTTAACGCTCAAGCGCCAAAATGTTTTGTTGAATTACTTTGGTTCGGCACGTGATGTTTGGTATGCTTCGGAAAATATTTTGCGCACTGTAGGCAAAATTCCTAAAAGCGTTTTAGATAATGTTATTACATATAAAGATGAAAGTAAAATTTCGACTTATAAAAAATTAATGGAAAAAAATAAAATACGCTTTATATCTAAATTTTCTCCTTTATATCCTAAGTTATTAAGACAGATAGCTGATTCGCCAAATGGTTTTTATGTTCTTGGGGATTTGCCCGATGATTCATTATCAAAAGTTGCTATTGTTGGCTCAAGAAAATATACTGAATATGGTGCATATGCGGCGCAAAAATTAAGTTATGATTTGTCGCTAAACAACATAGTTATTGTTAGCGGAATGGCGCGCGGTATCGACAGTGTTGCACATAAGGCTGTAATTAGAGCTGGTGGCAAAACAATTGCTGTTTTAGGATGTGGCATAGATATTTGTTATCCACCTGAAAATGCAAAACTTCGCCATTATATTATCCAAAATGGTTGCATTATTTCCGAATTTGCATTGGGCACAAAACCATTTGTCGGAAATTTTCCAATTAGAAACAGAATTATCAGTGGATTGTGCAAGGGTCTTATAGTTGTTGAAGCAGCCGAAAAAAGTGGCACTTTAATTACTGTGGGTCATGCACTTGAACAGGGTAGGGAAGTTATGGCAGTTCCAGGTGCAATAAACAGTGGATTGAGCCGCGGTACAAATTATTTAATCAAACAAGGTGCAAGTTTAGTTTCTGATTACAAAGATGTCTTAGAGATTATAGGCATAGAAAAATCACAGTTTTCCAATCAATTCAAAGAAAATTTAAAAAATAATAAAATTTTACTTGAAAAAAATGAGCAAATAATATACAATACTATAAGTACTGATTCAGTGAGTTTTGATTTTATTGCGTCAAAGCTTGATATGCCGATTAATAAACTTTCATCTTGTTTGATTATGTTAGAAATGAAGGGCTTAATTAAAAAATTGCCAGGTCAAAAATATATTCGAATATAAATGGAGGTTTTTATGGCTAAATATTTGGTTATTGTTGAGTCGCCTGCAAAAGCTAAAACTTTAAAAAAATTTCTCGGTTCAAATTATAAGATTGCAGCATCCGTTGGACATGTTCGCGATTTGCCAAAGAGTTATTTAGGAATTGATGTCGATAATAATTTTGCTATGAAGTATATAACTATACGTGGCAAAAAAGATGTTATCAATAATTTGAAAAAAGAAGTTAAGTCTGCAGACTTAGTTTATCTTGCAACTGACCCTGACCGTGAAGGTGAAGCAATCGCATGGCATTTATTTGAATTATTGCATCTTGATCCTAAAAAAACAAAGCGCATTACTTTTAATGAAATTACGAAAACAGTTGTAAGAAATTCTATTAAAAATGCCAGAGACATCAATATGAATTTGGTTAATGCGCAGCAAGCTCGTCGTGCTCTCGACAGAATTGTAGGTTATAAAATAAGTCCTATACTTTGGCATAAAATTCGTAGTGGATTAAGTGCCGGCCGTGTTCAATCTGTAGCAGTTAAATTGATTTGTGATCGCGAAAAAGAACGCACTGAATTTGTTCCAGAGGAATATTGGAGTTTAGATGTTGCTTTGAAATTTAATCGGGAAAAATTTATTGCTAAGTTTTATGGCGATAGCAAAAAGATTGAATTAAAATCAAAAGAGGATACAGATAAAATACTTGACTTTATCGAAAAAAATAAGGATAATTTTATTGTAGGTGAAGTAAAAAATGGTTTGCGTGTTGGTAAGCCTTATCCTCCTTTTACTACAAGTACCCTGCAACAAGAAGCTGCTAAATTGTTGGGATTTGCTACAAATAAAACAATGCGTGTCGCTCAACAATTATATGAAGGTGTTAAAATAGATTCAGAAGGTATGGTCGGTTTAATTTCGTATATAAGAACTGATTCAGTGAGAATTTCAGATGAAGCATATATGCAGGCCAAAGATTTTATTTTGGAGAAGTTCGGAGAAAAATATTTGGCAAGTTCGCGTCCTGTTTATAAATCCAAAAGTAATGCGCAAGATGCACACGAAGCAATTCGTCCGACTTATTCTTCTAGAACACCAGAAAGTATTAAATCGTCATTGACGCCCGAACAATTTAAGCTTTATAAACTTATTTGGCAAAGATTTATTGCAAGTCAAATGTCACCAGCAAATTATGATACAAAAGCAGTAAAAATTTTAAATGGCGATTATGTGTTTAAGTCAACAGGTTCTGTGTTAAAATTTCAAGGTTATTTAGCTGTTTATGAAAGTGAAAAAACAAAGAATGATGAAATACCAAATCTTGAGGAAGGTAATAAATTAAAATTTGAAAAATCAATACCAGAGCAACATTTTACTCAGCCGCCAGCAAGATTTACGGAGGCAATGTTGGTCAAAACGCTTGAGGAACTTGGAATAGGACGTCCAAGTACTTATGCGGCGATAATAACAAATATTAAACAACGTGGATATGTTGACAAAGAAAATAAAGCATTTTACCCGACAGAGCTAGGTGAAACAGTAAATCAACTATTATGTGAAAATTTTAACCAAATTGTAAGCATAAATTTCACATCTGACATGGAATTGTCACTTGACAAAGTGGAAGACGGTATAATAAACTGGATAAGTGTACTAAGAGATTTTTACTTTCCATTTGATAAAACAGTACAAATAGCAGAAAGCAAAATTGATAAAATAAAGATTAGAGATGAACCAACAGATGTAATTTGTGAAAAATGTGGTAGAAATATGGTAATAAAGATAGGACGCTACGGTAAATTTTTGGCTTGTCCAGGTTTCCCTGATTGTAAAAATGCTAAACCAATTTTGCAAGAAATTGATACAAAATGTCCTAAATGTGGGTCTAAAATTTATATAAAAAAAACACGTAAGGGCAAAAATTATTATGTATGCGAAAAAAATCCAAAATGTGATTTCATTTCATGGAATAAACCATTAGATGAAAAATGTCCAAAGTGTGGAAGTTTTATGGTTGAGAAGGGAAAAAAGAAAGCTTGTTCGAATGAAAATTGTTCTTATAAAAATTAATTTGGTAATAACAAGAGTTTTGTCTCTTGATTACATATAATAGTAGTGTTTATAATTATTAATTATTATAGGGGGTTATTGTTTATGAGTAAGGAAAATATTTTAGGTATAATGAATGATCTTGATACTTTGTTAGCAATTTCAAGAAATAATGGTGAATTATTGAATGGAATTATGCATGTCGCTGGGAAATCTACCGGTGCAGATGCAGTGTTGATGAATTCAAATGGTAAAATAGTAGCTGGAGCTGATAATGTTCCAAGTAATTTGAAATTTCAGCAAAATGATTTTTGGTATGCAGATAAATCTTTATGTGATTCAGTAGTTAAATTCAAAGAACCTAAGAGTAATATTAATTTGGGTGGTAAAGAAAAATGTTGTGCTGCTGTCATTCCGGTTCAAGGTGGTAGTTCTTTTGTTTTTTTAAAAAATAATAAAGAAGATAAGTTTTCGGATGATGAAATGGCAAATGCAAAGTTGTGTGCAAATAATGTTTCTTTAATTATGAAGCAAGAACAATATGAAAATGAGAAACAAAGTAAAAGAGAGCTTAAAATTGCACGAGATGTGTTGAATTCATTGTCGTTTACTGAAATTGATGTTATTTCAGAAGTATTTGATTATATTAAAGATGGAGAAGGTTTTGTTGTTGCAAGCAAAATAGCTGATAGAAATGGATATGCACGCTCTGTTACTGTTAATGCTTTAAGAAAATTGGAAAGTGCAGGAGTTATTCAAACTCGTTCGCTTGGTGTTAAAGGTACATACATTAAGGTTACAAATAATGCGCTTTGCAGTGAAGTATCAAAATTGAAAAAAAGAAAATAAAAATTTCAAGATCAAAACCTAAGCTTTTTTGAAAAAAAGTTTAACCATAAGTGTCTTATTTTGAGGCGTTTCATGAAAGAAATCAAATAAAAAATCATGCGTATGCATGATTTTTTTATAATGTTCGTTTCATGAAACGGATTCAAAGAATACGTTTATGATTCTTTTCTTTTAAACAAAGAAGAAAAAATTTACCAAAAATTAGAATGAATATAAAAAAGAAATTAGGAAATAACAATGTATGTAGAAAATAAAAAAGTGTTGTAAAAAAAATTATAATGATATAGAATAAATGTAACAAAAATTTTTCTTGATTTTTGTTGCAAAATGTTTTACTTTATA
>CAMTJU010000009.1 GCA_947073045.1 uncultured Clostridia bacterium | reverse complement strand
TCTTTAACACCTCTATTTTTAGCATTTGTAGCTGCAATCAGAGCGTTTTGTATATCATCACCTAATTTTTGGTTTTGACCAACATACGAATAAATCAATGTTTCAATTCCACTTGCATCTGCATTTGCTGCAGAATTCAAATGTATCGACACGAAAATATCAGAGGCAAAATTATTTGCTTTTTTTGCACGCTCATTTAGCTCCACAAAAACATCTGTAGTTCTTGATAATTGCGTTTGAAATCCACGTGATTTTAAAATTTCGTTTAATTTTAATGCTATTTTTAGGGCAATATCTTTTTCAAAAATATTGCCGTTTGTAGCACCTGAATCTTTACCGCCATGTCCAGCGTCTATAAATATTTTTGGCATTTTTCATTTCCCCTTTCACTTAATTTTATTTTCCAAATCAAAAATAGTTCTACTGGTATTTTGCAATAAAAAAATCACAGTTAGACTGTGATTTATATATTTATTTGCATTTATTTTTTATTTGACGTATAATTATTTATATGGTAGCATATAAATATAACGGGTACTGTTAATAGGCGATTGCCTAAAAAGTTTCGAAAATTAATTCAAGACCGCAAACTGTGAGCTAGTTGGCGGTTATTTTTTTATGTTTGCAATTATGAACAAAATGAGGATTAATAAACTAATGATAAAGTCTTTGTCCATAATATCACCCTCTTTCAAAGAGAGTGCAACCGCCTAACCATTTATTAAATGTCAGTACCCTTAAAAATTATTATAACAAATCAAATTTTATATCTCAATTTTATTATTTGACGTATATTTATTTTTATGTTAATATATATACTGTTCCCGAAAAATTGTTTAACTAAAATAAATAAAATAGTCGCCGAACTTTTTTCAGGAACGGACGGTTATTTTTTTATGGTTATTATTATGAATAAGATAAAAAAGCACAACTTCAATTTGTAAGTTGTGTTTTTTTTATATTTGACGTATAATTATTTATATGTTATCATATACTTATACAATCGGGTATTATCAGTAGACGGTTGTTCCCGAAAGATTTAGCTTAAGAAAAATTAAATAGCCATACCTTTGCGATGGGCGGCTATTTTTTTATGCAAAATATTACTAATGCAACAGCAAGAGCAATACACACAAAAATACCTAAAATCAAAGCTAAAGCAGCAATGATTGCTAATAGATATTCCATGGGCACACCTCCCAACTTTCGAGAGGATTAACAACCGCCTACCGTTAAAGATAATACCCTTAATTTTGAGTATATCATTTTAGAAAAAACTTATCAATTAGGAACAACGTAATTAAGAGCCCTCTGGCTGTCTGATAATCCTTTTGTTGTTGGGTCGTTGATTGTGTTAAAAACATTGACCACAATTAAACCAACAATATAAGGATTTTTTATTGCACTCCAAATCAAATCAAATACTGAGTGCCACGTGTTAAGGTCCTTAAAATTCAAACCATAATAAGCCAAAATGGGACTTGCTACGGCTAAAAATAATTGTCCCCACCAAATGGGATTTTTGAAACGTACCAACCAGTTTATGTCCATGAATGTTATCCATCCAATGCCTCAATTCTTTTTAAGAGCTCATTGTATCTGATTTCTTGCTCTGTAAGTTGTGCGATGGTCAAAATAAATTCACCATCTTCAAATTTGAGTGAATGAAAAATTTCAAAACTTGGGTATACGTATTCATTTTCGTTATCTATAACGACTAAATCGCCTAAATTTGATTGATTCGTTGCTAGTTGATATAAATCATCAAAGGTATTATCTGCATTGTCAAAATGAATTTCCAGTGCATCCCTGTTTGCACCTTTACTAAAAATATTTGTTTTGTTGATTAACTTTGTTGCTAATATTGTTCCATTTGCAAATTTAATATTGCTCATTTTATTACCTCCTAATTATTTAATTGTTTTTGTATCCCAATAATAAACCTTTGAGTCTGAATAAATCTTAGTAATATTGAGTGTTATGCTCGAACTTAACGGCGCGTCTGTATCTGCTTTTAAAAATATGCTTAATTGTCCTGTGGCTGTTGAGCTCCCACGCGTCATTGAAACCTGACCACCGGAGCATCGAACGTCGTTTGAACTTGCATAAGTTGTTGAACCGCTTGTTAAGCTCATAGAAATTTGATAATACACGGTTGAACCGCTTGCGTAAAAATCTAAATACAAAGTTTCGTTATTTTGCATTGTAATGTTGTTAGAAGTAGAAATACTAATATTTGCACCTGAAGAATATGGGCGTGCCGCTTGAATAATAATATTCCCGTTGGCGTTGGAGCTAGCAGAAGAAGAACTAAAATAATTATCTATACTTAAAACCCAATCAAGGAAAATTCTTTCCCACACAATCGACCATGTGCCATTATATTTTTTTTGTACAGTTGAGCAATCACTCCACGCCCCATTAACTCGTTTTTTGAGCATAGAAATATTTTGCCATGAGCCATTAATTTTCTTTTTTAGCATACAATCACCACGCCCATAAAGAATTATTTGGTACGTTGTTGGGTTGTGACTGTTGTACATATGGACTACCTATTCTTTGCCAATCGTTAAAAATATACTTTTATGAAGAGTCATTTAATAAAATTTGGTGTCTGTTCATTTTGCTAACCTCTTTCGCATATCTGAAACCTCTTTTATCAAGACGTCTTTTTTTGCATTCATCATCGCTTTGTCCCAGTGGTCAGTTGCAAGCGGGTGCATTTGCTTTGAATATTGGAGAGGTCTACCAGCATAATGTTTTTTCTCGCCGCGTCGAGCCCATGATCTGCCATTTGGCGCAAGCATTAATTCACCGTAATACTGATAATGAGCGTAAGGGGAATTGTAAATTATTTTGCCTTCCTTTGAATCTATCGTATAATTTTGCCCGAACAGTCCGCTTTTCATTGGCACATAAGGGTTCATCAAACGCGCGGCGGTTTGAGCCATAAATGAATTTAATTGCCGTGTTAAACCTAAATCATTTAGCATTTGAGCATTAGATTTGTGCCATTCGAATGTTATTGTCTGACTCATTTTTTACGCCCCCTCAATACGATAATGAGCAATGCTTATGTTTTTGATTTTGGGAAAGTTTTGCTCTGGCAATGTGGCATCCTGAAAGTTTTTGATTTTGATTACATTTGGTTGATATTTCAAAGAAATAGCGCCAATGTTATTACAGTCAATTTCTTCACTAATTTCACCTAAAAAAACATAATCACCAACGCAAAAAGTTAACCCGTGAGGTTCTTGAACCCATTTTGAATACGGCACATAATTGCCCGCGCGTGCCACTTGTACAATAACACGGATTGAAGGGAGAGTATCAAAATTGCGTACTCTCATTTCTGAAATATTGTGCCAGTTGCAATCGTGTAAAACGTGTTTAAAATACATGTTTTTTTTGTTATTGGTAAAACGTGCAGGCAGTTTGTTTACAACCGTGATTGTGTCAACCCAAAAATTATTTAAATCAAATTTCATGAGCAACACTCACCCACTCAAGAGGGAAACTCATTACAAAAAGATCGTATAAATCAGATTTTGCCTTGCTATCTGATGTCGTTTGTAGTGTCACAGATAGGTCAAGATTTTTGATTGAAGTTATATTATCGTCACTTACTGCCTCAAATACAAACTGCTTGATTGTTTTCCACATCGTATCATCATCAGATAAATTTTTGATGTTTTGTTTTTCCCATTCCATGCAAAACTCATTTAATAATTTTTCAGCTTTGTATTCCAAATTTTCAAAGGTGGGTTCATCAAGTGTCCCACCTTTTTGTACGTACTCATTATATGTTAGATACATGATAACCCACCTTTTTTTATTTTTTTAACTTATTTTTTTTATCAATGGTTTTATTAACTTCAACCGTTGTTTTAACTTCAACCGCTCCATATTTTTTCATTTGCTCAATTACGAATGTATTATTTGTTTCATAAATATAACCGTCTTTATTTAGTTTCATTATTAAGCCCCCTGTGATGGTGTAACAGGCTCTGTAGCATTCGAAACATAAAAGATAGCGTCAGGCATAACAGCTTTTGTGCCGTAATAGAAGAAATATCCGAAGTGGTATGCGTCACTCAATGGAATTTTTCCAGCCGCATCAAGTGACGTTAAAACAGGTTGTGCAATTGCACCCTCAATCATTGCAAGCATTGTAACGTCTGTTGGTAAATATGTTGAGCTGTAAACCTTAACGCCGTGATATGAGCCAAAACCTTCAATGTTTGTCTCAATGTTTGAAACGCCGTCATCAAGATAAGTTCGAAGCTATCCATAAACTGATGGAGATAGTACAAGGTGAATCATGTCTCTGTCAACACCGTCAATATAATCATTTTTGAGCGTCTCAATTTTTTGTATCAATTCTTCAACTTGTGCTTGAACCGTTGTTGCCGTTAAAGTAGCTTTAGTGCCGCTTGTTTTAGCTTCTGCAAAAAATGCGCGCTCAAGCTCTCTTTTCATTGCATTTGCGTTTTGTGTTGCCTTGCGTTGTACAAGCCCATCTACGCCATAAAGTACAGTATCTTTTTCTTCAACCTCATTGATTAATTCTTTGTTTGTATCGATTGCAATTGTAACAGGATTTGCCTTGATTGCTTCACCTTTACCGCCTGAACGTGCTGTGCCGTAAGTTTGACTTGAAGTATTTACAAATCTTTTTGCTTCAACAGTACCACTTTGTGGTGTGCCGCTCAAGTCTCGATTTTTCATTTGCTCCGATATCATTGTTTTTTGAACATTTTCAATGACCTTGCCGTATTCCTCAGCTAAAAAATCTTTTCCTTCACTTGTGTTTAAAATATTCAAACTTGCTATCCTTGCCATTTAAATCACTCCTTAAGTTTTTAAAAGTTAAAATTTTTAAATTAAAAAAAGTTTGGAAATGTTGCTTTTGTTTGTGACATTGAAGAACCAGTCGACTGAATATTTACTGGCTTTTGTGGATTTTCATACCAGTCATTGTCTTTTTCAAGCTCTGAAAATATCTCGCCATCGCCTTTAGCTTTGTTTTTTTCATCGCTTAAAGCTTTTTTAAATACGTCATATACGCCAGATTTGATAAATTCATGCTTGAATTTTTTATCTGCTGTGACTTTGTCGAATCTTGCTTTTAGCTCATTTTCGATTTGTATAACTTTTTCTTGCTCTATGCGATTATTTTCTGCTTGTTCGTATTCTTTGACTTTTTCTTCAAGCTCTTGCAACTTAACAGTGCCATTGCTCAATTCTTTGATTTGTGAATTCAACTCATTTATGGCATTGTTTTTTTCATCAAGCTCCTTATTTAACTTTGAAATTTTTTCAGTTTGCTTGGTATAATCCGCAATTGTCTTGTATTCAGCATTAAAGCTGTCTATAAAAGACTTCTTTTTTTCATCGGCTATATCAACGCCAATTTCTTTCAATAATGTTTCAATGTTTTTCATTTTTACTCTCTCCTATTTCCCTAACATTTTTTTAAACTGGACTGTCTCCAGTTGGGAAGGTTGTATAAATTTAAAAAAGGTGTTACAATAATTTTAAGTAATTGAGGCACATATAAGCAGATACAAAAAAACCACAGTTCACAGCTGTGGCTTTTTTTATGTGCCTATTCTTATTCTTTTTTCGTTGATTTTTAACTTAACTTCACTGCTAAATTTTACATACTGTTTTTTCAAGCGTAATGCTTCTTTTTGCATTCTTTTTGCATTGAGTTTATCACCTGCTGTTTTATATGCCTTTTGTTTTTCTTTTGCCTTTCTGATTTCTAATTCAAATTGCCTTTGTCTTTGTGTTGCACTGTAACGCGTCATTTCTTTTTCTTTACCGCGCAAATCTGTATACTTAACATATTTGTTTGAATCACGAGCCATTTGTTTTAATTCTTGACTTGAATAAACCGCTTGATTGACGCCCATTATTATTGGAAATGCAAAATGCCGGCAGTTCATAGTAGATATCGGACGTTTCAATGTGGCTTGTAATTCTTCAAATTTTTCATTTGAATACTGTTTTCCTTGTACCCCTAAATGGTCAGGCGCACAAAGCGGATGCGCACTTATTTCAACCCCGTCGGCGCCATATTCTGCGGCTGTTTGCCGTTGTATTTCAGTCGTTAACTGGCGTATGCCGTCTTGTACATTCATCATTACTTGACTATCAAGCCGGCGTGTGTAAACATACGGTTTTCCGTTTTTGTTTATGCCCTCAAATCGGGCACGCAATCCGCTGTCAGACATGCTCTTTATAACGTTTTGCATTGTTGTATAATAATCTTCCTTGCCTGTTACTGCTGCTGTTATAGCGTTATCTATAAGGGAAAAATAATCAGAACGAATATTTCTAAACTGACCTGCAGAATTTACAAACCCAACTGTTGTTGAATTAGTAATATTCAAAAATTCATGCTGGGTCTTACTTGATACTGCTTGAATTAACTGACGTATTGAGGCATCAGTTTCACTTCGAGGTGGCATTTGTCGGTACTTGTAAAATATTTGAGCAAAATTCAAATTATCTTTTGCCGTTTGTTCAAATATCTGTGATATTTCCGATAAAGATTTGCCGCTTGTATTAGCAATTATTTTTTCAATTTTAGATAAATCTTTTATCGAATATTCCAAAACACTTTTTAACTGGTTTATGTCTTTTGCTCCTAAATCTTCAATTCGTTCACAAATTACTGCCAACACATCATTATTTTGTTTGTTCAACAATTCAAAAAGGCGCCGGGTCTTTGTCTGTGCGTACTCAATATTTCTAATATCCATAACAATCACTACTCACACTACTCATTAAAAATTGGTGGCGTTTGTATTTGCTCAATTTTTTTAAGCGCTGTTTCATATGCTTCACCCATACCCCAGGCTCGTACTTCAGCTTTGTCAACAATTCCTGCGGCTTCCATTTGAATCAATTGATTGAATTTTTCCCGGCTTTCTTCAATATAATCATATGACCAATCCCATTTAAGTTCCCAGTTGCCTTCAACTACCAGATTATTTCGATTGCTAATGACCGACACGGCGTTAAAAAATTCCTGCCCTGCTCTTTCAATCCGTTCCCTAAATTTTTTTACAAAAGAAAAAGTCTTTTTCAGACTGTTTTTCATTTCTGTAGCCGTTGCATAATTGGTTGAAGGTGCTGTCAAAATGCCGTTTGAAAATCCTGCGAACATCTCCAGCATTTTAAAATTTTCCTCAATACCAGCTTGTAGTTCTGTTTGTCTGATTTGAGGGTTGAATTCTTTTATAAGATTGTTGTTGTCTGTATTACCACGGATTTTATGGAACAATTTATTTTTACCAGTTGGCAAAACAATTTCACCATTTTTATCGCGTACAAACAGAGTTTTGTCAGCAAAAATAAATACAAATGTCTTTATAAGTTTCATTTTTATTCAGCCTAGGAATTTTCCCAGCCGTATTAAGCAAGATTAAAATCGATTGTACAATTACAACTTCAATCATATCAAGCATCGTAACATCTGCTGGTAAATATGTTGAGCAATAAGCAATCTTTTTTATTGTTTGACTAAAATAGCAAAACAAGATATAATAAACATGAATTTATAAAGAAAGCTGGAAAAATTGTGAGAAAAACAAGAGAAGATATAAGAAATGTAGCAATAATAGCGCATGTCGACCACGGTAAAACTACCTTGGTTGATCAATTGTTGAGACAAAGTGGTACTTTTCGAGATAATCAAGTTATTCGTGAAAGAGTAATGGATTCTGGGGATTTAGAACGTGAGCGCGGAATTACGATTTTATCGAAAAATACTTCTGTTAGCTATAAAAACGTTAAAATTAATATTGTTGATACGCCTGGACATGCTGATTTCGGTGGAGAAGTCGAACGTATTTTAAAAATGGTTAATGGCGCAATTTTGTTAGTTGATGCATTTGAAGGACCGATGCCGCAAACAAAATTTGTTTTGCAAAATGCTTTGGCTTTTAATTTGCCTGTTATAGTTTGCATAAATAAAATAGATAGGCCGGACGAGCGTGCAAAAGAAGTTGTAGACGAAGTTTTGGAATTATTTATAGAACTTGGTGCTTCAGATGAGCAATTAGATTTTCCAATTGTTTATGCTTCAGCCAAAAATGGTTTTGCATACGCAAATGAAATGAAAAATGATATGACGGATTTGTTTGAGGCAATTTTAAAATATATACCGGCGCCGGTTTCAGATTCTGATTCATTGCAACTTTTAATTTCTGCTTTGGATTATAATGAATATGTTGGCCGAATTGGTATAGGTAAAATTGAAAGCGGAGCATTGAATGTGAATGACGAAGTTGCAATTGTAAATTATCACTCGCCTGATACTTCAAGAAATGTGAGAATTACGAAGCTTTATACATTTGAGGGGCTCGATAAAAAAGAAACAACTTGTGCAGAATTTGGAGATATTGTAGCAGTTTCAGGACTTGGCGATATAAAAATTGGTGATACAATTTGCGACCTTAATAATCCAATCCCAATTGTCTTTAATAAAATTTCCGAACCTACGATTTCTATTAATTTTTCTGCGAATGATAGTCCGTTTGCAGGATTGGAAGGAAAATTTGTTACAAGTCGTCATTTGCGTGACAGATTGTTTAAGGAATTAAATACTAATGTGAGTTTGAGGGTTGAAGAAACAGATTCGGCTGATGTCTTTAAAGTTTCGGGGCGTGGCGAATTGCATTTATCAATTTTAATTGAAACAATGCGCCGTGAAGGATATGAATTTCAAGTTTCTAAGCCGCAAGTTTTATTTAAACAGATTGATGGTCAATTGAATGAGCCAATGGAAATTGTAACTGCGGATGTTCCGGAAGAATTTTCAGGCAGTGTAATTTCAAAGCTTGGTATTCGTAAAGGTGAAATGATTTCGTTTGAGGCATTGCGTGAAAATTATGTACGATTGAAATTTTCAGTGCCAGCTCGCGGTTTAATTGGCTATCGCAATGAATTTATAAAAGATACGCGCGGCAATGGAATTTTAAATAGTATTTTTGATTGCTATCAGCCATATAAAGGCGATATTATAAGTCGTTCATATGGTTCATTGGTTGCATTTGAAACAGGAACTGCTGTTGCATATGGATTGTTTAATGCGCAAGAACGCGGAGATTTATTTGTCAAGCCCGGTGATAAAGTTTATACAGGAATGGTTGTCGGCAGAAATAACAGGCTTGGCGATATCGAAGTTAATGTGTGCAAGAAAAAACAATTGACAAATATGAGAGCATCGGGTTCCGACGATTCTCTAATTTTGACGCCAGCTTTAGAATTTAGTTTAGAGCAGGCTCTCGATTTTATTAACGATGATGAATTAATCGAGATTACACCTAAAAATTTTCGTATCAGAAAAAAAATATTGAATGCAAAAGCTCGCATGCGTCAAAAATAATTTTATCTTTTATACGGAGTGTCGATAATGATTAAAAAAAATTCATTCGTAAAGCAAGCTGCTATATTAGCTATAGCTAGCTTGCTTGTTCGTTTTATCGGTTTTTTATATAGATTGCCGCTTACAAAATTAATTGGCGATGAGGGAAACGGTATATACAGCGCCGGTTATTATCTTTATACATTTTTTTTAATAATGTCGTCAGCAGGATTGCCGGCTGCGATATCAAAAATGGTTTCCGAACGTATTGCCAAAAATGAATATAAAAATGCTCACATGGTTTTTCGAATCTCAATTATAATTGCGTCGGTAGTTGGACTAATTGCTTCACTCTTAATCGGAATAGGTGCGCGTTGGTTTTCAAATGCTATAAGCAGCCCGCGAAGTTTTTATACAATCGTAACGCTTTCGCCAACTGTTTTTATTGTTGCTGTGGCAGCTGTATTTCGCGGATATTTCCAGGGATTAAAAAATACTGTGCCAACTGCAATTTCTCAAGTCGTTGAGCAAATTTTCAATGCCGTATTCAGTGTGTTATTGGCGTATGTATTGGTAAAAAAAAGTGTGGAACTTGGAGCTGCTGGCGGTACAGCTGGAACTGGAATTGGTGCATTTTTCGGCTTAGTCGTAATGATATGGATTTATTATTTACATCGGCCAAATATCAAAAAAGATTTTCACAGCGACAAAACAAAAATTATTGAAAATCCAAAGTCTATATCAATTGAACTTATAAAAACTGCTGTGCCGATTATTATTGGAACAGCTATTTTTAGCATTACAAATCTAATTGATATGAAAATGGTTATGACATGCCTGACTGCTAATGGCGCTTTTACTGAACATCAAGCTGATATTTTGTATGGACAGCTCACAGGAAAATATGTTGTTTTGACGACTCTCCCCGTTTCAATCGCGACTGCTGTTGCAACTGCTGTTGTTCCTAACATCGCTTCTTCTTTTATATTGAAAGATATGAATGCCGTAGAAAATAAAATAAATACAGCACTGCGCATTACAATGATTTTGTCAATACCAGCAGCAGTTGGAATTGGCGTCTTGGGTCATCAGATTTTACTTATGCTGTTTCCATCGTATCCCGATGGCGGAAATTTATTGGTTGTCGGTTCGATAAGCATAATATTTTTAGCGCTTGCTCAAATTGCAACTGGAATTCTTCAGGGAATTGATAAGGTAAAAATTCCGGCAATAGCAGCATTTTTTGGTGCACTCGTGAAAATTCCGCTTAACTACGTTTTGATTTCTAATCCCAAAATAAATGTTTTGGGAGCAGTCATAAGTACAATAGGATGTTACAGTGTGGCTTCTGTAATTGATTTATATTTTATGGCGCGTCAAATGAAAGCTATGCCAGATTTTATGGGAGCATTAATAAAACCGCTAATTGCTTCATTTGTTATGGGAATAGGTTGTTATGTTAGCTATAATTTAATTTATATGCTGGTATCGAGTAACACACTTTCGCTCATTCTTGCAATATTAATTGGAATAGTTATCTATTTTATATTTTTGATATTGCTGAAAGGATTAAAGCGTGTTGATATAAAATTAATGCCGATGGGAAATAAATTAATTACACTAATGGATAAACATAATATTTTGGTTGATTAGATTTATTAAAAAAAGTCGGGTTATTCCCGATTTTTTTGTAATTTTTTTCAATAACAAATCTGAATTTCAATTTAAATAAATTTGAACTTTTATATTTTTATTTTAAATATTTTATCATTTTATAAAACAATTCTTTTATGTTAAAATGTAAATATGATAACTAACATTTAAAAATACTTTTTAGGGAGGGGATAACTTATAATGAGCGAAACCACGGCAACAACAAAAATGATAAATTTTAGAATTGATGGTTATGAAAATGTAGAACCAAATTCGCTAAACACGGAGTCAGCAACTTTGTTACTAAACTTTTTGTTGCAAGATGTACAAATAATAGATGGTAGGACTTTTTCCGACTTCTGCTGCGCTTGCGAGGACAATGTACTAAATATGGAGTTAGCAAATGCTTTAGTAAGCGGTTTGATAGAAAATGTAGGAATAGGAAATTATTATTTATATAATTTATCCTCTGCTTGCCAACCTGAAACGTTAGAGCAAAATATAATAAGCAATTTATTAAATCGTTTACATAAAACTGTAGTAAGAAATGAACCTGTAAAGATATATAGTAATACTTTTTTAAAATTTTGTCGTGCTTGCAAGCCTAATACACTAACTGAAGATAATTTTGCTATATTGCTTGAGCACTTAGGAGTGATATGTTGTATAGATAATGAAATTTTTTATTACTTAAATAAAGCCTGTGTAAAGCATTCGTTAAATGATACAAAAATTATAGAAAAATTACTAAGCCACTTAATAATAAATAATTATACTTTCTTTGGTTTATGTAGCATTTGCAACTACGCAGTCCTAAATAAAAATATGGCATCACAAATACTTGAATCAAACAAAATTTCATTTAATGAAATTAAAACTGATTATTTCCCTAAAATTTTAAGTGAATTTACTCCATATGCACGAACTATTGTAATACAAAAAATGCAAAAAGATTTAACTTGCATAAATAAAATAGTTCTAGGATTCGGAACAAGCGGAATTATTGCAGGGCTTTCACTCATTGGATTAGGATTGACAGCACAGCTTGTAACTTTTGGTATTCCAAATCTAGCTTCAATTTCATTAATGTCATTAGGCGGTATAATGATTGTGGTCTCTGGAGGAACAACCTGGTATAATGCTAGAGAAATTTCTCATAAAAAACAAAAGGTAAAAAATGATCTGAATCACGTTGAAGAAGAAACTTCTGAAGGAAGTAATTCTACAGAAACACATGAAGTTAATTCAAATAATCCAACTTGGATACAGCAAACATCTGCAAATGCAATTGAAGAATCAAAACAATTTAACACTGCTAAGTCTACAAAAAAAATTGAGCAAAATGAACAAGAAATCGACGGTCATTAAATAAAACAACATCCAAAAATCCACTTCAAAACGAAGTGGATTTTTTTATGCGATATTTTTTTTGTATGGCATAAGATTTTTTATCTGCAAGTGATTTCAAAACAACTATAGCAATTTTTACATTGGCTATTTTTTTTAGAACTTCATAAATATTGATGCAATCGAAAAATAAGCAATCAAAGATATTACATCAACAATTGTTGTAATAAGTGGCGCTGCCATAAGAGCTGGATCCATTTTAAAAAATTTAGCTATCAATGGCAAAATTCCACCTATTATATTTGCAAGGACAACCGTCAGCAAAATGCTACAACAAACCGTTAATGAAACCATTGTGTCATATTTTAAAATTATTAAACGAATAAAATTAAATACGGCAAGCACAAACCCAGCTATTGAACCAATAAAAGTTTCTTTAAAGATAATAATTAAAAAATCCGAGACTGTAATTTCATTCAAAGCTAATCCACGTATAGCAAGTGTAGCTGCTTGAGAGCCAGAGTTGCCTCCTGTATCCATCAGCATTGGTATAAAAGCAATAAGAGCTGACTGCACTGCAAGTTGAGCTTCAAATTTATTTATTACCAATCCAGTTAAAGTTGCAGAAATCATTAAAAATAGAAGCCAAGGAATTCTGTTAAAAGCAAGTTGAAACACATTAGTTTTAAGATATGGTTTTTCAGAAGGAGTAATAGCAGCCATAATTTCAAAATCCTCAGTATTTTCATCTTGAATAATATCGACAACATCATCTACTGTAATAATTCCCACCAATCGTTTTTCTTTATCAACAACAGCAAGAGAAGAGCAATCATATTTCATAAATAAATTAGAAACAATTTCTTTATCGTCAGTCGTATAAACATAGATAATATTTTTATCCATAATATCTTCAATTTTTTGTTCGTCATTTGCCAATAAAATATCACGGATAGAAACAATACCTTCTAAAATTCTGCGATTATCAATAACATAACAAATATCAAAAGTTTCTTTATCATCAACCGTTCTCCTGATTTTGCTAATAGCTTCTTTAACAGTCAAATTTTTTTTAAGATCGATATACTCAATTGTCATAACACTTCCAGCTGAATCTTCAGGGTAATTCAAAAATTGATTTATAATTTTGCGTGTAGTTTTGTCAGTATTTTTTAAGACTTTTTTAACGACATTGGCAGGCATTTCTTCTAACAAATCAACAGTATCATCAAGATACAAATCATTTACAATGCCTGCTAATTCTTTATCGGTAATAGCTTCAATAATTAATTTTTGATTTTCTGTAGAAATATATGAAAAAACATCGGCAGCTTTATCTTTGGGAAGCAATCGAAAAATCTGTAATACTTTTTCTTTATCGATATCCTCAAAAATTTCGGCAATGTCGACAATATTCATATCTGAAAATTTTTTTTTGATTACTTGCCTATCTGAAAAATCTTTGTTTATCAATTCTAATATCTCATTTTTCATAATAATACTATCTCCTCAAGTTTAATACATAAATTCTAAATCAAAAATAAAAATCATTCAAGCCAAAGATAAATAACTAAGCTGATTTTTTTTACTCTCCTACTCTTTTTTTTATAAATATAAAATTTTTCTTTCACATTGCAAAATTATTAGATATAATAATAAATCAGACACATTATTCAAAATAAATATTTTAGATAAAGGATGGTTTTGTATTATGAAATTTATGTTTGCTTCTGATCTTCATGGCTCTTTATTTTTTTGTAAAAAGTTAATTGAATCTTATGAAAATGAAAATCCCCAAAAATTAATTTTACTTGGAGATTTGCTATACCACGGTCCAAGAAATGATTTATCCAAGGATTACAATACAAAAGAAGTTGCAAAATTACTCAATTCAATTAAAAATAATATTTTATGTGTAAAAGGAAATTGCGATGCACAAGTAGATCAAATGGTTTTGGATTTTCCTATTATGTCAGATTATTCGATAATGTATCTCAAAAACAGAATGATTTTTCTAACTCACGGACATATTTATAATAAGTACAATTTGCCTTATCTGAGCAAAAATGATATAATTATACATGGTCATACACATATTCAAACTGTTGAAGATCTCAATGGTATTATTTATATAAATCCTGGCTCTGTATCACTGCCCAAACAAAATAATCCTAACACATATATGATTTATGACGATGGCTTATTTGAAATAAAAGATTTTAACCAAAATATTGTTAATCAATATAAAATGCTATAAAGAAGGTGATTAAAATTATTAGCCCACGAAAAACAAAAATTTTAGAACTTATTATAGAATCTTATATAGAGACAGCTGAACCTGTTGCCTCACGCACTATAACTCAAAAATATGATTTAGGCATAAGCCCAGCAACTGTAAGAAATGAAATGAGTGATTTAGAAGAAATGGGTTATATAATTCAGCCTCATACTTCTGCCGGAAGAATTCCTTGTGACAAAGGTTATCGTTTGTATGTCGATAATTTAATACAACATAAAAAATTAACTGATGCTGAAACAAATTTTTTAAAAAAAATTATATTGCAAAATATAAATCAAGTTGATTTTTTAATAAAAGAAACTGTCAAAGCTATATCTTTGTTGACAAACTACACAACTATAATGACTGAACCTGTCATAAGCGAAAATAAGATTAAATTTATAAAATTGATACCTGTTGACACAAATGCTATAATTCTTGTAGTAGTAAAAAATGACAACACAGCAAAGAATTTTACTATCAAAACTAATGTAGTTGATGATTTGGACAATATTTCATTAATTATAAACAACAATTTGCATAATTTGGATGTAAAAGAAATTGATTTTGAAATTTCCGATAAAATTCTTCACGAAATTGGTTTTCATAATGCTAAATTGCTTTTTGAGATTATAAATTTGATAAAATCAGATGAAGATGTGCAAATATACACAAGCGGAATGAAAAATATTTTGATTTTCCCAGAATTTCATAATGTAGAAAAAGCTAAAAATATTTTTCAAGTGTTTGACGAACAAAAATTTTTGAATTCTATTTTTGCAAATAAAATTGAAAATAATATAGAAATTACAATTGGTAATGAAAATGAGAGTAATTTGCTAAAAGACTGTAGCCTTATAAAAGCAAATTGTAAACTCAGTAAAAAAACTCGTGTCAATATTGGAATTATCGGACCAACGCGTATGAATTATTCACAAGTTATCTCCGTTCTTAACGAGATTGAGAACGTTATGTGTAATTTTGCTAACTAATATTTTTTTAGCCCGTATGGCGGAATTGGTAGACGCGCTGGACTTAGAATCCAGTGTCCCTAAAGACGTACCGGTTCGAGTCCGGTTTCGGGCATTTTTTTTTAATTCGAACTTTGTGTTCGAATTTTTTTTTATAAAATTGGAGGACAATATGAAATTTACGTATGAGCAAAATCTTGCAATCAATACAAAAAATAAAAATATACTTGTATCGGCGGCGGCGGGTTCTGGCAAAACAGCCGTACTTGTTGAAAGAATAATGAAAATGATTACGGATGAAAAAAATCCTATCGATATAAATAAAATTCTTGCTGTAACTTTTACAGATGCAGCAGCACTACAAATGAAACAACGAATATATTGTAGGCTGCAAAATAAAATTTCGCAAACCCCAAATGAAAATTTAAAGCGCCAGCTTTTGCTTTTAACTAATGCAAATATATCGACCATACATTCATTTTGCATGAATATTATACGCAAATATTTTTATGTAATAGACATCGACCCAAATTTTAAAATTGCGCAAGAAAATGAAATGAAGCTATTAGAATCCGATATACTTGATGAAATTTTGGAAGAGGAATACAAAAATAACGACCAATTATTTTTCATTACAGCTGAAATTTATAACACAGATAAGATACAAAGCGATAGCCTAAAAAATCTTATACTTTATATCTACAAATTTTCAAGGAGCATACCACATTCAGATTTGTGGTTAAAAAACTGCGCGGACAAATTCAATCTAAAAGGCGATGAAAAAATTGAATCGACAATTTGGTATAAATCTCTTTTGCCGCATATAAAAACTATATTAAATCAAGCCGAAAATCTAATAATAAATTCAATTGAAACATGCAAATCAGAATTCGGGCCAGAAAAATATATTGAGACACTTGAAGATGATAAAATTTTGATTGATGAATTAAAAAACTCAGTCAACAACAATTTCGATTTATCATACAAAATAATTAAAGATAAAAAATATAAACGACTTTTCCCATACAAACAAAAACAATTAGATGAAATCGATATAGAAAAAAAAGAGTACATTCAAGCATGTCGCAATGAAATAAAAAAACTTATTGCAACTTTAGAAGAAAAAATATTTTTTGAAGACAGCCAGTCTCTTATAAATAATATTAAAAGCTCGTATCCAATAATAAATGAAATTACTTATCTTGTAAATAAATTTTATAAGCGGCTCAAAATAGCAAAACTCAAACAAAATTTATTATCATTTGACGATCTTGAGGAATTTACATTGCAAATACTTGAAAATGAAAAACACTCTGTATTATCACAGATAAAAAATCAGTTTCATGAAGTATTAATTGATGAATATCAGGATATAAATGATATACAAGAAAAAATTTTGGATATGATAGCAAATAGAAAATTTATGGTTGGCGACGTTAAGCAAAGTATTTATAAATTTCGTAATTCCTCTCCCGAAATCTTTATTCAAAAATATAACGAATATGAAATTTCAGATGAATCAACAAAAATAAATCTGGCAACAAACTTCCGCAGCTCAAATAAAATTATAGATACGGTTAACTTTTTTTTCTCGCATCTTATGAATAGAAATTTTGGCGCTATAGATTACACACAAGAAAAATTAATAAGCAATTCAAATAATAAATGCGAAGAAAGCGAACTTTATTTATTGACAAATGAAAATGCAGACGAGAAAACTGAAACAGAATTTATCTGTACAAAAATAAAATTGCTTATAAAAAATTGTGTTTGCGAAAATTTTTCTGACATTGCAATTTTGATTCGCTCACGCAAAAATCTCAATATGATTGCAAATATCTTCACCAAAAATAATATCCCGATTGATATCGAAAATGAATGCGATTTTTTTGACTTGCCCGAAATCTCTACACTGATAAATTTTCTGCAAATCATAGATAATCCACGAAATGAAATTTGTTTAGTAGCATTGCTGCGTTCAGATATTTATTGCATAGATGAAAATGAATTAATAAGAATACGAGCGCTTGACACGCAAAAAAATTTTTATGAGTGCGTGAAAAAATATGATGGCCTAGAAAAATTCAAGCAAGACCTCAAATATTTGCGTAGTAAAAAAAATTCATTGCCTATCAGCAAATTGATAGATGAAATTTTAAATACAACCGATTTTTTTTATTTATCAATGCTTAATACAAGTGGAAAAAATCATCAGGAAAATATAATAAAATTTATAAATATTGCCCTGCAATACGAAAAAACAAATTACAAGGGGTTATTTAATTTCATTCGCTACATAGAAAAAATAAAAGAAACTAAAATAAATACAGCTTGCGGCAAAAAAAATTCAAACGCTGTAAAAATAATGACAATCCATAAAAGCAAAGGTTTAGAATTTCCTATTGTATTTGTAAGTTTTTTAGGCCGCGAATTTAATATGAAAAGTTTGAATGAACAAATCCTTTTAGATAAAAATCTTGGTTTTGGAAACAAATTTATAAACCCTAAACGCCGAACAAGAATAAATACAATTGCGAGAAATGCAATTGAATTTGAGATGCGAAAAAAAAATCTCGAGGAAGAAATGCGAATTTTATACGTAGCAATGACGCGTGCCAAGAATAAATTAATTCTAACTGGCTCAATTAAAAATCTGCAAAAAAAAATTTCTTTCCCTGAAAACGCAAAATGTTATTTGGATTGGCTAATACCAATTGCTAATAAAAATAATTTTCCCGCTAAGTTTGAAATTATAAATAACGAAATTTCTCACGAATTCGAAAATCAAAACGAAAAATTTTTTTCACCTCAAATTTTAGATGTCAACGATGAAATTAAAAATAAATTAGAATGGCAATATCCACACAACATTTCCGTACGCTCAAAAATTTCTATTACAGAATTGAATCAAAATAAAAAGCCAAAATTTATTTTGAATGCACCAAATTTTCTCAAAAAAAATATTCTCTCTCCAACCCAAAAAGGTATTGCAATTCATAATGTCCTTAGGTATTTGGATTTGAACTTGAAAAATGATAAACCAGAAATAAAAAAATTTATTTCTTCTCTTACAAAAAATAATTTGCTGAACAAACAGGAAGAAAAAATTATTCCCGTTGAAAAATTTATTAAGTTTCTATCGTCGGATTTAACACAAAAAATGCGTAGCGCAAATTTTATTAAAAGAGAAACTTCTTTTGTACTCGGAATAGAAAATGATTCTGGAGAGCCAAAAACTCTTGTTCACGGAATCATTGATTGTTTTTTTGAATTTGAAGATAAATTATATCTTGTTGATTACAAAACAGACAAAGTTGCTTTAAACAAAGCGGAAAGTTTCGCTCAAAAATATCGACTTCAACTTGAAATTTATAAAATGGCAATAGAAAAAAATTTCAATCGCAAAGTTGATTTTTCTATAATTTATCTTTTTGATATAAACAAAGCCATCTATTTATAATAAATTATAACAAAAAATAGCTAACAACAAAGTTAGCTATTTTTTTTATCCTCCATCTGTGACATTTTAATCAATATTTTTTCTACTATTGCGCGATTCATATTACATATATTGCGATCAGTTTTGAAAGCATCTCCCGTTTGACAAAGATTTTGCCCTAAACATCCAAAACATATATTTCTTATAAAGCAATTTCTGCATTCCGAATCCTGTCTTTTATCGTACGAACAAAATTTTTTAAGTGATTGATTAAATTTTTTTGAATACAAAACATTTTCATCACTAATATTTCCAATACAAAAATCATTGTTGTCCGTAAACATAAAACATGGATAAATATCACCAGATGCAGACACGGAAAACATATTTGAACCCGCACGACAAATATATTTTTGCTTTGTTTTATTTTGTATCGCTAAAATATATCTTTGCAATAATGAATAAAGTTCAGACTTATTATCTACAAGTAAATCATCTACAGAATCTATAAAGCTTGTTAAATCGTTCAAAGCATACTCATTTTCACTTTTATTGCAAGATACAACTGGTGTTATATGCATATCAATATTTTTATCTATGTTTTTTATAAATGAAACAATGTCTTTTATCGATACATTATTTTCTATGTGCGATTTATTATAAGTAACCTCAATTAAATTTGGCTCACCTGTCTTTTCTTTTAGTATCTTTAAATTTTTTAATATAACATTGGATGTTGGAGAATCATCTCTAAAAATTCGCATAGCATCATTAGTTTCTGGCGTACCATCAAAACTAAATGTCACACTAATATCATATTTATTAATTAAGTCTACAAACTCATCACTTATCAACGTTCCATTAGTTACTAAACCTATTCCCGGAACTTTTTCAATTTCATCTCTATCAAACTTTTCATGTAAATACTCGCAAATAAATTTCATTACAGGAAAATTTAAAAGTGGCTCGCCGCCAAAAATCTGTATGTATTTTATCTTTTTAAAACGATAAAAAAACAAATCAATAGCACACTTTGCAGTATCTTTTGTCATTAACTTTTTTTCAGATCCATAAGTTCCGCCGCTAGCATAACAATATTTGCATTTTAAATTACACGCATTACTAACGTTAAGAACAAGTTTGTTTAAAGAATCGGTATCAATTTTTGATTCATTATTATTTTCTTTTGAGATGGCATATTCATTAATTTTATTCATTAAATCATTATAGTTTTTGATTTCCAATTTATATTTGGAACAAATTTTTTTCTGCGTGGCATTATTTTTTAAGTCTTCAAGCAAATTTTTAGTATTTGTGTCTATCTTTAAAAATTTAATTGTCTCTGGAAAAAATGCTAAATCTTGATTATTATTTTTTAAAAAATAAACATCCATTTTAATAAATCTCTCCTATCATATTAAAATGCATTCCAAAAGAAAATAAATAAGAAAATGCAGCCCCAAGAATTTTGTGTGTATTCCCTAATAACTAACATGCCATATATAATAATAAATGTTGCTATAATGTCTAACCATCCCATAGGACAAGCACCTAACAATAAATGTATTAAAATCATAAAAACTGCACAAAATATAGCTCCTGAATTTAAAAATAAATTCTTTGAATTGAAAATTCTATTTACTTTATCACTGATAACAACACAATTAAAACCTTCAAAAAATCCCCAAATTGTTATTATTATAAAATATGCAATAATCTTCTCAAACAAATTGAGATGTATTAAAGCCTTTGGTCCAATTGCATGTTGCATCGGTATATATACAAAATTTTTGTAAGTTGATAAAGTCAAAATTATTTGTGGTATATAAACTAATGGTGACAATAAGATTGCTTTCAAAGCATTTTTTTTAACAAGTCCAAAATTTGCGAAATTTTCTCTTCTAATTAACATAACCAAGACGCTACCTAAACCAGCAGAAGCAAATTGAAAGCATAACATAAGTAAAAATTCTTTCAGACCAAATTTATTAATATCAAATAAAAAAATTAATTTAGGATAAACTACATAAATTATTAAAAACGGTAAACCAGTCAAAATAATTAAATCTACAATATTTTTTTTCAACTTAGCATTCATAATTAATCTCCTCGTCATTAAATAAAACATGCTCCATACGTCTATAAAAACGTATAGAGCATAACATTAATTTTTAGCATACACCACCGCAAAAAATTCCCCATGAATCCACATCAGATCCAATTAAAAAATTTGGGTTTTTAACTTCTTCAAAACTGAAATTTGTCATTTATTACACCTCCTTTTTCATTTAATAATCTAATTATAAACATATATGGTAAAATTTGTCAATAGACAATCAAAAAAAATTTGTTTTGGCAAAATTTTACCCAAAACAAATTTATGCAAAAAAATTAAAATGCATTCCAAAAGAAAATAAATAAAAAAATACATCCCCATGAATTTTGTGTATATTCTCTGATAATTAACATTCCATATATGAAAGTAAAAGCAACAATATTTGTTATTATATGATCAAATGTACTTAATCCCAAAATAAAATGTGCAAGATTAGATAATAATGCACAAGAAATAGCTCCTAGATTTAAAAATAAATTTTTTGGTTTAAAAATTTTATTTATTTTATCATTCACAACAATCCATTGAAAAGCCTCAAAAAATCCCCAAATAATTATCACAATAATTATATAAAATATCCTACTAAACAAATTTAGCGACATAAAAAATTGCTGATTTATCGCTCCTCTCAATGGAATATATGTAAATTTGATACCCATGGAATTGTATACAAAAAATGCATAAACAATGTAAGGAATCACAGGTAAAAGTGATAACAAAATTGCTTTTAAAGAATTTTTTTTCACAAAACCAAAATTTGCAAAATTTTCTCTCCGTATTAGCATTATTAAACTTGCACTCAAACCAGCAAACATAAACTCAAAACTTGCAAGCAGCAAAAATTTGATAGTATCAAGATTTCCAACAAAAATATAATTCTTTATCAAAGGTAGATAAATAAAAAGTGAAAATGCAAAAAAAAATATCATAACAGATAAATCCATAATAGACTTTTTCTGCTCAATGCTTAATTTTTTATTCATTAATACATTTCCCCTAAATTTAATTTAAATTTACCACATAAAGCTATTAAAACTTTATGTGGCATTTTTCAATTATATGCAACCTATACCACAAATTACTTCCCAGTCAGCATCTGATTCAATACCAAACAAGAAATTTGGGTTTTTAACCTCTTCAAAACTGAAGTTTGTCATTTCCTTTGTACTTAATAATTTAATTATAAACATTTATAATAAATTTTGTTAATATGTAATCAAAAAAAATTTGTTTTGGCAAATCTTTCTCCAAAACAAACTTATGCAAAAAAAAATTAAAATGCATTCCAAAAGAAAATAAATAAGAAAATGCAACCCCAAGAATTTTGTGTGTATTCTCTGATAACTAACATTCCATATATCAAAATGAAAGCTACAATAACCGTCATTATATGATCAAATGTACTCATGTTTAAAAGAATATGAATTAAGATTACAAACAAAGTACAAAAAATAGCACCTGGATTCAAAAATGAATTTTGGGGTTTAAAAATTTTATTTACTTTATCATTAATTGCAACATAAGTAAGTCCTTCTAAAAATCCCCAAACAATTATCACTATGATATAAGCTATAATTCCCTGTACTAAACCAAGCGATCTTAAAAGCTGAGGATCAACAGCTCCTCTCAAAGGTAAATAAATAAATTTTATTCCCATACAATGATATAAATAAAGTCCGTAAACTACTAATGGTAACCCGACTAAAAATGATAATAAAACAGCCTTTAAAGAATTTTTCTTAACTAATCCAAAACTAGCAAAGTTTTCTTTTCGTATCATCATTATAAAAATTAATCCTATATTAAAAAGAATTTCTGAGAAAGCAAAATTAAAAAAAACTTTTAGATTAAAATTATCAAAATCTATATTTATCATATATTTGCACACATAAACGGCAAATAAATTAGTGAGCACTAAAATTGTTAAATCTACAATAGAATTTATTTGTTCTTTGCTTAAGTTTTTCAAACACAATTCACCCTTTCACTTTTAATTTAATAACATTATAGTATATTATTTTACAACACTTGTCAAATGTTAATTAAAAATATTTGGTTTAAGATAAAATATTAGACAAGTTATTACAAAATAAAGGACCACACCAAAATTATTTTTCGAATATAGTCAAGCATAGAATGTTATGATACAAACAAATCCAATTTATTTATAAAAACATTTGTGATGAAACATATCAAAATTAAAATTACTTGCTGGAATAATTTTTATTTTTCCATCTTCACCAAAATTTATTATTTTAGTCGCATGATTCATTATTGAGAATATATCATGCGTCACCATAACTATTGTTATTTTATATTTCTTGTTCAACTCTCCTAATAAACAACATATTGATTGAACAGCTTCATTATCTATACCGGTGGTCGGCTCATCTAAAAAAATATATTTTGGATTATTTACAAGTGCTTTAGCCAAAATAATCCTTTGTTGTTGGCCACCAGATAATTTTCCTATCTTCCTGTTTAAATAATCAGACATCCCTACTTTCTCTAAGGCATCTAATATTTTTTTATTGTTATTTGCAAAAATATTGGTTGAATTTATGCCCAAACCCACAATTTCTTTTACAGTCGCCGGAAAATTAGGATTAAAGTGAACAGCATTTTGTGCAACGTACGAAATATCTGCGCTATTTTTTTTATTAATGTTTATCGTACCACTATCAGGCAATAATATATTCAGCATAAGTTTTAATAAAGTACTTTTTCCGGCGCCATTTAAACCGATTATGCAAACAAAATCACCCTCTTCAATTTCAAACGAGAGATTAGAAATAATTTTGTTGTTGCCGTATGAAAAATTCAGATTGGAAACTTCAATAGCTTTCATTCAAGTGCCACCTTTAAATTCTCCAGATTTTTTTCCATAATAGAAAAATAATCATCGCCATTAGAAATTTGCTGCTTTGTCAAATATTCAAACGGATTAAGTTCCAAAAGATTTACACCAGTATCTTGTGCAATTGTTTTAATAGCTTTTGATGGCGAGCCTTCATAAAAAATATATTTAACATCGTTATTTTCAATAAAATCAGTAACTTCTTTCATGCGTTCGACAGTCGGCTCGGATTCTTCTTCAATTCCCTCAAGTGCAATTTGATTTAGGCCGTACTCATCACAAAAATATTTATAAGCTTGATGCGCAACAACAATATCTTTAGATTTAAAATTCTTCACAGCATTACGAATTTTCTTATCAAGTTCATCAATTTGCTTTGAAACCGCCAAATAATTTTCTTTATAATAATTTTGATTTTGCACATCAATTTTGGACAAGCTTTTATAAATTTTTTTGAACTGTTTTTTTGCCAAAAGCGGATTAAGCCAAACATGTGGGTCATTTTTTATTTGCATATCTTTTGTCAAATCAATATACTCAATTTGATTTTGGAGAGTATTTTTAACTTTGTCAATCCAGATCTCCAAACCTGATCCATTATAAATTAAAGCATCTGCATTTTCTAAATCAACAATATCTTGCGTAGAAATTTCCCAATCATGCGGCTCAACTGCTGGCGGCATAATATTTTTCAAATTAATTTTGTCACCACCAATTTTATTTGTAAAATCGTAGAGCGCATAAAAACTCGTATAAATTTTAGGTTTTCCATTGGGAATAATTTCTGTTCTCGTGCATCCACACAATATCAAAAATAAAGACGAAAGCATCAATATGAAATATTTTTTCATAATAAATCCCCCTTTTTACTTCAAAACATTATCTATTTTATATAAATCAATTTTTATTTTAAAACGCTTTCTATAAATTTCCCGTTCTCATAAAAAAGCTCGCCGTCAGCAAAAATTTTACCGCCATCTTGCATAGCGCATATCATATCCCAATGAATGGCCGACATATTTTTCCCGCCGGCATCTGGAAATCCGCAGCCTACTGCCATATGAATTGTTCCACCAATTTTTTCATCAAACAAAATATTTCTGGTGAACCTTTTGATATTGTAATTTGTACCGATTGCAACTTCTCCAAAATATTTTGAACCTGCATCCGTCTCCAAACATGCCTTTAAGAAATCTTCGCCACTGTCCGCCGTAGCCTTAATTATTTTTCCGTCCTTGACCTCAAGTTTCACTCCCTCAACCATTCTTCCAGAATAAATTGCTGGATATGAAAAAGAAATTATTCCGTTAATATTATTTTCCTGCGGCGATGTAAAAATTTCTCCATCCGGGAAATTTTCTTTTCCACAGCAATTCATCCATTTACGACCACCTATTCCAATTACAATATCTGTATCCTTCGAAATTATTCTCAATTCCTTTTTGTCATCCAAATATTTTATCCAGCGCTCTTGATTTGCCTCAACTTTTTTCCATTCTTCAATTGGATTTTCTTTATCGAGCATTCCTGCTTTATATACAAATTCTTCATATTCTTCAAGACTCATTTGTGCTTCCTGAGCTTCGGCATTTGTAGGAAATTGCGTACCGCACCACCTAAGAGCTCCGCTTGCACATCTATCAACATAAATTTTTCTTTCGTCACTATTTGCCATTCTTCTTTTTTGTAATAATTCTGGTGAAATATTTGAACGGGCACGCGAATTTTTTGAACCCCATGCCGTTATCCATACATCAGATTCTTTTACCGCCATTCCGTAATCATTATTCGGTTTAGACAGTTGCATTTCATTACCGAATTTCAAAATAGCTTCTTCAACTTCTGGAACCGTTATTGAATAATCCACAAACGCTCCTTTTTTTACAGCAGCTTTTGCAACTTCGATTACAAATGGCAATGCGACGTCTTCTGCCTTTATCGAAACTTTATCTCCTTCTTTAACTTGTGTTGAATAATTTACCAATAAATCTGCAAGCTTTACTAATCTTTCATCTAGCATTTTATTTCCTCCTAAATATTTTTACTCATTTATAGTTTACCCCAATCAAAGAAAAATTTCATTGCTTTTTCACAACAAATAAGTTAGGATATTTATTAGTTCTTTGTTTCGTTCTTTCTTGAAAGAAAGAATCAAAGAACTTTTAGCAAAAGTTTTTGGTCAAGCTTTTTACAAAAAGCTTGAAAAATACAGGAGGATAAAAATGTGTGGATTCTGTGGATTTACAGGACAAACTCAAAACAATCAGCAAGTAATTTCCGATATGATGCAAAAAATAATACACCGTGGCCCAGATAGCGAAGGAATTCATTCAGATGAATACGTAACATTAGGGTTTCGCCGACTTAGCCTTATCGATTTAGAATCCGGTTCACAGCCTATGTATAATGAAGATAAATCTGTCGTTATTGTCTTCAATGGAGAAATATATAATTACGTTGAACTTCATGATAAATTAGTAAAAAAGGGCCATACTTTCAAAACTCAATCTGATACAGAAACTTTAGTTCATGCATACGAGCAATATGGTCCTGATATGTTTAAACATTTGCGTGGAATGTTTGCATTTGTAATTTATGATTATAATAAAAATAGAATTTTTGGTGCACGTGATTTTTTCGGTATAAAACCATTTTATTATTCAGTTATAAATAATAATTTATTGTTTGGATCGGAAATCAAAAGTTTTCTGGCATATCCCGAATTTAAAAAAGAACTAAATGAAACAGCACTCGAAAATTATCTGACGTTTCAGTATTCTGTGCTGCAGGAAACTTTTTTCAAAGGCGTTTACAAATTATCGCCTGGCCACTATTTCACATTTCAAAATGGAAAGATCGATATAAAAAAATATTGGTCACCTTATTTTTCTTATGACAATCAATCTGAAACAAATTATATTGATGAAATTAACGACATAATTAAAAATTCTATCCGTATTCATCAAATAAGTGATGTTGAAATTGGTTCATTTTTATCAAGCGGCGTTGACTCTAGTTTTATTACTGCTTGCTATGGAGGCGAAAAA
Organism: uncultured Clostridia bacterium; assembly: GCA_947073045.1. GTDB lineage: Bacteria > Bacillota > Clostridia > Lachnospirales > CAMVHY01 > CAMTJU01. Next base: position 30,033 of record CAMTJU010000009.1, on the reverse strand, counting down.
ACTTTTACGGTTGGATTTGATTACGACAAATATAACGAAATTGATTATGCCAAAAGATTATCCGAAGAATTAGGCAAAACCAACATCGACAAATTAATTACTACTGATGAATATTGGCAAATTATTCCCAAAATTCAATATCATATGGATGAGCCATTAGCTGATCCATCAGCTGTAGCTCTTTATTTTGTAAGCAATCTTGCTAGTAAGTATGTTAAAGCTTGTCTGTCTGGCGAAGGTGCCGATGAATTTTTTGGCGGCTATAATATCTACATGGAACCAATGGATTTATACATCACAAAATTCATTCCAAGATTCATACGAAAATTTATGGCATGGCTAGTAAAAAAAATTCCTTTCTCGTTCAAAGGTAAAAATTTTATAATTCGTGCCAGCCAAACTATTGAAGAACGTTTTATCGGTAATGCAAAAATATTTTCTAAAGAAGAGCGTGAAAAAATTTTAAAGAATCCAACCGGAAATTATCCGCCTCGATCTATAACATCAAAATATTATTCAGATGCACTTGCTTACGACGATATTACAAAAATGCAGTATCTGGACATAAACTTGTGGCTCGTTGGAGATATTTTATTAAAAGCTGATAAAATGAGCATGGCAAATTCTTTAGAAATCCGTGTTCCGTATCTGGATAAAAAAGTTTTTGAAATTGCTTCAAGTCTGCCAACTACCTACCGCGTAAAAAAAATTGCAACTAAATACGCTTTTAGAAAAGCTGCTCAATTGCATCTGCCATCCAGGGTTTCAAACAAAAAAAAATTAGGTTTTCCAATTCCAATAAGAATATGGTTGCGTGATGAAAAATATTATTCTATAATTAAAAATGCATTTGAAAGTGAAGTTGCTCAAAAATATTTCAACGTCGATGAAATAATAAAATTACTCGACGAGCACAAAAACAATTTAAAGTGCGATAACAGCCGAAAAATTTGGACTGTGTATACTTTTATTGTTTGGTATAACCAATTTTTTAATACAAGAGAGGAGAATGTTTATGATTACACAAATCAAAAGTAGTAATGAATTCAAGGAAATTTTAAAAGGAGAAAAACCAATTATAGCTGATTTTTATGCAGATTGGTGCGGTCCCTGCAAAATGTTATCACCCATAATCGAAGAAATTGCAAACGAAAAAAGTGATGAGATTAATGTTTGCAAAATAAATGTTGATGAAAACCCTGATTTGGCACAAGAGTATTCAGTACAAAGCATTCCAACTTTAATTTCTTTCAAAAACGGTAGTTTGCATAAAAAATCTATTGGTTTGATTCCTAAAGATGAAGTTCTAAAAACATTAGAGTAAAAAAAATCGATGAGAAACAATCTCATCGATTTTTTTTTACATAATTAAACAACATGTTTCGTCTTCATGATAGTGCTGCCTTGTTGCTTCACTTCTCTTTTTTGCATCTTCTACCCTTGATTTTACAGATTTTTTACCAAAATGCCGTATCTTAAGATCATACATTGGGCAACCAGCAGGAACATATATATTCCTTAACTGATTCACTTGCCCAACAGTTAAATTACATCCGTGTGGTATCGAAGCTATTTCATTTGGCTCCAACAAAAACATGAGGTTATTCTTTACATAACTTGAACACTCATCATCAATTCCATATGAACTAGCAACAAACATTATTCTATTATCAAAATCTGCAAAATCAGTACTTCGGCAAAACTCAGCAACTGATGGTTTACCGGCCAACCGACAAAGCATAGTCCTATAAAGAGTTCTTATTCTTGAATCATACTCATCAACTTCTTGTCTGTTCCTTCTTTCTCTTTCTCTCCTTTCTCTTAATAATCGATCACGTTCAGATTCTAAACGTCTTTCCTCTTGAAGGCTTGAGGCATATTCTCCTATACTTGTAGCAATTTCTCCTACAGAACTTCCTAAATCAGTAATTGAATTGCGAGCCTGCTGTTCATCATATTCCCAGTGATTACCTGGAGTTCTTTCCATTTTAAATCTCTCCTTAAAAATAATTTCTGTAAACAAGTTTTACTAACACATGCTAACATTTCAAACAAAAAATGTCAATATTTTACTAAATAGATTTCAAAAAAAAATTGATGTATAATATTAAACAGTGAAAATTGAGAGGAAGATTCATTATGATAAGAACAAGATTTGCCCCAAGCCCAACCGGTTTTATGCACATTGGAAATTTGCGCACTGCTTTATATGAATATTTAATTGCCAAATCTGCTGGCGGACAATTTATTTTGCGTATAGAAGATACGGATCAAAATAGATTAGTCAAAGATGCAGAAAAAATTATTTTTGATACGCTGAAAATTTCAGGATTAAAATATGATGAAGGCCCAGACATTGGCGGTGAATTTGGTCCATATATACAAAGTCAACGAAAGTTTAGTTACTTAAAATATGCATTGCAATTAATTGACGAAGGAAAAGCTTATTATTGCTTTTGCGATAAAGAGCGTCTTGATTCACTACATAAAAAAAACCTTCCGTACGACAGGCATTGCCGATATTTATCACAAGAACAAATACAAACAAATCTTGATGCTAAAATTCCATATGTAATAAGGCAAATTATTCCTGAAGGCAAAACTACTTTCAAAGATGAAGTATATGGTCAAATTACTGTTGATAACTCGCAATTGGACGACCAAATATTAATAAAATCGGATGACCTACCAACTTACAATTTTGCTAATGTTATTGATGACCACTTAATGCAAATAACGCATGTAGTGCGCGGTTGCGAATACCTTTCTTCAACCCCTAAATATAATTTGCTTTATGAAGCATTTGGTTGGCAAATACCTGTTTATGTTCATTTGCCTTTGATACTGGATGAAAATGGTGAAAAACTTTCAAAACGTAAATCCAGTGCATCATTTCAAGATTTAATACAAACAGGATTTTTGCCACAAGCTATAATAAATTACATAGCACTTTTAGGCTGGAGCCCTGAAAACAATCGTGAATTTTTCACATTAAAAGAACTTGAAAATGAATTTAAAATAAAAGGACTTAGTAAGTCCCCTGCTATTTTTGATTTAAATAAATTGCGTTGGATGAATGGCGAATACATAAAAAATATGGATGAAGGCAAATTCTACGAACTCGTATTACCGTATTTAAAAAATTCAATTCAAAAAAGTGATTTGGATTATAAACAGCTTGCTAAAATGTCACAATCTAGAATTAATTTTGTGCATGAAGCACCTGATTTATTCGATTTCATAGATAAATTACCAAACTACGATACAAACTTGTTTATTCATAAAAAAATGAAAACTAATCTTGAAAATTCACTTGAAGTATTGAAAATTATTTTACCAAAATTACATGAATTGTTAATATGGACCGAAGATTCTATTAAAGAATTATTGATGAAGATAGTAAATGAAATGAATTTGAAAACAGGACAAATTTTCTGGCCACTAAGAACTGCATTATCTGGCAAAGAATCAACACCTTGCGGAGCAACAGAAATTGCACAAATGCTTGGAAAATCCGAAACAATTAAGCGTGTAAACATAGCTATAGAAAAATTAACTGAGGGAAAATAAAATGCAAAAAAGAAATAAAAACATAAAAATAATTTTAGACTTGCTCGATGAAAATTATCCATTGACAAAATGTTATTTAAATTATCAAACTGATTGGCAATTACTTATTGCAACAATTTTAAGTGCACAATGCACAGATGACAGAGTAAATATGGTTACTAAAGATTTGTTTAGAAAATATAAAACGCTTAAAGATTTTGCATCTGCCTCACAAAATGAACTTGAGCAAGACATAAAATCTACAGGCTTTTATAAAAACAAGGCCCGCAATATAATTTTGGCAGCCAATAAATTATTAAATGATTACGATTCAAAGATGCCTTCAGATATCAATGAATTAATAAAATTCCCAGGCGTTGGCAGAAAAACAGCAAATGTTATTCGCTCCCATATTTTTAATATTCCAAGCATTGTTGTAGATACACACGTTAAGCGCATAAGTAAAAAACTTGGATTTACAGAAAATAATGATCCAGAAAAAATCGAGTATGACTTAATGAAAATAATTCCACAAAATCATTGGATTAGTATTAATTTGCAACTTATTGCACACGGGCGAAAAATTTGTAAAGCAAGAAAACCTGATTGTACGAATTGTTTTTTAAATAAATATTGTCGAGGTGCAATATGAAAACTTTTGCAATAATAACTCTTGGCTGCAAAGTTAATTATTATGATTCAGAATCTGTAATAAAACTGTTGATGGACAGCGGATATAAATTTGTAAATTTTAACGATATCGCTGATATTTATATAATTAATACATGCAGTGTAACAAATTTGAGCAATAGAAAATCAAGACAAATGTTGCATCGCGCACGTAAAAAAAATAAAAATGCAATAATAATAGCGATGGGATGCTACGCTCAAAGCGATCCAGATAATCTAATAAAAACAAAAACTGCAGACTTAATAATCGGAACAAATAATCGCAAAGATATTTTAAAATTGATAGAGCAATACGAAAAAGATAAGGTAGCTTCAAAAAAAATTCTTGATGTGAGACAAGAATTTTTTTTTGAGGAAATGCAAATATTAAATAAAAATGACCGATGCCGCACATTCATTAAAATTCAAGAAGGCTGCAATGAATTTTGTTCATACTGCATAATTCCGTATACGCGTGGAAAATCTCGCAGCAGAAATTTAAATAAAATTTACGATGAAGCTAAAAATTTATGTCAAAGCGGGTTCAAAGAAATTGTTTTGACTGGGATAAATGTTTCGGCATACGGAAAAGATTTAAAAAATGATTTGGATTTAGCAGACGTAATTGAAAAATTACACGAAATTAAAAATCTAGAACGAATACGACTTAGTTCAGTCGAACCAAATTTAATTAATGATTCTTTCATATCAAAAATAAAATTGTTTCCCAAGCTTTGTCCGCATTTTCATATGTCTTTGCAAAGTGGAAGCAATAAAATTTTGCATGCAATGAATCGCAAATATACAACTATACAATATTTTGAGGCAGTACAAAAATTAAAAAATACATTTGAAAATGTCTCTATTACAACTGATATAATCACTGGATTCCCGGGTGAAACAGATGAAGATTTTCAGCAAACTTATGATTTTGCCAAACAAATTGGATTTTCAAAAATACATGTATTCCCCTACTCGCCACGTAAAAATACACGCGCTTATAATTTTTCAAATACAATTGACTCTGCAGTAAAAAAGATTCGCAGTACAAAATTAATTGAGCTTAGCGAAAAACTTGCAAATGAATACATAAAAAGTTTTATTTCAAAAACATTACCAACTCTCATTGAAGAAAAGGAAAATGGTAAATATACCGGCTACACAAATAATTATATAAAAGTATTTATTGAAAGTAATGAAGATTTAACAAACAAAATCGTAAACACAAAAATAGTTTCGGCAAATAAAGAATTTGCAAATGGAGTAATTGTTCCTTAGATGCAAAAACTAAATCTTTAAAATAAAAATACTGCTATTTAATTAGCGGTATTTTTTTATGGCAAAAATATATTTTGCTATAAATCGCTTTTGAGTTATAATAATGAATGTAAATCGTGAATATATCTTTTTTTACAAAAGGAGCTTTAGTATGAAAATTATTCGAGTAAAAAATTACAAAGAATTAAGCCGTAAAGCAGCAAATATTATTTCTGCACAAGTTATTTTAAAACCTGATAGTGTTTTGGGGCTTGCAACAGGTTCTACACCTGAAGGCACTTATGCACAATTAATCGAATGGTACAAAAAAGGTGATATTGATTTTTCACAAGTTAAAACTGTCAATCTTGATGAATATCGTGGACTTACCAAAGATAATCCGCAAAGTTACAATTATTTTATGCGAAAACATTTTTTTGATCATGTAAACATTAAACAGGAAAACATCAACCTTCCTGATGGTATGGCTATTGATCCAGATGTTGAATGTTTTCGATATGACAATGTTATAAAAGAAATTGGAGAATTCGATTTGCAATTACTAGGCTGCGGCCACAACGGACATATTGGTTTTAATGAACCATCGAATTTTTTTGCAAAAGGTACGCATCTCGTAGACCTCTCAGATAGTACAATCCAAGCTAACAAACGTTTTTTCAAAACAATTGATGATGTACCGCGCCAGGCATATTCTATTGGTATTCAAACAATTATGCTTGCACGAAGAATTTTAATTATTATTTCAGGTAAGGACAAAGCTCAAGCAGTAAAAAACAGTTTTTTTGGTCCAGTTACTCCAAAAGTTCCTGCTTCTATTTTACAATTGCATCGCGATGTTGTTATAATTGCTGATGAAGATGCATTGAGTTTATGTAAAAAATAATTAGCTGACAAAACACTTATTTCACAATAATGACAGAATAATAAATTAAAATTTCCACCAAAATAGTTTATAATAATGGTGGAAATTTTTTTTATAAGGAGAAATGATAATGGAAAAAAATTTTTATATCACTACGCCCATTTATTTTTGTAATTCAAATCTTCATATTGGTCATTGTTATACAACTGTTGCTGCAGATACTTTGGCGCGTTTCAAAAAACTACAAGGATTTAATGTAAAATTTTTGACTGGAACAGATGAACACGGTCAAAAAATTGAGGCAATGGCAAAAAAAAATAATATGCAACCACAAGATTATGTTGATTCAATTGTGGAATGGATAAAGGATTTGTGGAAGACAATGAATATTGATTACGATATTTTTATGCGTACTACAAATCCAAATCATGTTAAAACAGTGCAAAAAATCTTTAAGAAATTATACGACTTAGGCGATATTTATAAATCTTCATACGAGGGATTATATTGCACACCGTGCGAAACTTTTTTCACTGAACATCAATTAGTAAATGGAAAATGCCCAGATTGTGGTCGCGATGTAGAAAAACTAAAAGAAGAAGCTTATTTTTTTCGTCTCTCTAAATATCAAGATCGCCTCATAAAATTTTTTGAAGACAATCCAAAATTTATTGAGCCTGAATCTCGAAAAAATGAAATGATTAATAATTTCTTAAAACCTGGCCTTGAAGACTTATGCGTATCGCGTACATCTTTTAATTGGGGAATACCTGTCGATTTTGATGGCAATCACATAATTTATGTGTGGTTCGACGCATTATTTAATTATGTAAGTGCTTTAGGATTCATGAGTGATGATGATAGCGAATATAAAAAATTTTGGCCCGCTGATATCCATCTCGTTGCTAAAGAAATTGTTCGCTTCCATACAATTATTTGGCCTGCAGTTTTAATGGCATTAGATATGCCGCTTCCAAAAAAAGTTTTTGGACACGGATGGGTAACTATTGACGGTGGTAAAATTTCTAAATCCAAAGGAAATGTTGTTGACCCAAAAATATTGGTTGAACGCTATAAAACTGATGCAATAAGATATTATTTAATGCGTGAAATAAATTTTGGTCAGGACGGTAATTTTACGAATGAAGCTCTCATCAAACGCATTAATTTTGATTTAGTAAATGATTTAGGAAATCTTGTGTCACGTACAAACGGCATGATTCAAAAATATTTTGGTGGCCAAATTGAAAATTTTGATTATGAAAAAAACGAGCAGCTTGAAAAAATGTGCCTTGATACTGTAAATGATTACGAAAATCTTATGAATCAATATAAATTAAGCGACGCAATTACAAAAGTTTGGTCGCTAATAAATTTTGCAAATAAATATGTTGATGAAATAAAACCATGGTTCTTGGCAAAAGATCCTAATCAAAAAAATACTCTCGCAAACTTTTTATATTCACTGGTTGAAATTTTACGCGTTGTATCAATTTTAATCTATCCTTTTATGCCTTCGACTCCTAAAAAAATTCTCGCTCAATTTAATTTGGATGAAAGCTATATAAATCTTCAGGATGCTAAAAAATTTGGTGTGCTTAGCAAAAATATTCATGCTATAAAATCTGAGCTGCTTTTCCCACGTATAGACATTGATAAAGAACTTGAAGAACTTGAAAAAATTAACCATTTAAAATAAAAAGGTGATTAAAATGTATTTTGATTCGCATGCACACTATGACGATGAAAAATTTGACCCCGACAGATTTAATTTGCTGTCGGGTTTTAAAAATAATATTGATTACATTATAAATTGTGGCGCAGATTTATCTTCTTGCCAAAAATCTTTGGAACTTGCTAACCAATTTGATTTTATTTTTGCAGCCATCGGTGTGCACCCTGAAAATATTTATGACTTAACCCAAAATGATATAACTAGTCTTGAAAATCTCGCGCATCATGAAAAAGTTAAAGCAATTGGCGAAATCGGACTCGATTATCATTATGAAAATTACTCGCGTGACAAACAAATTTATTGGTTTGAAAAACAAATTCATCTTGCAAATAAATTGAATCTGCCAATAATAATTCATTCGCGTGATGCAGCAACTGATACTTTTGAAATTATAAAAGCAAATGCAAAAACCAAAGGCGTTATCCACTGCTTTGGCTATAATTTTCAAATGGCTTTGGATTATATCGAGCTTGGATTTTTTATAGGAATTGGTGGAGTAATCACTTTTAAAAATGCTAAGAAATTAGTCGAAGTCGTATCGCAAATCCCTATTGAAAAAATTTTGATTGAGACTGATTGCCCTTATCTTTCACCAGAACCTAATCGTGGCAAACGCAATGATTCTTCTAATTTAAAATATATTGTCGAGAAAATTGCCCAGATTAAAAATATCCCGCATCAAGAAGTTGCACGAATTACTTGCTCCAATGCAAAAAAATTATTTGAAATAGCCTAAATTTGATTTTTTTACTTCATTTATTGTATAATTCACTCGTGAATATTATATAAATGAGGTAATTTTTTTATGGAAAATAACTCTGATAATAAAATAATTCAAGTTGAAATTAAAAATGAAATTCAAAAATCTTATATCGATTACGCAATGAGTGTTATTGCAGCTCGTGCACTACCTGATGTACGCGATGGTCTTAAACCCGTTCATCGCCGTATTCTATATGCTATGAATGAATTGAATCTAGACCCGAACAAGGCTTACAAAAAGTCTGCTCGTATTGTCGGCGATACAATGGGTAAATATCATCCGCATGGTGATTCTTCCATATATGACGCAATGGTCAGAATGGCACAAGATTTTTCAATGCGTTATATGCTTGTAGATGGACACGGAAACTTTGGTTCAATAGACGGCGATGGTGCAGCTGCCCCTCGTTATACTGAAGCTCGCCTTAGCTACATATCTACTGCAATGCTAACAGACATTGAAAAAGATACCGTCGACTTTATACCAAACTATGACGGCGAATTTTCAGAGCCGTCCGTACTTCCTTCAAGATTTCCTAATTTGCTTGCAAACGGTTCATCAGGAATTGCCGTCGGTATGGCAACAAATATTCCGCCTCACAATATTTCTGAATTAATAGATGCAATATTTAAAATGATAGATTGCCGCAAACAAAACATTGGCATAGATATTGATGATTTAATCTCAATCGTAAAAGGTCCTGACTTTCCGACTGGTGCATCTATTCTCGGCATAAATGGTATCAGGCAAGCATATAAAACCGGTCGGGGAAAAGTTTTAATGCGTGCAAACGCACAAATTGAAACAAATCAGCATGGCAGAGAATCAATTATTGTAACTGAATTGCCATACCAAGTTAACAAAGCACGTATGATAGAAAAAATCGCCGAACTTATAAAAGATAAAAAAATTGATGGAATTTCTGATATACGCGATGAAACTGACCGTAATGGAATAAGAATAGTTATTGAAATTAAGCGTGATGCAAATGCAAATGTCGTCTTGAATCAGCTTTATAAATTTTCTCAGCTTCAAGAATCATTTGGAATTATAATGCTTGTTCTCGTCAACAATGAACCTAAAATATTAAATCTCAAAGAAATACTGAATTATTATATAGACCATCAAAAAACAGTTTTAACTCGTCGCACTCAATTTGATTTAAATAAAGCATTGCATCGTCAACACATTTTAGAAGGATACTTAATTGCACTCGATCACATTGACGAAGTTTTAAACACAATACGCTCGTCAAAAGATACAGCTTCTGCAAAAGATGCATTAATAGAAAAATTCAAGTTGACAATGGAGCAAGCAACTGCTATAGTTGAAATGAGATTTCGAAGTCTTACTGGGCTCGAACGTCAAAAATTAGAAGATGAATTCAAACAAATAAGCGAATTAGTAAATGAATTAAAAAATATATTAGAAGATGAAAATAAATTATATGATGTATTAAAATCCGAACTTGCCAATATCAAAAAGAAATATGGCGATAAAAGAAGAACTAAAATTTTGCCTATGGAAGATGAAATCAATATTGAAGATTTAATAGACGATGAAATGAACGTTATTACTATTACTAAATTCGATTATATAAAACGTCTTCCACTCGATACTTACAAAAGTCAAAACCGTGGCGGACGCGGAATAGTTGGTATGCAAATGCGTGAAGAAGATATCATTAAAGATATTTTTGTCACTAACACTCACAGTTTAATGTTGTATTTCACAAATCATGGTCGCGTTTATAAAAATAAAGCATATGAAATACCCGAAGCCGGACGAACTGCAAAAGGTATGGCAATAGTAAATATGCTTAATTTAAACGAAGGCGAAAAAATTGCTACAATTATTCCTGTAAATGAATACTCAGAAGATGATTATTTAATAATGGTAACACGCAATGGTACTGTGAAAAGAATAAGTGTCTCTAAATTCAAAAAAATAAACCGTGGTGGCCTTCAAGCTTTAAATATTCGTGAAGATGATGAATTGATTTGTGTCCTTAAATCCGATGGCAACCAAAAAATTTTTATTGCTACTAAAAATGGATTTGGAATAACGTTTAATGAAACTGATATAAGACCCATGGGAAGAACTGCTATGGGCGTTAGAGGAATAAAACTCAGTAAAAATGATTTTGTAATTGGCGCCGGAATTATTTCACCAAATTTAAAAGCTTTATTTGTTTCTGAAAATGGATTTGGTAAATGCGTTGAATACGATAATTTCGTTGTTCAAAAACGTGGTGGCAAAGGTAGAATTTATTACAAAATAAAAGAAAAAAAAGGTGAAGTAATTTCTCTTGAATTTGTTGAAAACAATGACGAGGTTATGTTAATAAATTCGGAAGGAGTTATCATAAGAATACGTATAAGTGATATTTCAACCCAGGGACGTTATGCAACTGGTGTAAAATTAATCAATTTAGCTGAAAATGTTACAGTAGTTGGAACTGCGAAAATATCGGATAAAGATATAGAAGAAAATATAGATGAAGACATACCCGATGAAGAAAACATAACTGAAATTACTGAATAATTTCAATATCATTTTCTATGTGAAATGGGGATAATAAAAATGTACAAAAGAATAATAATTAAATTGAGCGGTGAATCTTTAGCATCTAAAGACAACAAATTTGATGATGATCTAATTTTAAATATAACTAATCAAATAAAAAATTTAATTAAACAAAATATACAAATAGGAATTATAGTGGGTGGCGGAAACTTTTGGCGCGGTAGAAGCGCTAATCCTAAAATGGATAAAGTCAAAGCTGATCAAATTGGAATGCTTGCTACAATTATGAACGCGCTATATTTATCGGATGCATTTAATCAACAAAATATCAAAACAAAAATAATGACACCATTTATTGTTGGTACAATAACTAAACAATTTTCAAAAGAATCTGCTATAAAAAACATGAGTAATGGATATGTTTTAATATTCGCCGGAGGAACGGGGCATCCTTTTTTTTCAACAGATACTATAACTGCCTTAAGAGCTGCCGAGCTTGAAGCAGATTGCATTTTATATGCCAAAAATGTTGATGGTATATATGACTCTGATCCCAAAATTATTCCAACTGCAAAAAAATACAAGAAAATATCTTACCAAAAAATAATTGCTGATAATCTTAATGCAATTGATATCAGCGCAATGAATATATCAAAAGATATACCATCAGTAGTTTTTTCATTGCAAGAAAAAAATAGTATAGAAACAGTTGCTTTGGATAAAGAAAAAATCTTTGAAATAGGCACATTAATTGCAAATAATATTGAGGAGGAATTTTATGAGTAATATTTCTGTTTATGAAAGTAAAATGGGAAAATCTGTACAAAATTTTAAGGAAGAATTAGATAAAATTCGGGCTGGACGTGCAAATCCACATATTCTTGATAAAATTAATGTTGAATATTATGGAACACCTACACCTCTAAATCAAGTTGCAAATATAACGGTACCTGAAGCTCGAATGATTGTACTTCAACCTTGGGATATAAACACACTCAAATTAATCGAAAAATCTATTCAAGCTTCAGATTTAGGAATTAATCCTACAAATGATGGTAAAGTTATAAGAATAATATTTCCACCACTTACTGAAGAACGTCGCAAAACACTAACAAAAGAAGTTAAAAAGAAATGTGAAGATGCGAAAGTTTCTATAAGAAATATTCGCCGCGATGCAATGGATTCATTTAAAAAATTACAGAAAAAAAATGAAATTACCGAAGATGAATTGAACATCAATGAAAATAAAATTCAAAAACTTACAGACAAATTTGTCAGCGATATTGATAAAATTACAGAGGCAAAAAATCAGGAAATAATGACAGTATAGTTGTTGATTACAAAAATTTGATTATATATCAAAAAATCTTGTATGCATTTGTATACGAGATTTTTTTTGGTGTTTTTTATAGACCAAAATTTTTCTAAAAAAGCGGCTTTTTTAATGCTACATAAAAAAATTTTGAAAATAAGTTAAAACACAACAAAAATATTTTGTCTCAAAAATAAACCTGTGTTTAAAAAAAATTTTTGTGTTTTGTGTGTATTTATGATATGATAAATGCATCGATAAAAAAAATAGGAGTGATTAATATGAAACACATTAAAACTATAACCAAAAATAAATTGCAGAACGTTAAATTGAATGCAAGATGCGGTGAGTGCCAAACTTCTTGCCAGTCTGCTTGCAAAACTTCTTGCACTGTCGCAAATCAATCTTGCGAAAAAATGTAGACCTCTTATTAAATCTTGTTAAATACAATTTAAAAAAACACACATACCCATTCGTATGTGTGTTAATTATTTGCAAATAACAATTTTTTTTACTATCACAAAATAATTACTTGAAGGTGAGCTTTATTATGATTCATAAATTTCAATCGAATGGATTTAATATTGTCTTAGATGTAAACAGCGGCTCTGTGCATATTTTTGACGATTTAACATATAAAATTTTGGACTACTGGCCAAATGAAAATGAAATATTCAGCAATCTTACATATAATGAAAATGAAATTAGAGAATGTATAAATGAAATCAAAGAGCTTGAAAAAAAAGGTCTTTTATTTACGAAAGATTTTGCTCCACCAGATATAGACAACTATAAACCGGTGATAAAGGCCATGTGCCTGCATATTGCGCATGCATGTAATCTTAAATGCAAATATTGCTTTGCTGATGAAGGCTCTTATCATGGCAAAAATTCATTAATGAGTTTTGAAGTTGGTAAAAAATCTATTGATTTTCTCATTAGAAACTCTGGCAATCGCAAAAATTTAGAAGTTGATTTTTTTGGCGGTGAGCCATTGTTAAATTTTGATGTTGTGAAAAAAATTGTTGACTATGCTAAAAATCAAGAAAAAAATCACAATAAACAATTTCGTTTTACGATGACGACAAACGGCGTTTTGTTGGATGATGAAAAAATTAACTATCTTAATGAAAATATGTACAACGTTGTATTAAGCATTGATGGCCGCAAAGAAATTAATGATAAAATGCGGCAAAAACCTGATGGTTCTAGCAGCTATGATTGCATAATGCCAAATTTCAAAAAATTTGCTAATCTGCGCAAAGAAAAAAATTATTATGTGCGCGGAACATTTACTCACAATAATTTGGATTTTGCAAATGACATTTTGCATTTTAATGATGAAGGATTCAATCAAATTTCTGTTGAGCCTGTGGTTGCAGAAAGTAGTTTAGATTATGCGCTCAAGGATGAAGATTTACAAAAAATTTTTGATGAATACGATCGCTTAACAAAAATTATGCTCGATAATAAAAGAAAATTTAATTTTTTTCATTTTATGCTTGATTTAGATAATGGACCATGTTTTGCAAAACGTGTGATTGGATGCGGCGCTGCTACAGAATATTTAGCTGTTGCACCAAGCGGCGATTTGTATCCATGTCATCAATTTGTTGGCATTGATGAATTTAAAATGGGCAATGTCGATTCTGACCAACTCAATCAACAAATTAAAAATAAATTTAATTTCTGCAATGTGTATACTAAACCAAAATGCAATGAATGTTGGGCAAAATTTTATTGCAGTGGCGGCTGCAGCGCAAATGCTTTCAATTTCAACAAAAATATTTATGAGCCTTATGAATATGCATGTAAGCTCCAAAAAAAGCGACTCGAATGTGCATTAACAATCAAGGCAGCCAAATCTTTAACAAACTCAAAGTCAGGTGATTAATTTGTACTATTGCATACTAAATTTTTTAGTCAACCTTTTTATTTCAATTCTCTTTCACATAAAAATTTCAGGACTTGAAAATATTCCGTCTGATGGCCCAATTATTTTGTGCGCAAATCATCTTAGTAATTTTGATCCACTCGTATTAAGATTAAAAGTTCCACGTACTATAAATTTTATGGGCAAAAAAGAACTCTTTGCCAATAAACTTTTTTCTTACACCCTGAAAAAATTTAGTGTGTTTCCTGTTGACAGAAGAAAAAATGATTTGCAAGCTTACAAAACTGCAATGAAAATTTTAAAAGACAAAAAAATTTTAGGTATATTCGTTCAGGGAACACGCAATAAAAATATTGAAGGTGCCAAAGATGGGGCAGCTATGTTTGCGATAAAAACTCAAACGCCAATAATTCCAATAGGAATCATTGCTTCGTACAAACCTTTTTCTGTTGTCCAAATAAATATTGGCAAACCCATTAGATTTGATAAAATGCAAAAAATAAATCAAGAATCACTGCATCCATTAACTTTGCAAATTACTAATCAAATAAAAAGTCTTACACAAATTAATTGATTTTTGATATAAAAATAAGGAGAAATCATGATTATAAGCGTAGGCAAAACATCTGGATTTTGTTTTGGCGTAAAACGTGCAGTCGATACTGCTTTCGAAAATGCAAATAAAAATGTTTGTACTCTCGGTCCAATTATTCATAATCAAATTGTTACAGATGAGTTAAATAAAAAAGGGGTCCAAATCATAAATAATCTCAATCAAGCTAATGGAAGAACTGTAATAATACGTGCGCACGGAATTCCTAAACATTTTTATGCACAAATGAAAAATATGGGCATAAATTATATTGATTGTACGTGTCCATTTGTTAAAAAAATTCATCATCTTGTTGAAAAAAACTATAATGACGGGAAAAAGATTATTATTATCGGCAATCCTAATCATCCCGAAATTATTGGCATAAATGGATATGCAAACAATTGTGCACACATTATAAAAAATTTGGATGAGGCCAAAAGTTTTCACGTCGACACCAATTTTCAATATATATTGGTTGCACAAACTACTTTCTCATTTGAATTATTTAATCAAATTACTAAATATTTAAGCTGTGACAATATCCAAATCTTTAATACAATTTGCGACACGACTCAAAAACGTCAAATTGAAGCTGAAAATCTTTCGAAGGTATCGAACAAGATGATTGTAATTGGTGATTCAACTAGTTCTAACACGACAAAATTATTTAATATTTGCCAAAAAAATTGTTGTAACACATTTTTTATACATAATATTTCAGATTTGTTATTGAACAAGTTTAATATTGATGATAAAATAGGAATCGTAGCAGGTGCTTCGACACCCTCAAACGTAATTAAGGAGGCTATTTTTTTAATGGAACAACTTGTTTGTAATGAAAAAGATTTTGAACAATTATTAAATGAGTCATTTGTAACATTGCATACCGGTGAAATTGTTAAAGGTACTGTTATTCAAATTTCTCGTAATGAAGTTATAGTGGATTTAGGTTATAAATCCGATGGAATTATCACGAAAGAAAATTTTTCAAATTCCAATGAACCTCTTTGTCAATTAGCTAATATTGGCGATGAAGTTGAAGCAATTATATTTAAAATTGATGATGGAGAAGGAAATGTTTTGCTCTCTAAAAAGAAACTCGATTTGCAGCGCGGTTTGAAATTAATTGAAAAAGCTTTTAATGAAAATTCAATTGTTACTGGTAAAATTATTGGTACTGTAAAAGGCGGAGTTATTGTTTTAGCTGAAAATGTTAAATTATTTGCGCCAGCTTCTCATCTTTCTAACTCTTATATCGACAATATTAATTCATATATAGGAAAAACTATGGATTTCAATATTATAGAATTTAATCGTGCAAAACATAGATATGTAGCAAGTCGCAAAAAAATTATTTCATCTCCAGTTTCAAAAATAAAAGTGGCAGATGAAATTGAAGGCACAATAACAAAAATTTTGGATTTTGGTATGATTGTTAACATAGGCGATGGTTGCGACGGACTTTTACATATATCGCAAATAGACAATAAAGATAAAGATTTAAAAGACAAATTCAATGTTGGAGATAAAATTAAAGTCTTTGTTATTAAAATCGATGAAGGAAAAAATAAAATTTCTCTGTCTATGAAAAATCCTAAAGATAATCCATGGTACAATATCTCTCAAAGATATCCTCAAGATAAAATAGTTGAAGGCAAAGTTGCAAGAATTAATGATTACGGCGCTTTCATTTATCTTGAACCATCGATTGACGGATTACTGCACATTTCCCAAATTTCAAATGAACATATTGAAAAAGTAAGTGACAAATTAAAAATTGGCGACGTTATCAAATTAAGAGTTCTTGCCTCAGATGAAAATAAAAAACGGGTAAGTTTGTCTATGATTGATGTCGAGCAATAAAATCATTTTTATTTTTAAAAAATTATTTTTAAAGCGATACAACTTATTTTAGTTATATCGCTTTTTTTGTTTGCATTTTTTTATTTCAAACTTATAATTTTTAGCAATAAAAAAAGCCGGTTTTAGATAAACCGGCTAATTTTATAAAATAAATTATTTTTGGGAATCCATATGAACGATTAAATCAAGAACTTTGTTTGAATATCCCCACTCGTTGTCATACCATGAAATCAATTTCACAAAATTGTCATTGAGTGCAATACCAGCTTTAGCATCAAATACTGATGTACAGTATTCACCCATAAAGTCTGATGAAACAACATCTTCATCAGTGTATCCCAAAATACCTTTTAATTCTCCTTGCGAAGCTTTTTTTACGCATTCCTTAATTTCATCATAAGTAGCTGATTTTTCAAGACGGCATGTTAAATCTACAACAGAAACATTAATTGTTGGAACACGGAATGACATTCCTGTTAATTTTCCATTAAGCGACGGAATAACTTTTCCAACAGCTTTTGCAGCACCAGTTGAAGAAGGGATAATATTTGCAGCAGCTGCACGTCCACCTCTCCAATCTTTTTTGGAAGGACCGTCAACAGTTTTTTGAGTAGCAGTAGTAGAGTGAACAGTTGTCATTAATCCTTCAACAATGCCAAAATTATCATTAATAACTTTAGCAAGAGGAGCTAAGCAGTTTGTAGTACATGAAGCATTTGAAACAATAGTCATATCGTTTCTGTATTCATTTTGATTTACACCCATAACGAACATAGGAGCATCTTTAGATGGAGCACTTATAACAACTTTTTTAGCACCGCCTTTTAAATGAGCACTTGCCTTATCCATAGTTGTAAATACTCCAGAAGATTCTACAACATATTGCGCATTACTTTCAGCCCAAGGAATTTCTTCAGGATTCATTTTATTGTATACAGTAATCATTTTACCGTTTACGCATAATTTATCACCCTGGGCAGATACACTGCCATTAAAACGACCATGAACTGAATCATATTTAAGCATATAAACCATGTAATCAACACTGATAAATGGATCGTTAATAGCAACGACTTCTAAATTATCACGTTCAACCGAAGCACGCAACACCAAACGACCTATACGACCAAAACCATTAATACCAACTTGAATCATAAAAAAACCTCCTAAAAATAAAAAAAGTATTGCAGATTAACTGCAATACAATTATATCACAAATATGAAATATTGAGATTAATTTTTTAAAATAATTTGCATAAAGATTTTTTTTTATAAAAATCACAGGTAGATATTTGGTCTTAATATAATAATTTTGCAAATATTTTCATTTCATTTGTATTTTATTAATTTCTCTTGTATGATTATATTAGGTATGCAATTTTTGCAAAGACAACAAATTATAAAATGAGGAGAGTTTTTAATGTCAGAAAGTTTTAATTCTAGATTAAGTTTTTTTTTGAATCTCTTAGAACAAAGTCAAAATAACTCGACGCCAAATATAGAAGGAAATGACATTTATGAAACATCAGAAAATATTTTAAATGTATTAGAAAGAGATAGTGAATTTATTAATGAAGTTCGATATGTTCGTTTAATATTATCTAAATCTCAATCAGTTGGACGCGAGTCACTAGCTCTTGGTATTTTACAAATATATGAATATTATAAAACGAATCGTAATCTTGCAATTAATACTATTAAAGATATATGCAAAAACCTTGAAAAAAGAACTGGAATTAAAAATATTGAAATACCGCAAAATCAACAACAATCAAATTTGCCAAATCATATGCAACAATCATCACAAATTCCAAACATTCCAACATCACATAATAATTTTGATTTTGATAGAATAAAATTTGAATTAAATGTAATATTGCTTAATAAAGCGCAGTTTTTGGCTTTTTTGTATTTACAATGCACCAATTATTTAGCTGGAATAAACACATTAAATAAAGAAACTGATATACCTACAATTCAAAATCACATTTTTACTTTAGAACTTTATCGCTTTTGGGAATATTTTTTAAATCATTTTTCTGCATCTTTAAGTCAAATTGATCAAAATACTTTTATTAAAACCTGTCGTGATTTTTGGATAGCAAACTCAAGTGAAGACAATTTTTATATAGCACGCTTAACAGATGTATTATCCTATAACTATTCGCAATTTGTACAAACTTTTAATTACATATCATTAATGCATACAAATGGCAATAACAATTCTGAAAATACAATTTCTAGTTTAATTCCTAATTTGTATAATCAAATTTCAAATATTTCTCTTAATGGAAAAAATTTATACGTTGGAATTCAATACATTATGGGTAGTGCATCTGGAGATAGAAATTGTTTTTTTCATTCGGTTTTAGCACATATAACTTGGACAGAATATCTAATTATTAAAAATTATGTAGATAGCAATGATTTAATTTATCCTTATTCACACAAAACTTTTTTGAAAACAGTTATGGAAAACATAAAATATAAAGATATTGTAAATTCTGAACAAATATGTTATTTACGTGCATATGTTGCAATATTTATATATAACTACAATCGTTCAAGTGATAACATTTTTGAATTGCAAACAATATTAGGAATGAATGTGAACGATCCACGAACTGGACTTCCCACAAATAGCTTTGTTGGATATTTTCCATTGCCTGCTTTGGCTATTTCGCAAATATTAAAACGCCCTTTTTTAATTATAGCTCCAAATATACAAATTAATAATGCTCAATATACTCAAGGATATATTTGTGCATACGAACAAAATTCTAATTGGACATATTCAATTTTTTCAACAAATACAATGCAACCAACTGATAATATCGATGAACATAAAAAATTTATTGAAGAAGCAATAAAAAACTATAAACAAACTAAATGCATATGTGTTCACTTTAATGGCTACAATCATTATGTACCTATCACATATGATGAATATTTAACTGACGTAGAAAAATTTGAAACATGTAAAAATAGGCAAAATCTAAACTCAAATACTCTAACAATGACACAAAATAACAATCAATTCAAAGAAACAGAATCAATATATGAAAAAATAAAAATAATAGGAAAAATAACTGGACAGAATGTTGAATTTTTATATGAATTCCATAAGAAGTATCCTGATTTGAAATCTTTAATTGAAAAATTATATTTAATATGTACTAAATATAGAAATATTGATTATACTAAAGATAAAATTTCTGAGTTAAGTCGTATTTACGAGAAATTTGCAAATAATGATAAACCTAATGCTACTAAAATCTGGATTACACGTATTCTTCCAAAAGATTTAGATAAAACATTAAATCAATTCTCACTACAACAACCACAACAAAACTCATTTCCTCAATTCACATCTAATCCATCTGATTTACCACAACCTATTTTAAATGAACCTTTTCAACATCATCAACAAAATTTTGAAAAACAACTGACAATGAGTGAAATACTAGAAGTATTACGTAAAGATCCTAATATAGGTAATAATGTTATGTGTTTAAATGAATTGTACAAAAATCGTTTTAAAGCTATGCCTTATGTAACAAAATTGTTCGAAATATATAAAAAAGATAAAAAATATGTAAGTGATGTTATTAGAAATATATTTTCTGCGATTGAAGATTGGAAATTCGGAAAATTGTCTAATGATGAAAAAAAGGCTGATAAAACATTATTTGATATATTACTCAATATTTTTAATGATATATCAAATACTCATAAAAAAATATTTGAAAATCCAAATCAATTTAAAATGCAAAGTAATATGCCTCAACAACAAAGTTTTAACATTTCAAATCAAAAATCTTCATTACAACCTAAATTTGCAAATGCTGCAGGAAGAGCAACGCAACATAATAATCAATTTCCAGCACAACAACCACAGCAAAACTCATTTTCTCAATTCACACTTAATCCATCTGATTCATCACAACCTAATCATCAGCAACAAAATTTCGAAATGCAACCGTCCGTAGATGAAATGCTTCAAACAATAGAAGCAAAGACTGGCCAAGTCGGGCCTTTAAGAGCATTGTTTAAAGTTAATGAAGACTCTGGAAAATATTTAACTGTACGATTATATGAAATATGTTTTAAAGATCCTTGTTACGTAACTAAAAAAATTGTAACTTTAGCTGATATGATTAGCACAATAGCTGATAAAAAAGTATTTAAGGAATTAACTTTTGAAATTATTAAAGATATAGATGAAAAATATAAATCATGCAAAAACACGCAACAAATGTCTTCTACGTTTGTAGATGCTAGAATAAGAGCAAACCAGTATAATAATCAACAATCACAACAAAATCCAAGCCCTCAAAATGAATGTGTTATACAGTAACAATAGCAAAAAAAACTCCTGACAAACTACTCAGGAGTTTTTTCATACCTAATTTTCAAATTTAATTTTTTCATCAAATCTAAAAATAACTCATGTTTACAACTTTGCCCATTTTATCTAGAGCTTGCGATAATTCTTCAATTAATTGCATTTTTATATTGAACCTGATTGGCAAATCCGGATTTTGATGCGCAGGATTAACTGCACGCCCTACATAAAAATTTATATTAGTTGCTTCGTCAAAAAGTATTCTTGCTATTTGCGAGGCACCATCTTCTTTGTTTCGCCACTCATTATTGAATTTATTCTCGCCTAAATAATCTTTGGCATATTCCATTACACGATTTATTGTCAATACGCCCTCTGTCACTAAATCTACACCTTCAATCTTTGCAGTTGGTGGAATTTCTGAATCTAAATAATCTATTGAAGTTATTAAATCCTTTCCTAAATACTGAGCTGTTAAATTTGAAGTTGTACCACCACATACTATATGTTTGCCCTGCTTTGCAAAAAACATTGCCTGCATTTTGTTTACATCATTTGGATTGCGAGGTGGTCCAAACATTAAATTTACTGCAAGTCTCTCACGTATTTTTATTGCCGCTATTGTTGTATCGTCTCCAGGCATGTCTTCATAAAGTGCATTGCATTCATCCAGCAATAATGAACACGCAGACTGCGCCGACATTTTTTCATTATAATGCCCTTCCAAAAATTCGACAATATTTTCACGCTGCCAACCATAATTTAAAAGTTGTCCTACTCCAGCATATACTGCACCATCACTCATTGTTATAAATAAGTCATTGCATTCAAGTTTTATTTTTGATTCCAATACTTTTTTATCGGAAATAATATGTGTTTTTGTTGGGTAATCAAAATTTTTTCCATTGCGCAACAAAATTACTTTCGGATTATCATATTGAAAAATGTGAGCAAAATTATTATTTTCAATTTGAACAATAGTAAAAGTTGAATAAGCAACCTGGCGCACTTTACAAACAGGTAATGTTGAAACAATTGTTGAAACGCAATCTTCAACACTCATTTTATTTGCAATCATTGTTGAAATAATTTTAGAAGTAAGAGTAGAAAGAATGTTTGCTTTAACGCCGCTACCTAATCCGTCTGCCAAAACTAAGATTGTATCATCATTGTCTTTGACAAGCTGAACCATATCGCCACAAAGTTGTTCACCATGCTTATTTAAACTTCTATAACTTATATCAGCACAAAGATTATTCATCACTTAAAGTCTCCTTTAACTTTGTCAAAGCAATTTTAGTTTCGGCAGTTGTTTCACCAAGTAGCGATGCAATTTCCTGTACAACTCTCATTTGTTTTTCAACAACTTTATCTGTAATCTCAACAGCAGCTTTTGATGCAGATTCTTTTTGAGTACGGATTTTTTCTTCGCCGCTTACATCCTTAATAATAATCATAATAACCTGGTATTCTTTATCGCAAACAATGGTTTCTTCAACATATTTTTGATATTCGACCAGATATTTTTTCCTATCATATACATTTTCACCGCCCTCAAGGGCCACAACATAATCAACTGGATCCAAAATTCTTACAACAGGACTGTTGACAATATCCATATTTTCTGGTAGGTTCAAAATATTTTTTGCAGCTTTATTAATCTGTTGAATTTCGAGTTGCTCATTCAATACAATTATCCCATTTGGAGTATTATTTATAACAGTGTCAGAAAAATTTTCTGCCTTATCTTTTAAAAATGGCAAACACATTGTAAGGTCAGCCTTGCCCATCAAAACAGCCTCAGCTTTTTCACGGCATGTATCATATCCGCAGCTTCCACAATTTAATTCTTGTTGATGCGAACTTTTTCCCATCTTGCGCAAAATTTCATTAATTGCCTGTGAACTAAATGAAGTTTTCGCAATACCTTCAAACTCAAATTTTTTGTTTTTTTTATCGCCAATATCATTTGTTTTAAAATCTTGATTGCCAGTGTAATCTTTAATGGCTACCAAATTTTTAATTGGATTATGTTTTTTGCGTTTCATTAGTGGACCTGCAAGACAACTTCCGGCACACGCCGACATTTCTATAAAACAATCTTTCATGTTACCAGCTTCTATTTCTCTAAGAGCATCAATACAATTTTGTAATCCATCAATTGCTATGTAATTAAAATTATCTTTTTTATCCATGCATTCCAATATTCCGCCTGATGTTGGAAATGAAGAAGCCCTACCCTTTTCAACTGAAATTGAATTGCTTTCCACAGTAATATTATTTTCCGAAAGCAAGTTATCTAATTCTTCAAACGTCAATACGCAATCAACAACACCAGGATATTTATCAGCCTCAGCTTTTTTGGAAATACATGGACCTATGAAAATAACTTTTGCATCGGGATTTTCTTTTTTAATTGAAATTGCATGCGCCATCATTGGTGAAACTACAGGCGCTAAATAATTTATTGCGTCCGTAAAATGTTTTTGAATTAGAGCATTAACACTGTGGCAACATGACGATATAATTAAACTTTTGCCTTCTTCAATCATTTTCTCATATTCTTTTTTGACAATTGTAGCGCCAATTGCTGTTTCATTTACATCAGTAAATCCTAATTTTTTCAGAGCCTGACATATGTCAAAAATATTTTTGCCATCATACCACAAAACAAAAGATGGAGCAAGACTGGCAAAAACTTTTTTCCCCGATTTAAGGATATTTTTGGCTTTATCTAAATCATTTCTAATTTGCTTAGCATTTTGTGGACAAACTACATAACACTGACCGCACAATATACATTCATTATGAATGATATGCGCCTGACCTTCAGTAAACTTTAAAGATTTGACAGGGCAATTTCTAATACACTTGTAGCAATTTTTGCAATTGGAATCTTTTGTTTGCAAACATTTTTCCATCTTGCTCTCCCCTTTTTTTTAATGAAAATAGCCAAAAAAAGTTTAAATAAAAATCGAGCAAAGCTCGATTTCTATTTTTGTTTAAATGGTTTAATGTTTATTTTTTAATTATGCAAGACGTGGTTCAATCTCTGTCTCAAAAAAATTATCAACTGTATCAGGCGTTACGGAATAAATTTTATCGTCAATTTTAACACTTACGCCATTAACACAATTTTTCATACAAAATGCTCCACATAATTCTACATCATCTTTTAATTTTTTCTCAGCAATTAAATTTTGCAATCTATCAATAATTTGGCGCGAGCCTTTCAAATGACACGAACTTCCTATACAAATTGTAATCTTCATTTTCACCACTCCTTTTAAAATTTTTATTGATAATCAACAACATCTATCAAATGCAAAAGAAATTCTCTTTCAGCTTTATTGCCTTTTGTAAGCTGAGCAGCAGCAACTATAGGAATCCATTCTTGAACATATTTTTTATCAGTCTTAGTTTTGTTACAAAATAAATCCAAATAATTTTCTGCAAGAGAAATATTTCCTGCTATCCAAAATGATAAATAAGTTGTTGCAGCATCCGCACTTGCATTTCCTTGAGTTGCGTGCGCCCAATCTATTACGCAAATTTGTCCGCTATCCGAAACTATAACATTACTTGGATTAAAGTCTCCATGGCAAACTTTATCATGTTTTGGCATGCTCTCAAGTTTTGTATGCAATTCATATTTTATTGCTTCATCTAAATCTGTTTGAGATATTTTCCTTTTCATTTTATCTTTAAGTTTATTTAAAAGTGGCGATTTTTTACTGTGAATTTGAATTTGTATATCGACAAACTCATTTAGATACTCAGAAACTTTTTGCATATTATCATGCATCAATTTTTCTAAAGTCTGTCCTTGTGCATATTCAGAAATTATTGCCCATTTGTTTTCTATTTTCGTAACTTCTAATAATTTTGGAATTGGCAAACCAGTTTCTTGAACCCTTGCCTGATTCAATGCTTCGTTCAAAACGTTTGAAGCTGAATAATCTCCATTAAAAACTTTTACAACTTTATCGTTGTCTTTATATACAGTTTTGTCATTTCTTACTCCAATAACTTTCTCCAAATTCATTTAATTTGCACCTCCATAATATGCATTTAAATACATTTGTTTTATTTCACTCATTAATGGATAACGTGGATTTGCTCCTGTGCATTGATCATCAAAAGCTTGCTTAGTCATTTCATCTAATCTATCCAAGAAATCATGTTCATCTATTTCATATTCTTTAATCGTTTTTTTAATTCCTACCCTTTCTTTTAAATCATCAAGTACCTTAATTAAATTCTCTACCTTTTCTTCGTTGTTATTGCCTCCCAAATTTAAATAATCTGCAATTTCTGCATAACGCTCTAAAGTATGCGGATAAGAATATTGTGGGAATGTTCCCATTTTTTCTGGAGCCTGGACTAAATTAAATCTTATTACCTCGTCAATCATTAATGCATTTGCTATTCCGTGTGGCAAATGATGAAATGCACCGAGCTTGTGCGCCATTGAATGGCAAACTCCCAAGAATGCATTTGCAAAAGCCATTCCTGCCATTGTAGCTGCATTTGCCATTTTTTCACGAGCTTGCGGATCATTAGGACCATTATCGTATGCACGTGGTAAATATTCAAAAATCATTTTCAATGCACGAAGTGCCAAACCATCTGTATAATCTGTTGCCATCATTGACGCATATGCTTCCAAAGCGTGAGTAACGGCATCAATTCCTGATGCACTCGTTAATCCTTTTGGCGCATTCATCATCATATCTGCATCAACGATTGCCATGTTCGGAAGCAATTCATAATCAGCCAATGGATATTTTACACCGGTTTTTTCATCTGTAATAACAGCAAATGGAGTAACCTCGCTACCAGTTCCAGCAGATGTTGGTACTGCGATAAAATATGCCTTTTCCCCCATTTTAGGGAAAGTATAAATACGTTTTCTGATATCCATAAATCTCATAGCCATATCTAAGAAATCAACATCAGGATGTTCATACATAACCCACATAATTTTACCGGCATCCATTGCACTTCCACCACCAACTGCAATTATACAATCCGGTCCAAATTCAGTCATTTCTTTTGCACCTGCTTTAGCGCAAGCTAAAGATGGATCTGGGGCAACATCAAAGAAAGTTTTGTGTATAATACCCATTTCATCTAATTTATCAGTTATACACTTTGTATATCCATTATTATACAAGAAAGAGTCAGTAACAATAAAGACTTTTTTCTTATTCATTACATCTTTCAATTCAGAAAGTGCAACAGGCAAACATCCTTTTTTCAAATAAACTTTTTGAGGAACTCTGAACCAAAGCATATTTTCTCTCCTTTGTGCAACAGTTTTTATATTTAATAAATGCTTAACGCCGACATTTTCAGAAATAGAATTACCGCCCCATGAGCCACATCCTAAAGTTAAAGATGGAGCAAGCTTGAAATTATACAAATCACCAATACCACCTTGAGAGGCAGGCGTATTAATTAAAATTCGGCAAGTTTTCATACGCTGTGCAAATTTTTCAATTTTATCTTTTTGAGTGAGAGAATCAATAAAAATTGAAGAAGTGTGACCGTATCCACCATCCGCAATTAATTTCTCAGCTTTAGAGATTGCTTCATCAAACTCATTAAATTTATACATAGCTAAAACTGGAGAAAGTTTTTCATGTGCAAATTCTTCACTTAAATCTACACTATCTACTTCGCCAATTAAAACCTTTGTACTTTCTGGAACATTAACCCCTGCCAGTTTAGCAATTACAAATGCTTTTTGGCCGACAATTTTAGAATTAAGTGCACCATTTATAATAATTGTCTTGCGAACTTTTTCAGTTTCCTCCGCATTTAAGAAATAACAATTTCTCTTCTTGAATTCATCTTTAACTTTAGAATAAATTTTATCAGAAACAATAACAGATTGCTCGGATGCACAAATCATTCCATTGTCAAAAGTTTTAGAATGAATAATTGAATTCACTGCTAAAATTATATCTGCACTTTCATCAATAATAGCGGGCGTATTACCAGCGCCAACTCCAAGTGCAGGCTTGCCAGAAGAATAAGCTGCCTTAACCATTCCCGGTCCACCAGTTGCCAAAATTATATTAGCTTCTTTCATAACTGTATTTGTTAATTCAAGCGACGGTACATCAATCCATGAAATAATTCCTTCTGGGGCCCCTGCTTTTACTGCTGCATCTAAAACAATTTTTGCTGCAGTTATTGTAGAATTTTTTGCACGTGGGTGCGGGCTAATTATAATTCCATTGCGCGTTTTCAACGCAATAAGTGTTTTAAAAATTGCAGTCGAGGTTGGATTTGTAGTCGGGATAACTGCTGCAATGACTCCAAGAGGTTCAGCAATTTTTTCTATTCCGTATGCATCATCTCTTTCAATTACGCCACAAGTTTTTGTGTTTTTATATGCATTATAAATGTATTCTGCAGCATAATGATTTTTGATAACTTTATCTTCGACAACTCCCATGCCTGTTTCCTCAACAGCCATTTGTGCTAAAGTTATTCTTGCCTTGTCAGCAGCAATTGCCGCGGCGAAAAATATTTCATCAACTTGTTTTTGGGAGTAGTGAGAAAATTTTTCTTGAGCCTCCCGCAATTTATTTAATGCTTCTTCTAAACTTTCTGTACTGTCAACAATTTTGTGACTCATTTTTTATTCTCCTTTATTTATATTTTTGCGCAAGGTGGTTCGACAAAACTGCCAAACACAATGCTAAATTTTCGTGCTGCACCAAAATATTTTCTGGTACATTTAAATGTGTTGATGCAAAATTTAAGATGCCGGTAATACCACAGTCAATCAAAATATCGCAAACATTTTGCGCACAAACTTCCGGAACTGTAATAATAGCCAAATGAATTTCCATGCGCTCACACAAATTTTTCAATTTATCCATAGAAAAAATTTGTTTATCAGCAATTTGTGAGCCAATAATTTTGGGATTGTCATCAAATCCTGCTACGATATTCAATCCATATTGTGCAAATCCATCGTATGAAAGCAAAGCTCCGCCAAGTTTACCGACACCAATTAACACTGCATCATTTAATTTATTATAGCCAAGAAAATTTTTTATATCATCAATAAGTTCGCATGTTACATATCCAAGTTTTGGACGACCACGTGAACTTACCTGCGCCAAATCCTTTCTAACTTGTACATGATTAAGCCCCATTGATTTTGCAATAAAAGTAGCAGAAACATTAGCAAATTGATTTTGAGGCAGTGACTTCAAATAATTTAAATAAGCCGGTAAACGCTCCAAAGTTTGGCGCGAAATACAATATTTATCCATAACTGTGTATCTCCATTTGAAAATAAATTGTTAAACAAGTAACATTGTATCGATATAATTTTATCGATTTTTTTGCATAATGTCAATACAAATTCAAAAAAATTTTTCTCTTTTATATTAATAATTTTTCCTCCTTTTTTGAAAAAAGGAAGTATAAGCGTATTCTGTGAATCCGCTTTTTTAAAAATTCTTCTTCTTTTTTTGAAAAAAAAGAAGCAAAAAAACTTTAATAAAAAAAATCTCAAGCGCTTGCTTGAGATTTTTTATTTAAAAGTTCTTTGGTTACTTTCTTTCAAGAAAGTAACAAGAAGTTATTTCTCGCCATTCACAGCATTCATAATATATTTGTATGCCCAATGGCTTTGCAAAACATCTTTAAAACTTGCTCGTTGAGAAAAGTTTTGCGACCTACCAAAAACTTTTGATATTATTGCAACTGATTCTGCTCGTGTAATATTTTGATTTGACTTGAATGTTCCATCACCATATCCATCTATCATACCATTCGTCGCTAATTGCTTTATCGGTTCAAATGACCAATTGTTTGATATATCTGTAAAATTAAACGAATTCGTTCCGTAAACTAATTTCTTCTCTTGTTCTCTATCGTATTTTAATAATGCATTGTATAAAATCTTACTCATCTCGGCGCGCGTTATTTGGCTGTTTGGATAAAATTTTCCTCCGTCGCCATCTATCAATCCTTGGTCTGTCAAATAAGCAACGGCTGCCGAATACCAATCTGTTTGATTTACGTCACTAAATTTTTTCAATGCATCATAATTTACTCTTGTTCCATTGTAAATTAATTTGTAAATCATTTGTGCTGCTTCTGCTCTCGTTATATTTTTGTCTGGTTTAAAAGTATTGTCACCATTACCTACTACATAAGCAATACTTTTCAAAGTTTGTGGTACTTGCTTTTGAATATCTCTCAATGTTTTTGTCTCAATCTTTTCAATTTGCTTTGTTGGTGTTGGTGCCGGCGTTATGATTTTATTATTATCTATTACATTCCAACTAAATCTTCCAACACTTCCTTCACCTGGATTTGGTACTGACGTTGGTGGAACTGGAGTTGGGCTAGGTATTGGTGTCGGTGTCGGCATCACAGTTGGTGTTGGAATTGGACTTGAACTATGTGTTGGCATCGATGTCGGAGATGGACTTAGTGTTGGACTTGGAGTAGGTGATGGAGATGGGCTTGGAGTTGGAGATAGACTTGGTGTTGGAGTTGGAGTCGGAGTTGGTTCTGGCGTGGGTTCAGGGATGATTTCAAAATCTACTTCAACTTCGTCGCTTTGGCTTATAACATCATGATGATTGAAGTTCATGATTCCTTTTATT
>CAMTJU010000008.1 GCA_947073045.1 uncultured Clostridia bacterium | reverse complement strand
GCGGTACGCGAGCTGGGTTCAGAACGTCGTGAGACAGTTCGGTCCCTATCCGTCGCGGGCGTAGGAAATTTGAGAGGGTTTATCCTTAGTACGAGAGGACCGGGATGAACGGACCGATGGTGGATCTGTTGGGCACCAAGCCCAAAGCAGAGTAGCCAAGTCCGGAACGGATAAACGCTGAAGGCATCTAAGCGTGAAACCGACCTCAAGAATAGATATCGAAGCGCAAGCGAGAGACCCCTTCAAGACTAGGAGGTAGATAGGTGAGGGATGTAAGTGCAGTGATGCATTAAGTTGACTCATACTAATAGGTCGAAAGCTTTTTTGAACTTACTCTTTGTTTTCTGTTTTCTGTTTGCTTTTTGAAAGATCAGGGATTAATTCCCTGATCTTTTTTTGTGTGCAAAAAAAGTGAGTAAAATTTTTAAGTATTCAAGTTTTTGAGTAATGCCTTATAAAAATATAAATCACTTGGTTAATTTTTTTTTGCCATTTTTATTTTCTTGACAAACTATACCATAATGGTTTATAATATAAAATTGCATGTTGTATGTAGATAAATAATTATTTTCCGGGAAGGGTGATTTTGTGAAAAAAGGTAGAATTCATCCGATTAATTTGGGTGATAATATCCGTATGAGTTATTCATCAAACCGTGAAATTTCTCAAATACCTAATCTTATCGAAATTCAGAAAAATAGCTTTCAATGGTTTCTTGACGAGGGTATAAATGAAGTTTTAAATGAAATGTCGCCTATTACCGATTTTAACGGTAATTTAGTTATGGAATTCTTGGGCTATACAAAGGGTAGGCATAAATACAGTATAGCTGAATGTAAAGAGTATGATGCCTCATATTCAATTCCTTTAAAATTGCGTACGAGGCTTATTAATAGAGAACGTGATGAAATAAAAGAACAAGATGTTTATATGGGTGAATTCCCCATGATGACTGATACTGGTACTTTTATTATAAATGGTGCAGAACGCGTTATTGTTAGCCAGCTTGTACGTTCTCCCGGAGTTTATTATGGTGTTAATTATGACAGAGTTGGAACTGAACTTATTTCTGCTACCTTGATTCCTAATAGAGGTTCTTGGTTGGACTATGAAACTGATTCTAATAATGTATTTAATGTAAGAATAGATCGTACAAGAAAATTGCCGATTACAGTCCTTTTACGTGCTTTGGGTTTTGAAACAAATGATGATTTAATACAATTGTTTGGTGATGAGCCAAAAATTTTGAATACGTTTGAAAAGGATTATACTACCAATTATCAGGATGCTATTATTGAAATTTATAAGAAGATACGTCCGGGCGAGCCTCCAACTTTAGAAAATGCAGAAAATCTTTTTCATAATATGTTTTTTGATCCACGTCGTTATGATTTGGGTAGAGTTGGTCGTTTTAAAATAAATAAGAAATTGAATTTAAAATACAGAGTTGCCGGTAAAAAACTTGCTGAAGATGTTGTTGACCTTGAAACAGGTGAGCTATTAGCACAAAAAGGTACTGTTTTAACGCGCAAAATTGCTCAAAATATTCAAAATGCAGGTGTTCCTTACGTTTACATTTGTGTAGATGATATAAAGGTAAAAGTTTTAAGCAATCTTTTTGTAGATGCGCAGGTTTATCTTAAGAATTACAAGCTAAAAAAAGAAAAGCTTGGTATTTGGGAAAATGTTTATTTCCCTGTACTTAAGGAATTAATGGAAAATGCAGCTAATGCGCAGGAATTAGAAAATGCTATAAAAGATAATATGAATCGTTTAATTCCACGTTTATTAATGGTGGAAGATTTTATTGCGTCGATTAACTATGTTTTTAATTTGGAATATGGAATTGGTACAAAAGATAACATCGATCATTTGGGCAATCGTCGTATACGATCTGTCGGCGAACTTTTGCAAAATCAATTGCGTATCGGTATGCTTCGTATGGAAAGAAATATACGTGAGCGCATGACTGTTCAAGATGTTGATATTGTTACGCCGCAAGCTCTTGTGAACATTCGTCCAGTTACGTCAGTATTGAAAGAATTTTTTGGCAGTTCACAGCTTTCACAGTTTATGGATCAAACAAATCCATTAGCTGAGCTTACTCATAAACGTAGATTATCAGCACTTGGTCCAGGAGGTCTTTCACGTGATCGAGCGGGATTTGATGTGCGCGATATAAACAGTTCTCATTATGGACGTATGTGTCCGATTGAAACGCCTGAAGGTCCAAACATTGGTCTTATAAATTCATTGGCGACTTATGCAAAAATTAATAAATATGGATTTATTGAGGCTCCGTATAGAATTGTTGATAAATCTGGAGATCAGCCGCGTGTTACTGATGAAGTGATTTATATTGCGGCAGATGATGAAGAAGATTATATAATTGCGCAGGCAAATGAGCCAATTGATGAAAATGGACACTTTATTCACAAAAAAATTTCTGGTCGCCACAAAGATGATATTTTTGAATTTGACCGCGAGCTAATAGATTTAATGGATGTTTCGCCAAAACAAATGGTTTCAGTTGCAACAGCTTTGATTCCATTTTTGGAGAATGATGATGTAACGCGTGCGCTTATGGGTTCAAACATGCAGCGTCAAGCCGTGCCGCTTATACAAAGTGAATCTCCAATTGTCGGTACAGGTATGGAATATAAAACGGGTTACGATTCTGGAGTGGCAATTATTTCTCAAGAAGGCGGTATTGTCCAAAAAGCGTCTTCTGATGAAATTGTCATAAAAAATGATAAAGGCAAAATAGATGTTTATAAACCAATAAAATATTTGCGCAGTAATCAAAGCACTTGTATAAATCAAAAGCCTATTGTCAATAATGGCCAAAAAATTTCAAAAGGTCAGGTTATTGCCGATGGACCTTCGACGTCTGGTGGAGAATTAGCTTTAGGCCGCAATCCTCTCATTGGTTTTATGACTTGGGAAGGTTATAATTATGAAGACGCGGTTTTATTAAGCGAGCGTCTTGTTCAAGACGATGTTTACACGTCTGTGCATATTGAGGAATATGATTCTGAGGCCCGCGATACAAAATTGGGACCTGAAGAAATGACTCGGGATATTCCAAATGTAGGCGAGGATATGTTGCGTGATTTGGATGCAGACGGAATCATAAGAATTGGTGCGGTTGTTCAACCAAATGATATTTTGGTTGGTAAAGTTACGCCAAAAGGTGAAACTGAATTAACTGCTGAAGAAAGATTGCTTAGAGCAATTTTTGGAGATAAGGCGCGCGAGGTTCGCGATACATCTTTAAGAGTTCCGCATGGTGAAGGCGGTATAGTTGTAGATGTAAAAATTTTTACACGCGAAAATAAAGATGAATTGCCAGCCGGTGTGAATAAATTAGTTCGTGTGTATATTGCTCAGAAAAGGAAAATTTCTGTTGGAGATAAAATGGCTGGTCGTCACGGAAATAAAGGTGTTGTTTCACGTGTATTGCCAATTGAAGATATGCCTTTTCTTCCAAATGGTAGACCACTCGACATAGTTTTAAATCCATTGGGTGTTCCATCACGTATGAATATTGGTCAAGTTCTTGAGGTGCATCTTGGTTTAGCAGCAAAAGTTTTAAATTGGAAAGTTGCTACTCCTGTTTTTGACGGTGCAAATGAAATTGATATTATGGATACTTTGGAACTTGCTAATGATTACGTAAATATGGATTGGAATGAATTTGAAGATAAATGGAAAGATGTTCTTGATGATTTCATATTCCAAAGTCTCAAAGAAAACAAAGGTAAATCTGATGAATGGGCAGGTGTTCCTATTACTCGCGATGGAAAAATAAAATTGCGTGACGGAAGAAGTGGGGAATATTTTGATAACCCTGTTACTGTTGGATATATGCATTATTTAAAATTGCATCATCTTGTTGATGATAAAATACATGCGCGTTCGACCGGACCATATTCTTTAGTAACTCAGCAGCCTTTGGGTGGTAAAGCTCAATTTGGTGGACAAAGATTTGGTGAAATGGAAGTATGGGCACTCGAAGCTTACGGTGCATCTTATACGCTTCAGGAAATTTTGACTGTTAAATCAGATGATATTGTAGGACGTGTGAAAGCCTACGAGGCAATTGTAAAAGGCGAAAACATTCCTGAACCTGGAGTTCCGGAATCGTTTAAAGTTTTGCTAAAGGAATTGCAATCACTTGGCTTAGATATGAAAATACTTTCGAGTGATAAAAAGGAATTACAAATAAAAGAAGATGTAGACGAGACAGACGAAATTGATGTAGAAGTTACGCAAATACTTCCAAGCAATAAAGTTAAAGAAGAAGAGATTTTAAATAATTCAACGATAGAGGAAACAATTGAAAATATAAAAGACAGTGAAGAAGAAAGTGATGACGGGTTTTAATATTTTAGTTTTTAATTAAATAAAAACGGGGGAATATTCATTGCAAAAAAAGCCTGAGAAAAGATTGATTTTTGATGCAATAGGAATTGGTTTGGCATCGCCCGAAAAAATTCGTGAATGGTCAAAAGGTGAAGTAAAGAAACCTGAAACTATTAACTATAGAACTTTAAAACCTGAGCGCGATGGTCTGTTTTGTGAAAAAATATTTGGGCCAACAAAAGATTGGGAATGTCATTGTGGAAAATATAAACGTATCCGTTATAAAGGTGTAGTGTGTGATAGATGCGGCGTCGAGGTTACAAAATCAAAAGTTCGTCGCGAACGCATGGGGCATATTGAATTGGCTTGCCCTGTTTCTCATATTTGGTATTTTCGTGGTATTCCAAGCCGTATAGGAATTGTGCTTGGGATTTCTCCGCGTGCGCTCGAAAGAGTTTTATACTTTTCTTATTATATAGTTCTTGATCCAGGAAATACTCCGCTTGTTGAAAAACAAATGCTTTCTGAAAAAGAATACCGTGAGGCTTACGATGCTTATGGTAATACTTTTCGTGTTGGTATGGGCGCAGAAGCTATTAAAGAATTATTACAGAAAGTTGATATAGAAGCAGAAGTTCAGAATTTAAAAGAAGAATTAAAAAAATGTAGTGGTCAAAAATGGTTGCGCGTGATAAAAAAATTAGAAGTGATGGAAGCATTTTTAATTTCGGATAATAAACCTGAGTGGATGATTCTTGAGGCTCTTCCAGTAATTCCTCCGGAACTTCGCCCAATGGTTCAATTAGATGGAGGCCGTTTTGCAACTTCAGACTTAAATGACTTATACAGGCGTGTAATAAATCGCAATAACCGCTTGAAAAGATTATTGGATTTGAATGCGCCAGATATTATTGTTCGTAATGAAAAAAGAATGCTTCAGGAAGCTGTCGATGCCCTATTAGATAATGGACGTCGTGGTAGACCTGTAACTGGTCCAAACAATCGTCCGTTGAAATCATTATCGGATTTATTAAAAGGAAAGCAAGGACGTTTCAGACAAAATCTTTTGGGAAAACGTGTTGATTATTCAGGACGTTCGGTTATTGTTGTTGGACCGAATCTTAAAATTTATCAATGCGGACTTCCAAAAGAAATGGCGGTGGAATTATTTAAGCCGTTTGTTATGAAAAAATTGGTCGAGAATAATTTGGCGCATAACATAAAAGCTGCAAAGCGTATGGTAGAAAAATTACAGCCGGAAGTTTGGGATATGCTAGAAGATGTTATCAAAGAACATCCTGTTATGTTAAATCGTGCGCCAACATTACATCGTCTTGGTATCCAAGCTTTTGAGCCAGTGCTTGTTGAAGGACGTGCGATTAAATTACATCCTTTGGTTTGTGCGGCATATAATGCAGATTTTGACGGTGACCAAATGGCGGTCCATATTCCTTTGTCTGTTGAAGCACAGGCAGAGTGCAGATTTTTGTTGCTTGCTCCGAACAATTTGTTGAAGCCTTCAGATGGTGAACCCGTTACAGTTCCATCGCAAGATATGGTTTTGGGAATTTATTATCTTACATTGCAAAAAGAAAATGAACAGGGTGAGAATTCTTATTTTGCAGATGAGAATGAAGCTATCATGGCATATCAAAATAATATAATTAGTTTGCATGCAAAAATAAATGTTCGTCGCACATTCAATAATGAAAACAGAATGGTTGCTACAACTGTTGGAAGAATTATTTTTAATGAGGCAATTCCCCAAGATATAGGATTTGTTGACCGCAGCAAGCCTGAAAATATTTTTAAGTACGAAATAGATTTTTTGACCGACAAAAAATTATTGTGCAAAATTATTGAGCGATGCATAAATAAACATGGCTCAACTCAAACAGCAATTGTATTGGACAAAATAAAAGAACTTGGTTTTAAATTCTCGACGCGCGGTGCTTTAACAGTTTCAGTTTCAGATATGGAAATTCCGCAGGAAAAAGAAGATTATTTGAACGAAGCCGAGCAAAACGTAGAAAGTATTACGCGCATGTATCGCCGTGGTTTAATGACGGATGAAGAACGTTATATAAAAGTTATTGAAACGTGGAATGTTGCCAATGATAAGATTACTAACAAATTGTTTGAGGGTCTTGGTCAATACAATAATATTTTTATGATGGCAAATTCCGGTGCACGTGGCTCAAAAAACCAAATTAAGCAGTTAGCTGGAATGCGTGGACTTATGGCGAGTCCAACTGGTAGTATTATTGAGTTGCCAATAAAGTCAAATTTCCGTGAAGGTCTTTCTGTTTTGGAATACTTTATTTCTGCTCACGGTGCAAGAAAAGGTTTGGCTGATATGGCATTGCGTACGGCCGATTCAGGTTACCTTACACGTCGTTTGGTTGATGTATCCCAAGATATAATTGTGCGTGAATGGGATTGCTGTGAAAATCACGAGCATGTTCCATTTATGGAAGTTAAAGCATTTAGAGATCAAAACGAAATTATCGAGCCACTTTGTGATAGAATTCGTGGTCGTTGGACTATCGAAGATATTTATAATCCATCAACTGGTGAGTTGATTGTTGCAAAAGACCAAATGATTACGCCAGATCAGGCTGATTTGATTGAAGCTGCTGGCATTGAAAGTGTTAAGATTAGAACAATTTTGACTTGCAAATCAAAAATTGGTATATGTGCAAAATGTTACGGTGCAAATATGGCATCAGGGCGTGTTGCTAGAATTGGTGAGCCTGTAGGTATTATTGCTGCGCAGTCAATCGGCGAGCCTGGTACACAGCTTACAATGCGTAATTTCCACGAAGGCGGTATTGCAAGCAGTGAAGATATTACGCAAGGTCTACCGCGTGTTGAAGAATTATTTGAGGCAAGAAGACCTAAAGGGCTGGCAATTATTTCTGAGATAGCAGGAAAAATATCAGTAAGCGATGTAAAGAAAAACCGTAAGGTTACGGTTACGAACGATCAAGAAACGAAAGAATACATGATACCATTTGGTGCAAGATTAAAAGTCTTCAGTGGAGATATGGTTGAAGCTGGTGACGAAATTACAGAAGGAAGTATATATCCGCAGGATATTTTGAAAATAAAAGGTGTTCGCGGCGTACAGGATTATTTATTGCAAGAAGTGCAGCGTGTTTATCGACTTCAGGGTGTTGATATTAATGATAAGCACATAGAAGTTGTAGTAAGACAGATGCTCAGACGTGTGAAAGTTGAAGAGAGTGGCGATAGTAACTTGTTGCCTGGAAATTATATGGATTGGCTGGAGTTTGAAGAAATTAATAATAAATATGAAGCTGAGGGGTTGGAATTAATCAAGGGCGAGAGAATGTTGTTGGGTATAACAAAAGCATCGCTTGCTACAGATTCATTCTTGTCAGCTGCATCTTTCCAGGAAACTACAAAAGTTTTAACAGAAGCTGCAATGCGTGGAAAAATTGACCCATTGATTGGATTGAAAGAAAATGTGATTATTGGAAAATTAATTCCTGCAGGAACTGGAACGTCTATATACCAAAAACTTAAAATAGAAGTTGACAATCAAAATGAAGCGCAAGATGCCCAAGCATAATTATTTTTAATTCAGTAAATAAAAAATAAAAGTATAAAAAAAAATCAGGGATAACCTGATTTTTTTTTGTGAATTATAAAGAAAAGATTTAATCTTGATTTTTAAAATCTTCCAGCTTTTTTCGTTTATATTCGATAAAATTGCCATTATCCAAGGCATTTCGAATTTCTTGCGTCATATTATTGAAAAAATACAGATTATGCAAAACGCACAAACGCATTGCGAGCATTTCCCTAGCTTTAAATAAATGATGTATATAACTGCGCGAAAAATTTTTGCATGTCTCGCATTCACATTTTGAATCAATTGGGTTTTCATCTTTTATATATTTGGCATTATTGAGATTTAATTTTCCAAAATTAGTGTAAACGTGAGCATGGCGACCATTTCTCGCGGGCAATACACAATCAAAAAAATCCACACCTCTTTCAACGCATTCCAATATATTTTCAGGTGTTCCAACGCCCATTAAGTATGTAGGTTTATTTTGCGGAAGAAAATCAATAACTTTTTCAATAGTTTCATACATTTGTTGATGCGTTTCGCCAACTGCCAATCCGCCTATTGCGTATCCATCCAAATCTAAATCGGAAATGATTTTTGCATTTTCTATGCGAATGTCGGCAAAAGTTCCTCCCTGATTAATTCCAAATAACAATTGTTTTTTATTGTGTTCACTATTTAGCTGTGAAATTTTATTTTTGCATCTTTTAAGCCAACGAACTGTCCGCTCAACTGAATTTTGCATATAAGTTTTATCACATGGATACGGCGGGCATTCGTCAAGCGCCATAGCAATTGTAGAGCCAAGATTAAATTGAATTTGCACGCTTTCCTCGGGGCCCATAAATATTTTTCTGCCGTCTATGTGCGATGAAAAATACACGCCTTCTTCTTTTATCCTACGCATTTTTGCTAGCGATAAAACTTGAAATCCGCCCGAGTCTGTTAAGATTGGTCCATGCCAATTAATAAATTTATGTATGCCGCCGAATTCATTTATTAATTCATCACCTGGTCTTAAATGCAAATGATATGTGTTACACAATACAACTTGGCATTTTATTTTTTCAAGATCGAGTGCAGATAATGCACCTTTAATTGCGCCACATGTTGCAACTTTCATGAACACAGGTGTTTGAATAATACCATGGTGTGTATAAAATTCACCGCGTTTTGCATGCCCTTGAGTTTTTATAAGCTTGTACATATTTGCCTCCTGAAATTATTTTATAGGAATTAAATTAGATAATTTCGCCATCAAAATTTTTTCTTGGCCGTCAGATAGTTCTACAGTTATCTGATAATCTGCGCCGGCATGTTTAATGTTTTTGACCAAACAATTACCAAATTTAAAATGCCGAACTCTATCGCCAACTGAAAAATCCAATTTAAAATTTTTTGGAGCAGGTATTTCATAAGAAACAGGGCGATATAGTGGTTTATAATTATTTAAATTTTTTTCATCAGATTTCTTTTTTCGCGGAATTTTTTCTTTTATATACTCAATTAAATCATCGGGAATTTCTTTTATAAATTGAGATGGCAATGACTTTAACATTTGACCGTTTCTTATTCTAATAGTTGATGAAGTTATATAGAGAATTTTTTTAGCGCGTGTAATACCTACATAAAACAAGCGTCTTTCTTCTTCAAATTCCATATCATTTTTGGAATACCCCGGAAATAATTCTTCATCGGCACCAAAAATAAAGACGCAATCAAATTCCAAACCCTTTGCGCCATGCAGTGTCATTAAATTTACACTATTTTCGTTTTCATTGTAGTTATCGACTTCCGAGACCAAAGATATTTGTTCTAAAAAGTCTGTAAGCGAGCAATTTTCATTGTTTGTTTCAAACTCCATTATTTTTGCCAAAAGTTCTTCAACATTTTCCAAACGTATAAAATATTCATTATAATTTTTCAAATGCTCATTATAATTTATATCAACGATAATTTTTTGCATCAATTCATAAATAGAATGCGAAACGGAATAATTTATAAATTCATTTATCATATTTATAAATATCAGTACATTTTTTGACCTAGTAGAATAATAAATATTTTTATCATTAATAGCTTGCCATAGCGAAATTTTATTTTCAGAGGCAACTGCTCTAATTTTTTCGAGTGATTTAGCGCCAATACCTTTTTTAGGAGTTGTTACAACCCTTAAAAAACTCACATCATCATTTGGATTATTAATGAATTTCAAATACGCAAGTAAATCTTTAATTTCCATGCGTTCATAAAATCTTGTAGCCCCAATTAATTTATATGGAATATTTCTCCTTACGAATTCATCTTCAATAATCCGGGATTGAAAATTATTTCTGTAAAGAACAGCATAACTGCTATACGTATATTTATCTAGATTATCAATGATTGTATCTGCAACAAATTTAGATTCATCTTTACAAATATAGGCGTGATAAAAAAATATTTTTGAGCCCATCTTTTGATTTGTCCACAAATTTTTAACTTTTCTGCTAACATTATTTTTTATAACTGAATTTGCCGCATCCAATATTATTTGTGTTGAGCGATAATTTTGCTCAAGCTTAATAATTTTTGCATTGGGGAAATCTTCTTCAAAATCTAATATATTTTGAACATCTGCACCGCGCCAGCTATAGATACTTTGATCATCATCGCCTACTATACATATATTTTTTGATTTGCCAGCTAATAATTTTATTAACAAATACTGAGCAGCATTTGTATCTTGGTATTCATCAATTAATATATATTTAAATTTTTCACGGTACTTATCCAAAATTTCAGGATACATTTCTAAAATTTTAACCGTTAAAGAAATTATATCATCAAAATCAACAAGATTGCCATATTTTAATTTTTCTTGATACAACTTATATACATTAGCTATTTTTTGCATTCTAAAATCATTTTCGGATTGCTTAAGCAATTCCTCTGGCTCAATAAATTTATTTTTGTTAAAACTGATTTGCGAAAGAATGTTTTTAGGAATAAAAATTTTATCATCCATATTTAATTCTTTTAAACATGCTTTAACCATTGCAAGAGAATCTTTCGAATCCAAAATTGTGAAATTGTTTGAATAGCCAAGGTTTTCAATTTCCACGCGCAAAATTCTTACACACAATGAATGAAATGTACTTATCCAAACACTTTGAGCATCACTGCACAATTCTATTGCTCTTTCTTTCATTTCATTAGCAGCTTTATTAGTAAAAGTCAAAGCCAAAATGTTATACGGACGAAATCCATTTTCTATCAAGTAAGCAATTTTATAAGTTATAACGCGAGTTTTTCCAGAGCCTGCTCCTGCCAATATTAATAATGGGTTTTCAATATTTGTTACGGCTTCAATTTGTTTTTCATTTAATTTATTTGTCAAATCCATGCATTTTACCTCACAATTTTAATCTTATCGCATTATATAAAATTGAGTGCAAAAAATCAAATTTATATAAGTTAATCAATAATTTATGATAAAATTTTTTTATGGGAGCGTGATAATTTTGCTGATAGTACAAAAATTTGGTGGTAGTTCACTTGCTAATGATAAATTAATTTTCAATGCGGCACAAAAAATTATTAATGCATATAACAATAAAAATAAAGTTGTGGTAATTTTATCGGCGAGCGGCAATATGACGGATGATTTAATTAATCATGCATCTAAAATAAATTTTAATTACTCCAAGCGTGAATTAGATATGTTTTTGTCAACTGGCGAAACGCAATCAGTTGCATTAATGGCAATGGCATTGCATAAACTTGGATATCCTGCCGTATCTTTAAATTGTATGCAGGCGGGTATTTTTGCAACTAACAATTATAATAATGCACGTATAGAAAAAGTTGAGCCTGAGCGAATTTTAAATGAGCTTGATAAAAATAATATTGTAATTATAACGGGTTTTCAGGCTATTAATTCTTATAATGATATTGTAACACTTGGGCGTGGTGGTTCAGATACTTCTGCTGTTGCAATTGCAGTTGCTTTAAACGCGGACGTGTGTGAAATTTATACTGATGTCGATGGAATTTATACCGCTGACCCCAGAATTATTCCGTCTGCTAAAAAAATTTCTCAGATAAATTATGATCAAATGCTTGAACTTTCTTCATTAGGTGCAGTTGTTTTGCATAATCGTTCAGTGGAGCTTGCAAAAAAATATAATATAAAATTAGTAGTGCGCTCGAGTTTGAATGATAACGAGGGTACTTTGATAGGAGATGTTAAAAAAGTGGAGAAAACTTTAGTAAATGGAATTGCCGTGGATAAAAATGTTGCTGTAATTTCAATAGTAGGCTTGGAAGATGAGCCGGGCATGGTTTTTAAATTATTTTCATTGCTATCAAGAAACAAAATAAGTGTAGACCTTATTATCCAGTCCATAGGTCGCCAGAATACAAAAGATATTTCATTTACATTAGCGCGTGAATTTCTTGATGAAACTTTAAATATTTTGGAAAGAAATAATGATTTTTTGCGATATGACCATTTAATGTCTGACGAAACAGTTGCAAAATTATCAATAGTTGGCTCAGGCATTGCTAGTAATCCTAAAATAGCAATGATGATGTTTGAGGCTATATACAATGAAGGGATAAACATAAAAATGATATCAACATCGGAAATAAAAATATCTATATTAGTAAATGAAGATGAAGTGCAAAGGGCAGCCGAAGCTGTACATAAAAATTTTATTGACATTCAAAACAGTAAATAAAAAAAATGGACCTGCAATTTTAAAATTTTCACTCATAATATATAAATGCAAATAAAAATTTATTGGGAGAGTGAAAGTATGGGAACTAATTGTATGCCATGCCAAGGCCAAAATAATTTTTTACTTTTATTTTTATTTATGATGCTTTTTTCAAATCAATCTTGCGATAATTCATTTATGTTTATAATTCTATTATTTATGTTTATGCAACCAGGATTTAGTTTCTAAAATAATTAATCTTTTAAAATAAAAAATCACAGATTTTGTTCTGTGATTTTTTTTGATGTATATTTGACATAAAAATATATTTATTTTATAATTAGAATATAAAAATAATTTTGGGAGGTATAAAATAATGGAAGAATTAGAAATAAATAAGTTAAAAGAATTAGAAAATTACATAAATGAGTTTGACACTTACGCGAATCATTTTAAACCGGAAGATAAACAAGGTGAACAA
The DNA here is from genome assembly GCA_947073045.1 of uncultured Clostridia bacterium. Classification (GTDB taxonomy): domain Bacteria; phylum Bacillota; class Clostridia; order Lachnospirales; family CAMVHY01; genus CAMTJU01. Next base: position 44,729 of record CAMTJU010000008.1, on the reverse strand, counting down.
GAGAGAGATGAGAAAGTTGAAGAAAATTTAAATAAGATGGATTTGCTATGTAATGAAATTATAGAGAGTGGTAATGCTGATGCTATGCATGCTGCACATTGTAAACTTAATAATTTGCGTAATCAACTTTCGGGATTTGGAGTAAATTTTTTAGATGATGTTTCAGGTCTGGATGATAATTTGTGCGCATTTTTATTATCGGTCCCTGGATTTTTTCCAATTTATGAAGAAAAATTTGAAGAAGAGGAAGAAGAACCAAGTGAACCTAGTCAAGGGGAAAGTGCGCAAAATAACAATAATGAACAAAATAATAATGATAATGATAATATACAAGAAATACATGTGCAAGACAACAATAATAATTTTGAAGAATTTGATGAAGTAGAAGACGCGACGGAACAAAAAAAACTAATGCTTGGGAAAGATTTAAATCTTTTTGTAAAGGCAAAGACGCGAAAAATCAAACTCAGAAAAAAGAAACAAATCAAAACCAAGATAAAACAACAAGAAATGACCCAAATAGAGATATCGATGTTCTTTAAATACAAAAAATCACAGATTTTATTCTGTGATTTTTTTTAATATTTGCTTGATTTATGTATTTATTTTTTGTATAATTTAAATATTAAATGAAAAGTGGAGGGAATATAGATGCAAGATGCTAATCAAGAAGTTTTATTAAAAAATTTGGATATTACAGTAAATGAATTTATAAAAAATGCTATTGAGTTAAAAGAATGTAAAAAGCAATTAAAAGAAACAAGGCGAAATTATATTAGTATTTTGGATGCAGAAGCAGAAATCAATAAACAAATTATAATTTCAACACCAAGGAATGTTGAAGGATTTGATATTAAACCTGTGGCTGATAGTTTTTTATCAGCTCTTGATTTAGGTGATGTATTTAATGGATTTGCAGCAAATTTTTTAAGTCAACTTGGAACAGACCCAAAATCACCAGAAGAGATAGATAAATTAGAAAGGAAAAAAGATGAGTTAGAGATTCAGAAAGATAATCTAAAACATTCTGTTGATGCTTTGAAGGAGCAAGTAGATTCTTTAGATAGAAGAGAAGATGAACTTGTTGAACAAATGCAAAGTTTAACGGATCAAATTACTGATATTTCTGCTAATAAAATTGCTGTTGATATTATTTCAAGAATTCCTGATGAATTAAGCATATTTAAAATCAAAGAATTGTGTTCTGACTTAATTGATAAAATAAATCTTATGGAACAATCGCAAAATCAAGAACAAAAGCCTTCGTTACTAGAAAAAGCAAAAGCTGCCAAAAGTGATCCAAGATTGTTAAATCAAGAATCGCCAAGTGGAAATAATATTCAAACTCATGAGCAAGGAAAATAATTTTTATCAAAAATTTAATACAAAAAATCACAGATTTTATTCTGTGATTTTTTTGTAGTTAGGCAAAATTTTATGAAGATACTTATCAACTTTATCTGGTGAATCATTTATGAGGCTAAGCAATTTTTTCAGTTGCTGAGCAAATTTTTCATAATCAAATTCTATAGCATTTGCCACAAATATTTTGTTGTGGCAAGTTTTTTGCAGATTTTCTTTTTCTTCCGCAAGTATCAATTCTTCAGATAATTTTTCTCCCATCCTCAAACCGGTATATACAATTTGTATATCTTTATTTGGATGCAATCCCGAAAGTTTTATTAAATTTATTGCTAATTCATTTATGTTGACGGGCGAGCCCATATCAAGTACAAAAATTTTACCGGATTTACCGAGCCCTGTTGCTTGTAAAACTAATTGTGCTGCCTCTGGGATTGTCATAAAATATCTTACGACATCAGGATGTGTGACAGTAACGGGCCCACCCGAAATAATTTGCTGTTGAAAAATTGGAATTACGCTTCCATTGCTACCAAGCACGTTTCCAAATCTTACAGCAATAAATTTAGTTTTACTTATTTGCGCCATGTATTGGACAATCAATTCGCATATGCGTTTTGTGGCGCCCATAACATTTGATGGATTAACAGCTTTGTCTGTCGATAGCAAAATAAATCGTTCAACTTTAAATTTGTCTGCACATTTGGCAACATTTAATGTTCCAAAAATATTGTTTTTAACAGCTTCATCAGCTGAATTTTCCATCAATACGACATGTTTGTGAGCTGCTGCGTGAAAAACAACATGTATATTATATTCAGAAAAAAGTTTTTCCAAGCAATTAATATCTGTAATCGAGCCAATTTTTATTACAATATTTAGTTCGTGTTTGTATTTTGCACGCAGTTCATTTACAAGTTCAAAAGCATTATTTTCATATATATCAAAAATGATTAAAAGTTGCGGATTGAATTTTATAATTTGTCTGCAAAGTTCAGAACCAATTGAACCGCCGCCACCTGTTACTAAAACTGTACGATTGCAAATATAATCGCTAATATTTTTTGTATCGAGTTTAATTTCATCGCGGCACAATAAATCAGATATATTGACATTACGCAAATTCGGGACAAAATTTATGTTATCCGAGACATCGCTTATATGAGGAATAATTTTCAAAGTGCAATCAGTTTTTGTACACTGGCGCATAAGCATTTGCATTTTAGAAATATCATTTTGTTCGGTTAAAATTATTTCGTCAATTTTGTAGCGGTCAACTAAATCAACAATGTTATCCATACCAGCCAAAACTCTTACGCCCAAAATGTTTGAGTTATTTTTTTTTACATCATCATCTATTACAATTATGGGTAATTTATCGCGTACGTATGAATTTTGCATTTGGCGGATGAGATTGTACGCAGAAAATCCAGCACCGACAATCATAACTCTTTTTAATCCAGATTTGCTGGATATAACATGGCTTATGAAAATAAATATACGTTTAATCATTCTGTAGCCAAATCTTGAGAAAGTAAAAAGAATAATATTTATTGCCCATGCCACAAATAATAAGCGACGTGGCAAAATCATAAAATCTTTTTGGCTGAGATAAAAAACATCGTAAAAATAAAGTAATATAAAAATAATTGCGGTAGCCACAAAAATCTTAAGCATTTCATCAATACTGGCATATTTCCACAAATTACTGTACATTTTCATTAATGCATAAATTGCTACAGCAATTATTGGTGCGGTAATTGCCATATGTCCATACCAATACAAAATACTCTGTGAGATTACAGTAAAACTGCCGCCAGGTATACTTCCGTCAAACCACAAACTCATTGCAACTGCAATAGAAAAATCAATAAAAATAATATCGCTTATGACATACAGAACAATTTTTTTGAGTCTTTCTGGATTTATATTTTTCATAAATTATACGCTCTCTTTAAAAAAATTAATTGCAAAACTTAGTCCAAGTATTATCCAAAATACGGGTGCAACTGAAACAACGCTGTCAGTTGCCAAGCTTGATACAAGATATCCAAAAATTCCGCTTGTAAATCCTAATTGAAGAATGGAGAATTTATTTTTTGCCATTATAAATTTTATTGTTGTATAAAAATAATATCCGAACAACGCTAATAAAATCAACAATGAAACTAGGCCCGTATTGATTATTGTTTGCAGATAAAAATTGTGTGGTTTATCAATAATAATATAAGGTGACGCATGAAATTTTAATTTGCCTACAATATCATTTTGTGGAAAATCAAATACAAAAGTATCAGGCCCTGAACCAATTAAAATACTTTTTTTTATTAGTGGGAAACTTCTTGACCAAATATAACCGCGACTTGATGCAATTCTTTCATATCCATCAAATCCAAAATGTTCAATTGGTTTGTTTATATCAATAATGTTGCCCTTGTTTGAAAGCAAATATAATTTATCATTTGCTAATCCAAATAAAAAGATTGTGTTTTTTAATTTAAGTGTAACCATTTTTTCTGACTCAATTGTGACTTGCAAATCGTCGATATTTTTTGAAGTATAGTCATAAATTAATTTTTGTGAATCATTATTATTTTCTTCATGTGTAGCTGATGGAAAAAGCAAATTTTCATTTTCATACAAATTTATTTTGTTATCGATATATTCTAATTTGATTTTTCCATTTTTATAAAATATTTGCGTACTGTTTGGCGTCATTGTTAAATCTGTAAAGACAATATTTGATGTGTCTTGTGTAAATTTTGCAAGCATATTTGAAAATTTATTTTTCAACGGTGTAAAAAAAATTGCTGCCACACACAAAATAATTGATACAAGTGTGAAGAACAAAAATTTTTTTAGGTATGTTTTGTTTTTAAAAATGTGAATAATTAATATGGCAAAAGCAAAGATAATAGAAGATATAATTCCCATAAGTGCGCCAGTTGAATTTGAAGCAAACAAATTTATTATGGCAAGCAATGCGCAAATCAAAGATAAATATCTTTCTATTGTTTTTTTCTCAAAAAAAAATGCCATTGCAAGAATGACTGGAAAAATCATTGCGCAATACAATCCCAAACAATTTGGATTATATAAAGTAGAGTAAGCTGTATCAAAAATTGGATTTATATTGACTTGCTTGTTTTCAAATCCTAAAAGCAAAATTTTTTTACCCAATGATGAGACAAGAAAATCATGTCCATAAAATTGCGATATGCCTATCAAAAAAATAAGCAATGCCGAAGTTAATAAGGCATAAAAAATAAATTTTAAACTGCCTTCTGTTTTTACACAATTAATTGTAGCTGCAAAAAAAATTATGTAACTTATAATTACAAACATGCCTTCATATCTTTCACTAATTCCATAAAATGAAGATAATTTGTAATCAGAGAATATAGTTGATAAAAAAACGAAAAACAAAAATAGGGCAGGCAAAAAAAATATTGGTTTTTTTACGCATGCAAAATTTATTTTTTCGGATGTTGTGAAAAAATAAATTATGTATACGATTACTATTAGTGCTGAAGACAAAATTATCAAATGACTTTTTGAATATGAGAATACATCTGCAATTTTTAAGCTATTGCGAATAAGCGTTGCTTCTTCAATATTTACGTCTACTAAGTTTAATTTAACCACAAGAGGAATACATGATGCAACGAAAAATAATATTAATAAATTTAATTTGTTTTTCAAAGTTTTACCCATGAATTTACCTCCATTTTATTCATTTAATACACTTTTGTTTTTGTATATATAATCTATGCCAGATAAGACGGTGAAAAACAAAGCCAGAGCAATAAGAATATATTTTAACGCTACCATGTATGAATTTTTAAAATCTAGCATGATTACTATTGTCATTATCATTTGCAGTATAGTTTTTATTTTTCCCAAATTATTAGCGGGTATAACAATATTGTTTTTAACAGCCAAAAGACGAAATCCAGTTACAATAAGTTCACGCCATATTATAATGATAACTACCCAGCATGATAAATTATTTAATTGCACTAATGCAATCAAAACTGAATTAACAAGTAATTTATCGACGAGTGGATCCATAAATTTTCCGAAAGTAGTAATTAAATTTTTAGAGCGAGCGATATATCCATCAAGTGCATCGGTAAGGGATGAAATAATAAAAATAATAACAGCAATAATTCTACCAATTGTATTATTACTCATGAGGGCGAATAAACAAAAAGGAATTAGAATCAAACGAGTCGTAGTTATTTTATTTGGTAAGTTCATAAATAAAAACCTCCGTATTTTTTTTAACTCAAATGATATTATAACAAATGGAGGGAAAAAATCAATTTTGTTCAGATTATCATAAATAAATATTTAATAAATAATTGGACATTGCTAAAAAAAAATTTGACCGCAAGCTAACAATTAGGTTATGATTTATAAAATTTGTTTTTTTTGAGGAGAGTAAGTTTATGAATGGGTACAAAATATATCTGGAGATTTTATTTTTTGTTGCGCTTATAAGTTTAATAATAATTTTTGCTGTGAATTTTGTATTTAACAAAATATTAAACAGGTACATGAACGAAATAAAACGAGTAGTTAATTTATTGATTGATGATATAAATTCTAAGATTGAAAATAAAGATGTCGCTCTTACAACTTTTTATGATTCAATAACAAATTTACAACGTGTAGTAAGAAAACGCGAGCATTATCACAATGAAATATTTAAGATATTAAATTCAGCGGCAATTAATATAGAGTTAGATAAATTTCTTGAGGACTTCATTCCAAAATTATTAAGTGCGACAGATAGTATGTGTAGTGCTTTTTATTTACTTAACAATTTTACAAACAAGATGGAAATAAAATATTCTAGTGGATTTAATAAAAATATTTATCGTGAGTTTGATTTAAGTGCAAATGAAATTTTGGTTTCGGATTTAAAAGTTAAGGTTGTAAATGAAATACCAGAAGATACTGTGTACATGATAAAAACTTTTGTGGGCAAGGTTAAACCAAAATCAATCATGCAAATTCCTATTGTCAATGAAAACAAATTAATAGGCATATTAGTTTTTGCAAGTATATATAATTATACGGATGAACAAGTTGAGATAATTGATCTTACAAAACATTATCTTGGTATTGCCGTAAATAACGGAATTATTTTTGAGAGAACGAAGCGCTTGACAAATGAGCTGCAATTTCAAAATAAATTGATTCAAGATTTAAATGACGAGTTAGAAAAAAAATTAAAAGATTTATCTCAATAGAAAATAAAAAATAAGGGTGAACATCTTGCACTCAAAAAGAAATTTTGATAAGAAAGCTGCTCTCAATAACATATTAATTTGCCTTGTAATTGGTTCAATAGTTGGAGCACTGCTGGCAAACGGTATGAATCAATCATATTGTGATAAGATAAACTCGATAGTACAAAAGTTTTTCTCTAATGACTTATCACTTATTCATGTAAATAAAATTGATTTATTCAAAATTGAGTTCTTTAAAAATGGCAAAATTGTTTTGTTCATATGGCTTATGTCGTTTATACCATTAGGTAAATTTTTTATTATGCTTGCATTATTTTTAAAAGCTGTGGGATACGGATTTACATCATCAGTTTTATTTTCAATTTATAAATTGCAGGCACTTAGCAAAATATTAAAATATATATTATTGCAAAATTGTATTTTGATTTTCGTTTTTATTTTTATTTCTGTTTACAGCATGAATTATATTTTTCAATCGTCATTCAAAAAAAAATTCGATGCATCAGTTATGTTTGAAAGTTTTTTTGCTTGCATTATGTCTCTATTATGTGTTTTTTTGTCTTCGCTTATTGAATTTTATTTTGTATAATAAAAAATTTGTGCGAATGCGAAATTTTATAAATAACAAATAACAAATAAAAAATCTCAAGTAGTCGCTTGAGATTTTTTTGCTATATCTGAGATTTATTTTAAAAACTGAATCCTTTTGCACGCTTGTAATAAATATATGCGTGATTTATAATTTATCTTGTTAACTATTTGTGTAGGGAGGAATTGTTTTGGAAAGTATAAAAAAAGTTGGCGTGCTTACTAGCGGCGGAGATGCACCTGGTATGAATGCTGCTATTCGTGCTGTTGTGCGCAGTGCCGTTTATAACAACATTCAGGTTATTGGAATTAAGCGTGGATACGAAGGTTTACTCTCAGGTGAAATTGTTGAATTAGGTCCACGCTCAGTTTCTGATATTGTTCATCGCGGTGGTACTTTTTTATTGACTGCTCGCTGTCAGGAAATGATGAATGATGAGGGAGTAGAACGTGCATATAAAATTTGCAAAGTGTTATCGCTTGACGCATTAATTGTAATTGGAGGAGACGGTTCATTTCACGGTGCACAAAAATTATCACAGCTTGGTACAAATGTTATCTGTATACCTGCAACAATTGATTTAGACCTAGATTGCACAGAATATACAATTGGTTTTGATACGGCAATAAATACTGGAATGGAGGCAATAAACAAAATTCGTGATACTTCTTCATCTCATGAAAGATGTAGTCTTGTGGAAGTAATGGGACGTCATGCTGGGCATATTGCTTTATGGTGTAGTATTACAGGTGGTGCAGAAGAAGTTCTTATTCCGGAAATGAACACAGTTAACACTGAAACGATTATTCAACAAATATTTGCAAATAGATCCAAGGGCAAGACGCATAATTTAATTGTAGTTGCGGAAGGTGTTGGAAATACTACACAAATGGCAAAGACTATAGAAAATATAACGGGAATTGAAACACGTGCGACAATTTTAGGGCACCTACAGCGCGGAGGTTCGCCAACTGCTTTAGACAGAATGCATGCTTCAATGATGGGCTATACTGCAATAGAAACGTTAATGCAGAAAAGAAAAAATCGTGTTGTGATTTTTAAAAATGGCAAATACGAAGATATTGATATAAATGAAGCATTAGAGTGTAAAAAAGAATATGATAACAAGTTATATGAGATAATAAAAATGCTTGCAATTTAAAAAATGGAGGCAATATTATGTTAATGACAAAAATTGTTGCAACGCTTGGTCCCGCAAGTAGCGATGTAGAAACTATAAAAGAATTGATAAAGGCTGGAATGAATGTTGCACGTATTAATTTTTCACATGGAAATTATGAAACACATGGTGAATTGATTAACAAATTAAAAATGGCGCGCCAAGAGTTAAATGCACCAGTGTCTTTAGTTTTGGATACAAAGGGTCCGGAAATACGTATCAAAACTTTTAAAAAAGATAAGATTTATATATCACAAGGAAATATTTTTACGCTTACAACTGAAGATGTAGAAGGTGATGAAAATCGTGTGTCTATAACTTATAAAAATTTGCCTAAGGATTTAAATAAGGGAAGTCGTGTTTTAATTGACGATGGTCTTTTGGAATTGAAGGTAAAAGAACTTACGAATACAGATATAATTTGTGAGGCAATAAACAGTGGATTTTTGAGTTCATCTAAGGGTGTAAATATTCCTGATGTTTACGTAAATTTACCAGCGCTTACTCAAAAAGATATTGAAGATATAAAATTTGGAATAGAAATGGATTTTGATTTTATAGCAGCGTCTTTTGTTCGTACTGCAGATGATGTTATAAAAATAAAGGAAATATTAAATGAAAATGGCGGCTCGCATATTAAAATTATTGCGAAGATAGAAAGTCGTGATGGTGTAAACAACATTGATTCTATATTGGAAGTTGCAGATGGAATAATGGTAGCGCGTGGAGATTTAGGAGTAGAAATTCCACCGGAAGAAGTTCCTCTTGTACAAAAATTATTGATAAAAAAAGCAAATGAAAAAGGAAAGCCTGTTATTACTGCAACGCAAATGCTTGAATCAATGGTAAATAATTTGCGGCCAACTCGTGCTGAAGCTAATGATGTCGCAAATGCAATCTTTGATGGCTCGGATGCAATAATGCTTTCTGGTGAAACTGCAAAGGGTTCTTATCCTATAGAAAGTGTAAAAATGATGGCGCGAATTGCTACTAAAACTGAAGGCTCTGTAAATTATCACAAGGAAATTCTTGAGCACTACAAGAATTTTCGCGCAAATATTACTAATTCAATTAGCTATGCAACGTGTACAATTGCTCGCGATTTGAAAGTTGCATGTATTGCTACGGTAACGGATTCAGGATTTACCGCACGCATGGTTTCAAAATTTAGACCGGTTTGTCCAATTCTAGCTATTACGCCAAATGAAAGAGTTTGGAGACAGTTGAGTTTAACTTGGGGATGTTTGCCGATAATCTCTGATAAAATAAATCTGAATGATGAGTCATTTAGCATTGCTGTTGAAAAATCAATGGAAACAGGTCTTGCAAAAAGCGGTGATGCTATAGTAATAGCGGCTGGAGTTCCAGTAGGTATTGCCGGAACGACAAATACTTTAAAAGTACAGATAGTTGGCGATGTTTTGGCAAAGGGCAAAGGTATAGGAAATAAAGTTGTATCGGGAAAGGCATGCGTTGTCAAAGTACTAGAGGAAGCTCAAAAATATTTTAAGGCTGGCGATATAATTGTTACGCCGAAAATAACAAATGATTTATTAGCGTTTATAAAACGTTCGTCAGGAGTTATTGTTGGAACGTGGGAAAATGATGAAAGTGAGCAGGCGCATGTGATTTCTGATTTGCTTGATATTCCAATTATAGTTTGCAACGAAAATGTTGTGGAAATAATTCCGGATTGGATTTCAATTACGATTGATAGCATAAAGGGAATTGTGTATAACGGAAATAAAAAAGACTAGACAAGATTTACTTTCTTACTTTTTCTTTTGAAAGAAAAAGTAAGCAAAAAGAAACAATAAAAAAACCAAATAAAAAATCTCAAGCAAAGCTTGAGATTTTTTTATTTGATTTCTTTTGTCTTACTTTTCTTTTTCTAAAGAAAAGTAAGTAGCTTAAGAATATTTTGTTTCGCATGATTTTTTTACAAACTCAATAAATAATGGATGCGGGCGATTTGGCCGTGATTTTAGTTCGGGATGAAACTGCGTTGCCACAAACCATGGATGAATATTTTCATCAAGCTCAACAATTTCAACAAGTTTTCCATCGGGCGAGAGTCCTGAAATTTTCAAGCCACATTCAATTAATTTATCACGGTATAAATTATTAAATTCGAAGCGATGACGGTGTCTTTCAGATATTGATTCACACTTGTAAGCCTTGAAAGCTAATGTGTTTTCGGTCAATTGGCATGGATATTTGCCAAGGCGCATAGTTCCGCCTTTATCGTCAATATTTTTTTGATCATTCATGATATTTATAACAGGATTTTGACAATTTTCACAAAATTCGCTGCTGTGAGCAGCAGAGATTTTTGCCACATTTCGTGCAAATTCTATAACTGCGCATTGCATACCTAAACATATTCCCAAGAATGGAATTTTATTTTCACGAGCAAATTGTATAGCTTTTATTTTTCCTTCGACGCCACGCAAGCCAAATCCACCAGGTACAATTATGCCGTTTACATCTGCAAAGAAATTTTTTACAGGTTCAGTTTCTAATTTTTGTGCGTCAATCCATTTTATTTTTACTTTAGCATTATTGAAAGTGCCGGCATGATTCAATGCTTCAATTATTGATAAATATGCATCGTGTAATTTGACATATTTTCCTACGATTGCAATTGATATTTCTTTTGATAAATTATTTAGTTTATGAACATATTCATTCCAGTCACGAAGATCTGGATTTTTATCTGGCAAATTTAATTTTTTACAAACTATTTGCGCTAAATTTTCTTTTTCCAAAATCAAAGGTACTTCATACAATGAATTACAATCAATATTTTGTATAATGCAGTTTTTATCTACATTGCAAAACAAAGATAACTTATCGCGCATTGACTGAGAAATATTTTTTTGAGTACGGCAAACTATTATGTCAGGTTGTATTCCTAATGATAATAATTCTTTTACAGAATGCTGACTAGGTTTCGTTTTCATTTCGCCTGATTTTTCTAAATATGGAATAAGTGTTACATGAATGTATACAACATTTTCGCGCTCAACCTCAAAAACTACTTGCCTTATTGCTTCTAAAAATGGTTGGCTTTCCATATCACCTACTGTTCCACCAATTTCTGTTATTACTATATCGGAGCCGGATTCCTTCCCAGTGACAAATATTTTTTCTTTTATGGCATTTGTTATATGCGGGATAACTTGTATTGTTTGCCCTAGATATTCTCCTTTTCTTTCTTTGTTTAAAACTTGCCAATATATTTTCCCTGCAGTAACATTACTGTTTCGAGTAAGGTTTTCGTCAATAAATCGTTCATAGTGGCCAATATCTAAATCGGTTTCGCTTCCATCATCTGTTACAAAAACTTCGCCGTGTTGATATGGACTCATTGTACCTGGATCAATATTTATGTAAGGATCGAATTTTTGTATGGTAACTTTAAAGCCGCGTGCTTTAAGTAATCTTCCAAGTGAGGCTGCAGTAATTCCCTTGCCCAATCCAGAAACTACGCCACCAGTTACAAAAATATATTTAGTCATAGTCTTGCACCTCAATATTTTTTATCTTTTACAAAATAAGTATACAGTGACAAGAGCTATTTTTCAAATACATTTCATTTTTTAAAATTAATGCCGATAATTCCACCAACTCCTCCACTTGCTGCAGCAAGTAAAAATAGCATTAAGGTCTGGGAATTTAAAATTGCTTTGTTTGCTACAAAAATTCCGATGATTGTCAAAATTAGTGCGTATATCAATCCTGTAAAGATTCCCCACAGCCAGCCTTTATTTTCACATGATTTAGCCATATCGAATCCCGCAACTACTATTGATATTATGCTTGTAGATGTAATTACTAGAGTTAGGTGCTGCTCGCCAACGGATGAATACGTAAGAAGTATTGCATAGCCAATGAAAATTATTGCCGTAATGGCAAAAGAAATTGCAACTGCGCACAGCATTGTTATAAATTTTGATTTTTCATTTGAAACAATATTATTTTTTTTTGTATCCAATTTTTTTTCGTTCCTTTCTTTGTTTTTTTGATATTTATGTTACTTTCTTGAAGGAAAGTAACTAAAGAATCTTTAAATAAAAATTAAGCTTTGCTTGATTTTTATGCTAAAGTTTTTTCATGAAGCGGCTCTTTTTAAAGAGACGTTTATGCTTCTTTTTTTCAAAAAAGAAGAAAAGAATTTTTTGTTTTTAAGTCATTTTTTTGCTAATGTATTTTGTTTTGCGCTATAATATATGTGCAATAATTTTTTTGAATGAGGTTTTTTAATATGAATGATAAAATAATAATTAAAGGTGCAAGCGAGCACAATCTTAAAAATATAAACTTAGAATTGCCGCGCGACAAATTTATTGTTTTTACAGGACTTAGTGGCTCGGGCAAATCATCGCTTGCCTTTGATACAATATATGCTGAGGGACAAAGAAGATATGCCGAATCTTTATCCTCTTATGCAAGACAATTTTTAGGGCGTATGGATAAACCAAAAGTTGAGTTCATAGAAGGATTGTCGCCGACAATTTCTATTGATCAGAAAACTACAAATTATAATCCGCGTTCAACTGTGGGGACTGTTACGGAAATTTATGATTATTTGAGATTATTGTTTGCAAGAGTTGGTATTGCACATTGTCCAAAGTGCGGTAAAGAAATTAAAAAACAGACAATTACTCAAATTTGTGATCAAATATTGAATTTACCCGATGGCACAAAAATTTATTTGTTAGCGCCAATTATAAGAGCTAAGAAGGGTGAGCATACAAAATTATTAGAGGATGCACGCAAAAGTGGATATGCAAGAGTGAAAATAGACGGTCGCATTTATGATTTAGATGAAGATATAAAATTGGAAAAAACAAAGAAGCATTCAATAGAAATTGTGATTGACAGACTTATTATTCGCAGTGATATTCAAAAAAGATTGACCGATTCGCTTGAAATAGCTTCAAATTTATCTGATGGCTTGATTAATATTGAATTACTTGACAGTGACAAAGTTATTTCTTTTAGTCAAAATTTTTCTTGTCCTGATTGCGAAATAAATATTGAAGATATTGAACCGCGCTCATTTTCATTTAATAGTCCATCAGGCGCTTGTCCTCATTGCTTGGGTCTCGGTTTTCAAAGTGAATTTGATCCAGATTTATTCATACCAAATCAGAATTTAACATTGCTTGAGGGTGCAATTAATATTCCTGGCTGGATGTCTGTCAATAATGATAAAAGTATTGCAAAAAGTATATTGAAAATTCTCTCTGAAAAATATAAATTTAATTTGGATGTACCATATAAAATGTTGCCGCAAAGTGCTAAAGATCTTCTTTTGTATGGCGATAATCTAAAATACAAAATAGATTTTGTTGGACGATATGGCACACATAAAAATTATGAGTACAGGTTTGATGGTCTTATAAATATCCTACGCCGCAGATATAATGAAACATCTTCAAGCTTTATGAAACAAGATTATGAATCTTTGATGACAAATACTACATGTTCGTATTGCAATGGTCAAAGATTAAAAAAAGAAATTCTTGCAGTAACTATTAATAACAAAAATATTTACGAAGTAACAAAAATTCCTATATGCGATATGAATGAATTTTTTGATTCAATAAAATTGAATCCTAGCCAAATGGAAATTGCTAAGCCTATTTTAAAAGAAATATGCGCGCGTATTTCATTCTTAAAAAATGTAGGTTTGGGATATCTTACACTTGCTCAATCAGCTAGAACTTTATCGGGTGGAGAAGCACAAAGAATACGTCTTGCAACTCAAATAGGTTGTGGACTTATTGGAGTGTTGTATATTCTCGATGAACCAAGTATCGGTTTACATCAGCACGATAATATAAAATTGATAAAAACATTGCGTAAATTGAATGAAATTGGAAATACGCTTATAGTTGTCGAACACGATATGGATACAATAACTTGTGCAGATTATTTAGTAGATATTGGGCCATATGCAGGGGTTTACGGTGGCAATATCTTATATTGTGGTGCGCCTTCTAAAATTATTGATTGTGAAGATTCGATTACTGGCAAGTATTTGAGCGGTAAAATGAAAATTGAAATACCAAATAAACGCAGAAAATTTAAAGACAAATTAAAAATAGTTGGCGCAAGTGAAAATAATCTGCAAAATATAGATGTAGATATTCCACTGAAAGTTTTTACATGTGTTACGGGAGTTTCCGGATCTGGAAAATCAACATTGATAAATGAAATACTTTATAAAAGTTTGGCGCGTGATTTAAATCATGCAAAATTGAAACCAGGAAATCATAAATGTATTATGGGAATCGATAAGCTCGATAAAATAATAAATATTGACCAATCGCCAATAGGTAGAACTCCGCGTTCAAATCCTGCTACGTATACGGGAATGTTTGATTTGATACGCGAAGTTTTTGCTGGTGTACCTGAAGCAAGAATGCGTGGCTACGGTAAAGGACGATTTAGTTTTAATGTAAAAGGTGGACGCTGTGAAAATTGCATGGGTGATGGTATTATTAAAATCGAAATGCAATTTATGCCTGATGTTTATATAAAATGTGATGAATGCAAGGGTACTCGTTATAATCGTGAGACATTGGATATAAAATACAAAGGTAAGACAATTTCCGATGTGTTAGAAATGACGGTTGATGAGGCGCTTGATTTTTTTGATGCCCATCCACGTATTAGGTCTAAATTGATAACTTTAAAAGAAGTTGGACTTTCTTATATAAAGCTTGGTCAGTCATCAACAACTTTATCGGGCGGTGAAGCACAACGTGTAAAA
Organism: uncultured Clostridia bacterium; assembly: GCA_947073045.1. Lineage (GTDB taxonomy): Bacteria > Bacillota > Clostridia > Lachnospirales > CAMVHY01 > CAMTJU01. Next base: position 29,556 of record CAMTJU010000008.1, on the reverse strand, counting down.
TTAGCTACGGAACTTTCGAGGCGCTCAACTGGAAAAACTTTATATGTATTAGATGAACCGACAACCGGTTTGCATATTTATGATGTGCACAAGTTGATAAATATTTTGCAAAAATTGACAGAGGCACAAAATACGGTTTTGGTTATAGAACATAATCTGGATGTTATAAAAACTGCAGATTATATAATAGATTTGGGTCCGGAAGGCGGAGATAAAGGCGGTAGGATTGTGGCATGTGGAACGCCTGAAGAAATTGTGCAAAATGAAAGTTCATTAACTGGTATGTATTTGAAAAAAATATTGGAAAGTGAGTAAATTTTATTTTTTTAAGCAAAAAAATTTATATCGAAAATCAAGCTTTAAATTATATCCCTTGTGTTAGGCAAAAATAAAAATCTAACAAAAGGGAACATTTTTTTATGCTTAGAATTTTTAATTTGGTTTCTTTTGTTTACTTTTCTTTTTCTAAAGAAAAGTAAAAAATATTTTCGAAAGGAAAAATTATGAGCGATAAAATTGATATATGTTCGTTAACAGTTTGCGAGCTTGAAAAATTTATTTGCGATATGGGCGAAAAAAAATTTAGAGCAAGACAAATTTTTGAGTGGATTAATAAAAAAAACGTGAGAGAATTTGAAAATATGACAAATCTCTCACTTATTTTGCGCCAAATGCTAGAAAAATATTTCTATTTCAATCGGATTGATTTTTTAAAAAGGTTTGAATGTGATGATTCAAGCATAAAATTTTTATCAAAGCTTGATGACTCAAACATAATTGAATCTGTGATTATGAAATATTCGTACGGAAATACTGTTTGCGTTTCCTCACAGGTTGGCTGTAAAATGAAATGCAAATTTTGCATGTCAACTTTTAATGGTTTAGTTAGAAATTTAAATGCAGGCGAAATGTGCTGGCAGGTTTATCTTGCTAATAAAATTGCGCCTGTTTCTAATATCGTAATTATGGGAAGTGGTGAGCCACTCGATAATTATGACAATGTGATAAAATTTATCAAAATGATAAATTCAAAAGACGGCATAAATATTGGGCAAAGGCATATAACTTTATCAACATGCGGTATAGTAGATAAAATTTATGAATTAGCACAAGAAAATTTGCAAATTACATTAGCAATATCTCTGCACGCACCTAATGATTTTTTACGGCAAAAAATAATGCCGGTTGCAAATAAATATAAAATTAATGATATAATTAGAGCGTGTGAATTTTATTTTGAAAAAACAAAGCGCCGTATAACTTTTGAGTATGTTTTAATTGATAATGTCAATGATAATCAAGAAGGTGCGTATGAACTGTTAAGGCTTCTTAAAAATTTCCCATGCCATATAAATTTAATCCCTATTAATGAAATTGAAAATGCAGATTTTAAACCGTCGCCTATTTCTAAACAAAATAAATTCATGCAAATTTTAACTTCTTGCGGCAAAGAAGTTACTATAAGAAGAAAATTGGGTAAAAATATAAATGCGGCATGCGGGCAATTGCGAAATTCTTATATAAAAAAAATGGGTGATTCAAATTGATTTCATTTGGTAAATCAGATACTGGTAAAGTTCGTGATATTAATGAAGATTTTATTTATGTTAATGATGAAAAAGTTGGGAGTTTACCTAATTTATATATTGTTTCAGATGGAATGGGTGGACATAAAGCTGGTGAAATTGCAAGTTCTTTAGCCGTAAATTCTTTTTTGGACTATGTCAAAAATAATACATTTGCAAATGATGATGAGATATTAGATTTTTTAGTAAATGCAATTGATTATGCAAACAAAATGGTTTATGAAAAATCAATCTCGGATATTAAATGTAATGGAATGGGCGCAACTTTTTCAGTCTGTACATTTGTTAATAATAAAATTTATGCAGCGCATGTTGGTGACAGTCGCATTTATTTAATAAATAAACAAATTCACCAACTTTCTATTGATCATACTTATGTAAATGAAATGGTGAGAGTGGGTAAGATTACACAAAGACAGGCTAAGCATCATCCACAAAAAAATATTATTACGCGCGCAGTTGGTATTAATGAAAATATTGAGGTTGATGCTTTTGTTGAGCCGTATAATCAAAATGATTTTGTATTGATTTGCTCGGATGGTTTGACTTCTATGTTGGATGATAAAGAAATATTTGATACAATAAAAAACAATGATTTAAAAAGTAGTATTATTAAATTTATTGAAAGAGCAAATGAAAAAGGTGGATACGATAATATTTCTGTAATATTAATTAGCGGGGTGTTAAAATGAAAATTAAACCTGGGGCAATAATATCTAATCGTTATGAAATTATTGAACAAATTGGTTTGGGTGGTATGTCTATTGTATATAAGGCTAAGGATAGAAAACTTGGTCGTATTGTTACGTTTAAAGTTTTGCGCGGTGAATATGTTAAAGATCAGGAATTTATTAAACGTTTTACTGTTGAGGCACGTGCTGCAGCTAGTCTTTCTCATCCTAATATTGTTAATGTTTATGATGTTGGGCATGATGGATTGGTTTATTATATTGTTATGGAATATATAGATGGTGTGACGCTTAAGGAAATTATAAAAAGACGCGCGCCTTTTAGTAATGATGAAGTATTGGGAGTTGCCGTACAAATTGCATCGGCTCTTTCACATGCTCACAATCATAACATTATCCATCGTGACATAAAGCCACAAAATATTATGGTTACAGCAAATGGCGTTATAAAAGTGACGGATTTTGGAATAGCAAAAGCAGTTGGTGCAAAAACAATTACGATTGCAAATAATACAATGGGGTCTGTTCATTATTTTTCACCTGAGCAAGCAAAAGGTGGTTACGTTACGTTCAAGAGCGATATATATTCATTAGGCTTGGTAATGTTTGAGATGGCTACAGGCAAATTGCCGTTTGATGGGGATACACCTGTTGCAATAGCTATAAAGCAAATAAATGAATTTTTACCTAATATGAAGGAACTTAATCCAAATGTTTCAGACAGATTGCAAAAAATAGTTATGCGTGCAACGGAAAAGTTTGCATCGCGCAGATATGATAGTACAGAAGAAATGGAAAATGATTTAAAGCGTGCAATTACTAATCAAGTTGGTGAAGACGGCAATGAGGAAATAAATATACAAGATTCACCGACTATTCAGTTAACGGTCGACGATATTGCAAAAATAAAAAAAGAAACATTGCCAGTTGAAGATGAAGAAGAGGATTATTACGATACGGAATATGAAGTAAATGATAAAGACGATAAAAAAATTATAATGGCAGCAGTTGCGACATCTTTTGTTATAATATTTTTAATTTCGTTTGTTGGTTATAAAATGTTTTTTAATGCAAAGCCGGTTGAAGTTCCACAGCTTGTTGGTAAGTCTCTCGAACAAGCAAATGAAATCGCTAAAAGTATTGGTGTGAAAATTAAAGAAGTTGGAACAGAATACAGCAGTGATATTGAGAAGAATAAAATTTCAAATCAAAATTATTCTGATGGTGATAATTTATACAAGGGCGATACGATAGATGTTAAAATAAGTTTGGGTGCATCACAAGTTTCAATGCCTGACGTGAAAAATAAAGATTTACTGGATGCATATAATGCGTTCAAAAATTATTCATTTAATGTTGATGAAGTTTATGAATATAGTTCAAGTGTGCCAAACAATGTTGTAATAAGTCAAAGTCCATCGGCTGGAACAACAGTTGATGAAAATACTGATGTTGTTTTGCACGTGAGCAAAGGTCAAGAAATAAAAAATGTGTTAGTTCCAAATTTGGTCGGATTGACGGAATCGCAAGCTAAATTAAAATTACAAAATGAAGATTTGATTGTCGGCTCAGTTACAAAATCTCAAAGCAGTAAATATCCGGCTGGTACCGTCATAACTCAAACGGTAGATGCAGGCAAAGAGGTTCAATCTGGCACGGTTGTAAGTTTTGTAGTTAGTAGCGCAATTTCTAACCCGTCTCCAGTTCCTACAAAAGCTGCACCTACAGCCACAACTACAATTGAGTCAAATGAAACAAAAATATTAACGGTTGATCCGGCCAACATTCCTTCGGATGCTCAAACTGTAAAATTGAGAATTTTAAAGGTTGGAACAAACGGCGCGCAAACTTTTTATGAAGACGAGGTATCAGTCGATAAATTGCCTATGAAATTCAATATAACAAAAGAAAATGCGGGCGAGTACCAGATTTATTTGATTGATGCAGATAACAATGCGTCTTATCAAGGTTCAACTACTATTTCATTTGAATAATGGGGAGATAAATTTGAAAAAAATTTTAAAATTAGCGCCGTCAATTTTGTCGGCTGATTTTTCTGTACTCAAGAATGAAATAAATTCTGTTGCTAATGCGGATTATTTGCACATCGACGTAATGGATGGAATGTTTGTTGAAAATATATCTTTGGGCATACCTGTTATAAAAAGTATACGTAAAGTTACAGATTTGATTTTTGATGTGCATTTAATGATTGATGAGCCGCGAAGGTATATTAAACAATTTGCAAATGCTGGCGCAGATATTATTACAATACATGCTGAAGCAAGTGATGATTTAAAAGGCGATTTAAAAATGATAAAATCATTTAATAAAAAAGCTGGAGTTGCTATTAAGCCAAATACTTCGTTAGACGCTATCAATGATGTTTTAGATTTAGCAGATATGTTTTTGATAATGTCAGTTGAGCCAGGTTTTGGCGGCCAAAAATTAATTGACTTTACACTACAAAAAGCTTTATCGCTTTCAAAAATTGTTTGTGATAAAGATATAGAAATGGATGGTGGAATAAATTTAGAAAATGTGGAAAGTGTTTTGAAATCTGGAGTTAACGTAATTGTTGTAGGCTCGGCTATTTTTAATTGTGATGATCGCAATAAGAAAATAAATCGGTTTCGTGAAAAATTTATGGAATATGAAAATCAGGCTTAAGTCTGATTTTTTTAAAAGCGTTATTGTATTATGCCAAATTATTTTTTTCTTAAAATAATTTTTTTGCTTGCTTTTTATATAAATTTTTGTTACCATGTATTTTTGTAAATTATGTTATGCAATATCAAAATGATTTTTGCAAATTAATTTGTTTGATATATGATTTTATGTTACAATGGTGAGAGTTGTGAAGTAATTTTATTGTGAAAATAAGATTTATGGTAATTTTAAAAGAATTACTTGACAAGTTTTTAAGTTATTTGTATAATTAAATCATAATTAATTTTTATAGGGGGCGATGTTATGAGTGAAGGAGTAGCGAATCAATTAATGCAAGCAGTAACTGTTACAGCAAAAATTATTCAAGCCATTATTGAATTACTTAAAAATAGATCTAAGAAGAAAATTGAAAAACTTAATGAAGAAATACAAGATCTTAAGGATGATGCAAAAAAAACAGGAAAAAATCATGATGATGAAATAAAAGAAAAAAAAGGACAAATTGAAAAGCTAGAAAGTGAAATAAAAAAATTAGAAAATATTAATTTAAATGATCCTGTATATCAGCAAATGATGGTTAATAATATGAATATAGTTTTAAATAGTAAAAATGGGCGGTGGGTCCAAAATGGCGCTTTAACACAAGAAGGAATGAATGAAGCTGCAAACAGAACAGTAAATGATATAGCAGAACATACAGGAATTGGAATGAAAAATTTAGAACAAAGAAGAGATGAACTTGTTCCGCAGATGTATAGCGAAAATGATGTAACGAATTTAGCTAATGCTCTTAAAGAAAATGAAGAAAATGTGCCAGATAGTGTGCCAGATAAAGTTAAATTTATTTTTGAGAAATTGTCTAATAAAACAGCTGATGATATAAATCGTAATAACCAAATTGTTAATAAAGATCTTGCTCATAGAATTAATAGTAAAGCCGCTATTGCTACTGGCGATAATATGTTTTATTTTGATAAAAAAGCAAATTCTTTTGTATCTAATTCTATTGGTGCAAATCCAGCTCCTACGCGTCAGCATGAAGTGTAGATTAATAAAGTATTCATTATAAATTTTTTATAGTGAGGTGATTTATTATGATGAAGCCAAACAAACTCATAATGTTTATGTCATGTGTGCTTTCTGCTATTATGTTTTGGATTACAAATAGATTTTCCTTTTTGTTTAATTCGATGAATGGTGATTTTTTTAGCAAATGGTTTGCAGCAACTTCAAAAATAATTAATAGTTTTATTACAAACCCATTTTTTATTTCTTCAAATCAAATTGATTTAATGATTGGTATTATTGGTGCATTGATACCAATAGCTATATGGTTATATAATGTGACAGGAAGAACAAACTTTTTGGTTGGTAAAGAGCATGGTTCTGCTGAGTGGGGAAAGAAATCAAACATTAAACCGCTTATGGATAGAAAACCAGAAAAAAATATGATCTTTACTAATACAGAGGGAATGTCAATTGATACAAGAAAGACTTTTCGCAATAATAATGTAATTGTAATTGGTGGTAGTGGTAGTGGTAAAACGAGGTTTTATGTAAAACCAAATCTTATGCAATGCCATAGTAGTTATGTTATAACTGACCCCAAGGGCAGCCTTATTAATGAAACTGGAAAAATGCTTGAGAAAAATGGTTATAAGGTGAAAATATTTAATCTTATTGACTTTAATAAGAGTGATCATTATAATTTTTTTGAGTATGTGCATGATGAAAAAGATATTTTGAAACTTATAACAAATTTGATTACAAATACGAATGGTGATAAAAAAAATAATACTGGGGATCCATTCTGGGAAAAAGCTGAAACAGCTTTGTTGGAAGCCTTGTTTGCATTTGTATTGATGGAAGCACCAAAAAATGAGCAAAATATTGCAACAATAATGGAATTATTAAGACTTGCTGAGGTAAAAGAAGATAACGAAAATTACAAGTCGCCACTTGATATTTTGTTTGAAGATTTAAAAGCAGAGAATCCAGACCATTTTGCTTGTAAGCAGTATGATTTATTTAAGCTGGCAGCTGGAAAAACAGCAAAAAGTATTTTGGTTTCGGTTGGTGTTCGTTTAGCTACATTTAACATTAAAGCAGTATCAGATATGCTTTCGGAAGATAATATAGAACTTGATAAAATTGGCGATGAAAAAACAGCCTTGTTTATAGTAATTTCTGATTCTGATCGTACATTTAATTTTTTAGCGGCAATGATGTATCAGCAATTATTTGATTCATTGTTTCTTAAAGCAGAAGAAAAATATGGTGGGCAGTTGCCAATTCATGTTAGATTTTTGCTTGATGAGTTTGCAAACATAGGTTTGATTCCTAACTTTGAGATTTATATAGCTACAATGCGAAGTCGTGAAATGTCAGTTAATGTTATTTTGCAAAATGTCGCACAAATTAAAGCGATTTATGAAAAAACTTGGGAAACTATTACAGGTAACTGTGATACGTTGCTTTTCTTAGGTGGTAAAGAGCAATCAACTTGTGAATATATTTCAAAAATGATAGGAAAAACGACAATAGATTTAAGAACTACGTCAGTAAGTAAAGGTCAATCAGGAAGTTATTCAAATAGTGGACAAGTTGTAGGACGTGAATTGATAACGCCTGATGAGGTTGGACTTCTCAGTGATGTTGAATGTATATTATCAATTCGTGGTGTAAGACCTTTTAAATCACGTAAGTATATGATTGAAAGACATAAGCGATATAAGCAATTAGCAGATTATAATAAGAAAAATATTTACATTGTAGAGGATTCAGAAACAAGAAAAATGAATAAATTTTTTGATTCATTTAAGGAAATGCCAGCTATCGAGGGAGTTAATAATTGGGATAATGTTAAACTTGAAGATTTAATAAATCTCGAAGAACTCGAGGCTGATATTGATAATTTTATTGAAAATAAAATTTTAGCTAATTAATGTTAAGGAGGATGATTATTATGATGTTATTAGAAAGTACTATGCCAAGTGTTTCAACAATAGGTGGTGCAGCTTTAATAAGTGATGTTTTAAATATGCTTACTCAATTTTCAATTGTCGGTGGTGCCTTTTGGGCAATTTGGGGTGTAATTGTTTTAGCAGGTGGTCTTAAAGACAAAAATGGACCTGCACTTCAATCAGGCATTTGGCAAATTGTCGGTGGAGCATTAATTATTGTTGCTGCTGCTATGTTTCAAACAGTTATTACTATTAAATAATTAATTTTTTAATTTTTACATTTTGTCTCTTATTCAATTTTATTAAATTGAATAAGAGATGATTTTTTATGTTTTGGGGGTTTTTATGTTAAATTATGCTATTATGTTATTACAGGAAAAAGAAGCATGTTCGTTGTTGTTTTCTAAAATATTGCATCTAACAACTGTAGTATGGGGTGCAGTAACGCCATATGCGCCTGCCAAAATAGATGATTTATTGAATTTAGTTGTCAGTTTTGATATGATAGGTGCTGCAATTTGGATTATTTGGGGTACGATTGTTTTAGCAAGTAGTTTGAAAGATAAAAATGGTCCCGGTTTGCAATCTGGAACCTGGCAAATTGTTGGCGGTTTTATGATAATGGCAGCTACTTATTTATTCAAGAATATGTCATCAAATACATTGTTGCTAAACGAAGTCTTAGATATTGGCGCAAAATTTTCTATGTTTGGTGGTGCACTTTGGACAATATGGGGAGTGTTTGTTTTGGCAGGTGCATTGAAAGACAAGACAGGGCCTGCGCTTCAATCAGGTATTTGGCAAATTGTTGGTGGATTGCTTATAATGGCGGCATCTACAATGTTTAATTTTGTTGCACGTCAATAATTTTTTTTGAAATGGGATGATCAAAATTAATTTTATTGTGACTGATGCAAGTGGTAGTGTTTTGATTTATGAGACGCTAATAAATTTTATTACGTTTTTTTTTGAAATAGGTGGCTCACTTTGGTCTTTGCTAGGCGTAATAAGATTGGCAAGCTCTATGCATGAGAGAAGTGGTCCGGGTATCCAATCTGCTTTATGGCAAATTGTCGGTGGCGTTGCTTTGATTTTGTCTGCTATTTTATATAGAACACTTAATTTTGATTTTGCAATGATAGTACAAATTTTATTTTATGCAGCTAAATTGGTCGTTTTTGCAGGAGCATTATGGTGTTTGTATGGCGTTATAAATTTAGCAGTTAGTTTAAGAAATACAAATGCACCAACGTTGGAGGCAAGTTTATGGCAGATTGTTGGAGGAATTTTTATATGCATAGCAGGTTTTTTATTGAATAACATTGTTGTTATAATTAATTAGATTTTTTACTAAAGGAAAGGAGTTGTTAGAAATTTGATGGATAATTTTATGCTGTTAGGTCTTTTTAATACAATTGCTAAAGCTATTGGAAAAGCTGTAGCTTCTATAGTTACTGTTATTGTTGAACCAATATTAAATTCAATTATTCCTTTAATTACGAATTTTTTGCTTGGGATTTTTACAGCATTGCTACCAAGTGTAGTAACTTTAGGTAGAGCTATTGGTATGCTTATCTTTAATTTAGTTGTGTCTATTGTTGAAACTATATTAGATACAACAGTTGGAAAGGATAAAATGATAGATGTAACAATAAATTTTGCGTCTAAATCTTATTCTGTGATAGTTAATAATGAAATTACTAAAATGCTTGCCTGGACACCAATAAATTATTTTAATAGAGGTTCATCTGATGTTAATACTTCTATTTTAAATCCGTATTTTATGTCTATAAAATTAATGAAAGAGGGAATAATGCCATCTGCTATGACAATTTTTGCTCTTATTGTTATGGTTGAATTATTTCAAATTACAGTAAGAACTGAGGGTATGAGAAATTCTGGCTTTGAATCTCCATTTAAATTAATGTTGAAAGTTGCAATATGTAAAATATTATTAGATAATACTCAAATGGTACTTGAGGCTATATTTAATTTTGCAACAGATATATTTAATAAATTGTATTCTATAGGTAAAGAAGTTGATTTATCGCAAGCTGATTGGGGACCTATTAAAGAACTATTAAGAAATTTTGATTGGCTTACTCTAATTATGTTATGGGCTCAGATGGGTTTACAACTTTTATTAGTATGGCTAGTTATGCTTATAGTTCCATTTATCGTATTTGGTAGGGTTATGGAAATGTATATAATGATAACTTTGGCGCCAATACCTTTTGCAACGTTTGCTAGTCAGGAATTTAGTCAGATTGGTAAGAATTTTTTAAAGCAGTTTATAGGATTATCTTTAAAAGTAGTTGTAATGTACGTAATCATATTAATTTTTTGTTTAATGATTACAGTTGTGACATTTGATGTAGGAAATGTTGCATCGTTAGAAGCATTAAGAGGTTTAATAATTGGTGTGTTACCAAATTATTGGGCTGCAATTGGAATATTTTTTGCGGAAATAGGAATAAAGCCCGTAATATTTTCAATTATGCTTTTAATGACTCTTCTTGGAGCTGATAAATATACAAAACAAATTACTGGTGCTTGGTACTAATTTTATTTTTGGAGGCGAGTATTATGCCACTTGAAGTTAGAATTCCAAAAGAAATTATGGAATATAAAGAAAAAATCTTTTTTGGTCTTAGTATACGACAATTGATTTGTGTTATTATTGCAACAATTACTTGTTTAATAACCTATTTTTTTGTGAAACCGTTTATCGGAAATGATTTAGCTGGTTATTTGGTTTTAGTTGAGGCAATGCCAATAATGGGAGTAGGGTTCTTAAGAATAAATGGATTTACATTTGAAAAATATATTATGCTTATTTTAAGGCATATGTTTGGCAATCAAACTAGAGTTTATAAAACTCATTTGTCGGTTGATTTTTTTGATTATTACAGTGATTTTGGGTTGGGAGTGACGGTTAGTGAGCAACTTGTTTCGAAGGCAAAAGAAGAAAAATTTGCAAGAATTAGAGGCGAAGCAACAGATTCGCAAAATTCTTGTCCAACAAAATCAGAACAAAAAGCAAAACTTAAAGCAATTAAACGAGAAATTAAAAAGATTAGACAAGGTTAATTTTGAACGTGAGGCAACTTTAAAACAAGCAATGAAAAAGCAGCAAAAACCAGTAACAGTTCAGCAGACAATTCGATTTAGACGTATGATGGAAGATGGAATATGTGAAATCGTGCCAGGATTTTATTCTAAAACTATTAAATTCGAAGATATAACATATCAATTATTGGACCGTGAGGAAAAAATTGATATGTTCTCAAAGTACTGCGAATTTCTTAATTATTTTGATCCACAGATTCATGTTCAAATTTCTATTGTGAACCGTGCAATAGATAAAGCTGATTTTAGAAATCAAATGTTTTTGAAATACAGAAATGATGGTTTGAATGATGCACGTGAAGAATATAATAAAATGCTTAATGAAAAAATGCAGCAAGGTCAAAGCAACATGATTCGTGAAAAATATTTAACATTTACTATTAAAGCACAAGATTATAAAAATGCAACGCAAGTTTTGTATCGTGTTGAGAATGATATACTTAATAACTTTAAATCTTTTGGTGCACAGGCTCATGTTTTGACTGGGCATGATCGCCTTGCTTTAATGTATTATTTTTTCAATGGTGCCGAATCTTTTGCTTTTGATTACGATTATTTAGTTCGTTATGATTTGTCAACAAAAGATTTTATTGCCCCTGACAGTTTTGATTTTAAAAATAAAAGCAGATACACAATGGGTCAACGTTATGGACAAACTGTATTTTTAAAAGATTTGCCACCGGATTTATCTGACAAATTAATTTCAGAATTATCTGATGTACCTATTAATATGAATATAAATATTCACATTGACAGTATTGAGCAAGACAAAGCATTTGATTTGGTAAAACAAAAAATTTCATTCATGGAGCAACAAAAAATTGATGAGCAACATAAAGCGCTTAGTAAAGGTTATGATTTGGAAATGATTCCATGGGAATTGCGATATAGTTTGGATGAAGCTGCAAAATTGCTTGACGATATGCAAAACAGAAATCAGCGTATCTTTAAATTTACATGTCTTGTGCATGTATCTGCCGATACACTTGAAGATTTAGATGATTATATTTATCAAGTTAAATCTATTGCTAGAAAGAACAATTGCAAGATGGGTGATTTGGATTATTTGCAGGAAGAAGCAATGAATTCTTCATTGCCTATTGGTGTGAATCTTGTTGAAATTTACAGAACACTTACTACTGCAAGTACGGCTATATTTATTCCATTTACAACGCAAGAATTGTATCAATTGGGCGGTATGTATTATGGTATAAATGCTATTTCACGTAACTTAATATTTTTTGATCGCAAAACTTTAAAAAATGCGAACGGATTTATTTTGGGAACTCCGGGTAGTGGTAAGAGTTTTTCTGCTAAGCGTGAGATGATGAATGTTTTGCTTAACTCAGATGATGAAGTTATGGTAATTGATCCGGAGCGCGAGTATTCTGCAATGGCAAATGCTTTGGGCGGCGAAGTTATACATATTTCTGCCGGTAGTAAAAATAATCTCAATCCATTTGATTTAAGTTTGAATTATTCTGATAGCGATGACCCTCTTTTATTAAAGTCCGAATTTATTTTATCTTTATGCGAATTGATTATAGGTGGTAGCGAAGGTTTGAGTGCGATTGAAAAAACAATTATCGATCGTGTAACGAAGTTAACTTATGTAGATTATTTTAGTAATCCTAAAAATAATCCTGTGCCTACATTTTTAAATTTCTATGATATCCTTATTAAGCAACCTGAGGAAGAAGCTAAAGATTTGGCATTGTCATTGGAGTTATATGTAACAGGAAGCCTGAGTGTATTTTCAAAGCCAACTAATATAAATATTTCTAATCGCTTTGTTGTTTACGATATAAAAGATTTAGGTAAGCAACTTAAAAGTTTCGGTATGCTTATTGTTCTAGATCAAATTTGGAATAGAATTACTGTTAATCGTTCAATTGGAAAAAGAACATGGATTTACATGGATGAAATTTATTTATTATTCCAAAATGAATATTCTGCAAATTATTTGTTTGAATTATATAAGCGTGCAAGAAAATGGGGCGGTGTTCCAACTGGTATTACTCAAAATGTTGAAGACTTATTAATTTCAGATTTAGCACGCCGTATGCTTTCAAATTCTGATTTTATTTTGATGCTTAATCAATCACCAACGGATCGTGCTGAATTAGAAAAATTGCTTAATATTTCATCACGCCAGGGTAATTACATTACAAATGTTCCTGCGGGACAAGGTCTTCTTTTTACAGGAACTTCTGTTATTCCGTTTATAGACAAGTTTCCTGTTAAATCTAATCTATATAAAATTATGACGACGAAACCTGATGAAACGGGTGGGTGATTTTAAATGGAGAAGGATAATAATTCAAAAGATGATGAAAAAATTGAGTGGGATAATAACTCAGATAATTTAGATGATGTTGAAAAAGATAATAAAAAAGATAGCAAATTAATTAGATCAAGTAAAAACATAAATCTGGAACAATCACAAGAGAGCCAAATTTTTAACACAACTAATCAAAATCAAGAACAATTAATAAACACACATAATCAAAATGATATTTTTTCACAAAGAGAACAAAATGAAATTCAAAAAAATGAGTTGGATAATAGCTCAGATAATTTAAATGATGTTAATATTTTGCCACAAAATGATAATAAATTAGTTAATTCAAGTAAAAACATAAATCTAGAACAATCGCAAGAGAGTCAAATTTTTAATGAAGCTAATCAAAATCAAGAACAATTAATAAACACACATAATCAAAATGATATTTTTTCACAAAGAAAACAAAATGAAATTCAAAAAAATGAGTTAGATAATAGCTCAGATAATTTAAATAATGCTAATGTTTTGCCACAAAAGGATAATAAATCAATTAAACTAAGTAAAAGGATAAATGCAGAACAATTACAAGAGACTAAAACTTTTGATACAATTCATCAAAATCAAGAACAATTAATGAGCACACAGCAAAATTATAATTTTTCACAAAAAGGAAAAGAACGAAATAAGATTCAAAAAAAAGAACGAGCAACAAATTCAAAAAAAAAGATTGAAACAAGCAATTCAAAAGATGTGAGTGATAAAAAAAAACAGAACAATAAAAATAAAAATAGCGATACCTCAAAATCAAAAAAATTTTTAAATCATGCTAATATGATTGTAAATAGTGTAAAGTTTGATGAAGAAAAAAATTCAGCAGAAAATTTTGTATCCACTGCAGGCAATATGGTGGTCTCTGAAGGAAAATATTTTGCTAAGAAGCAAATCAAGAAGGGAATCAAAAAAATTGCTGGAAAAAATAGGTTTGTCAAATCATTCAGTAAGGCATTAGGAAAAGTTAATGTAGTTGGTAATGCAGCTGCTAATACAGTCAGTACTGTTAATGAGGTTTTTAGCGGCAACGCTGAAGAAGCAATTAAAGGTTCTGTTACTTCAGCAATTACCGGTGATCCAACAAAAATTATTGTGTTGGTTTGTTTTTTTCTTGTTTTTGCAGGTGTAGGTTTGTTTTCTGTAATTGGGTCTGTTTCACCAAACTTAGGAGATTTGAATAACGCAAATAATTATGTTGATTATAATTATGCTGAATCAGTAACAGTAAATAATTTTGAATTTGATGATGATGATGCAGAATCGATAAATAATACATCTGCAATTAAAAATTTAAATCAGGTTTATTTGCAATTAAATAATTATTTTTATGGATATAATATTGATGATAACGCAAGTTTGTTAGAAAAATTAAAAAAAAATTTGCTTGATAAAACAAATATATCATGTGATGTTTTTAGTAATTATGTAATAAATTACTTTAAAGGTGAAATAGATGACAATAAGTTGAAAAAAAATATTAGTCTGTATGTTAAAAAAAATAATTTGGTTTTTAATGAATCAGTAGGAGTTACAAATTACAATACGTTTAAATATGAGTTAGATACTGTTTATAAAACAAAATTCAAGCAAATACAAAACAAAGTTACTAGCGAAAGCTCGGAAGACGAAAGTTATTCAAGTATTATGAATAAAGTTGTAAATGAATTTAAAAATTATTTCTATAATAATCACATTTTGAGTTTGTCTTGTTATAAATGGAAGCTACCTTGGCAAAGTGATGATTCTAATATAAATGTAACGTATAAAAGTTTAGAAAAAATAAGTAAAAGTGCTGAACTACTTAGGGATTTAACAAAAAAAATAATTGTGAATACGGATATGGAATATGATATTTTCGATGATTACACGATAAGTTATTTTTTTGGTGAAAAATCTGATGCTCAATTAATAGGCAAAATAAAGAGAAATCTTGTAAATAAAAATTTAATTTTTAATGAATCAATAGGGAATAAAAATTACAATACTTTTAAAGAAGAGTTAGATAATTATAAATTGCGATTTCAGGAAATAAAAGCCAATGTTGATAAGGAAATTGATGATGCATTTTATAATCAAATAGCTCATAGAAAAAAAATTATAGATGAATTTAAGAATAATTTTGTTGAAGATCATATTTTAAAGTTGTCTTGCTATAAGCCAATAGACGTCGATGAAAAAACTTTGAAAATTGTTGAAAAATTTAGCGCTGATTATGAACCTTGGAAAGATTCAAAAGAATTAATTGGCTTATTGTATTTTATATCAAATGTGAATGATATACCGGAAGATAGAAAATTAAATATTACAAGTTATGATTTAAACAAAATATTGGATAGTTTAAGCGATGAAATGACTTATGTAGACGCAAGTTTGGTTTGGGAAAAAAATAATGGTCAAGAAGATAAAATAACTTATGTATATGGCAATAAATCAAAAAATACATCATTACTGCTCGAGAGGGAATTATTAAATTCTTATAATAATATTTATCGAAACCTTATTGATAAAATATCAGGCTCAGAAACTGAAAATGAAGATTTTGTCGAAAATACTATTTTAAAAAACTTAAGTATATTTAAAGAAGAAGTAGAAAAACTTTTTGCAGAAGGAAAAGTTGTTAATTATTATGTTATAAGTCCAAATGCCACTACGCGTTTGGCACAATCATATAATGCATTTTTGAGTCAAGCTGCTGAGATTTTTGGAGTTTCTGAATATGGTGCATCTTCAAGTGAAGATTATAGTCGTAAAGTAGATGACATTTTATATGGTATTCCAGAAATTGATTTAACTCAATTTGATAAAAGTGTTTATTTTTCGGCAGCCGGAGTAAATAAGATTGAAGCAGAAAATAAGATTAATACTATGATTGGATTTATACAAGATTTTAGAGAAAAGGTTATTAAGGCACAAAATGATAACAATGAAAATATTAAGAAAGTTGATGATGCATTAAAAGTTATTGAAAATGGCACGAGTGAAGAAAGCGAAAAGTCGACAGATGATTATTATATTTATGATGATACAACTGTTGATGATTTATTAGGTTTTGATGAATTTCAAATTATAATAGATGGTAGCAAATATTTTTTAATAGATGATATTTCTGCAATAAAAAATATAAGCATTGATTATGATAGGGGAAATTTTGAAGCTTGGTTTAAAGATTCGGATTTTTATGATAAATTTTTTTCATACAATTCAGTTTATAATTTTAATGATGAATACAATGATTTCAAGGATTTATTATATGGAGGCGTGCAAAATTTTGAACCTATTTTAAATCAATGCTGGGAAAATAAATTATTAGAAAATTTTGGAGAAAATGTTGTCTATAAAGAAAATGAAAGAGAAATAACATTTGATCAAATTGAAAGTGATGTGCCATTTGAACTAGTTGAAAATGATTATATTGAATTAGGAATAGACGAAGGTAAAGATATTTATGCGATTTGTTCAGGAATAGTAGTTGACAAAACAGATAATAGTATAAAAATAAAATGTAAGACAAATAGTGAAATGCAAGATTTGCCGAATAAAGAAACTTTATTTGATGAAGATGCTGATTTTTATGTTGATTATACAAACTTAGATCCACTTGTGAATATAAATGATAATGTATTTAGGTACGAAGTTCCGACTGAAGATTCTTTAGAGATTAATGAATCAGATGTAATAGGAAAATCAAAAGGCACAGTAAAAATAAAATGTTATTTGGCTGAAAAAGATAAAAATGTTTTATTAAATCCGTTGTTAATAATGCAAGGTGACGATGGTTTACCAGAAGAGGTGTATATTCCTCCGACTCCAACGCCTACACCAACTCCAACTCCAACCCCTACACCAACCCCAAGACCAACTTTTACACCAATATTAAGTCCCACGTTAAAACCAAGCTTTGAGCCGACACCAACTCCAAGAGTTTTGCATGCAAGTTTATTATTGGTGTTTGCTACAATTATATATTACGTAGGTATGATTTATGCTGTATGGGCTATAATAAAATTTGCTTTAGGATTAAATGATTACGAAAGTGTAAATTATCAAGCTATTTGGCAATTTGTTGCGGCATCAATTTTAATAATGGGTGCGCTTCTCCTGAAATATATTTCAGGTTTAAATTAAAAAGTATTATTACTTTAAAAAAGTCGGCGTGAGTCGGCTTTTTTTAGTATAATTGAATTTATGTATGAAGCTACATTTTTGCTTTGCAATTTGGAGGTTGTAACTTTTATGGAAGATACAATTAATGACAAAAAAAAATTGTACCCATTTCATATGCCGGGTCATAAACGAAACAAAAATTTTATTGACGAAAATTTATTAGAATTGGATATGACGGAAATTTGTGGTTTGGATAATTTGCACAATCCAAAAGGAATAATAAAAAATGCACAGGAAAACTGTGCAAAAATTTTTGGTGCTAGGCAAAGCTTTTTTGTGGTAAATGGCGCAAGTTCTGCTGTTATGGCAGCAATATTTTCGGTTTGCAATGAAAATGATGAGATAATAGCAATGCGCTCAAGTCATAAAAGTTTTTATAATGCATTAGAATTGACGGGAATCGTAGCACATTATTTATACGGTAAAGATTTTTTTGGAATAAATTGTGGAATAGATTATGTTGAATTAGAAAATTTGCTCAAGGCAAAAGATGCCATTAAGGCGGTTTTTATTACGTCGCCAAATTACGAAGGATTTTGTTTGGACATAAAAAAAATATGTGAAATTGTGCATCGCTATAAAAAAATTTTGATAGTAGATGAGGCGCATGGTTCGCATTTTGTATTTCATGAAAAATTTCCAACTTCAGCATTAAAATCAGGCGCTGATATTGTAATTAATAGTTTGCATAAAACATTGCCGTGTCTTACACAAAGCGCCGTCTTACATATAAACAGTGAATTAGTAGATATAAAACGAGTAAAAAAATATTTATCGATGTTTCAGACAACAAGTCCTTCTTATATTTTAATGAGTGTTATGGACAGTACATTGAGAAAGCTTCATGCAAAAAAATTTTATAATAATTACACGGAAAAATTAATTCAGGTGCGAAAAACTTTATCATCGAACAAAATAATTCAGCTTGTAGAAAAAAATGATTATGTTGCAGATATTGATATAAGTAAATTAGTTTTTTTGGTTAATGCGCAGGAAAAGCCGCAGGAAGTTGAAGAGATATTACGCAATGAATTCGACTTGCAAATAGAAATGTGTGGCTTGAAACATTTTGTTGCTTTGTCAACCATAGCTGATACCGATTTTGGTTTTCAGTTGTTAATTAAATCCATCGGTGAAATTGAAAAAAGATTTCGTTACAAAAAATTGGTTTGTGGAAATAACGATGTGATTAAGTCAAGTATGATTTGCTCCATTAAAAATGCTACAAAAAAAACAAGCAAGTATGTTTTGCTTGATAAAAGTTTGAATAAAATAAGTGCCTCATATATAACACCATATCCGCCTGGAATACCATTAATTGTTCCAGGTGAAATGATTACGCCGCAAATTATAAATTGTGTGAAATATTATTTAGAGCAAAAAATAGAGGTGTTGGGAGTTAATAAAAATATGATTTTAGTGATTAGTTGAGATTGTTGCAAAAAAGATAAATTTATTTATGGAGGATTGTCATGATTAAGCCGAAACATTTAAGTAGGGGAGATACCGTTGCAATTGTGAGTCTTTCAGCTGGAACTCTTGGAGAACCATGGGCGATACATAAGCTAGACATTGCTAAAAAACGGTTAGAAAAAGATTACGGATTGAATGTGGTAGTTATGCCTAATGCGCTTAAGGGTATAGATTATCTTTATAAATATCCTGAGGCAAGGGCATCTGATTTAATGATGGCGTTTAGTGACAAGAATATCAAAGCAATATTTAATGCAATTGGTGGTGATGATACAATTCGTTTATTGCCGCACATTGATTTTAATGTAATTCGAGATAATCCCAAAATTTTTACAGGTTTTTCAGATACTACATCAAATCATTTCATGATGTATAAAGCAGGATTGATTTCATACTATGGAGCAAGCATCATGACAAATTTCGCAGAATATGTCAAGATTAACGATTACACCGCAAAAATGATTCAAGATACATTATTTGCACCAAAGGAAACGCTTGAAATTTTGTCTGCTCCTTACTGGCATGATGACGAAGATGAAAAAATTTGGTGGAAAGAAGAAAATATCCATATTCAAAAACAGTATCATCCGGAAAAAATTGGCTACGAAATCATTCAAGGTTCTGGTATTGTAGAGGGAGAATTGCTGGGTGGCTGTCTAGATGTATTTATTGAGTTGTTGGGAACATCTCTATGGCCATCCAAGAATGAATGGGAAGGCAAAATAATGTTTTTGGAGACTAGTGAAGATGATATGCCATGTGAATATCTTACATGGTATCTGCGTAATTTTGCTGCACAGGGATTATTTGACGTGATAAACGGCATTATTGTTGGAAAACCTGCAAGACGTAGTAAATACGAGCCATACAAAAAAGTATATCGAACAGTGATTGGAAAAGAAGCGGGTCATCCTGAGCTTCCAATTTTGTTTAATGTTAATTTTGGTCACGCAGAACCAATCGGCATTATTCCCTATGGAATAAAATGCAGATTAGATGCGGAACATAAAAAATTGACGTTGCTAGAGCCTGCAACAAAATATTGAATTTTTTTAATGAGCATCAAAAAGCTCAAATATTTTTTGAAGATATGAAGACAGAATCTTATTGTCCATATAATAAATATTGTGCTCGCAATCTTTTATTGTGTATAATTTGCAAGTTTTAACCGAAGATGCAAACTTATTCTGTCCGCTTGGCATAACTGTTTTATCATTTTCATATTGGAACATTGCGCACGGAGTTTTTATTTTTTCCATGTTTTCTGGATTTAAAATTTTTTTTATGGCAAGTGTAGATTGTTTGAGCCATGCAAAACTTGCCCCATTTGTTATTAATTGCGGATGCTGTGCTTCAAAATTTATAAAATAGATATAACGTGTATAATTTTTATAAACTGAATCATTTAAATGTTTATCTTTATCAAAATCTGAGTGCCCAGGACAATATTTTTTATCAGCACCAATTAAATTTTCTACTTCGGTATAAAGATTTGCTATTTTTGGTGGATATGGTTTTGTAAATATTTGAAGCATTGGAGCCGAAAGAACTGCAAAATTTGCTATATCTGGATAAGTTTCCAAAAAATCTGCTACGACTGCACCGCCCATTGAGTGCCCATATAAAAATAATTTTGAATTTGGGACAATTTCATCTATAAATTTTTTCAAATCTTGAGTGTAATCGCTAAATTTTTTGACATATACCATATTGTAGGTTTCTGATAATCTGTCAGATGCGCCATGACATCTTTGGTCATATATATAAACAGAATAATTTTGTTTAAGCATGTAATAAATTAGTTCATTATAAATCTGAGTGTTTTCAGTAAAACCATGAACAATTACAATGGAAGCTTTGGGATTTTCGAGTTCAAATTTTCTATAAAATAAATTCACGTCGTCAACACCTTTAAAATATCCCGTGCTTTCATATTGTGAAATGAACGGCAGAATAATTTGTTCCATGCTTTTTTCATATTCATTTTCATCTACGCAAATATTATTTTGAGTTTGCATAACTTCTTCACCTTTGCATTTATAATCTTTATCATTGCTAATTAAATAAAATATTAATGCAGCCAAAATTGCTGATACCAAAACTTTTTTTGATTTTTTCATATTTACCTCCCGAACTAAAAAAATTATAACACTTGTGCATTAACAAGTAAAGAAAGCAAAAAATACCTTTTTACCAAATAATTTTTATTTAGCAAAAAGGTATTTTTTTATATTAATACTAAATATTAAAATCATAAAATGAATCATTAATTTGCCCAAATTGCTCGTTTTGGTCAAATAAGTCGAATTCAAATTGATTTGTTTGTTGAATTTGACTATTATATTCATCCGATTTTTTTTTTGCTTCGTCAATTTTAGAGTAAATTGATTGTGACTGTTTTTGTTCTTCTGGTGTTGCTTGAACTGGAACATAAACTGGATATGGAACAAAACATGGAACTGGGACTAGGATTTGATTTTGTGGATGTGAAATTGTATGCGATTGAAATGGTGGATTAACTGATGGTGTTTGTAATTGATTTAAATTAAACTGATTTGATATTTTGTGTGTTGGTTGAAATTGCGACGTTGTTATAGATAATTGCTGATATGGATTGATTTTTTTTCTTTTTCTTTTTACTTTTTGTGTTTCTTCAATTAATAAATGTGAATTTTCTTTTGTTAATAATATATTTAAACGTTTTGCAGCAGGTAGAATATGAGAATAAAATCTATTTTTAACTTGATTTTCAGTTCTGCCCATAAATTTAGCGATATTTGACCATTTTGAACCAATTTCATTATATTTTTCAATAATAATTTGATCTTCTTCTGCTGTAAATTCAGAATGATTTATATTGGGATCTAGATAATTTGTCCATCTTTCACGAATTTGTCTAGGAGTTCTTTTTGGTATCTTTTCTGCTATTTGTGTCCAGTTGTTTGTGCCATGAATTTTTACCAAGTCTAAAATTTTCTGATCTTCTTGAAGTGTAAATTTATTATAAGTTTTTTTTTGAAGAGGAGATTGTGTTTGCATATTATCTTGCATCATATTAAAAAACTGATTGACAGGTTGAGTTTGCATGCTTTGCATAAAAATAACCTCCCTAAAAATTTTATAATTATCAAACAAATTAATTGTAACGTAAAATAAAATTTATTTTGTGACATAATTACAAATATACGATAAAAATAATTATAATTCTAAATTAAAAAATGAGTTACTATGTTGAGTTTGTTCATTGTTATTATAGTCATTGTTGTAAATATCTGCGTTTTCTATTGCTGACTTAATTCTTTCTTGCATTGAAATTCTTTCTTGTATTTTTGGTTGATACATTGTTGGTTGCGTTTTATCTGTTGAAATTAATGAGTCATTATCAATTATTAAATTTGATGATGAATCAGATTCATACATTGTTGGTTGATTGAAATCAAACAAATTTTCAAGATTTTGTGGTTGAATTTGTGGTATTATTGATTGATTGTAATTATCTTCTTCAATATTTGCAGATTCAATCATGTGATGAAATGAATTTATATTTTGTGTTTCTGATTGAAATGATAATAATGATTGCATTGGCAATGGTTCGAAGGAATCAAGTGTAAGTGTTTCCAAAGGTGATAGTTCTTGTACTGCAGTTATAGTTGAATTTTGTGTTTCTGATTGAAATTGATTATTTGATGTCTCTGACAATATATCTAAATCAAACGAATGTTTAGGTGGATTTTTAGTTTCTTGTGTTTCAAAAACTGGTAATTGAATTTGTGGCATTATTAATTGTCTATAATTAATTGTTTTATGTGTTTTTAATGGTGGTTTATATGGTATTGATTTTTCATGTATTTTTTGAATTAATTTCTGACGTAATTGAGAGTTTTCGAGTATTATATTTAACTTATTTGAAGCACGAAGAATTCTTTTATATGCATTTTTAACTTGATTTTCAGTTCTGCCTGGTTGAAGAAATTTAGCAATCTTTAACCATTTGGAACCAATTTCTTTATATTTTATATAAATAGTTTCATATTCACCTGCGCTAATTGGATTATGATTTATATTTGGGGCAAGGTAATTGTAATACCTATCACGGCATTGCTTGCCAGTTCTTTTTTGTATTGCTCTTGCTATTAGTGCCCAATTATTTGTACCATGAATTTTCACCAAATCTAAAATCTTTTGATCTTCTTCAGATGTAAATTTTTCACGTCTTTTATAAGATTTATATTTTTGGTTAACAGATTGATTTTGTATATCTTCCATAAAAATAACCTCCATAAAAATTTTGTTATAGCTTAAATTAATTATTAAGCAAATTAATTGTAACATAAAATAAAATTTATTTTGTGATATAATTATGAACATTTGATGAATTTTTTAAAAAATTGTGTTATAAATAAAAATGGTGATTTTAAATTATGATAGAAATAATTCCGATGCAATTTGAACATATAGATGCAGTTGCAAAAATTGAAGCAGATTCAAATATAATTGCTTGGTCTAAAAAAAGTTTGCTGGATGATTTTAATAAAGATTATTCAATTTATTTTGTTGCAGTAGAAAATGGTGTTGTTTTTGGTTACTGCGGAATGTATCATATAATTGATGAAGGACATATCACAAATATTGTGGTAGAATGTGAACATAGAAATATGGGTATTGGTTCAAAATTTATGCAAAAACTTATAGAGATTGCTATTTATAGAAAAATTGTTGCTCTTACTCTTGAAGTTAGAATTAGTAATATAATTGCCCAAAAGCTTTATACTAAGTTTGGATTTAAAATTGAAGGATTTAGAAAAAATTATTATTCTGATACTCATGAAGATGCTATTATAATGTGGAAGTATTTTTAATAATAATGGAGGTTTATTATGGCTAAAGAATTGAGTTATAAGCAATTAAAAAAAAAATGTGATCCTAAACAATTTAATTTTAAAACTACTAAAGAATTAGAAGGCTTTGACGGTGTAGTTGGTCAAAAACGTGCCCTTAAAGCTTTGGAATTTGGATTGCGTGTAAAAAATAAGGGATTTAATATTTTTGTAAGTGGTTTGCCGGGCACAGGTAAAACTGATTTTGTTAGGAATGTCGCTCAAAATATTGCAGACAGTGAGCCAATACCTCCTGATTTGTGTTATGTTTATAATTTTAAAGAGCCGAAATTTCCTAAAAAATTAGTTTTGCCATCTGGATATGGTCGATTCTTTAAAGATGAAATGGATGAATTAATTAATTATTTATTGGAAGATTTGCCGAAAGCTTTTAATGCTAAAGATTATGAAGAAAAAAGAATTGATATTATACAAAAATATCAGGATAAACGTGATAAAATTCTTAAACAAGTTTCAGATGAAGCACGTCAGCAAAATTTTAGTGTGAAAACAAAAAATAGTGGCATATATTTTATGCCAATGATTGACGGTGAAATAATTTCTGAGGAACAGTTTGAAAATTTGCCGCAAGATCAAAAGGATACTATTACTAAAAATTCATTGCTTATGCAAAATAAGGCTTCTGAAGTTATGGGACTTCTTAAAACTTGTGATAAAAATATGAGAAAAGAAATTGAAGCTCTTGACTATAGCATCGGTTTATTTGAAGTAGGGCGCTATTTGAATAATTTGTTTACAAAGTATGCTGAGTACAGTAATGTTGTAAATTATCTGCAAGATGTTAAGGAAGGTATTTTGGATAGCATAAACAAATTTTTAAAAGAAGATGATGAAAGTGAGGAAGAACAGCAGCAATTAGTTTTACCATTGAAAAATAAAAAAAGTGAAGAAGAATTTATTAAGTACAAAGTTAATGTGATTGTTGATAATTCAAGTTTAATATCTGCACCTGTGATTGTTGATTTTAATCCGACTTATTTTAATTTGTGCGGCGAGATTGAATATGAAAATGAATTTGGAAATTTGACGACTGATTTTACAAAGATTAAGCCTGGCCTTTTGCACAAGGCTAATGGCGGATATTTAATTTTGCAGGCAAGCGATATTTTTAAAAATAATTCATCATGGGAGGCAATACAACGTGTTTTGAAAACTGACAAACTTGTTATAGAACCTTCGCGTGAAATGAATACGGGTTTTGCAATTTCAAGTTTGAAGCCCGAAGCTTTTGATGCTAATGTCAAAATTATTATTGTTGGCAATGAAAATTATTATCGTACTTTGTACCAGCTTGACGATGATTTTGCACGCGAGTTTAAAATTTTAGCTGATTTCGATTATGAAACTGACTTGAACGAAAAATCTATTGAGGACACACTTCATTTTATTAAAAAATTTATTGTCAATAGAAAAATAAAAGATTTGGACGTCGAAGCAGTTGCCAAAATTATTGAGTATTCATCTAGAATTGCCGAATCTCAAAAAAAATTGTCTACGCGCTATAATTTACTTACTGAAATTTTAACTGAGGCTGACGCTTGGGCTACTCTCGACAATGAAAAAATTATTACTTCATTTTATATTGATCAAGCCATAAGCGAGCGCAATAATCGTTTGAATATGTACGAAGAAAAGTTGACACAAATGATTAACGATGATTATATAATGATTGCGACACAGGGCGAAGTTGTTGGACAAATAAATGGCTTAGCTGTCCTCGATACTGGTAATTATACTTTTGCTAAGCCGTCCAGAATTACTGCAACTACTTATGTAGGCAAAGCCGGCATTGTTAACATTGAAAAAGAAGCGCAAATGAGTGGCAGTATCCACGAAAAAGGTATTCAAGTTTTAACTGGATACTTAGGCCAGACTTATGCTCAAGATTTTCCATTGTCTGTTTCATGCAGAATTTGCTTTGAACAAAATTATAATGGTGTTGACGGCGACAGTGCATCAAGTAGCGAATTATATGCAGTGCTTTCAAGTTTATCAGATTTACCGATAAGACAAGATATTGCAGTTACCGGCAGTATTAATCAACGTGGAGAAATTCAAGTTATTGGTGGCGTGACTTACAAAATTGAAGGATTCTTTGAATTATGTGAAAAACGTGGACTTACTGGTAATCAAGGTGTTATAATACCTGAGCATAATGTAAATGATTTGGTATTGAGTGACAAAGTTGTTGAGGCAGTAAAAAATGGCCAATTTCATATCTATCCCATTAAACATATCGATGAGGGGATAGAAATTTTAACAGGAGTGCGTGCAGGTGAGCGTGATTTCAAAGGTCAATATCCAATGGATTCTGTCCACGGGTTAGTAATGGAAAAACTTAAAACTTTTTATGAAAGATCTTTAGCCGATGAATAAATTTTTTTAAAATTAAAAGCTAAGCTTTTTTGAAAAAAGCTTAACATAAGCGTCTCCTTTGGAAACGCTTCATGAAAAACTTTAATAAAAAAAATCTCAAGCAAAGTATTCCATTTCATATGGAAACTAACTGAAATCTCAGAGTCACTATTGTTACGAAACAAATAGAATTAGCCGCAAGTCACCCAGAATGAAGACTTGCGGCTGTTATGTTTGTTCAATCAACGATATACTACGAGAAATATGACTCCTAACATTAGAATCCATAACAAAAATGAAAATATAACGAAATAAGGTAAAACAGTATGCAATTAGCGATAAACAGGAAGAAGCTGAATCCTATTGCAGTACACCATAGTATTCACTATTTTTACTGCTTTCTCAATGCTTGTTTCTATTGCGCCAGCGATGTCTATGCTAAACGTTTTTTTTGACCACTTATTCCAAAAATCAATTGTTGCAGTTCGAGATTTTAAGTTAGTTGGTGTAATACTAATCCTACTTGGCAACAAATTTGTATTCCCAGCAATCAAAGCTTTGCTTATGGTTGGAATACTGTTTATTTTGGAAAGCTGCAATTTGTACAGGATAATTATGTTTTAAATGATATAAAAATTAGTGTTGTGAAAAAGAGAAGAACTGCTCAAGAGGCAAAAAACAAACCAGACCATGTATTATTTATAGACTTATGCATCAGCATAACAACCACTAATAGCAATAGTAGTCTGAATTGCAAATGGATATGAAGTGTTTTCAATTATTATTTTTAACTTTGAGGTTTAAAATAGTTATGACTGATAAAGTTTATATATGATTTAATACCAAAATAGATAAAAGGTTATAAAATTTATCTTTTGAAGATAATATCACCTAATATAAAAAATATTTTAAAATAACGAAATAGCAAAGATAAAAGTCTATTCGGACAGGAGGAATTTATGAATAAAAAAGTTTATTTTATGGAAGCAATAAGTTTAGTAATGCTGTGTACATTAATTTTAGGGGGCTGTTCTGATAATCGTATCAAAAGAGAAAAACAGACGATTTTAGAAAGTGAAAAAGCAGCAGAACAAAAAACAACAATAGATAATGATTTGTCATCAAAAACAACAGATATTGTGCAAAATGATACATTGCCAGAAGCAGAGATAACAAAAACTGACTGGTCAGAATATTTTGATGGATTCAATGGAGCTGCAGTTGTATATGATGTTTCTAATATGAAATATGCAATATTTAATAGTGAACTTGCTCTTACTCAAAGATCACCTTGTTCTACATTTAAAATTATTTCGTCACTTATTGCACTGGAAAATGGAATTATCGAGCCGGATAACTCTATACGTAAATGGAGTGGAGAGCTTTTTTGGAATAAAGATTGGAATCATGACATTGACTTTAGTGAAGCATTTCGTAAATCTTGCGTTTGGTACTTTAGAGAAGTTATAGACAATATAGGACACAATATAATGCAAAAAGAGCTGAATAAACTTAGATATGGTAACTGTGATATTTCTGATTGGGAAGGTCGTTTGAATACAAATGAAAATAATCGAGCTTTAACAGGGTTCTGGATTGAATCATCAT
Source organism: uncultured Clostridia bacterium (assembly GCA_947073045.1). Taxonomy (GTDB): domain Bacteria; phylum Bacillota; class Clostridia; order Lachnospirales; family CAMVHY01; genus CAMTJU01. The sequence goes on along the minus strand of CAMTJU010000008.1, from coordinate 1,686 downwards.
TAAAAATTTCACCTAAAGAACAAACAGAAGTGATGGAACGTATTTTTGGAGTGAATTCTGTTTATTCAAAAGAAACTCAAAATAATTTAAAACAAGTCATGTTAGTGACTGAGGAAAATAAAGCTGATATTCCTATATACGGAAAAACTGGAATGGGTGTGGATTATGACACTGCTGTAGACGCATGGTTCACTGGGTTTGCAGAAAATAAAGGGGAAAATGTTTATTTTTGTGTATACCTTGGAAAGACAGATGATAAAGTTATATCCAGCGACACAGCGAGAAAAATTGCAATTCGGATTATGTCTGATTATTGCAATAATTAATCGTCTTATCACAAAACTTATATCGGCAAATTTTAGATGTATTCACAAATAAAATTCTAAAAAGGTATGAAAGACAAACAAAAACAATTCAATTTTGTTTTATTCTTTATAATTGAGGAGTACTAAATTTTTAGGATGAAATTTCTGTGAAAAAAATTTTATTAATTTTTTTATCATTATTTTTAATCTGCTCTTTTTTAGGATGTTCTGAAAAAAATGATGTCAAACAAAAAAATATATCAACTGAAAATAACAAAAGATTATAACAAGTATTTTAACAGTATTGCATGGATGTGCAATATTTTATTCTATAAAGTTTGATACTTATGATGTATATAATTAAGAACGAATTTTATGTCAATGATTGCAGTAAGAAAGTCTAATTTGTAGTTTTCCACAAGGCGGAAAGTGGCGCAGAGTTTCCGTTTGTCCTCGCTATGGCTATATATAAGATACGGCAAACCTCAAGCACATGGTTACTGTATCTAAAGATAGCTCTGGTGGTACGGATATCTTCGACGATTTTTGCGTTTTTGGAAAGCAGTTTCCCAGATTGCAAAAAAGCTCAAAAAAACAAGATTCTCAGATCTGGTTATTACTACTACTAGAAGCATTATGTGGAATTGAGCGGAATGGATATAACTGAACAGTACAATTTGTCAATCAACACAGTTGCCTGTATTTTTTTAAAGTAGGAGACTTATCTGGGCCTTAAAGTTAACTATGCTGTTTTTTAAGATCAAGAAAGGTGTAGAGTGTCTAGAGTCTGAACAGTTCCGCTTCGAGGAACCTCATGAAGTGCTCATCACACAGCCGAGTTGAAAGATTGTAAAAAAACATACGCAAACACAAACGGTACAGAGCGAACACGGCAGAACAGAATATTTTCTCCGAAGAACGTGTGGAGAAATATTATCACACAGCATCGCGGAGGTGCGCATCTGCTATTTGCGATATTGAGCTGGTTAACGAACTGATCCAAGCATGGCTGGTGCCGTGGCAAAAAGTATCTACAATAAGGTTGTATTGAAACACCTCTACAGGAATAAATATTAACTTATATGAGGTGGGTTTGTAAATTGTTTCTATGAAACACCAGAAAATGAACAGCACCCCATTTGTTTTTTAGTATACCGTACTGTTTAACAAATGGAGTGCTGTTCAAAATGTTTGAGATTTTTATTTTTGTTTCTTTTTATGAAGCAACTCAAAATGAGATTCTTATACTTACTTTTTTTAAAAAGAACAAAGTAAGTAATTTTCTTTCAAGAAAATAACAAAACCTAATTTTCACCATTCACAGCATTCATAATATATTTGTATGCCCAATGACTTTGCAAAACATCTTTAAAACTTACTC